>CADAJF010000001.1 GCA_902788175.1 uncultured Bacteroidia bacterium
AAGCGGAACTCCTCTCCCTCATGGCCCGTGTCGCCGATACCGTCATCGTCCTGGCAGATTCCTCCAAGATCGGCGCCCACGGCTTTGGCCGCATCTGTTCCACCAGGGAAATCGACATCCTCATCACCGACTCCGGCATCAAGGACGAAAGCCGCAAGGCTTTTGAGAAGTCAGGAGTGAAAGTAATCGTGGCTTAGACCGGGAAACGGGCTCCCCTCCCGCAACACCATACTCTACGTTAAAAAAGGAGGTCAACTTGTCATTATCAAGTCAACCTCCTTTAAACGACGGAGAAAATGGAAAACTACAAGGCCATTGCCTCCACGTAGGCGTTGACGGCCGTGGCTACAAACAGCAGTACAATGACTGCGCTTACTACAATGCCGGTGACTTTGAGGCGCTTATGCCACTTCTTGTTGTTCCAGCCAATGGTTTGGAACATGCTCCAGAAACCGTGCTCCAGGTGCAGGAAGAGGGCCACGAACCAGACCATGTACAGGGCCACCATCCACCACTTGCTGAAGGTTGCCATGAGCAGGGTATAAGGGTTGTCCTCATAGTTGCCGATTCCGAACATCTCCGGCAGCTGCATCTTGGCCCAGAAGTGGGCGAGATGGAAGCCCAGGAGACCCAGGATCAGGACACCCAGGATGGCCATGTTCTTGGCGCTCCAGCTATCGTTCTTGGCCTTGGAGGCCACCTCATAGCGCTTGATGCCGCCACGACGCTTGTAATTGTCGATGGTGAGCCAGATGCCGTAGCCGATATGGACAATGAAGCCAAGGGCCAGCACAGGGACCATGATGCTGATAAAGCCGGTGGACATGAAATCGCAGCCCAGTTTGAACAGGCCGTCTCCGGTGGAGAAGAGGGTATCGTCCGCGGCAACTGCGCCGAATTTACCACTGAGTGAATCCAGGACGGAGAAGAAATTGATGGTTCCGTGAAGCAGCAGGAAGATAATGAGGAAAGCGCCGGACACGCTCTGGATGAACTTCTTGCCGATAGAGGAGGTTAAAAAATTAGCCATTATTGTTGTAAAATTGTTTTTCAAGCATGCAAATATAGGAATCTTTCTTGGATTTTTCCCACTATTTGGGTACTTTTGTTTCAAATCTGAAAGAGAATATGTACAAGCGCGTTCTACTTAAACTATCGGGCGAAAGCCTCGGCGGCCCTGCCGGAAAGGGGCTGGATACGGCCTGGCTGGAAAAATATGCGAAGGAAGTGGCGGCGGCGGCCAAGGCCGGCCTCCAGGTAGCCATCGTCAACGGCGGCGGCAACATTTTCCGCGGCCTGCAGGGCGTAGGGAAAGGCTTCGACCGGGTGGACGGGGACAAGATGGGCATGCTGGCCACCGTCATCAACTCCCTGGCCCTGAAAATGTTCATCAAGGCTGAAGGCATAGAGGCAGAGGTGTTCACCTCCACCCCCATGGAACCTTACGCCAAATATTATATGCGGGATGAGGCCGTGAAAGTCCTGGAGCGCGGCGGCGTGGCCCTTATCGCCGGCGGCACCGGCAATCCCTTCTTCACCACAGACAGCGGCGCGGCCCTGCGGGCGCTGGAAATCGGCGCGGACGCCCTTCTTAAAGGTACACGCGTGGACGGCGTTTACACCGCAGATCCGGAGAAAGACCCTTCGGCCACCAAATATGAGGAGCTAACTTTCGACGAGGCCATCTCCCGCCGCCTCAAAGTGATGGACCAGACGGCCTACGCCCTTTGCTCGGAGGGCAATATGCCCATCATCGTCTTTGATATGAACGCCACCGGCAACCTCACGCGCCTCCTAAGCGGCAAAAAAGTGGGAACGCTCGTTCATCCGTAAAAAAATCGGCCGGCTCCTTTTAACATTTTGGGCGAAGTTGCGTCTTTTGATTGCAAGCGCTTGGAAGAAAAAATGAAAAAAGGAATTATCACATGCATTTTGGCCCTGGCAACTTTGGTAAGTGCCTGGGCTGCAAGCCCGCTCAAACTGGAAAGCCTTATCCGGCAGTACAAAGGAGAGCCAGGCTTTGAAACCATCTCCATGGGCCCCGTGGCCCTCAGTTTACTCCGGGGTGCAGCCACCATATCCGGAAAAAGCATGAGTGAGCAAGACCGTCTTGCCCTCAAGGTGTTCGACGGTATCAAGAAACTCATCATCGTGGACTTCGAAGATGCTGCCCCTTCTGTCAAAACCCGCTTCTCCGAAAAACTGGAAAAACAGTTTGAAGGCATGGAACTCATCCTGGAAGCCAGCGAAAGCGGCGAAAAAATGCGCATCTACGGGGTGGAAGAGGACGGCCGTCTCAAAGACTGCGTCCTGTACAGCTCGGACGGTGTCTTTCTCTATGCCCGCGGCAGCATAGATATGAAATATGTCGGGGAACTGATGGCACTTGCGCAGTGAGCGGCAGTCAGTTCCAGCGTGTCTGGCTCCCTTTGCAGGAGCGTTTCTACCGCATTGCCTTCTATATCTTGGAAAGCGACGCCGATGCCAGGGATGCCGTCCAGGACCTGTATCTCAAGCTCTGGAACCTGCGGGACCAGCTGGAAATCGTCCGGAATCCGTCGGCCTATGGTTCTTTGCTTCTGAAGAATCTTTGCATAGACCGTATCCGCCGAAGACAAAGCGTCCGGGAACTGAGCGAGGAGGACCTGAGCACCGCACCGCCCGACGAGGCCCTGCTGCAAAGGGAAGAGCTGCAAGCCGTCTCCCGCGCCATTGACCAGCTACCGCCCGGTCAGCGTAAACTCCTCAGCCTCAGACTTGTTCAGGGCTTGTCTTACCAGGAAATAGAAAAGGAAACCGGCCTCAGCGGCCTCAACATCAGGGTCCAGGTATCCCTGGCCAGAAAAAAACTCAAACAACTGCTATGAAACGCATCCAAGACATAGAAAAGCTTAGCGCAGCGGAGCTTGAGCGCATCGGGGCCGACGAAAGCATCCCCGTACCGGAAGACTTTGCCATCAGGCTGCCCTCCTCCCGCCGGAAAGCCTTTGCCTGGAGTGCAGCGGCAGCAGTACTGCTCTTTGCCGGAGTATCGGCCTACCAATGGGCACAGCGGCCCAAGGACACCTTCCAGGACCCTTACCTTGCCTACGTAGCCGTGGAGCAGGCCTTCGGGAAACTCTCCGGAACCGTACACCGCGCTTCTGAAAAAATGGAAGCGGCAGAAAACACAATGGAAAAAGTAAATTATTGGAAATGAAAAAGTTATATTTAATTCTCCTTCTGCTCACCCTTAGCGTGAGCGCCCTGGCTCAAAGCGGCCAGCAGCTTTACAAGAAGTACTCGGACCTTCCCGGCATGGAGGCCGTCTATATCTCCCCTGCCATGTTCCGCATCATCGGCCGTCTCCCGGATTTTGAAATCAACGACGGGGACGTGGACCTTTCGCCCATCATCAAGTCCCTCAAAGGCTTTTACATGCTCTCCACCGATAATCCCAAGCATGTCAAGGAACTTCACGCCGATGTGAGCCAATTCATCGCCAACGGCAACTACGAGCTTCTTCTGGAAGCCAAGGAAGACGGCGAGGTAGTACGCATCTATGTGGATGGCGATGAGAAAACGGTAACTTCCCTTATTATGATCGAGCAGCAGAGCGACGAGATCAACTTCATCTCCATGGACGGGAACATGGACCGCGACCAGCTGGGGGACATCCTTGCCCGCGCATCCAAATAATTAGGTACAATTCGCTTTTTTTGCTAACTTTGGAAAAAATACCATCTTATGAAACGTTTTGCTTTGTTATGGGGTCTGTTGCTGCTGGGAATTACAGCCGCTGCGCAGAGCCGTCTTGTCACCGAGAGTATCCAAAGCTCGGTCCTTGGAACCGAAGTCAAATACAACGTGTACCTTCCCCAGGGCTATGATGCCGCCAGGGAGTACCCGGTGATTTACCTGCTGCACGGCCTATACGGCGTGTACTCAGACTGGCAGGAAAGAGGCCGTTTCAAAGATGTGGCCGATGAACTGATTGCCTCCGGCGAACTGCTTCCGGTAGTAATTGTGATGCCCAACGCCGGAGACCCGGACGTACACCACGTCCAGAACGGTTACTTCAACGTGCAGGACTGGCCCTACCAAGACTTTTTCTTCCAGGAGCTGATGCCGGCGGCAGAAAGTGCCTACCACTGTGGCGGCGCCAAGGGTCGGCGGGCCATCATGGGCCTGTCCATGGGCGGCGGCGGCTCCATCGTCTATGCCCAGCGCCATCCGGAGCTCTTTTCCAGCAGCTATGGCATGAGCGCCTGGCTGGACAGCCAAAACCGCCCGGACCGCGAAAACCTGGACAAAACAGACAAACTTTACATTGTGAACCAGTCGGTTATAGAGCATTCGGCCCTGGGGTTTATGGACCGGGCCGATGAATCCACCCTCCAGCAGCTCAAAACCGTCAAGTGGTTCCTGGACTGCGGAGACGACGATTCCCTCATGATGCTCTCCGTCCAGCTTTACCTCAAAATGCGCCACGCCGGCCTGGACGCCCAGCTGCGCGTTCGCGACGGCGCCCACACCTGGGAGTACTGGCACAACGCCCTCCGCATTTCCCTTCCCTTCGCAAGCCGTAACTTTAATTAATTGATACCATGAAATCCGAATCCTTATTTGGCTTTATTGCCGGCGCCACGCTGGGCGCACTGGCCGGCATCCTCTTCGCCCCCGACAAGGGAGAGGAAACACGGCGCAAATTCATGGAAGCCGCTTCCGAAGGCTACGACGAAGCCAAGGAAGAACTTGGCGAACTGGCCCACGATGCCTCTGTCCGCTATCGCTACGCCCGTATCGAGGCCAAGAAACTCAAGAAAACCCTGCAGGAGCAAGGCGGTGAACTGAAGGAAGAAGCCCGCAAGGCCATCCTGGCCCAGCTGGAGCGGCTGGAAGCTGCCCTCAGCAAAGAAGAACCCGGCCTGGAAGAAACCGACCCCGCCCGCGAAGCCTAATCCGCTGCAGCACAGGTGTTTACAAAAATCAATCGTTGCAAATTGCAACGATTGATTTTTATAATGCGCTTAGGGTCAGGCGTTTAGGTGTCAGGCTATCTTGGGTGGAGGGGTTCGCCCAGGACGGCCCAGCGGATGAAGGGGATGCGGCGAAGGAGCTCATAGAGCAGCGGGGAGAGGGTAAATACGGCCAGGGCCAGCAAGAGGTAAATGGCCACAGGGGGCAGCTGGGTGTGGAATCTGAGCATGTAACCAAAGCAGGCAACCACCAGATAATGAACAATATAAAGGCCGAAGCTGGCGCGAGTCATATAACCTGCAAAGGCCGATGTCCGGTCAAAGCGGGCCTGGAACCAGCCGATGAGCGCCAGGCAGGAAAGCCAGCCGTACAGGCAGGTAAGGGGGCTGGAAAGATAGGCCGGGGAGGTATTGTCCTGCCCGAAGGTTGTGACAGTCAGCCACACCCCCGTCACTACGGCGCCTGCCAGCAGCGGGATCCAGGCTTGCCGAAGCTTCTGCTGCACACCCTCATGCGAGAGAACAAAGTAGCCCAGCAGGAAAGGAACCAGATAAAAAAGGGGCTTGTACAGGTTCAGAAGACCGTCCAGGGATTCCGGCCTGGGCTCCCGAATAAGCGTTTGCTCGCCGGCCCAAAAAAGTATGCCCAGAAGAAGCACCCAAACCAGGCCGCCTTTCCCGCCGAAAAGCTTGCCGCAGGCATTCCAAAGCCTGTCCTTACGGTCCAGCTTGCGCACCAGCAGCAGCACCAGGGACAGCAGCCACAGCAGCTGGATGAACCAGAGCGGCCCCGTCCCGCTGACAGCCCATATCAGGTACTGGGCCACAAGTGGAAGGCCATCGGCCACGTTATCCCCAATTAGGAGCGGCTTCATCGAGTTGAAATACCCTGTCATCCATTGGAATACAAACAGGCCTATGGTAGATGGCACCAGCAGCTTTCGCGTGCGGGAACGGAACCATTCCCGCGATGACTGCTTCTGCAGCGCATAACGGGCGCTGATACCCGCGAGCAGAAACAGCAGCGGCATGAACCACGGATACAGGATATACATCACTACGTCCTGGTACTGGGGGCCGTCTCCGAAACCACCGGCACCACCAAAGACTCCTTTGTTGTTGTAATAGTAAATGACGTGATAGAACAATACCAGCAGTACAGTCACCCAACGCAAATTATCAAGCCAATATTTTCTCATAGTTGTTACGGGGTCAAAATGAACAGGGCGGAAGAAGGCAGGGCAGCTACTTCCCGGCGGTGAGGTATTCCTGGAGGGCGGTGACGTACTGGCCGAAGGCGTCCAGCCCGGCAGGTGTGACGGCGCAGGTGGTGCAGGGCATTTTGCCTTTGAAGCCCTTTACCACCGTAATATAGCCGGCGGAAGAAAGCTTGTCCAGTTGCACGCTAAGGTTCCCCGAAGTGGCACCGGTCTGCTTCTTGAGGTAGGTAAAGTCGGCCGACTCTACCCCCGCAAGAATGGACATGACCGCAAGCCTCAGCTCCGAGTGAAGGAGCGGATCAAGTTTCGGAAACATAGCGCCTACTTCCGTTTCACAATGAGACCCGTCGCTGCCAGGATAACGCCGGCGAAGGTGAAGAGGAGCATGCCGTCGGCCTCCCCCATCGAACCCAGGAGATAGCAGACTATGAGGCCGCCAACACCTGTAAGAAAGCCCGCCACGGTAATAGCCCGGTTGCGGACAGCAACGCCGCTCACCGTCTCTGCCATGCCGAAAAGGAGCAGAATCATGGGCGTGAGGTTCACCACGGAGGCAACGGTGCCCAGCGGATTCACGTTGGCCCTGGAATAGATAATGGTGAAAAGCGCCACCGACACGGCGAACACGCCGAAGGTGCGCCAAATACCAGCCAGAATGCGGCTCACCGCATTGTCGGGCATCTCTACCGTTTCTTTCTTATTAAGGAAAGCCGCGGCAATAAAGCCGATAACCGGCATCACAAACCACAGGAAATTCCAATATGGCTTGCCGGTAGCTTTCCAAAGAACGAACACCAGCAGGGAAAAAACCGTAAGGAGTATTCCCCAGAGGAGAAGGTATTTTCCGCTTCGGCGGGTAATCTCCTGCCGGCTGTTGTTGAGGGTTTCGTTAATGAGCGCCAGGCTCTCCCGGGCCGACAATTCTTTGTTTTGTTCCATAAATCAATTGTTTACACTTGTTATGCGGTGTGCGCAGCTGCGCAGTCTGACACAACCGCAATGCAAATATAAACAAGTTTATTCTATAAACCAAATTTTTCTTACACCGGGCGTGTTTTTTTGCGAAGCCACCCGGCAACATGCGGTTCCAGGCGGGGACTCAGCGTGCGGTACACGCGCTCATTGTAGGTGTTGAGCCATTCGCGTTCTTCGGCCGTGAGAAGCCCCAACTCCAGGCAGGAGGTGTCCAGGTGGCAGAGCGTAAGGGTTTCAAAGCCCAGGAACGAGCCAAACTCGTTGTCCCCTACCGGGCGCACCAGCACCACGTTTTCATGACGGACGCCGTGCATGCCCTCGCGGTAAAGGCCTGGCTCGTTGGAGCAGATCATGCCCGGCTCCAGCGGCTGGCTGTTAAAGTTTTGCCGAATATCCTGCGGGCCCTCGTGCACCCCCAGGAAAAAGCCCACGCCATGCCCTGTACCATGCCCGAAGTTCCGTTTATGCCGCCACAGCGGTTCACGGGCCAGGGCATCTATCTGGCAGCCTGCCGTCCCGCGCGGGAACACGGCCATCGCAAGGCCGATATGCCCCTTCAGCACCAGGGTATAGTCTTTCCTTTCCAGCGGCGTACAGGGTCCCAGCGGCACCGTACGGGTGATATCCGTAGTGCCAAAAAGATACTGCCCGCCGGAATCCACCAGGTAAAGCCCCCGCGCCTCCAGCAGGGCCGACCCGCTGCGGGGGGTCACATAATGCGGCAGCGCCGCCGAAGGTCCATAGGCCGATATGGTTTCAAAACTGTCGCCGCGGTATCCGCTCACGCCCGAGCGCAGGCGGCCCAGCATACAGGCAGCCTCCCACTCGTTCACCTGCCCGGCATGGGTCTCCAGCCAGTAGAGGAACTGCTCCATTACCAGGCCGTCTTCCAGATGGGCTTCCCGCATTCCTTCTATCTCCACGCTGTTTTTCACGGCCTTCCTGAGGGCCACCGGAGAGTTGCCGTCCAGGATGATGGGCCCTTCTTCCCCTTCCAGCAATTGCCGAAGCGAGACATTGAGCCCGGAAGGGTCCGTACACAGGCGCTCCACGCCGTTTTCCCTGAGAGAGCCCAGCGTGAAGCTGATGGCAGAGTAGTCGCAGATGGTAATTCCATCGGCCTGAAGCTCCGAGAAGCTGGCTTCCGTTTCCGGGTCTGTTTCCTCGAAGCCTTCCTTCCTGACAAACCAGAAGGCGTCTTCCAGGGTGACAAGCAGGTAGGAGATGACAAAAGGGTTATAGTCTATGTCCTGGCCGCGGACATTCAGGAGCCAGGCAATCTCGTCCAGGGAAGTGAGGAGGATGGCATCGGCCTCCTGCCTTAAAAGCCACTTTCTAAGCCAGCGAAGGCGTTCCTCGCGGCTTTCGCCGCAGAGGTCTTCCCCCAGCGTGATGATGGGCGTGCAGGGGATGGGCGGACGCTCTTCCCAAAGGCTGGAGAGGATGTCCGGCACAGGTACCACCTTGACGCCGGGAACCGCCTCCTGGAGCGCCTGCACGGCAGCTACTGTCTGGCAAAGGCCATCTACGGCCACAACGGGCGCCTCCATCTGCAACGAGGCTAACCACTGCGGTATGGGTATCTGCTCCGGCACGCGCATTTTGTGAAGCTCCACGCCCGTTCCCTCCAGCTGACGCACGGCCTGGATGAAGTAACGCGTATCCGTCCACAAGCCGGCGTGGCCGGCCGTGACCACTACATCTCCGGCTTCTCCGGTAAAGCCCGTGAGCCACTCTACCTGTTTCCAGCGCGGAGCGGGATACTCACTGGCGTGGGGGTCACTGCCCGTGAGGATGACGGCATCCCATCCGTTCTCCCGCATAAGGGCCCTCAAGGCCTGTACGCGGCCATAAAAGACATTTTCCATAGCACTCTAGCATGTTATTTGTACAAATATAGTTATATTTGTGGAAATATGTATTGATATACCGCAAGCCAACATTTGTCAAACCTTATCTAAATCACATACTACTATGACTGAAGATCCCCTCGAGAGGATAGAGCGTGAGGAACGCGAAAGAAAAGAGAAGAAAGGTCCCCGTACCCTCATGACCGTTCTGGCAGTAGTAGCAGCGGCCCTGGCCTGCGGCCTGGGTTACCTGCTCTACCAGCGCAGCGCCCTGGTCCAGGACCTGGAAGGCGAAAAAGCAGAGCTTGCCCAGCAAATGATGGAACTGCAGAACGACTTCAACACCCTCAACACAGACTATGAGAGCATCAACCACCAGCTGGACACCTCCCGCGAACAAGTGGCCATGCTCATTGAAAAACTCAGCAAGACGGAGGCCACCAACCGCGCCAAGATCCGCCAGTATGAGAAAGAGCTGGGCACCCTTCGCGCCATCATGAAGGGTTATATCGGCCAGATTGACTCGCTCAATACCTTGAACAAGCGCCTCACGGCAGATGCTGCAGCCGCCCGCCGGGAAGCCGCAGAAAGCCGCCGCGCCAACGAGCAGCTTACCCAGCAGGTAGAGAACCTCTCCTCGCAGGTAAGCGCCGGCAAGGTGCTTCGCGCCCGCGCCATCTCCCTCACCGGCTACTACAGCAACGACAAAGCCGGTGACCGCCACAGCCGCGTACGTTACATGGTGGCCGGCCTCACCCTGGTAGAGAACTCCCTGGCAGACCATGGCCCCGTCCGCGTATATGCCCGCGTCAAGGACCCCGAGGGCCTGCTCCTTGCGAACAATGAGTCCGGTGACTTTATGGTAAACGGCACACCCATGCAGGCCACCGCCTCCCGCGCCGTAGATTATGAAGGCAACGAGGTAGATCTCTCCATCTATATCAACAACACCGGAGAATTTGTCAAGGGTGTATATACGCTGGAGATTTACACGGAAAAAGGGCTGTTAGGCCGCGCCGAATGCATGCTCCGCTAGTATGATTTACATCCACGTCCCTTTCTGCAAGAGCTTCTGCACCTACTGCGACTTTTACTCCCAAATCCCGCAGGAGGGCATGTATGAGGCCTACACCCGGCAGGTTTGCGAGGAAATCCGCCGCCGGGCCCCGGAAGTGGACGATGGTCTCAAGACCCTTTACTTCGGGGGCGGCACACCATCCGTGCTGCCCCTTGCCCATCTCACCCGCATCCTCCTCACCCTGGAGCAGTGCGGCCATGGCGGGCCCTACACGGAGTTCACCCTGGAGTGCAACCCGGAGGATATCGTGGAGAAGGGACTCCACTACCTGGAGAGCCTCAAGTCACTGGGCGTAAACCGCATGAGCCTGGGCATCCAGTCCTTCGACAACACGCTCCTTCGCTGGATGAACCGCCGGCACAGCGCGGAAGGGGCCTTGGAGGCCGTCCGCCTGGTGCGGGAAGCCGGTTTCAAGAACCTGAGCCTGGACCTTATCTTCGGCCTGTCCAACCTATCGGACGCCACCTGGGAGGCCACCATTGACCAGGCCATAGCCCTGGAGCCGGAGCACATTTCCTGCTACCAGCTCACCGTGGAGGGGGACAACCGGCTGGCCCAGATGCTGGAAAACGGAGAGTACGAGGAAGCCCCGGAGGAACTTTGCCGGCAGCAGTATGAGCTGCTTTGCCGCAAAATGGCTGCTGCGGGCTTTGTACACTATGAGATTTCCAACTTCGCCAAGCCTGGCTTCGAGGCCCTTCATAACGGCGGATACTGGGCCAGGCGGCCGTATGTGGGGCTGGGTCCATCGGCCCATTCCTTCAGCGGGAAGGGGCGCAGCTGGAACAGCGCTCAATTGGACGGCTACACCCACAGCTCAGAGGCCCTCACCGTTGAAGACGAAAAAGTGGAAACCCTTATGCTGGGCCTGAGAACCGCCAAAGGCATAGACGGAGAGTTCCTGCTGGCCAACTGCCGGGAAGAAGACGTGCAGCGCCTGCTCGCAGAGGGTGCCCTGGTTCAGGCCGGACGCTACTACCGCATCCCGGAAAGCCATTTCTTTGTATCCGATGAAATCATAAGAGAACTCGTATGACCTACCTTAGAAGAGCCTTCAAATACCTGATCCAGATTACCCTCATCTTTGTGCTGATGATAGGCATCCTGATGCTGTCCGGTTATGTTTCCAAGGACATTAGCGTGGCTTTCCGCAATGGCTGGACCTCCATTGGCTATATCTTCTTCCTCTTTGCCGTCATGAGCGCAGCATACCCTTTCTTCGGCTACGGGAAACGCAGCATCCATGCCCAGGGAGACCCTGCAACGCATTGGCAGGCCATCGAGCGGGCCATGGCCGGGCGCGGCTATGAGCCTTGCGGGGAAACAGCCGGCGGCGGACGCAAATTCCGGCTCTCTTCCGGCATGGCGCGGGCCATGCGCCTTTGGGAAGACCGCATAACCATAGAGCCTTCCCTGGAAGGTTTTCAGGCAGAAGGCCTGGTGCGGGACCTTACCCGCGCCGTCTCTTCCATCAACTATCAAATTAAACAAAATGACTGATACCCAGAAATTTAAAACCGTCGCCACCTTCACAGAAAGGGTCCTGGCAGACATGTGCGTAGCCCAGCTGGGAGAAAACGGCATCCCTGCCGGTGTCTTCGGGGCGGACTCCTCCTATCCTTCCCTCAGCTTTGCCCGGAATATCGAGGTAAAAGTGAATGAAAACGACTACGAGGCAGCGATGAGCATCCTGGCCGCCTCTGACAAAGCGGAATAGAACTCCTGCCCAAAGGCATCTGTAAGCGGCGCGCGAAGGAACTGGTACACCCGGATTCCTTCGCGGCGTCCTTTTTCATAGGCCTCCCGGCAGATGTCCCAGCGGTGAAGGTTCAGGCCCAGGCGGCCGCCGCCCAGCGCTACCACGCGGATGGGATAGAGGGAGCAGGAAATGGGCTTCCGGAAAGAGCCGAAACCTTTCTCGAACTGCCGTTCTATGGCGCAAAGACAGCTTCCGTCCGGGGTAAAATGGCAGAAGGCGCACTCCTCGCTGCCCGCTACCAGCGGCGTTACGATGTCCCCTTCGCGGTCTATCTCGAAAAAGCCTTTGGCAGCCACCGCCGCCCGGCCTTCCGGGCGCATCAGGGCGTTATAATGGGGATAATTGACCTCCAGGGGCTCCAGTTCTTCTTCTTTCAAAGGAGCGCCGCTGTCCCCCACTATGCAGCATTTTCCTTTGCAGACGGGGTAGTCGCAGGCGAAGAACTCCATGATAACATCCTCTGACACAAGGATGTCGCCTATTTCAACGATGGTTCCAAAGTCCTTTCTCATGGCACTACATATTCTACGCGCCCGCCCGCAGCTATGGCTTGCAGGAATCTCTGCACTTGCTCGCGGGTAATACCGGATATGCTTTCCTTGTAGCGGCTGGTAAGGTCCTTGTTGATGGCATAGCGGGCATAAAGGGTGGAGACAAAGCCCCCGGGGCTGGCCATGACCTGCCCCACTTCCTGCTCCAGCTTTTTCTTCCAGAGAGCCAGATCCTTGGCATCCACCTCCTTAACAGCCTCCGCTATGGCCGCCCTGACAGCCGTAAGGGCTCTTTGGGCCGACACTTCATCTACCTGCGCAGGCACCCCTGCAAGGGGCAGCGGCCGGCAGCTCACCGTCACCTGAAAGCGCTCCTGCGGGTGGGCCCGGGAGTGCAGGCGGACTTCCGCTGCGAAGCCGTAGGGTACCAGCTGCCGCGTCAGGGCCTTCTGAAGGGCCTCCATGGCCACCTGCGCCGTATAATAGTTCTCTGTGGTGAGAGCATATTCCGTATCCATGAGCACGTGTACACCCTGCACAGGGCCGCTTTCCGTGAAACTGGCCGTACCGCTCCGGGGTCTGTAAGCCACCTGTTTTCTGGCCACCGAGCCCTTCAGGACGCGGAAACCGCCCAGGTATCGGCACAGGAGTTTTTTCACCACTGACTCGTCCAGGTCTCCGGCGATGATCAGTACGCCGTCGTTCATGCGGGAGAAGCGCTCTGCGTAGTATTTCTCCGCCTTCTTCCATGTCTGGGCCGACAGGACGGCAGGATCCTTGGCAGCGGCATGCGCATAGCCGGGCGTCAGGCGGCGGGCCAGCTCCGCATCCAGGCTGGCGGGGCGCTGGCTCTCACGTCGGCGGTAATCCTCGAAGGCCGTCAGGTTGAGCGAACGGTTGTTGGCCAGGTCCAGCAGTACCTTCAGCAGCAGGGACAGCTGGGGAGACGGTGCCACACCGCCTATGGAGAGGCTGTTAAGCTCCAGCCGGGCATCCAGGCTTACGCCGCCGGCCTCCAGCACTTCCCTCAAATGGGGCGCCCGGAGCCCTCCGGCATCGTAGAGGGAAAGCATGTCGCCGATATAGCCGCCCTCTCCCTCGCGGAGCCCTTCCACCTGCGAGAGGCCGCCGTTAAGCTGCAAGGCATAGTGGAAGATGCCGTTTCCGGGAACGCGCTTGAACACCACGCGCATGCCGTTGTTGAAAGTCCAGAGGGTGCCGCCGGTAACGGCTTCCTTTTTCTCGCTGCGGATTTTGACCTTGGGACATTCTACGTTAAGCCCCAGGGTATCCTGCCCGCGCCAGCTGTAGTCCTCCTCCACGGGGATGACCGAGCCGTACAGATAGGAAAGATTGTAGTAGAAGAGCTCCTGGTCCCTGTCCAGGGAGTCCGGTGCACCGGTGTATTCCAGCGTAAGGTTCGAGAGCTGCTCCAGCAGGGCCCCTGAAAAGAGGTTGAAAAGGCGCGTCTCCGTGCTGTCCGCTACGTTTTTGCGGGCAAAAAGACGCATGGTTTCTGCGTAAGGTGCCAAGGTGGCGCCATATAGGAAATGCGCCGTACAGCGCTCTACGTCCTCTCCTGGCGAGGGTGTGGTGACCGCCCTTTTGTGAATACCGGGCAGGAGGACTTTTTTGGCCTCTATGTATTCATCCTCCTTTACGCCGTAAGCGTCCATCTGGGCCAGAGTGGTGGAAATGACACGCATGGCGGCATTGAGCTCTGCCGCAGGGACAGGGACCTCCACGGTGTAGCGTTCGTCCCCGCCATAATCGGCGCTCTGAAGCACGTGGAAGCGGATGTCGCCGTACGAAAGGCCCGCTTCCGAGAGATTGCGCTCCAGCCTGTGTCGCACAAGTACCTGGAACTGCTCCCCGAAAAGGTCCGTCACCAGCGCCTGCGCCGTGTTCATGAGCGGGAAAGGAATGCGCGAGCAAGAATAGCTCACGCTTACCCGGGCAGGCTCCCCGGGATGGAACTGCACCGAAGGCGCCGGCGAAGGCTCCCACACATAATCCGGCCGATGGCTTTCCTTCACCAGCATCCGGGGAACCATCATGGAGAAGATGTCCATCTTCTTCTTGAGCTCCGGGGCGTCGATGTCTCCGCTCACGATAACGGCCTGCTGGGCCTTGGACTGCGCCACCAGCGAAAAGGTGTACAGCAAGGTTGAATCCAATACTTCCGGCCGATAAAAACCCACCCTGGAGAAACGGTACACCGTAGAACCATCTACGTCGCTGAGGTAACCCTCCGGCCCCGGGGCTATGGCCATCCGGGAGAGGAAATCCCCGCGCAGGCTTTCCCGCTTGGCGGCGGAAAGGGGTTCGTCGCGCTGGACCACGGCTACCTCCGCGTAACCTTTTACGGAGGGATTGGTGACCATATAATAGGTGATGCCGCTTCCCAGCGTGCCTTTTTGGATGCGGCTGTCTGCGGGAAGCGGGGGCAGCTGCGACTGTGCTGGCACTATTCTTGAAAAGGAGAACAAGGCCAGAACTGTCAACAGCAGATATTTGAGCCGGAGAACGTTCATTTTTACCCGCTTTAGTGCAAAAATACAACTATTTTTGCTATTTTTGCAAGCCTTGGACCAAAACAACTTAAAACTTATAAAACAAGACCATGAAAAGATTTTTTGTAGCTCTCGCCGCCTTCGGGCTCGCCGCAGCAGTGGCAACTGCACAAGATTTCAAAGCCGCAATCGACGCTTACAACGCCGGTGCCGTAGCACTGGAAAGCAATAAGGCGGAAGCCCTTGCCCAATTCCGCACGGCCCTCACAGAGGCCATGGCCTGCGAAGGGGAAGAAGCACAGGACCTGGTGGCCAAGTGCAAGGAAATCATTCCTGCCACGCTCCTTTCCATCGCCAAGGAAAAAATCAACGGTGCCAAGTATGACGAGGCCCTCGTCACTTTGGAAGAAGTGAAGACCGTAGCCACGGACTATGCCGCCACCGCTGTTGCAGAGGAAGCCAACGGGCTCATCCCCAACGTTTTCCTCAGAAAGGGCAGCACCCTTCTCCAGGAGAAGAACTTTGCCCAGGCCGCAGAGGTATTCCAGCAGCTCACTGCCCTGCAGCCGGAAAACAGCCAGGCGCAGCTCAGGCTGGGTCAGGCCCACATGCAGGCCGGCAACAACGAGGCTGCCATCGAGGCCCTCACCAAAGCCTCAGAGCTGGGTGAAGAGCAGGCCGGCAAGCTCCTCTCCAACGTCTATCTCAAGCAGGGACAGGCCCTTGTGAAGGCCGGCAAGAACGCAGAGGCCATCGAGGCCCTGGAGAAGTCCAACAGCTTCGGGGAAAGCGCCAACGCCTACAAACTCATCGCCAGCGCTTACACCAAGAGCGGCAAGAGCGCCAAAGCCATCGAGGCTTACAAGAAATACCTGACCATTTCTCCGGATGCCAAGGACGCTGCGGACATCCTGTTCACCATCGCCGCCACCGCCCAGAAGGCCGGAGACAAGGCCACCGCCACCGAGTACTACAAGAAGCTCGCCGGCACCAAGTATGCCGCCCAGGCAGAGGCCCAGCTCAAAACCCTCAAGTAATTGACGGCTCTCGAACTGCTGGCGCCCGCCAGAAACACAGACATCGGCTTCGCAGCCATAGACTGCGGGGCCGATGCCGTATATATCGCGGGGCCGGCGTTCGGCGCCCGGCAGGCGGCCGGCAACAGCCTGAAGGATATCCAGGCGCTGTGCAGCTATGCCCACCGCTTCGGCGCGCGCATCTTCGCCACGGTGAACACCCTGGTGCTGGAGCAGGAAATGGAGCAGGCGCAGTCCCTGGTAAGGGGGCTGGAAGAGGCCGGCGTGGATGCACTCATTGTCCCGGCCCCGGCCGTGCTTTCCATGAGTACCCGCCTTCCCCTCCACGCCTCCACCCAATGTGCCATCCGCACGGCAGAGAAGGCCCGTTTCCTGGAAAGTCTGGGCTATGGCCGCCTGGTGCTGGAGCGGCAGCTGTCGCTGGAGCAGATCAAAAGCATCCGGGACGCCGTGGATGTAGAGATCGAGTGCTTTGTGCACGGGGCGCTGTGCGTCTGCTACAGCGGGGAATGCTATCTGTCCGAGTACCTTACCGGCCGAAGCGCCAACCGCGGCGCCTGTGCCCAGCCCTGCCGCAGCCTTTATGACTTGGAAGACGCCTCCGGGAAGGTGCTCCTAAGGAACAAGGCGCTGCTCTCGCTCAAGGACTTCAACCTCCTGCATCGCCTGGAAGATTTGACGGACGCCGGAGTCTGTTCTTTCAAGATAGAAGGCCGCCTGAAAAGCGAATCATACGTCCGTAACGTGGTAAAAGCCTATTCAGAGGCCCTTGACAGCCTGGTAGAGCGCCATCCGGAGCGCTACTGCCGTGCCAGCTACGGCCATGTGCGGGGCGGCTTCGTGCCGGATGTGGACAAAACCTTTAACCGGGGCTATACAGAGTTGTTTCTGGATGGGCAGCGCGGCCAGTGGGCCAGCATGGAGGCACCCAAATCCATGGGGGAATATGTGGGCACGGTGGCACGGGTACAGCCCGGCGCAGTGCAGTTGCAAGCCGCTAAAACGGGCCTGGAGCTCTCCAACGGAGACGGTTTTGCCTTCACCGCACCGGACGGCAGCATCGTAGGCTTCCGGGCCGACACCTGCGAAGGCTTCACCCTCCGCGGCCGCATACCGCAACAGCTGAGGATGGGCATGAAGCTGTACCGCAACATCAGCGCTGCCTTCGAGCGGCAGCTGGAAGCTGCCAAACCCGTGCGCGAGATGGACGTCCGGGTAGAGATGCATCTGGCCCACGGCACGCTAAGCGCCAAGGCCGTTTCCGAAGACGGCCGGGAAGCGTCCCTTTCGGTGGAAACAGGTGCAGAAGCAGCAAGGGAGCCGGAGCGCATGTTGCAAAGCCTTACTGAACAGATGGCCAAGCGCAGCGGCCACTACTGTTTCCTGCAGCCGCGGATTCAGGTAGAAGGGACGGTCCCGTTCCTGCCCATCTCGGCCGTCAACAGCCTGCGACGGGAGCTGGCAGCGGCTCTGGATAGCCGGCCCGTCCTTGCCCGTCCGCTTCCCAAAGGGACGGAGAATCCTGCCGTCCAAGCTCCGGAAACACTTGACTACAAGTCCAATATCGCTAATTCGGCAGACCGTGCCCTCTTTGCTGCCAGGGGCACCCAAAACATGGAGGACGCCTACGAGCTAAGCCACCGCAGCGGCGTAGAGTACATGCGCAGCAAATACTGTATCCGCCACGAACTGGGCCTTTGCCCCAAACAAGGCAAGGTAAAGGCGGCGGAACCGCTGCTTCTTCGCAACGGCAAGCAGCGGCTCCGCCTGCACTTCCACTGCACCACCTGCGAAATGACCGTGGAATAAAGCCAGCCGGCTACAGCTCCAAAGACAATAATTCTTCCCCCAGCTGGTGTAAAGCCTTTTCAATCTTTTTTACCTGTGCCGGGCGCGGCTTGGTCTTTCCATTGGCATAGTGCCAGAGCTGCTTTTGGTTAATCCCCGTTATCCTCTCAAGGGCAGACTTGGTGAAGATCTTGCAATACATCTGGAGAAAAGACCGGGTATCCATCCGGAAAACAATCTGGTATTCTCCCTTTAGCTCCTCCGGGACAGGGTCCCCATAATCAATACACGCTTCTTTTAAGACGATCAGCCCATCTTCCAGGCTCCTTTTGACCTCTTCCAGCGTTTCTCCAATCCCGCCGACGCCACTAATCTCTTCCAGATAGGCCCCATAATTGTGTTCCGCTTTTTCAATAACAGCATGTAACGTAACCATAATTCATTTGAGATTAGCATCTTTAACAATTGACCTGTATAAGCCTTCCGGCATGTCTTGGCTTTCTTTTCCCGGAACACAGATATTTTTTACAGAACCGACTCTTTTGAAAATCCTGTGGTCTCCCCTGATTCTGACCTGTCTCCAGCCGTTTATTTCCAGCAGAAGTATCACGTCCTTTACCTTTTTGCCCATGCAAAAGTAACTATTTTTCTATTATTTTGCAAATTTAGATCAGTTCCAACACCAGTTCTACGTCACCGAGGCGGATGGGGAGACCGTTGTTCTTTTCGATGAATCCGTAGGAGAGGGAGCCGCGCCAGACTATGTCGTCCCGGCTGTTGAGGGGGATTTCCAGCTCTATTCCGTAGCTTTTGGAATTGTATTTGACCGTGGTGCTGGCCTTCCAGGTGGTGCGGGTTCCGCCGTCGTCCTCCACCATCATAAAGGCGCTGGCCGACAGCTGCGGCGTCCACTCCGACACCAGCACGGCATTCAGTGGCACCTCCTGCTCCAGCTGGTTGCGGCGCACGACTATCATAAAGTCCGTGACAGTGGGGTCGTACTGCCGGATATCGGCCTCACTGGTGGCCTTGAACTTTTCTATGGAGCCTATCTTGAGCCAGAACTCGCTGGCACCGGCAAACCAGGAATCGTACTGGCGAAGGGCCTTGAGCGAACGCACAACCAGGGTACGGACATCTCCGTCGGCCTTGGTGGGCCCGACCAGGATGTCACCCCCGCCGCTGCCCCAGGAAGGGTCTTCCCTACGGAGCATTTCCAGGCTTTTGTAGTCTGCATCCGTGTTGCGGTTCACCACCCAGACAGGGCGTTCAAGGGACATTTGCTCGTCCACCATCACCTTCCGGACAGAGCCATCCGGGAGAAGTTCGTACCCTTCGTTGCGCGCCGCCCCTGCGCCGGGGTCATAGGTAATCACCGGCAGTGAATGGCCGTCCCACGTATCCGATCCCGGCCAGTAGATTTGCACATCCGAGACAGCCAGCGAGTCCAGCCAGGCCTCTGCCTCCCCCTCTGCCGCTTTGGTGCCAGAACGCCCAAGGACCGCTTCCCGCAGCAGGTCCCGCAGCGGACGGCTGTACTTGTGTGCCTTGGTGGAGGCCTCCTCTCCCACACCGCAACCCGGCGCGGTGAAAAGGTCCCGCATCCGGTACTCTTCATCGTAGCCGTTGCCGGCCGACGTTCCGGCAGCCTCCTGCACCTCCTGCATCTGCTCCCTTTCCAGGGGAACTGCCGAGAGCAGCTGCGCCACCTCTTCCAGCATAATGAAGCCCTGCTCCTGCTGCTCCGGATCCAAAACTTCCTCTTCCCATTTGTCGCACCCCACTCCCGAGGCGGCGAGCAGGACGCCCAGGGCGCCCCTCAAAAACATTCCGTATCTCATTGTGCAAAGTACGGAAGCATTATCCGTGTTAGCAAAACTAACACGGATAATCGTCAAAAATGGCGTTTGAAGGGCCCAGAAGGGCTACTTTGCGTAGAAGACGAAGCGGTTTTTGTCGTAAAAATCCGCTACTATCGAAGTTTGGGAGAAGCCGTTTTGGCGGAAAAGCTCCTCGGTCTCTTTCCCCAGGACCTCGTTGATCTCTGTGAGGCACTTCCCTTCCGGGGAGAGGAAGCGCTGCGACCAGCGGGCTATGGCGCGGTAATACAGGAGCGGATCATTGTCCGGGACAAAGAGGGCGCCCGGAGGCTCATGCTCCACCACATTGCGGCGCATCTGCGCCTTTTCCTTCTCCATGATATAGGGAGGGTTGGAGAGGATAAGGTCAAAAGGACCGAGGTTGAACTCCTGCTCCGTATCCAGGACATCCGCCGCTACAAACGTGGGGGAGAGGGCTCCGGTGCTCTTGAGCTCCGAAGAGAAGTTCTGGCTGCGGGCCAGCTCCAGGGCCGGTTCCGAGATATCCACCCCCACAACCCGCGCCCCGGGAACGCCCAACGCCACAGACCAGGCAATATTGCCCGACCCTGTGCAAAGGTCCAGGATGCGGACCGGCTCTGCCGATTTCCCGAAAGGAATCCTCATGCGCTTGACGCGGGCTGCCAGCTTGACGGCCTCCCGCACCAGGAGTTCTGTCTCCGGGCGGGGGATGAGCACATCCGGCGTAACGCGGAAAGACCTGCCGCAGAATTCCGATCGGCCTGTCACATACTGGATGGGCATGCCCTCCACCAGGCGTTCCATGTCCTTTTCCAGCGCTGCAAGCCCCTTTTTCTCTATCTGGTAGTGCGGCTCCACAATATGCGTGTAGCTTTTGGTTCCTATCACGTTTTCACAGAGCATGAGCACAATGCTGCGTGCCTCCGCCGTGGGGTACAGGGGTTCCAAGCGGGCAATGCCCTCTTTGATAAATTCCGTCAGGAGCATCTCTTATGCGTTTTCTATGATGGTGGTCAGGAAATCCGTGATGCCCATCCCCGCCGCACGTACCATCTTGGGCACCAGCGAGGCATTGGTCATGCCGGGGATGATGTTCACCTCCAGGAAATAGATGCCGTCCGGGGCCGATATATAGTCCATGCGCACCAGGCCCTTGCAACCCAGGTGATGGTAGATGCGCCGGGTGATGTCCTGCACCTGGGCCGCCAGGGCATCCGGGATCTGGGCCGGACAGACCTCCCGGCTGTAACCGTTGTACTTGGCGTCGTAGTCGAACCAGCCTGTATCGGAGATAATCTCGATGACCGGCAGGGCCTTTACCTCCTTTCCGTCGAAGTACACGGCGCAGGTAAGTTCATGCTCACAGGGGATGGCCGCTTCCACCAGGACTGTATCGCCCTCCGAGAAAGCGAAGCGGATGGCAGCGGGAAGGTCTTCGGGGTGCTCTACCTTGGTGATGCCGAAACTGGAACCGCCGTTGGTGGGCTTTACGAAAAGGGGCAGGCCCAGGCGGGCTACCGTCTTCCGGCTGAACTCCTCTACGTCGCTTCCCTGGCGGATAAAGGCATCCGGTGCCAGCTTTACGAATTCCGCTCCGCGGAGATAACTCTTGCAGGAGTATTTGTCGAAGGCAACGGTGGTCACGAAGGCACTGCAGCTGGAGTGAGGGACACCCAGCATCTCCAGGTAACCCTGCAACAGGCCCGTCTCTCCGGGGGCACCGTGCTGCATGATGTAGGCAAAGTCGAATTTCACCTTTTCGCCAAGCACCATAACGGAGAAATCCGTCTTATCCACTTCCGGCTGGGCACCCTCGGGAAAAGGCTGGCGCATGGCATTGGCCTTGCGCATGGCCACTAGCTTCCAGCTTCCGAAGCGGGCGAAAATCTCATAGACATCGTAGCGGAACTCGTCGATGCGGGCGGCAGTGAACTCACCGCTGCGGCACGCTACCTCCCACTCGGAGGAGTCACTGCCGTAGATAACGGCAATGGATTGATATTGGGCCATATTATTCAAAATAGTAATTTTCCAGTTCTGTCATTTCTGAGGACTCTTCGCCGCTGGAAGCTCCAACGCAGTAATTGCCCTTCAGGGACTCGGGGAAGACGTCCGAGGGCGATACGCCCAGCGTCCCGTCCTTGACTACCTTCTGCATCCAAAGGCCGAAGATGGGCAGCGCCATATTGGCGCCCTGACCCAGGCTGCTGTTCTGGAAGTGGACGTAACGGTCTTCCGCTCCCACCCACACGCCGGCCGTGATGGTGGGCGTATAGCCGATGAACCAGCCGTCGGAGTTGTCGTTGGTAGTACCGGTTTTGCCGGCTATCTCCCCCTTGATGCCATAGCGGAAACGCAGGCGCCCGCCTGTTCCGCCGTCCACCACGGCGCGCATCATCTGGATCATGGCGCCGGTGGCACGCTGGGATAGGGCCTCCCGCTTGCGGCCGCGGTACTGCCCCAGCACATTGCCTTCGCTGTCTTCGATGCGGGTGACAAAAATCGGATAGGTATAGGTGCCTCCCGAGGGGAAGGTATTGTACGCCGTAACCATGTCATAGACGGAAAGGTCTGCGGAGCCCACACAGAGCGAGACCACCGGGTCTATATAGCCGCCCACGCCCATTTTCCGCATCATGGACACCATGGGCAGCGGGCCCAGCTGCTTCATGAGGTAAGCCGCGATGGAGTTGGAGCTGTGCGAAAGGCCCCAGGTGAGGTTGACCACGGAACCGTCCGTATGGGTATCGGTGGGGCTCCAGGTCTTGTCTCCGTTTACCACAATGACCACGGGGGCATTCACCACGGGATCACAGGGCGTCATGCCCGACTCCATGGCCAGCGTATAAAGGAAGGGCTTGACCGTGGAACCTACCTGGCGCTTGCCCTGGCGCACATTGTCATATTTGAAATAGCGGTAATCCGGGCCGCCTACATAGGCTTTCACGTGGCCGGTACCGGGCTCGATGGCCATAAAAGCGGCACGGAGGAAGGACTTGTAGTAGCGGATGGAGTCGTCCGGGGTTAGGAGGGTATCCTTGTAGCCGGGGCTCTCCCAAGTGAAAACGCGCATCCTGACGGGCTGGGAAAAGCTTTTCTGGATCTCTGCGTCTGAGTAGCCGGAGGCTTTCATCATGCGGGTGCGGTCGCTCCAGCGGCGGGCCTGCTTGAGGGTGGTTTCCACGATGGAAGCATCTACATCGGCGGAGAAGGGGGCATTCTTGCGGTTCCTGAGCTCCCTGTTCAGGGATTTCTGGAGGTCTTTGCTCAGGTGCTCCACTACAGCTTCCTCTGCGTAGCGCTGCATCTTGTAATTGATAGTGGTATAGATGCGCAGGCCGTCGCGGTCCAGGTCATAGGGGGTGCCGTCGCTTTTGGTATTCTTGTTGAGCCAGCCGTAGATGGGGTCATCGGCCCATTGGAGGGAATCTACCTGGTAATCCTCCACGGTAGCGTAAGAGGAGCGCTTGGGCTTTTCTGCGCTCATGGTGCGGCGCAGCATATCCCGGAAATACGGGCCGATACCTGTGGTCCGGTCCCCCTGGCGGGAGTAGAGCACGATAGGAAGGGCCTTGAGGGAGTCGCACTGGACCTGGGTAAGGTAATCCATGCCCTCCATGCGGTCCAGCACCAGATTGCGGCGGCGCAGGGCATGGTCCGGGTTCAGGGAAGGGTTGTAGCGCGTGGGCTTGTTCACCATGCCCACCAGTACGGCACTCTCTTCGGGGAGAAGCTCCGAGGGCTTTTTCCCGAAAAAGTAATTGGCGGCCGAGGATATTCCATAGGAATTGGAGCCGAAGAAAACGGCGTTCAGGTACATGCCCAGAATCTCTTCCTTGGTATAGTTGCGTTCCAGCTTGACGGCAGTGATCCACTCCTTGAGCTTGATCCACACCATCTTTACCTTGCCGATATGGGCATCGCGGGGATAGAGGGTCTTGGCCAGCTGCTGGGTGATGGTGGAGCCGCCGCCCTGGGAAGAATCCCGCGAAAGGAGGGTGCGGAAAAACACGCGGCCCAGGGACCAGAGGTCTATCCCGGAATGGTTGTAGAAGCGCTTGTCCTCCGTGGCCACGGTGGCCTGGATCAGGGAGGCGGGCAGTTCATCGTAGCCCACGAAAACCCTGTTCTCTATATGGTAGGTGGTGAGGATTTCCCCTTCCTCCGCGATGACCTGGGTGGCCAGCTTGGAGTCCGGGTTCTCCAGTTCCTCGATGGAGGGGATATCGGCGAAGGCCCAGACAAGGCACAGCAACACCGCCAGCAATATGAGCGGCGTCACAAGCAGTATCCAGAACCACTTTATGATCTTTTTCTTGCTTTCTTGCGTCATGGCTTCCATTTTTTCACATGTGTACAAGACCTAAGGTCTTGGCAAAAGTTCAACTTACAAAAATAAACAGAAAATTTGGAAAAATCCCCGGATTCTGCTTTACTTTGCAGAAATTTTTGGCACGAAAACCGCCTGGCCTTCCCTTGAGCGCCAAAGGCCCTCCCCCGAGGGGAGAGGTTCCGGGAGGGGGTAACGCGGGCGATAATTAGAGCGTAAGCATAAACGTATGAGCCCTATCAATCTTGTCATCGTAGAGTCCCCGGGAAAGGTCAAGACCATCCAGAAGTATCTGGGTAAAGACTATCTGGTAAAGGCTTCCATCGGCCATATCAGGGACCTGGAAGAGCATAAGCTGGGCGTGGATGTAGAGCACGGCTTCACCCCGGAATACGTTGTCCCGGCCCAGAAGAAGAAGGTGGTGGCAGAGCTGAAGAAGCTCTCGGAGCAGGCCTGCACCGTGTGGCTGGCCTCCGATGAAGACCGCGAAGGGGAAGCCATCTCCTGGCACCTGCGCGAGACCCTGGGACTGCCCCAGGACAAGACCCGCCGTATCGTTTTCCACGAAATCACCAAAAACGCTATCCTCCATGCTATCGGCAGCCCGCGGGAGATAGACATGAACCTGGTCAATGCCCAGCAGGCCCGCCGCGTACTGGACCGCCTGGTGGGCTTCGAGCTCTCCCCTATCCTCTGGCGCAAGATTCAGCCTAAGCTCAGCGCCGGCCGCGTACAGAGCGTAGCCCTTCGACTTATCGTGGACCGGGAAAAGGAAATCATAGCCTTCAAGCCGGAGCCTTATTACCGCGTAGAGGCCCTCTTCCGCCCGGAAGGCATGGATATTAAGGTAAAAGGCCTGCTGGACACCCGTTTCGGCTCAGAGCAGGAGGTGAGCAGTTTCCTGCAGGACAGCATAGGCGCCACCTATCATATCCAGTCCGTGGAGAAGAAGGAGGGAACGCGCAGCCCCGCCGCCCCTTTCACCACCTCCACCCTGCAGCAGGAAGCCGCCCGCAAGCTCCACTTTCCCGTGGCCACCACCATGCGCGTGGCGCAGGCCCTTTATGAGCGCGGTCTCATCACCTATATGAGAACGGACTCCACCAACCTCTCCTCCCTGGCCCTGAACACTGCCAAGCAGTTCATCCTGGAGCATTTCGGGGAGGCTTATTCCCACCCCCGCCAGTACCGTACCAAGTCCAAGGGCGCTCAGGAGGCCCACGAGGCCATCCGCCCCACCTACCTGGAGAACACCGCCATCGAGGGAACAACCCAGGAGAAAAAGCTCTACGACCTTATCTGGAAACGCACCATCGCCTCGCAGATGAGCGAAAGCCGCGTGCTCAACACCGCCATGAAGGTGGCCTCCGACAAGCGGAAGGAATGCTACGGCATCCAGTCGGTGGAGCTGCTCTTCGACGGTTTCATGAAAGTGTACCTGGAAGGTCACGACGACCAGGAACCGGATCAGGAAGAAGTGATGCTGCCGGACCTCAGGAAAGGCAGCCTGATGCAGGAGGAAGGCATATCGGCCCAGTGCAAGTTCACCGCGCCGCCGCCCCGTTACTCGGAAGCCACGCTGGTGAAAAAGCTGGAAGAGCTGGGTATCGGCCGGCCTTCCACTTATGCCGCCACGGTGGACACCCTCACCCGCGGAAGGGGCTATGCCGTCAAAGGCGACAAAGAAGGCCAGTCCTTCCTGGTCACCCATTTTTCCCTCAAGGGCAAAGAGATCAAAAGCGCCCAGAAGAAGGAAAGCGTAGGCGCCGAAAAAGGCAAGCTCCTGCCCCAGGAGATAGGCCTTATCGTGACGGACTACCTGGTGCAGAACTTCACCAACATCCTGGACTACGACTTCACCGCCAACGTAGAAAGCGACTTCGACCAGGTGGCCGAAGGCAAGAAAGGCTGGTCGGAGACCATCGCTTCCTTCTATGAACCCTTCCACACGCACGTCAAACAGGTTCTGTCGGACCACAGTTACAGCAAGGTGAGCCGGGAAATCGGCACGGCGCCGGACGGGGAGAAGGTAGTGGCCGTATTCGGAAAGTTCGGACCCTATGTACAGAAGGGAGAAGGCGAAAAACGGCAAAGCGCGTCGCTGGGCAAGGGACAGCTCATAGAAACCCTCACGCTGGAGGAAGCCCTCAAGCTTTTGGAACTTCCCCGCACCGTGGGGCAGGTGGACGGGACGGATGTCGTGGCCCTGCGGGGACGCTTCGGCCCTTATATCAAGTTCGGGGACAAGAACCTCAAGCTTCCCAAGGGGGCCGATCCTCTCACCATCACCCTGGAAGCGTGCGAGGCCCTGATCCGCGAGGCCGGCAGTCCCGAAAAGGCCAGCCGGCAGACTTTGGCGGAGTTTGGAGACATCAAGGTCATCAACGGCCGCTATGGCCCCTACATCAAACAGGGTGCTTCAAATTATAAGATTCCCGCCGGCACGGATGCGGCCAGTCTTACCCAAGCTGACTGCCAGGCAATTATCGCCGCCTCCGAACCTACAAAAAAATTCAAGGGAACGCGGAAAAAATAAAAAATTATTATATATTTGCATCAGTTAGTTAAAAACTGGAAGCAAATGTCCAAGTACCAGATTGACCAGGTAGACCAGAAAATCCTCTCGTCCCTGGTAAAGAATGCCCGCATGCCTTTCCTGGAAATTGCCCGGGAATGCGGCGTATCCGGAGCAGCCATCCATCAGCGTTTCAAAAGGCTGGAGGCCAACGGCGTCATCACCGGCTCCCGCCTGCAGGTAAAGCCGCAGGCACTGGGTCTGAATGTCTGCGCCTATATCAGCATCTCCCTGTCGGAGGCCACCAAGTACCCGGACGTGATTGCCCACCTCAGAAAGATACCGGAAATTGTTGAGTGTCACTTTATTACGGGCAAATACGCCATTCTGGCCAAGCTCTATTGCCTGGACAACGACCACCTGATGGAGGTGCTCCTGAACACCATCCAGAAGATTCCCTTCATCCAGTCCACGGACACCATGATCTCCCTGGACACGCCCATCGAGCGCCAGGTCTGGGTGAAGGAGTTCAAATCCACCAGTTACACGGGACGCGAATAATCCAGGATGGCCCCGGCCAGGACCATATCCTCCGGGGTGGTGATTTTCAAATTGAAACGTTCCCCTTCCAGAAAGCTTAGCGGCACGCCAGCGCGCTCCGCTACGGAGGCGTCGTCCGTAAAGAGGGTGTCGTACTGCTGGCTGTAGGCTTTTTTCAGGGCCGATGCCTGGAAAACCTGGGGCGTCTGGGCGCCGTAGATGCAGCTGCGGTCCAGCGTCTCCCCGGTAGAAAGAAGCTTCCCTTCCTCCTTGCGAAGCAGTTTCAGGGTATCGGTTACCGGCAGTACGGGAATCACCGCAGGTGCCTGCTGCGCAGCCTCGAACAAGGCTTTTACCAGGGTGGGGCTTGCCAGCGGACGCACGGCATCGTGAACGGCCACCAGGGCATCCTCCGGCAGATATTTCAGGGCGTTCTTGACGGAATGGAAACGGGTGAAGCCGCCCTTAACCAGGCGCTGCGGGCACACGAAGCCAGCTTTCAGGCAATACTGCCGCCAATAGGTGATGTGGGCTTCCGGCAGCACGGTCACTACCTGGACGCCGGGGACCGCATGGAGGAAAAGTTCTATGGTACGGCGAAGGACAGGAACCCCTTCCAGCTCCAGGAATTGCTTGGGAAGGACGGACCCCATGCGGGTTCCGCTACCCCCTGCTGTAACCACTACGTATTTTTTTCTTTCCATCCGGGCACTTCTTTGCGCGAATATAAGAAATTTTTCGTATTTTTGGAAATTGATACGATTTTACTGTTTTAACAGAATGGCATTCCGTTTTCTCAATCAAGAACTGGCTATAGACCTGGGTACCGCCAATACCGTCATTTTCCAGAATGACCAGATTGTCCTGGACGAACCCTCCATCGTAGCCATCGACAACCAGACCGGCAAGTGCATCGCCCTGGGCCAGAAAGCCAAACTGATGCACGAAAAAACCAATCCCGGCGTCAAGACGGTGCGCCCCCTCCGGGACGGCGTCATCGCAGACTTCAACGCCGCAGAAATGATGATCCGCGGCTTCATCCGCCAGGTGAATTCCCGCCACCGCAGCCTTTTCGCCCCCAACCTAAAGCTGGTGGTGGGCATCCCTTCCGGCTCCACTGAAGTGGAAATCCGTGCCGTCCGTGACTCCTCGGAGCACGCCGGCGGCCGGGACGTCTATCTCATCTATGAGCCCATGGCTGCGGCCCTGGGTATCGGCCTGGAGGTGGAAGCCCCCCGCGGCAACATGGTGGTGGATATCGGCGGCGGAACCACGGAAATCGCCGTCATCTCCCTGGGCGGTATCGTTCTGCAGGACTCCATCCGCGTTGCCGGAGACGTCTTCACCGCAGACATCCAGAACTACCTGCGCCAGCAGCACGTGATCAAAGTGGGTGAAACCACCGCAGAAAAGATCAAGATTGCCGTCGGCGCCGTCATCCCCACCCTGGACGAAGAACCGGAACCCTTCCTCGTGCGCGGCCCCAACCTCATGACCGGCCACCCCGTAGAGGCCCTCATCCCCTACCAGGAGATAGCCCACTGCCTGGACAAGTCCATCGCCCGCCTGGAAGCCTCCATCCAGCAGGTCCTGGAGCAGACGCCCCCGGAGCTGTACTCGGACATCGTGGAGAACGGCATTTTCCTGAGCGGTGGCGGCTCCCTGCTCCGCGGCCTGGACAAACGCCTCACGGACAAGATCAATATCCCTTTCCACGTGGCAGAGGACCCGCTCCGTGCCGTTGCACGCGGCACCTGCATCGCCCTGAAGAACACGGACAACTACTCCTTCCTCATGCGTTAGGCCATGAAGCGGACGCTATTGCCCGGACTCCTGTGCCTCGCGGTCTTCATTCTCCTGGAGGCCGCGTCGCTGCATCTGCTCAGCCGCAATGCCCAGCTGCAGCGCCTGTGGATAGCCCGCGGCGCACACTGGGTCATGGCGCACAGCTGGGGCGCCACGCAGTCCGTCCGCTCCTACTTCTCGCTTTCATCGGCCAACAAACAGCTGGCCCAGGAGAACTTCCTGCTCCGGGAAGAACTGGAACGCTCCCGGGAGCAGCTGCGCAAGGTCTGGACAGATTCCCTCCAGACGCCGCAGCATGCGGGTTTCAGCATGATTCCCGCAGAGGTAGTGAAGATAAGCCGCAACAAGCAGCACAACTACATTATCCTCAACCGCGGCTTCGAGGACGGCATCCAGGAGAAATCCGGCATTATCACCTCCTCCGGGGTGGTGGGCATTGTGGATGCAGTGAGCGAACACCACGCCTATGCCTTCTCTTTCCAGAACAGCGACATCTCCATCAGCGCCCGCCTGGGCCGGGAGGGCGGCAGCGGTCTCCTGGTGTGGGACGGCATCCACTCCAACGGCGCGCTCCTGAAGGAAATGCCCCTGCAGGCCCGCTATCACAGCGGTGACACCGTCTTTACCAGCGGCCACTCGCTCCTGTTCCCCCCGGACATTCCGCTGGGAATAGCCGGAGAAGCCAGGGTGGTGAACGGCACCACCAATGAGATTGCCGTCACCCTTTTCCAGGATTTCAGCGCCATCCGTTACGTGACGGTGGTCCACAACAACTCCCTCGAGGAGATAGAGCAGTTCGAGCCATGAGACAGACCGCATTCTGGATTTCCTATATCCTCCTGCTGCTTGCCCAGCTCCTCCTGAGCAATTACTTCCGCTTCACGCCCTACGTGATGCTCACCATCCTGCCTGTCATGGTCCTTAGCATCTCCACCCGCGTGAACCGGATTGCGGTGATGATCATTGCCTTTGCCACCGGACTGGTGGTGGACTTGTTCTCAGAGGGGCTGCTGGGCCTCAACTCCCTGGCGCTGGTCCCGGTAGCCTTTTCCCGGGATTTTGTCATTCGCCTTCTCTTCGGCCGGGAGCTTTTCTCCCGCAAGGAAGACTTCTCCGTCCAGAGCCATGGTTGGGGTAAGGTGGCGCTCGCCATCTTCCTGGCCCAGGCCCTTTTCCTTGTGGTGTACATCTGGGCCGACGGCGCCGGCATGCGCCCCCTGTGGTTCAACGCCGCCCGCTTTGGCGCATCGCTGGTAGCCGGCTTCCTGGTGTCGCTCCTGACCCTGCCGGTACTGGCCTCCGATTCCCGCAAATGAGCGCCAATGGCCGGCATATCCGCCTGCTGGTGGGCCTGGGCGTCGTGACTGTCCTTCTGCTGGGGAAAATCTTCACCCTCCAGCTGCTCAGCAGCCAGTACAAGGAGGACGCAGACCGCAACTCCACCGTCTATGAGACCATCTATCCCACCCGCGGAGTCATCTACGACCGCAACGGCGTAGTGCTGGTGGGCAATAAGATTGCCTATGACATCCTGGTGTCGCCCCGCCAGGTGCAGGCGTTTGATACACTGCAACTGGCTGCCATCCTGGATGTTACGCCGGAGTTTATCCGCCGGAAGATGCAGGAGTACGACAAGCGCAAATCCTCTATCGGCTTCCAGGACGTCACTATGCTGCGCATGATCCCGGCCGAGACCTACCTCCGCTTCGACGAGGTGAAATACCGCTTCCCCGGCTTCAAGGGGCAGGTGCGGGGTGTGCGCTACTATCCGGTGAATGCCGGTGGCAACCTGCTGGGCTACGTCTCGGAAGTGGACCAGGACTATATCCGGCGCTCGGACGGTCAGTACCGCAGCGGCGACTACGCCGGCATGACGGGCATCGAAGCAGCCCGCGAAGCAGACCTCCGGGGAGAAAAAGGCTACCACATCTACCTCCGTAATTCCCGTAACCAGATTGAGCAGCCTTACAAGGACGGAACGGAGGACAAGGAAGCCATCCCGGGGCGCAACATCACCACCACCATCGACGCCACGCTCCAGCAGTACGGACAGCAGCTCATGCAGAACAAGGTGGGCAGCGTGGTGGCCATCGAGCCCTCCACCGGGGAAATCCTGGCGCTGGTTTCCTCCCCCGGCATCGATGTGGAGCAGCTATCGGATATCGGCAAGCATTACGCCGACATTGCCGGCAATCCCTACAAGCCCATGTACAACCGGGCGGTGCAGGCGTCTTATCCGCCGGGCTCGGTTTTTAAGCTGGTGAACGGGCTGATTGGCCTGCAGGAGGGTGTGCTTCGGCCGGAAACCATGTATTCCTGTAACCACGGCTACCATTTTGGCGCCGGGCACAAACTGGGCTGCCACGGGCACAAAAGCCCCCTCAACATGGAGGAGAGCATCATGATGTCCTGCAACGCCTACTACTGCTACGTGCTCAAGAACATCCTGGACAACCGCAAGTGGGACAATGTGGCCGATGGCCTGGACCACTGGCACGAGTACGTGGAAAGCTTCGGCTTTGGCCGCAAGCTGGGCAGCGACTTCCCGGCAGAGCTTTCCGGCAGCATCCCCACCTCACGCACTTACAACCGCTCCTACGGGCGCGGAAGGTGGAATTCCACCACCGTCATTTCGCTTTCTATCGGCCAGGGAGAAATCCTGGCTACGCCCATGCACCTCGCTAATCTTTGCGCCACCATCGCCAACCGCGGACATTACTACATCCCGCATATCGTGAAAGCCTCCGAAGGGGTGGAGATAGACCCCCGCTTCTATGAGCGCCAGTACACGATGGTGGATACCGTGCACTTCCCCAAGCTGATCCGCGGCATGTGGCGGGCGGTGAATTCGGGGCCTGGCATGGGCGGAACGGCCTGGATTGCCCATATCGACTCGCTGGATGTGTGCGGCAAAACCGGCACCGCGCAGAACCCCCGCGGCGCCGACAATTCCGTCTTCATCTGCTTCGCGCCCATGGACAATCCCCGGATTGCCGTGGCTGCCTATGTGGAAAACGGCGGTTTCGGCGCCACTTATGCCGCTCCCATCGCCTCGCTCATGGTAGAGAAATACCTCAAGGATACCGTGCGGCGCCACGCCCTGGAGGAGAGAATGATCAATGCCAACCTGATGGACCGTGTAAAGCATGACTGAGAAAGCGCATACCCGCCAATCCGTGGACTGGGCGCTGATCGGCGTCTATGTGCTGCTGGTGCTTATCGGCTGGCTGAATATTTATGCCGCTACGCACACTTCGGAGGGCGGTTCGCTCATCGCGTGGTCTTCGCGCGCCGGTAAGCAGTTTGTCTGGATGCTCACCGCTTTCGGCCTGGCGGCTTTCACCCTTTTTGTGCTGCCGCCAAAACTCTGGGAGGCTGTGTGCATCCCCTTCTATCTATTTGTGGCGGCGCTGCTGGTGCTGGTGATTTTCGTCTCCAGCGACGTCAAGGGCTCTCATTCCTGGTTTGACCTGGGTCCTGTCCGCTTCCAACCGGCCGAGATTTCGAAGATTTCCACCTCTCTCCTGCTGGCCTACGTCATGAGCCGGCAGGGCTACCGCATCACCCGGCTGAAGGACCTTCTCCTCGCCGGGCTGGTGATTGCCGCACCCATGCTGATTATCGTGGCAGAAAGCGAGACCGGAAGCGCCCTGGTGTATGCCGGCTTTATCTTCGTGCTGTACCGGGAAGGGCTTTCCGGCTGGTGGCTGGGAGTGATAGGGCTGGTAATCGGTCTTTTTGTGGCCACGCTCACGCTGGGTGCCTACTGGGCTATATACCTGATGGTGGGATGCCTGGTGCTGTGCAACGTGGTGATGGGACCGCCCGGAAAACGCTGGATGCACGGTTCCGTGGGCGGGGCTTTCCTGCTGCTGATGGCGCTGCTCCCCTCGCTGCTTGGATGGCTCTGTACGCTGGTCCAGGGGCGGATGGACGCCCTGGCTGCCCGTGTCTGGGTACCTCAGGCCAATGAGAGTTTCCATTATTTCTGGAGCTTCCTGCTGGACCTGAAGCCCATCGTCCTTTTGCTGGGAACCTGCCTGCTGTCTTTCCCTTGGCTGGCCTGGCGCGCGTACAAGGAACGGGACTATTTTCTAGCCGTCACCCTCCTTGTTTTCCTGCTGGGCATAGCGCTGGTGTTCTCTACGGAGTATATTTTCGAGAACGTGCTGCAGCCGCACCAGAAAGGCCGCATCGAGGTGCTGCTGGGCATGCGCGAGGACCCTTCCGGCATGGGCTACAACGTGAACCAGTCCAAGATAGCGATTGGCTCCGGTGGACTGCTGGGGAAGGGCTTCCTGAAGGGGACGCAAACCACCTTCGGCTTTGTGCCGGAACAGGCCACTGACTTCATTTTCTGCACCGTGGGTGAGGAATGGGGTTTCCTGGGCTGCCTGCTGGTGATAGGCCTGTACGTCTTTCTCATTGCCCGCCTGCTCGCTGATGCAGAGCAGTGCCGGGAACCTTTCATCCGCATCTACGGCTACGGGGTGGCGGCCTGCATCTTCATGCACCTGGTCATCAATATTGGCATGACAATTGGACTGATGCCTGTTATCGGCATCCCTTTGCCCCTGCTTTCATACGGAGGGTCTTCGCTTTGGGCTTTCACCCTCCTGATTTTTATTTTTCTGGCCTTGTATCGGGACGAAAAAAAGTATTTTTAGGCCTATGAAACGCTTGCTTTTCCTGGCTCTGCTGCTTGCAGCCTTCTCCTGCGAAAAAGATATCCCGGAGAAGGACAACACCACTTATTACTCCAATATCTTCGCTTTCAACGTCATGGATGGCTACTACCTGTGGAACAAGGAGGTGGTCGCCGGCATCGAGAACTGGACTACGGACGAGGATCCCATTGCCAAGGTCAAGTCCCTGCGCTATAAGGATGCAGCCGGCAACGAGGTTGACCACTGGACAGAGCTCATGAAGGACTGCTCGCCTTTCCTGGAGGCCATTACGGGGAACGGCCAGACTTATGGTATGGAATTCGTCCTGTACCGCCATGGCAACGAGGGAGACGTAATCATGCTGGTCACCTTCACTTACAAGGATTCCCCGGCGCAGAAGGCAGGGATTGTGCGCGGGGACGTCATCACCGCCCTGGATGGGCGCAAACTCACGTTGGACAATTACCAGTCGCTCCTTTCGGAAAAGATTTACAACTTTCCCACCAGCGTCAAGCTCAGCCTCAGGGACGGCCGGTCAGTGAGCATGAGTGCCGTTTCCATGTACGCAGACCCTGTCCACACCGTCAAGATACTGGAAGCAGGCGGCAAGAAGTTCGGCTACCTGCATTTCAGCAATTTCACCCTGGAAGCCAGCGAAAGGCTGGTGGAAGTTTTTCAGGAGTTCAAGGCGGAAGGGATTGAGGAGCTGATCCTGGACCTTCGCTACAATACCGGCGGCTATGCTTTTACAGGGGCTGTACTGGGATCGCTCATTGCGCCGCCTTCTGTTGTCAAGGAAAAGGCCGTTTTCAACCGGGACATCTACAACGACAACCTTTCCTCCAGCATGGACGAGGAAACCCGTTTCGCGGAAAGTTTCTCCGTCACCCTCGGCAGCGGGAAGAAACTCCTCCGGACAGGAGCTGCCAATCCCGGTGTAAAACGGCTGTGGGCCATTACCACCGGGCACAGCGCATCGGCTTCTGAATCCCTACTTTGCGGGCTGATGCCTTATATGGACGTGAAGCTGGTGGGCAGCGATACTTACGGAAAATTCTGCGGCGGGTATCTTATCCAGGCCACCGACTGGTTCAAAGCGGTGGAAGAAACCGCAAACAGCACTATCAACACCGCCGAGGGTTTGCAGTACACTTCCGGATGGGGCCTTTACGTCATTGCTTCCCGCTATGCAGACTGCAACGGCGTCACCCGCAGCATGCCCAACGGCATTCCCGCCGATTATCCCGCTACCGACACCCCCGAAGACGGTGTTCAGCTGGGAGAGCCTTCGGAGAGTATGCTCGCTGCCGTCCTGGCCCTTGCCGGCGGGGACCTTCCCTCTGCAGCGCCCATCTCCCCTGCCGCTGTCACCCGCGCAGCCCTGCGGGAGGGAGCCCTTCCCTTCCATCGGCCCGGAGACGGCGCCCTTGTGCACTGATTTCCAAAAAAATCCGTATCTTTGCAGTCCCAACCCCCGCCTTGGTGGTGGAATGGTAGACACGAGGGACTTAAAATCCCTTGGCCCGAAACGGCCGTGCGGGTTCGATTCCCGCCCGAGGCACGAAAAAAGACAGCCGCAAAGCTGTCTTTTTTCGTGCCTTGTCTTCGACTCACTGGGGGCCTAATCCCCCAGACCCCCTGGGTCGGCCTTCGGCCTCCGGATTTGTAAGTTATTGATTTTCAAACACTTTACAAAGTCTTGTTTCTGTTATACCCCCAAAGCATACACGACAGACACTTTTACTTATAGATATTTTACCAAATGGTATAAAACCTTTTGGTAAAAACGCAGAAAAAAACTATATTTGCAAGTAACAAACGACTGTTATATGAAAGACATCCCTTTTGTTTTCGGAAAAGTAATATCTGGCAAGAACTTTACAGACCGCGAAAAAGAGACTAAGATGCTGTCTCTGAATTTCAGGAACAGCGTGAACACCATCCTCATCTCACCCAGGAGAATGGGCAAGAGCTCTTTGGTGGAAAAGGTCGCGAACACGGTAGCATCAGATAAACTCAAGGTGGTAAATATGGATATATTTTCCTGTAAGAGCGAAGATGATTTTTACGATATGTTCTCTACCGAAATCATCCGACAGACTGCGGGAACTTTCGAAAAAATTACGTCATATATCGGAGAGTTCCTTTCCGGCATACGTCCGGTCGTTGAATTTTCTCCAGACCTTGCGACGGGTTTTAATCTGAGTCTGAGTGCCTCTAAACGCGAAATGGATGTGCGGTCAGTCCTTGAATTGCCAGAGGTCATTGCCCAAAAGAAGAATCTTGACATAGTTGTTTGCATCGACGAATTTCAACAAATTGCAGAGTTTGACGATCCTGTAACTTTCCAGAAAAAGCTCAGGACAGTATGGCAACATTTCGAGAGGACAAGTTTCTGCCTTTACGGGAGCCGGAAACATATGATGCAAAAAATCTTCGGAGACAAAGGCATGCCGTTTTACCGTTTCGGTTCCATTACCAACCTCGGCCCTATTCCCCAGGAGGAATGGCAGAAATACATTACAGGCCAATTCGAGGCAAGTGGAAAGTCTATTTCTCCTGATACCATTTCTAAAATTTGCGGCACGGTTGAGAATGTGTCTTCTTACGTCCAGCAGCTATCTTGGATTATCTGGGCCCGTGTCAATAATAAAGCCGAAGAATTACCTTTTGAAGAGGCGGCAGAAGTTTTAGTTGATGAGAATGCCGCTCTGTTTGAAAGCCTCACCGCTCCTTTGTCCGGGCCACAGATGGGTTTTCTCAGAGCGCTCCGAGATGGTATAAACAGCGGCTTTACGTCTTATGCTATACTGGAAAAATATCAGTTGGGGACGCCAGGGAACGTATCCAAAATCAAGTCCGTCCTTATAAAAAAAGAACTGATTGATTCCGATAGTACATCTGTCTGGATACCTGATCCCGTATTCCGCCTATGGCTAAAGCGATTGCCATAAAAAAGACACTGACGGACAGAAATGTTTCAGGATAGTTTCCGTAAGTCTTTTTCACATAGACTTGATTCTCCGTGCAACCTCTTCCGGATGGTCGACCAGTAACTGTCCGTGGTTCATCCCAGGGAACACCTCAACGTGAGTATCGGGCTGAAGGACGCTTAGGTGCCTGGTCCTTGGCGCAATCTCGCGCCCCATCGCATCAAAAGGATTGCCCTTCCCCACGCGCTTCATATAAACGATACTCCACACGCTGAGCGAGAGCCCGGCAATTGCAACAAGGGCCGATAAATATAGGCGCCCCACGGAAATATCCGTTAGTGCAGGCATCCCGGAAACCAGCCACATCAGGGCCGGAATCCCTGCGATAAAAATGGCAAAGCCAAGAAAGTATCCAAGAACCTGTTTCATGCCCGAAACTTATCCCTGATTTATCGAATGAAATGCATTGGAGCCCACGGTTCATCACTTCCCGGCATTGGCTTGCCTCCGGTTGCATTCAATAGGGCGGCCATGTTGTTCGCCAGTGTTCGCATCGTCTGCAAGCCTTCGCGGTCCAGCGCCGCCTGACCAGGCTCACGCCCGTATACTATGTTCCAGTATTGCGAGGTTACAACCGGCATGCTCATCATCTGGAAGGGCATGTTCAGAGTTTCGAACGTCGCGGTTGCTCCACCTCGGCGGCATACGGCTACAGCCGCTGCCGGCTTGCCCCTGAAGGCGGCTCCATTCGAATAGAACGCCCGCTGGATAATGGAAAGCACGGCCCCGTTCGGCTGTCCCCAGTATACCGGGGATCCTACGATAAGTGCATCAGAAGAGTTCATCTTTGCAGAGATGCCGTTGCAGACATCATCATCAAACACGCAGGCTCCCGGCTTGTCCGTGCACGTATTGCAGGCAATGCAGCCACGGACAGGTTTGTTGCCTATCCAAACAATTTCACTCTCAATGCCGAGCTTTTCCAGCTGCTTTGCAATCTCAGTCAAAGCGATGGATGTATTACCCTTCTGGCGAGGACTCCCGTTGATAATTAGTGCTTTCATTACTTTATCGGATTCTTTTTAACTTTCGGCTTAGGAAGAGCCGGAATCGTGGCTTTGATAAGTGCTGTCAGGTAATCCCTGTCATCCACATCGCTGATATAGAAATAGTCCTTCGCCCCATCGTATGGCGGCCGCAGAATAACTTCCTTCAGGACAACTCTACCGAGCTCTGTCACCTTCACATAGAAGTTGTTGTCGCAGATGAGCCCGAAGAGAACACCGTCGCAATAAGTGCAATAGTCTCCCATCATTTTCTTTACGGCAATCTCACCGGCGCCCGAGCACTGGTCGATGATATATTGGACGAAGTCAGGATTGCTAGCCATAAATCAAAGGGAGGTTTTCATTTACTTACAGTATTCACGGTGGAACCAAAAGGCAAATACAGGATCGGCAAAGTATACGCCATCAGGCCTTTTATCGATCAGCTCCTTGCCTAAAAGAACGTTCTCTATCCTTGCGATATTCGATTTGCTACCCAGGCGGTATTCCTCCAGTATGTCTGACGATTGGAAACCAGTATGTATACCTGCGTCCAGGGCCTTTAAATAGTTCATCTGGTATACCGTCAGATTGGCCAGTTGACGCATAAACAGCGCCGATGTCTGCCTTATCAGAAGTTCATACCCACTCTCCAGATTCTGCTCAGTTACTTCTCCTTCAGTCTCTATCATTACATTCCAGGCAAGTTGCTGAACATATGATGAATACAACTGGACTTTATCGCACAGTCGCCCTGCCATCTCTTCTGTAATAATCATATTCCTTGTAGCAAAACGTTGGACAATGTAATTGACCCATTCTTCCTTTGGTATCGCCTCCAGGAAAAACATATCTCCGAAATGATATAATGGCATGGACTTATCCTGAAATAGTTTATCCATCATATGTTTCTTGCTCCCGAACAGGCAATATGATACGTTCTCTTGCAATTGCCACACGCCCCTTGCCTTCTTTTGGAAACCGACAGAATCCGGGAATTCTCCAACTTGCTGAAACTCGTCAATGCAAACCACGATGTTCAGATTTCTCTTTTGAGCTATTTTTTCAGGAAGGTCCAGGATCTCCTCCGGCTTTTCTGTCTTTGGGCCGATTCCAAATGAAACTGAAAACTCCTGCGACGGGTCCGGCGAGATGGATATCTTGGGAGAAAGGCGGGACAGAAAGCTTTTGGCCAGAGTCATTGCCTGTTCTGCCTTAGTTGCAAGGCTTTTCAGAATGGCTGATGCAAAACGTTCATAGAACTCATATTCGTCACGGCAATCATAGATGTCCATCATCACAATCTTGACAGATGGATCCGTTATTTGTTCAACAGCCCTATATACCAGAGAGGTCTTCCCTGTCCTGCGGGGAGAAATCAGAATCGTATTCACACCTGCCTCAAAGTTCATTTTGAGGTGTTTGGTCTCGGCTTTCCTATCGGTAAAGTTCTCTCCAAAGACGGCAGTCCCGTATACAAATGGTTTGCCCATAATTCTTTATTTTTTGCAAATATAGCGCATTATTTTTAGTCCACAAAATTGTGGACCACAAAATTGTAGACCGGATCGCATTGATAGTTTTTTGGTCACTTTTGGTCACCTCTTTCAAAACTTGGTCACTTTTGTTTGTCCCGGCACTTTTATCGCAAAAGATTTGGATACCAAAATGGTATTCATTATTTTTGCAAAAAAGATGTAATTATGACCGTTGTAAGCATACGTGATTTCAGAGCAAATCAAAGCAAGTATCTTGGACTGGCCGCCGGTGGGGAAAGCGTAATCTTGACGTCCCGCACAGGCAGTTTCAAGATTGTGCCAATAACTGAAGATGACAGCCTTATCAGCAAGAAGGAGTTCTTTGCCCGCATTGATGAGGCTCGCAAGAGCATTGCCGAAGGTAAAGGCACCTCGGTATCTGGGAAAGAGGAGCTGGATTCTTTATTGGCTAGTCTTTAATGTACACTCTCATTTTTGCTCCTCAAGCGATAGAGGATTTGTCAAAACTGAAAAAATCTGAACCTGCCGCTTTCAAAAAAGCAGGCAAGTTACTGGCATCTATGTTTTCTTGACCACGTTTTGACAACAACTTACAACAATCGGCCACATTTGACCACTTTTCTCGTGGATTGTTTTGATGGCTTCAACAAGAGGGGTAATCAATTGGTGCTCAAATCCTTAATAGCATCCAATAAACACACAACAATCCCCACCTGTCACCAACATCTTAGCTCCCGCTCAAGGCACGAAAAAGGTCAGATGGCTGACATCTCACGCCCTAGCTGACGAATAGTGCCCAGAATTTGCTCTGTTCGCTGGACAGAAGGCTTCTTGATTCCATATATATAACGGGAGAGAAGACTCTTGTTGATGCCGATGGTGCGAGCCACCTCTGAAACATTCAGCTGAGGAAACTTACGGAACACTTCAGCAATGGGATTGTTCGTGTCCGGCTCAGCCGTAACAAAGAAACTGCTTATATGGATATCCTCGTCGATATCGTCCCAGCGGATATCATCTCCATCAATGCCGATTTCGTAGTGTGCACGCTGTTCGGGTGTGGCTTCCAGCAAAAGTGGGAAAGCCTCCAGCGGGCGGCTGTAGGTATTCCCCTGATCCGTCAGAATATAGATCCTGCCGCCATCGAACCATAATTTAACGATAGATTCCATATCATTAGTTCTCATCAAAGTACTCGTTCCAGGCCTTAATCATGTCGGCCTTGTACTGCTTGACGGCATCGACCGCCTTTTTAAGGTCGGCAGGTTTGATGCCCGTGTTCTCCACGACTTCGGCGGTCTCAATATTGATTTTGGCTTTGCCGTCGCCATTTTTCACGTGTACATGCATAGGCAAATGCTTATCTGAATAAAAGAAGAAGCGAAGGCCGAAAAGAAACAGTATTGTAGGCCTAGCAGTATAGTTTTGTCGCATCACAAAGATAGGGATAAATTTTTATACCCGCAAGTCTGTAGCCGTAAAAACGGGGGATCCGATGCTATTAAGAGAATTCACAACCCGGACCAAAAACCAATGGCGGAATATTTCTGACAAATAATGCCATAGAAAGACACTAACGGACAGAGTAAGCGTCTCCGGGATGCCGTAGGCGTGGCATAAAGAAAGCAGGGTCATTCGCCCTGCTCTTTCTTTGTCCAGTGGTCCGGGAGGAGGCCCTGGTGGCGGCAGGCCCTAGGCGATGCCTGCCATCAGGCGCATCAGGGTTTCTTTGGCGTCACCGAGTTCAAGGTAGACGCCTTTTTCGCGGCTGTAGATCGGGTTCTCCACACCGGCATAACCCGGCTTGAGGTCGAACTACCCGCTTGAAATGCGGCAGGTCCTGCGCATTCAGTTCAAGGGCCGCCAATGAAAGAAGGATAATAAATAGCTTCTTCATGCGTTATTCAATCACAAAACTGCGCGGATAGAAATCACTGTAGAAACGGCCGTCGGTGGCAGTGAACTTGAGTACACAGTAGTTGGGGTCGGTGACGCCGCCGGGGTAATACTGTTCATCGCCGTCGCGCCAGATCATCTCCTTCGAGGCGGCATCCGTCAGCACCTCCATCGTGCCCCGAAGCATCATGCCCTTGAAGCCCTCGGCGTCACAAAAGTAGATGCTGGCCTTGGGATTCGCCTTGTATTGCGCTACTCGCAGGGAGAAGGTATTGGTGGTGAAATAGAACACCTTAATGCCCTCACGCACTCGCGGCGAGAGCATGGCCTTTGTGCAGGGGTATCCTTCATCATCCACGGAAGAAATGAAGGCAATCGGGAGAGTATCGGCCATTTGGCCGATGAGTTCCTTCACGCCGGAGAGAGCGGGATTCTCCGGCATGGAGTCCGTAAGTATAAGCGCCTTGCGCCAACGTTTCAGATGGGGGAAATACATCTTCATCTGACCGATGTATTCTTCCTTTGTGATGGGCTGCGGCAGTCCCTTGTTCACCTCGTCCACAAACTGGGCGCAGTGTTCAATCATTTCGTCCATCGTGCACTCCTGCAGGAACTTGCCGTCCTTATAGCAGTAAATGCAGTAATCTTCATTCTTGCTTCCATCGGCATTGGTGCCAAGGATTTCTTTCGTGAGCGGCATTCCGCAGCTCTGGCAAAACTTCTGCTCCATATTATCTGACTATCAATCGCATTACTCTTATGGGCCGATCGGCACCCTGATACTGGGTTTCGTCGATGACGGTTTCTCCGGTGGGGACGAATCCGCATTTCTCCATCACCCGGCCGCTGGCGGGGTTGTCGACGAAGTGTCCGGATATCAGGGATTTGATGTCGGTCATACACCGGATATGCTCAATCATCAGCCCCAGCGCTTCTGTGCAAATACCTCTGTTCCAATAGGGTTTAGCAATCCAGTAGCCGATAAGAGGTTCGCCGTCCCTGGCCGGCAGGTTACACTCGCAAGACGGGCCGTAGCCCATTGCCCCTATAACTTCTCCGGTCTCCTTCAGTTCAATTGCCCAGGTATTGGTGGCGTCACAGAAGACCGTCCGGATAACCTCCAGGCTCTCCTCAACACTCTGGTGAGGCGGCCATCCGGCTCTGGGGCCGACATCCGGATCCGACGCCCATTTATACAGTACAGGAGCGTCGCTGTCCTGCCAGGGGCGGAGAATGATCCGGTCTGTTTCCATCACGCCATCGTAAAACAGCTGGCCGGGCAGTCGCTTCTTCTCCTTTGCCGGGAAGGTGGCCTCGTATTGCTCGAATGCTTCCGGATTCTCATCGGCAACGAAATAACCCTTGGGCGGACAATAAGTTGCTTCCTCTATGCCATTGGCTTTAAGCCAGCCGGGAATCAGCTCCTGCGCCAGGAAGAAGGGAACCGGATCATCCTTTGGGAAGTCGTGATAGTGGATACCAAATCCGCTGGCAAGCGAGAAGCCGGCGTTCTTGTAAAAGTCGATATTTCCTTCCATGCAAAGGAATCCGACTCCCACTTCACGCGCCCTCTCAAGGGCGAACTGCAATAACTTCAGCCCATATCCCTTCCTCTTATAGCCTGGATGGATGCAGATGGGGCCGAAGGTCCAGGACGGCTTGCGCATACCGTCAGGCAGCACCAGTTCCGCCTTGGAGAACATCACGTGACCTATCAGCCGGTCATTCTCCTCCATCACGAAGTCCAGTTCCGGAATGAAGTCCGGATTGCCCCTATAGCAATGCAGCACAAAGTGCTCCGTGCATCCGGGGCGATATACATTCCAAAATGCATCGCGAGTGAGAATCTCAACTGCACGGTAATCATCCTGTCTTTCAAGTCGTATTTTCATATTATTCTGACTCATTTGAACTTATGAGCTCTCCCATCATTTTTTTCACGGCAATCTCTCCAGCACCGGAGCACTGATCGATGATATACTGAATGAAATCCGGATTGCAAGCCATATGTATCGTTTTTCTAATTCTCAATAACTCAGCAATGACCGATCTCTTTCTCAAGTTCCGTTTGAGAATGATGATGGCTATGAACTTTTTGTTGCTGTACACTGGGTAGAGTGGAGGGCCGATTTGACCAGATCTATACTCAAGGCGTTTTCCAGACGGGCAATGGTTTCAAGCGTCATATTGGAGCTGCCTTTAAGCAAGTTGGAAACATACTGCTGCGTACAACCCATACGCTTGGCCAATTCAACTTGTGTGATAGACTGGTCGTCCATTGCGCGCAGTACCTGAAGTGTAATGTAGCGAGCATACTTGAGCCAATATTCGTTGTCTCTGCGCCACTGCGCATCTTCGCGCCAGCGTGAAGGTGTAGGAGACTGATGTGCCTCCATGAATTCAATTGCCCTGCTCATCTGCCAATGATTTTAGCCATTAGTTCCTGCTCCTGCTTATCGAAAGTCATACATCATCTTTTTCGCAAAGATAAAAACAATATTCGTATTGTACAATATTAATATTGTTTATTCTGCAGTAAGAAGATGCTGACCGACAGAATTGTTTCAGTATAGTTTCAGTAAGTTTTTTTCACAAAGGGCTAACAAATTTACCGTGAATTATTTATGGTAAAAAGTCGGCGCTCCCGCCCGAGGCGCGGGTACAGCTAATTGATATTCAATTAGCTGTACTTTGTTTTTGCCCGGAGAATTCGACAGAAAAGGCGCAGGGAAATACCGGATAGTTCACTACTTGCTGGCTATCTGCATCTGGCGCCTCTTCAAGGCGGTGAGGATGCTGCGTTCGGCAAGGGGTGTAAGGCCCGTGAAGGTGGTCTTGGATTTTAACTCTTCAAGGGACATTTCCAGCAGGAGTTTTGCGATACATTCATCGGCAAAAGAGTTGGTGACCGTATCCACGCCTGTAAAATCAAGGACTACTTTCTCATCTCCGTCCAGAAGCGGACGGAGATCGGCCCTTATTTTGGCTCCCAGGAGACGCGTTCCCAGACTGTCTCCGTATGCGGAAAACTTGAAGACCTTCATCTTACCAAAGTTTATCAAGACCCGGATCATTATCCAGGAACAATTCATCAAACTCTTCGGACGGATCCGTTCTGTGGTCAACCACCAGCCCCGGATCGATATCCATATTTGAACGCAGTTCGAAGTAAACGATAGTTCCTTGCCAAGGATCAGATTCAGTTATGGTCATATCGCCATTGGCCGATAAAGTATGATTACCCGAGCGAATAATCAGCTTATGACCGGCCGTATTGATGAGCCGGGAAGTGGAATACAAGCCAAAGCCCATTCCCTTACCATCAGAAACCCGGTCTCTAATGCAATACTCAAGTGCTTCCGGTTCAGTTATGCCCGCATAGTCTTGATTCTGAGACAAGGACGACTGAATCCCCATTCCATCATCGGCCACCAAAATCTGAATCAAGTGCTTAGCCTCTGAGTAATTGGTGATGACGATTCCATTTGTTTTGCCAGAATGGATAAGCACGTTATCCATTACCTCGTAGAAACAATAGCTCATCGCCTGAAGAAGAGAAGTCTCCACTTCAGGTTGATGAATCAGCACTTCTACCAAGCGGCGATACACCTGTTGGATGTTCTTTTCGTCGAACATCTCAATACAGATATTGTCGCTACCTGCAAAGTATTGATGAATTAATGTATCTACGTTCATAAACAAATTTGGCGGTTGACCGCTATCCGCAAAGATAGCAACACAGCACGAAAAAACAAAAAAGGACGTCAATTAATGCCATAGAAAGACACTGAATGACGAAATTGTTTCCCAAATGTTACCCTAAAAATAGGCGTTCGCTAGATAACACACTCGTCATCAGGGATTTACACCGAAAAGTTAGTGTCCCCGCCCGAGGCACCTTATTTCCGCTTTGTAGATATCTACAAGGCGGTTTTTGTTTTAGGGTGGCATAGAAGGTGGCATAAATCCCAACGCTGAGGACTTGTTTTTCCTATTTGTTGCCTAATCACGACTGAACTGGGCTTCAGGCCCATCCTTAATAATCCGTCAGTGAGACCTCCGTTTCGCTGATGGATTTTTTGGGGGGAGAGGTATCGCCTGTCCCGTCATGCCCGACCCGCTCGGGAACCCCACCTCGCCTCGCCATCGCTGGACCACCAACCGCAATTGCGCAAGCCGAGCGCCTGCCCCGAGCTCGGCTTGTGCGATCTGTCAGGAACGCCTTACACGATATTTTCTGATAGCGGTGTGATTAATTGTTGCTGTAAGAATATGGCAAATCTTCGGGTTTGGTGCCTCGAGAAAGGTTGGGAGAGTCGCTCAGGGTGAAGTCCAGCCGTGCACCACCAGTGAGTTCGTTGTGGCGAAGGTAATTTCGGGTAACGCGGCGGCCATTGATTCTGAAGTTGTCGACGTAGGGAGTCCGGGCGATTTTGTCTGAATCACCTGCAGAGGCGCGGCAGCTTCCCTTCACTCCGGCACGCACGACCAGATTCCCTCCGGGAAGATGAACAGTAGCTTTTCGGAACAGCGGGGTGCCCAGGGCGTATTCGGTGCTGGTCGGACATACAGGATAGAAGCCCAAGGCGGAGAATACGTACCAGGCAGAGGTCTGGCCGTTGTCTTCGTCGCCGCAATAGCCGTCTGGTGCCGGGGTGTAGAATTTCTCCATCACTTCGCGGATGCGGGCCTGGGCCTTCCACGGAGAACCGCACCAGTTATACAGATAAAGCATATGCTGGATGGGTTGGTTGCCGTGGGCGTAATTGCCCATATTCATAATCTGCATCTCGCGTATTTCGTGGATAGTGAATCCGTAGTAGCTGTCATCGAAATCAGGAGGCATCGAGAAGACGCCGTCAAGCTTGGCCTCAAATGCTTCTTTTCCGCCCATAAGGTCCATTAGGCCTGCCGGATCATGGAATACTGACCAGGTATAATGCAGCGAGTTGCCTTCCGTGAAATCTCCACCCCACTTCAGGGGATTGAATTCGGCAGGGAAACTGCCGTCGGCATTGCGCCCGCCCATAAGGCCGTAGTCTTCGCGGAACAACTTTCTGTAGTTCTGTGATGCTTTCTCGTAAGGAGCGAGTTCTTCTTCGGATTTGCAGAGGTCCTTGCCGAGTTGCCAGATGCACCAGTCGTCATAGGCATATTCGAGGGTGCGGGCGGCACTCTCGTTGATCCCCACATCGCAAGGGACATAACCGAGTTCGTCGTAGTAGTCGTAGCCAAGGCGGCCTGAAGCATCCACGGTCGGGTGGACGGAGTGAGCGCCATTGGCGAGCGCATCCCAGAGGGTTTCGATGTCGTAATCTCCCCGGATCCCCTTGAGCCAGGCTTCAGCGACGACCGAAGCGCTGTTGTTCCCTATCATACAGCCGCGATGGCCGGGGCTGGACCACTCAGGGATGAAACCGCTCTCCAGATAGTGGTTCAAGAATCCCTCCTGCATCTTAGATGCCATCTCAGGGTAGACAAGGTCTATCAGGGAGAACTGCGAGCGGAAGGTGTCCCAGAGGCCGGTGTCCGTGAACAGATAGCCGTCGTGGACCTTGCCGTCATGAGGGCTGTAATGCACTCGCCTGCCCTCTGCCGTAATTTCGCTGAAATCGCGTGGAAACAGAACCGAACGGTACAGGCAGGAGTAGAAGGTCCGCAAATGGTCGATATTGCCATCTTCTATCTCGATGCGCGAAAGGACTTCGTTCCAGCGCTCGCGACCGTCGGCGCAGAGCCTGTCGAAATCACCGTCGCCGAGCTCCAGGAGGTTGGTCAGGGCCTGCTCATGGCTGATGAACGAGGCTGCCACCCTCAGACCTACTTTCTGGCCTTTCGATGTCGGGAACCCGACTATGGCATAGGCCCTGCCATGCTCGTCGACCTGTTTGACCGATGTGAACGGCGTGTCGCACTCGACCACGAAGTACAGCGCGAAGTTGCCGGCTACTCCTCCAGTGTTGATGGTGCTCACGCCGCTTATCGTGCTGCCGCTTATGGTGCATTTGCTGCCGGCAAAACCATCCACTACGAGGTATGAGGTCTCGCGCTCGGGATAGGTGATCCTGAAAGCGGCTGCACGCTCGGTAGGGGTGATTTCAAGATAGGTGTCGTGATCTGCGAGATATACTCCATAATAGTAAGGCTTGGCTACCTCTGCCTTGTGGGAAAACCAGCTTGCACGGGCGTCTTCATCCCATACAGCACCGGTCGTGACAGGCATCAGGCTGAACTGGCCGTAGTCATTCATCCACGGGCTTGGCTGATGGGTCATCTTGAAGCCGCGGATCTTGTCTTCTGTATACACGTAGGCCCAGCCGTCTCCCATCCTGCCCGTTTGTGGGGTCCAGAAATGAGTGCCCCAGGGCATCGCTATCGCCGGATATGTATTGCCGGTCGAAAGTGAATGTTTCGACTGGGTGCCGACGAGTGTGGAGACGTAGTCTACGGGCTGCAGCATCTTGCCCTCGGGCCGGGAGCAGGAGACGAGCCATAGAAGCAGAGGCAGGAGTATAAGTCTTGGTTTCATAATTCGATTGAGTTGAGAAGCTCGAGCTTGCCGTCGCCGATGATTTTGAGAATCAGTTCGCCGAAAAGGGTGTTCTGCCAGGCGAACCATTCGCGCGTGAAGTTGTAAGGGTTGTCCTTGTGGAAACTCTCGTGTATGAAACCGGTGTTTGCATCGGTTTTCATAAGGGTCTCAACGCACCAGCGGATTTCCTCGTCATCGGTTGAGGTGAAAGCCTTCATTAGGATGCTCATCGGCCAGATCATATCATAGCCGATGTGAGGGCCGCCTATGCCTTCGGCGGCCGAACCCCGGAAGAAGTAAGGGTTGTCCCCGCTCCAGACGAACCGTCTGGTATTCTTGTAGATGCGGTCTTTTGCAGGGACGTCGCCAAGATATGGGAGCGCGAGAAGCGACGGCACGTTGGCATCGTCCATGAGGAAGCGGTTGCCGAAACCGTCCACTTCGTAGGCGTAGATCTTTCCGTACTTGGGATGCTTGTAAACTGCGTATTTCCTGAGCGCACCGACGACTTCGTCGGCCAGGGCACGGCAGTCGGAAGCGAACTGCTTCCGGCCGTTGACCGTCTCCAGAATCTCGGCGGCCTTGCGAAGTGAGCTGACAGCAAAAAAGTTCGACGGCACCAGAAACTCGAAAGTGGTCGCATCGTCCGACGGGCGGAACGAGGATGCGATCAGGCCGACCGGCTTGACAGGCCGGCCAAGGCCATTACACGCCTTCGTGTCGAGCTGGCGGTCGGTGACCCTCGTAAAAGTGTATGGTCCATGACCATCCTTGCGCTGCTGTTCGCGGAATGTCGTATAGACCTTGCGCATGGCTTCGAGCCAGGTGGCGTCGAATACAGATTCGTCGCCGGTGACCTTCCAGTACTCGTACGCCAGGCGGATCACGTAGCAAGGCGAATCAATCTCCCATTTGCGCTCGTGCAGGTTCGGGTCCATCCTGGTGTTGTCGGTCATCCAGCCGGTGCCGGCAGGGCCGTCGTTGAAGGCATTTGCATAAGGGTCTATGCAGAGGAGGCTGAGCTGGCAGCGCACAGTGCCTTCGAGCATCTCCCTAAGATGCTCGTCTTGCCCGGCGAGCCGGAGATATGGCCAGACCTGGGCTCCCGAATCGCGCAGCCACATGGCGTGGATGTCTCCAGTGTAGACAAAAGTACGTGGATTGCCGTTTTCGTCCTTGCCGAAATGCACGGTGGTATCGAGAGTGTTCGGGAAACAGTTCTCGAACATCCAGCGCAACTTGGGGTTGGTGAGCTGAGAAGTGACCTCGGCGATCTTGGCTTCCACTGCTTCGGACACGAAAAGGCGGTCAGCCACTGCGGGCCGGCGCGAAACAAAGTCCTGGGCTCCGGCATAAAGCGGAGACAGGAGAAGGAAAAGAAGTAATATCCGTTTCATAAAAGTTTTCATGGAATGTCGACTTCGACAATATCGGAGTAGTTCCACCTGCGGGTGCCGCTGCCACGGGGCGTGTCGTAGTTGATGCGCGCGGCTGCGCGGATGAAGACTTTCTGTCCGGAGAGTATCGTTCCGTTCGACTTGACCGTAACATTGGTTCCCAGAAGGTCTTCGAACGACGATCCTTCATAAGAGACGGAACTTGACCACCTTGAGTCGCGGGCGCGGTAACCGGCTGTAGATGAGTAGCTGACAAAAAGCTGCACGTCTGTCACATTGGCATACGATTCCTTCCAGTCACCGGATTTCCCGATGGCGGCCTTGAGCTCCTCGCGCGATGTTGCACGGGTCACTTTCACGTGGGCCGTAATCTTGCCGGCACTGACCTGAGGGGAGCCAACGAACTCGACATTGAGGAAAGGCTGAACTGAGAAGTTCACTTCCTTTTCTCCTTTGAGATGGATGTTGACACTTTCGTCTTTCATGACAGTGCCTTCGGCGTTCTCGATTACGACAGGCACGAAAGGTCCGTCGATGCGGATGTTGTAGTCTGCTTCGAAAAGACGGGCGTTGCGGAAGGTCCCGTCAGGCTTGCAGTAGAAGTCCAGAGGAGTTACGTTGCCCTCCCAGCTGGTCTCGATAAGGCGGACGCGAATGCCTTCGGAGCCCTGGTCGGTCAGCACGGGCGCTCCTGTCTTGGAATCCACGACGCTTCCGTAGAGAACCTCCGAAGGGGCGTCGTAATTGTCCAGCTCAAACAGTTCGCATGAGACCGCACACACCGTGAGCAAAAACATACATATAGGAAGTGGAAAACTTTTCATAATATGCTATCTGTTTGGCTGTTGATCAATATACGCACTTTTCGAGACTTCTCCGCCGGGGATGGCGAAATAATAGTCTATCGTGTCATAAAGAAACTCTTTTTCGCGTGCGAACTGCCAGTTTGCATCGAAGAAGAACTTCTTGTCCACTGAACTGTAGAAAGGATAGAGTCCCCGGAGACGGTATCCGGCAGTATTTCCAATGCAGCTGTAATTTCGAACTTCGCCCCAGAAGCCTGAACGCGCTTCGTAGTGCTGGACTCGCCAGCGGCGGACATCCCACTTCGACTTGTGCTCGAAGGCAAGCTCCTTGCGGCGCTCGCGGCGAACGATGTTGCGGCTGTCGATGTCTGCCTTCAGCGGCTGGGTGAGGGCATCGGCTCCCGCGCGTTCCCTGATGTCCGTGATTGCCTGCGTCGCCACCGCGAGCATGTCGTCGCCTTCAACCGGGCATGCGGCACCTGCGAGTGAAAGTTCGACCCCTGCCTCGGCGGCTGCGAGGAGCACGTCGGCATAGCGCATGAGGATCCATGGTTGCTCGCTCTTGCCCTCGCCGTGCAGGAACGCAGGATCGGGATTGAGCCACTTGCGCAGGTAGAATCCGGACAGATTGGCCTCGTTGCTCGAGCCGTCGCCGGCGTAGAACGGGCCGTTCGCACCGGAAGCGTTCATCTTCACTCCGTCGACATCGACCTGGACCTGCATCGATCCCGAGTAGGGGCTCATAACGAGTCTGCCGTCAGAGAATGCGCTACTGTTCTGGTAGAAGTTCGAGGTGGCGCGTCCGTATGAATAGTCGTCCCACAGAGGAGAGATCGGAGTGCTTCCTGTATAGATGCCCGTGTAGAGCTCGATTTCCTCTTCGCGGAACTCGTCGCCGGGAAGGATGACGTATGCACGCAGACGAGGCTCCGCGTTTGCGAAGAAATCCATCGTGGTGTCGTATTCCAGATAATGTCCGCTGGTGGGGGAGCTTCCGTCGGTAACTCTTATGGTTCCGTCTGCATAGCGGTCGAATCCGTCGAACAGTTCCACGAAGTCGAGGGTAGGGCAGCTGCCCGAGCAGAGAGGATAACGGAAAATGTAAGGAGAGCAGTAAGCGTCGATCGAGTGGGTGTACGAAGGGTAAGAATACTTGCGGATCAGGATTGCCTCCTTGTTGGAAGTCACGTCGCTGAACAGGTCTACCATATTCTTGTACTGCGCTTCGCGGTCGCCGTCTTTCCATGCGTTCTTGTAGAGGCCGTAGCGGCCCGAATCCATTACGGCGCGGGCTGCCTTGTATGCTTCGGAGAAGTAGCGGATGCTGGCTGCCTGCCAGGTGCTCTCGTCGAAGCCGATGACCCTGACACCTGTCTTTTCGCCAAGACCTGTAAGTCGCCCGGGAACGGTCTCGTTGTACTTGGCGACAGAGCCGGCATAAAGCATCGCCTCTGCCTTGTAGGCGAGGGCTGCGTAACGGTTTGCGTATCCGTCGACTGACCCGGTTTCAGGGAGAAGCTGCGCGGCCATGTCGAAATCCGCACAGATCTGATTCCATGTCTCCTCCTCTTTCGCGCGCGGAACCTCGAGTTTGTCGGCATCGTTCGGATATGCGATCGTATGGGTTACGAGCGGAATACCGCCGAAGCGGCGTGCCATCTGGTAGAAGGCCATTGCGCGGGCGAAGTATCCCGTTCCGATGTATTCGTTGAGCGCGATCTCCGAGAATGCGCCGCTGTGCTCCGGCATGGTCTCGATAAGATGGTTTGCATAGTAGATGAGCTTGAAAGCCTCGCCCCAGTACGGGGTGCTTTCGCCGCGGAAGGTCTGGCAGACTCCGTCGCGGTTGACTGCCTCACCGCAGCCGTCGATGCCGGGGGCGTTGAGCCAGCCGCTATAATCGAAGCCCCACTCCGCCATGTACTTGAAATCTTCCCAAGGCATGAGGCTGTAGATCTTTGCCATGTAGATCTCGACACCGTTCTCCGAGTTGAGAAGCTCGTCGTCGGTGACGATGTTTTTCGGAGGAAGATAGAGGTCGATGCATGAACTCAGCAAGAGGCTGGAAACTGCTATGATAAAGCCGTATTTTTTCATCTTTAGCTCCTCCTAAAAATTTAAGTTGAGACCTACCGTGACCGTCTTGTTGAGAGGGTACATCCTTCCGTAGTCGGAATCCGGGTGCTCCGGATCGACGTATTTCATACCGGTCAGCGTGAAAATGTTGTAAGCGTTGGCGAAGATTCTCAGGCTCGTGTTCCTGAGTCCGAAATCCTGCAACGTGTAACCAAGTTCGATGCTCTTCAGGCGCAGATAACTTGTGCTGACTCTGTTGAAGGAAGAGTTCTTCAGAGGTGAGTGGCCTGTAAAGGCATGATCCCCGCTCACCCAGGCGAGAGTCTGGTCGAAAGGATTGACCATCTCGGCCGCAGGGTGCCAGCGGTCCAGATAAAGGTCGAGCGCACCGCCCCCGAAGGTGCCCCAAATCGAGTACAGAGGCTCGTCATACATATAAGAACCGAGGGCGGAACCCTGGAACAGGATGCTGAAGTCAAAGTTTTTCCAGCTTCCGTCGATGGAGAGCGAGTAGTTCATCCAAGGAGTCTGGTCGAAAGCGTATGGATGCTCGTCCAGGCCGTTGATTTCACCGTCTTCGTTCCAGTCGACGTATTTATAATCTCCGGGAAGCAGATTGTTCTCCTTGAACTGTCCGTATGTCCAGATATCTTCCCAGCCGGTGAACCTGCCTGCGCTTTCGTATCCGAACTGGATGCCCTGATAACGGTTCGTGAGATTGTCGTTGCGCCAGCGGTCGTAGCTGTTTCCATAAGGACCCTGGCCGAGAGCCGTAAGATATTTCTGGCGGGTGATTGTGGCGATACCCTTCACTGCGTAACGGAAGTCTCCGATCTTGTTGCGGTGGCTGAGTTCGAGTTCGAGTCCAAGGTTCATGTCGGAGTTGAGGTTCTCCACCGGAGCGGAGTTGCCGACGACGGTCGGAAGGGAAGAGGAATTGCGTGCGAAGATACCGGTCCTCGTGCGCATGAAGTAATCGAAGGTGAACCCGAATAATCCGTCCCAGGCCTCGAAGTCGACACCCACATTGAAAGAATGGGAGGTGAGCCAGGAGATTTTGGTGTTGGGAAGCGATGAGGCGTCGGCTCCTTTCACCACGCTGCCGTCGAACAGATATGCGCCGGCATAGCCGTTGTAGCTGCCCTGGGTCGGGTTGTGCGCTCCGGCGGGATAGGTGTAACCTGTAATCCACTGATAGTTGAGGCCGCTGTCGTCGCCGAGCGTGCCGTAGCTGATCCTGAACTTGAACTGGTTGATGAACGACAGGAAGGAAAGATCCTTGAACCATGGTTCCTGCGAGATGCGCCAGCCTGCGGAGATTGAAGGGAAAAATCCCCATTCATATCCGGGTGCGAACTTGGAAGAACCGTCGTAGCGGAACTGACCTTCAAGCAGATAACGCCCGTCGTAAGAGTAGTTGAGGCGTCCGATGAAAGACTGGTAAGCCAGGTCGTAGAATGAGCCTATGTTGCTGTCGATGCCGACGAAGGTCGACTCGACGTTGTCCTTGAGGGCGGTGAAATACGGAGAACTGAAGATGAGGTCGCCGTAGAAGTAGTAATTGTCGCCGGCCCTGCGCTGAACCTCCATGCCGAGCATGGCCCCGACTTCGTGTTTGTCGAAGGTGCGCTCGTAGTTGAGCAGTATCTGGGCCATCATCTGCTGTTTGGTATAGTTCTGGCGCGTAAGCCTGTCGGTGTGGTCGGCGTATGCCTTAGCGAGATACTCTCCCGTCAGTTCGTTCTTAGCATAGAGGTTGTAGGACTTGCGGAAGGCCTCGTTGTCGTCCAGGCGGAAATCGAAGCTGCCCATGCCCTTGAGCGAAAGGCCCTTCAGGAAATCTGTGAGAGTGCCGAAGTCATATTCCAGCGAGATGGAAGACTGGAACTGTTTCTGCCTGTATTTCTTGTATCCGGACACCTCGGAGCTCATCATGGCGACGGTGTTCTGTTCGAGATTGAGACCTTCGTAGTTGAGCATCGTCCGCCCTTCGTCTGCGTAAGCAGGGAAGAGGACGCCCTGTTTCCAGAGGTTGCGGATAAGGGTCACTGCGTCAGAATCAGGAGTGTTCCTTTCGTCGGCAAGACCGCTGATGTTCAGGTTAATCTTGAGACCTTGGACCAGTTCTGCCGTGATGTTCGAGCGCAGATTGTATTTGTTGTAATTAAGGTCTCCGCTCTTGAAGAAGCTCTGCTGATATTGATATCCCATGCTGACATAGTACTGGATCTTCCCGGTGCCTCCGGAGATGCTTATGTCGTGCTGGCTCTGAGGAGCCCAGCCGGAAAATACAAGAGAGTTCCAATCCTCTGCCGTGCGGGAGCCGTTCCGGTAGAGGTCCATGTAGTCCCGGGTGAAGGCGATGGTTCCGGTCCCGTCGGACTTGTTCATCGATTGCTCGTTGTAGAGGGTCATCGCATCGATGGCGCCGGCAAGTTCAGGCATAGTCGAAGGGAACTGGAAGGTGAAAGAGCCGTTGTACCTGACTTCGTTCTTGCCTTCTCCGCCCGATTTGGTGGTAACGAGCAGAACTCCGTTGCCTCCCCGCAGGCCATAGATGGCTGCCGATGCATCCTTGAGCACGGAGACGTTGTCTATGTCGTTTGCATTGAGCCGCTGGAAGTCTTCAATCGTACGGGGGACGCCGTCGATGATGACGAGCGGACTGCCAAGGCCGCGGATATCGAAACTATTGCTGTAGCTGCCCGGCTCGGCGGATTTCTGCCAGACGCGCACTCCGGGGAGCCGGCCGGTGAGCATGTTCTGAGGGTTCTCGGATTTGGTTCTGAGCATGTCGTCGCCATTGACCCCGGCAACGGATCCTGTTATTGAGCCTTTCTTCCTTGTGCCGTAGCCTACGACCACGACGCTCTCCAGATAGGTGCTGTCCTCGGAAAGGACCGCATTGATTTCGCTGCGGCCGTCCACGCTCTCAAAGTGCGTGGTGTATCCCAGACAGGAGAATACCAGGATCGCGTCAAAAGGAGCCGTGATGATATAATGTCCGTCCAGGTCGGTTGCCGTACCGGATGAAGTGCCCTTGATGAGCACGCTCGTGCCCGCAAGCGGCTGCCCGGTCCCGTCGAAGACGGTTCCGGTGATACGTATCGTCTGGGCGGAGAGGCTCAGCGCGATCAGCAATCCTGTGATTGAGAGAATCAACCTTCGTCCCATATAGTCGTATTACTTTTTATTTAGGATATAGTGCGCCAATACCGCATATTCCGTGGCGTAGGCGAATTCGAACATGCCCTCAGTCTTGCAGTAGGTCTGGATGGTGTTCCATGGACAGAGCAGGTTCGGTGGAAGCAACCCCTTGTAAAGATTGTTCTCGAATGCGTAGTCGAGGTTGTGCTGGAAGCTCATGACCTGAAGATCTACGTTCGGGTAGTAAGGCGACACGTCCACCCAACCGCGCAGCAGTACGCAGTTGAACCAGTTGGAGAAACCGTCGACCGGATATTCGTAGCATCCCTCGATACCGTCAGACTTGACGGCGAAGTTGCGGAATGCTGCGGAAGAGGTGTAGGTCATATCGTCCAGATATGCAGGCTCTCCCGTAATTCTGTAAAGGTCGGCAGCGCCCGAGAGCATCGTACCCGTATTGTACGTGTAAAACTCTCCGCTTGCGCGCTGTTCTTCGTTGTTGGCCCTGTAGGTCACGCCGTCTACCTCCTCATAGTTGACGCCGTCGCCTTTGGCCCCAAGCATGTCGTAATAGACGCCCTTGTTCTTGTTGTAGAGATTGTTCTTCTGGAAATCGTAGACCTTGCGCGCATACATAAGGTAGTATTCGCTCTTGTCCATCGTCTCCACGAGTCTTTTCTTGTCGGTTCCGATATAATGGTGCTCGGCCGTCACATCCTTATCCTTGTAGTGTTCGGCAAGGCGGACGAGCGGGCTTATGAAAGGACCGTTCGAGCACGAGTGTTTGGTGATGTATCCCGGCCCCCAGACGATGCCCCCGTGCTCGGTGCCGTCGCTCTTGAGGGTACAGTCCCAGCCGTCGATGACATAGGATGCAAGATATTCGGCCTTGACCAGATATTTTTCTTCTCCGGTGATCCTGTAGGAGTGGAGAAGTTCGCGTACGAGCCACTCCTGGTCGTCGTAGACGTTGTTGATTCCGTCGACGGCTGCCGTATGGGGGCTGGTTCCGCGGTTTACTCCGTAAACGGACCAGTCCGCACGGCCGGTGTATGAGATCAGGCTGAAGGTCCCTTCATACCAGTCGAGGCCGCTGATCAGTTCGGAGAGAACCCCGCTCCATGTGCCGTAATACTGATCATAGAGCGAGGCGTCTCCGGCTTCTTTAAGTTCTGAGATCCCTGCGAGAAAAGCGTTGACGGCTTCGATCGAAGACGTGTACATCCAGACGCTGGCCTTCTCCGACGGGCGGGTGCCAGTGAATGGGTTGTAGTACCTGTACATGGTCTTGCCGTCGAAATAGAAATTCCTGGCCGCCTCCAGAATCCGGAGGGAGCGTGTCAAGTCCTGTTTTGCGTCGGAAAGTGCGTCTTTTTTATCCGTCGGCTGCACCTCGATGGGATCGTCAGGATCTGCAGGCGTACTTTCCGTACACGCAGTACAGCTGGACAGGAAAGCCAGCAGTACTGCATATAGGAAAAGGGTTCGTTTCATTATTCAAGTACGATGCTGTGGAAAGCGAGCTTGCACTCGTCGTCGTTCTCCTCGCCCTTGTAGACAGCTATGGCGATGATTACGTTGCTGCCGTCGTAAGCAGAGAGGTCGAACACAAGTTTGGTGTAGTCGTCAGGGTTGTCCTTTCCGCCACCCTCGCTGATCATCTTGTATGCGCCGTCAGTTCTCTCGAGAATATTGCGGTCGTCCGGTCCCTTAAGGGTCTCCGACGCCTCGAGGTTGGCAACTTTGCAGTCCTCGGTAATGGCGATGACCTTGAACCAGGTTGCGTTGTTGGTGTTGAAGTTACGTACGCGCATGGTCATCTTATCTGACCCTGCTGCGATAGGGAGCTTGGCGTATATGTAAGCCTGAGGCTCGTCGAGCGAAGCTGCAGTGCCTCCGCCGTTGGTCTTGATCACGAAGCCCTCGCCGGGGAAAGGCTCGGTGTCTTTGTGGACAGGAACCATAGCCCAGTATCCCATGAGGTGATTCTGGCTGCGCCAGGAACCGTATGCTTCGGCGTAGTTGTCGCGGTCGCCGCCGATCTCGGAGATCCCGGTGAAAACCTTGGTCTGGGTGACAGGCATCGTAGAGCGGACCATTTCCTTGGTCATGTGCCAGTTGGTTCCAACCTCCGTGAGTTCTTCGCCCGGGCACCATCCCCAGTCGCTCGGACGCTCCTTGGCGAAGACGATGCGGCGAAGTACGAGCTGATGCCAATAGTCACCGGTCTCTGCGCGGTAGATGCCGATAGCGATGTAGATGGTCTTTCCGATGTAAGCGCTGAGGTCGTATTCGAAGTCCGGACGATCGCCGTCACCGTTGGTGTAGCTGTCGTTGTCGTACTCGCAGATTCCGCCGATTCTCACGCCGGTAGGGTCAGCTGCGGTGGGATCTACTACCATGACGCCGAACTTTGCAAGTCCTCCGTGAGTGCGGAGCTTCAGGTACATCTTGCAGTTGTCGGCAGTGATAGCCTTGCGGCCGAACACATAGGAGTCGAAGTTCTCAAGGTCGGCGGGGTTGTCCTGATGTCCCTGGTTTGCGTCATTCCTGATCTGGACGGTAGTTCCCTCATTCTGCTCCTCAAGCCACCCGATGTGTGAGTAGCCGACATAGCAGTAGAAGAAGTCGGTAGACCAGTCGAAGTGCGGATAGTCGTCTCCGTTGCGTCCGCCTCTGAACTCATTGTAGCTCCAGTCCTGGGCTGCGGCTTCGAGCTGGGAGAGTGTGAGTTCAGGGAGAACCTCGAGCGCGCTCATGTTGATGGCATCAAGCGTGACGACGTACTTGTCTGCCGCCTTGAAATCGGTCTTTGCGACCGTCTTCTCGACTGTAGGGCAACCTTTGGCCGTGAAGGTGAGTTTGTAGTTGTCCAGGATAAGGTTCTCGAACTTGAAAGCACCGTCAGCAGCGGTCACGAGAGTCTGTGCTCCGCCGTTGAGGTTTACGGTTACATCAGCGAGAGGGGCTTCTCCCATATAGACAACGCCCTCGATCACTGCGCAGGCAACTTCCATGATTGCATCGGCAGTAGCAACGCCATCCTTGAACGAAGCGGCTGTGAGGGCGATGGTTGCATCGGCGAAGCCGGTCTTCTTGAATACTACGCTGCACTTGTCCTGAGGTACGTTCGCGATAGAGTAGGTACCGTCTGCTGCGGTAACGGCTGTAAGCTCTCCGACTGCGACATTTACGTCTGCAAGTGCAGAACCGTCGTCTGCGGTAACGGTTCCCCGTACCGTTCCGGTCTTGGTCGCCGGAGTGTTTTCTTTAGACTTCCCTTCCTTGTTGCAGGATGTGGCTGCTATTGATCCGACCAGAAGAAGGCCGGCCATCATCAAAAAAAGATGTTTTGTTTTCATGTGGTTTGTATTAATGGGTTTGGAGTTAGCGTTATTTTACACGCAAAACTAAAACCATTAGATTAACTTGTCGGTTATTTATGGATTAATTTGCGAATTATTTTTGTTAATCGGGTTATTTTTTTAATTTTCGGGGTATATCCGGTTAATTATGAGGAGGTCTAAATATTTTCTAGCATTAATCGCCATTATTTGTGCGTTTGCCCCGGCTTTCGCCCAGGGACTCAGATTCCAGGGTATGGACAAGCGCATCGCGGAGAGGACTTCGTATGATGTCTTCGGCGACAAGCGAGTCAGGCTCGACGGCTGGCTCTCCATCTGCTTCTCGATGTGTACATACAACACATCCGATTTCGGTTACATCCTCAGGATCACCGACCAGGGAGAATCCGGCTCCATCTGGAACCTTTCTTACGACAGGGGGCAAAGTCTTACGATGCGTCTCAACGAAGAGGGAAGGTTCAGCCTCATAAAGGCGGAGCTCGACAAGGAGAACCTTCCTCCGCTCAGATGGGTTGATGTCAAGCTTGAGTTCAACTCCCACAAAGATTCAGTTTATCTTTCGTTGGGAGACAAGGTGTTCGCTGAGAAGGCGGATCTGCCGGATACCTTCTTTCCGAAAATTCAGTTCGGACGCAGCGGTTTCATTATCGACGTTCCCTCATTTGCCATCCGTGACCTGCGGGTTTCGGATGACAAGACAGAATACTCTTTCCCGCTCGACGAGTCTGCCGGGACCAGTGTAAGGGACCGGCTCTCCAGGATCAAAGGCAAGGTCACGAATCCGACTTGGCTCATCAGGGAATCCCTGGAGTGGTCTCAGATCGCAGAACTCCACTGCTGGACCAACGCCGGAGCCAATTATGATCCGGAAAGGAAGTGTTTCTATTATTTCAGCAGCGACTCCTTATATACATATGACGTGATATCCGGCCAGGTCAGCGAACGCCGCGTCCACTCTCCGCTGTCCATTAATCTCGGCATGAGCTTCATGCGCGAAGGCAGGCTCTATGCTTACGAGCCGTTTTGTTACGGCCGGCAGGAAGGCGCTCCGACTATAGCATGCCTCGACCCTGAGGCCGGAAACTGGACAGTCGTGAGCACTGACCATCTTTCGCAACCGTTCCACCACCATGCTTCGTTTATGCGTGGAGACCGCTTCGAGTTTTTCGGCGGCTTTGGAGAGATGATGTACAACGGAGAATTCTACGCGCTGGACGAGCATTACCGCTGGCATCGCGATACTCTCATCGACAACACTACGCTTTTCCCGCGCTACTTTACGGCCATGGGCCAGCAGGGTGATCTGGTCTACGTTTACGGCGGTATGGGCAACGAATGCGGCGAACAGATCGTAGGGCGCAGGTACTTCTACGACCTGCACCGCATCGATCTTGGCAGCGGATCGTGCGAAAAGCTCTGGGAGCACGAATGGGCGGGGGAAGACTGCGTGCCTGCAAGGACAATGGTCATAGACGGAGATAAATTCTACGTCCTGTGCTATCCTGAATACAAGAGCGTGTCGCGCATCAGCCTTTACGAATTCGCTATAGAAGATGGTTCATACAGGGTTCTTGCAGATGAGATTCCGATCATCTCCGACAAATTGTTCACCAACGCGGCGCTTTACCTCGACAGCGATCTCAAGAAATTCTTCGTCACCACGCTCGTCTTCGACGATGACATTCGTTCGACCCTCAAGATATACTCGCTGGCATACCCGCCGCGCTCGTTGGCAGAAGTGGAGGCAGGCGGATCCCGTCAGGTTTCCTGGCTGGTCATATTCGGGCTGATCGCCCTGGTCGTGATCCTTGCAATCATCTTGTACATCCGCCACAGACGCGAAAGGGCCCGGGCAAGATACGGCTATCTGCTCTCGCGAAGTCATCCGGAAAAGAAAAAATTCTCACAGCCCGACAGGGCAAACGCCATTTATCTTTTCGGTGATTTCCAGGTGAACGACAAAGACGGCAGGGATATTACCGGGCGTATCTCCGCCCAGCAGAAAAAGCTCCTCTGGCTGCTCGTCAAATACAGCGACTCCCAGGGCGTGTCGACCTCGAGGCTGAGCAGCATCTTCTGGCCGGACAAGGAGGAAGAGAAAGTCAAGAATTCTCGCGGCGTAGCCATCAATCACCTCAGGAACAGCCTGGCGGATGTAGAAGGCCTCTCGATAGTTTTCGACAAGGGCTATTATCGTCTGGTGCTGGGCGAGCCGTGCTACTGCGACGTAGTAGATCTGCTCGGGCAGGTCAGCTCCAGGGAACCTGATATGGACAGAATTCTTTCGGTCCTTTCGCGCGGCAAGTTCCTCAAGCACGTCGATGATCCTGTCTTCGACTCTTACAAGAGCAGGATCGAGAACGGCGTGTCGCCTGTCCTCCAGAGCGAGATCGTCCGACGATATAGGTCGAACTCATGGCAGGAGGTCATCGAAATCGCCGATATGATCCTGTATTTTGATCCGCTCGACGAAACTGCTCTCAAATATGCGACAAGCGCACTGGTACGCATCCAAAGGAATGAGGACGCGCTGCTGCGCTATGCTGCATTCACTTCTGAATACCGGAAGGTGAACGATTCCGATTATCCGGTTCCTTTCGAGAAGACTATACTGTGATCATTGTTTCCCCGGCTGGTTTAGGATGGATATCCGGAGTGCCGGGGGGGCAACGGTTATGATTCTTCTGCGTAAACTGATTCAAAGATGGTCCGGAGCCGCGGTTCATCTTTGATAATCTCACGCAGTTGCTGCAGGGGAGCCTCATTGGGCGACCCAGGAATCAGAAGGTGAAGATAGCCGACTTCGGCATACTTCTCATGGAGATGCTCCAGCGTGCGGTTCCAGTGGCCTTCCTTGTCCAGTTCAGGGTAGTTGGAAAGGCCGAAGAGAACGGTCCGGCGAATGATGGTTTCAGGAACAATTAGACGGTCTGCCTCGGCAACAAGACGGCCATAGATGCTTCTTGGCGGCGTTTTTGCCGATGCCCGGTGGTCTTCCGCAGCCTGGGCGATTGTCTCTATCTGCTCAGGTGAGAACCATTCGGAGAGCCGCTTGTCTTCGCGGATAATCCGTCCGCTTTCCAAATGGTGAGTTTTCCGGTCCACCGCAAGACCAAGGTCGTGACACGCCGCTGCCGTCAGGAGCATCTCCTCATTGATATCATACTGCTTGCCCATCGAAAGGGCACGCTCAATGACCGTCAAAGCGTGGTCTTCCCGATGCGCCTTATCAAAGGCCGCATACCCAGGAAAGACTTCATTATAAATGTAGTTCTTCAGGCTTTCTCTTATCATGCAGAAAAGTTCTGAATTCTTATTATTTAGCGTTCTTTCTATGCTTGTAGCCTTCAACGAAATCGCTTGTTTTGATATCCGGATCAAATTTTTCCCCTGCCGAATCACTCAGGCATTGGGGACGGGAGGGTACAGTTGAACCATAGCCACTGACGTAAGTAAAGGCCGATTTGATCAGATCTATACTCAAGGCGTTCTCCAGACGGGCAATGGTCTCAAGCGTCATATTGGAACTGCCTTTAAGCAAGTTGGAAACATACTGCTGCGTACAGCCCATCCGCTTTGCCAGCTCAACTTGTGTAATAGACTGCTCTTCCATTGCACGTAATACCTGAAGTGTAATGTAGCGAGCGTACTTGAGCCAATATTCGTTGTCTCTGCGCCACTGCGCATCCTCACGCCAGCGTGAAGGTGTTGGAGACTGATGTGCCTCCAGGAATTCAATTGCCCTGCTCATTGTCATACTTCTGCCCACAGCCGTTTATCTTCATGTATCTTATCAAACGTCATACATCATCTTTTTCGCAAAGATAAAAACAATATTTGTATTGTACAATATTTATGTTGTCTTTCCAGTAATAGAAAGACACTGACTGACAGAAATGTTTCAGTAATGTTACACTAAAGAACGAATCCAGGTTGGCAACTATTTGACATTCAATTGGTTCAGTCCGATGGTTAGTACCCCCGCCCGTGCCGGCGATAATCATCTCCGTCAACTGGCGGGCTCCACCGAGGTCAAGATTCAGTATGCGCAGCACAAGTCCGCTGTCCAGATAAATATACTTACGGAATTTCTCATTGACCTCTGCTCCAAGGGGAAAATATCCTTTCCAAACACATGGCTTTGGCGCGATTTTTGCCTTTTTTATCGGTTAAGTTACCGTGACTTTCACGAAAAACCTAAGTTACTGTGTGCTTACCAAGCATATATGAACAGGTCAAACGGCTATTAACCCGAACGAGAAGCCTCCTCCGGAGCGTTATCTTAGTGTCTGTCCTTCTTATTTTACGTTCAGGTGCCGTAACATCGTAAAGATAATGTCGTCGATAATAATCCAAAATATCACAAACAAATGAAACCACTCGCAAAATTCTCCTTTCTGTTGGCTGCCGTCATTATGGTGGTTGCACCGGTATCGGCACAGGATAAGACCATCAAGAGGAAAGTCGCCATTGGCCGCTTCACCAACGAAACGCAGTATGCAAAGGGCATCTTCTACGACAAGGAGAACGATCCTATGCGTAAGCAGGCCCTGGACATCCTTTCTTCCAAACTTGCCGCCAGTGAAAAGTTTATTCTTCTTGAAAGGGAAGACCTTGATATTCTTGTCGCAGAGGCGGGAGAAGGCATGAACAAAATTGGCGCCGACTATATCATCCTCGGCTCCATCACTGAATTCGGCCGCAAGGCCGAGGGACAGCAGAAAGTCTTCTCTACAACCAAGACCCAAACTGTTGAAGCCGGAGTAAGTATTCGCCTTGTCGAGGCTGCCACGGGCTTGATTATCTACTCCGACGAGGCGAAAGGTTTTGCCGAAACCACAACAAAGCAGACTCTGGGCGTAGGCGGAACCGCCGGCTTTGATGCAACCCTTAGCGACAAAGCCATCTCCTCTGCATTGAGCCAGCTCGTCGAGAACATTATCAACAAGTGCATGGACAAACCTTGGAGGTCTTACATCCTTTCTGTTGACGATGGCTCCTATATTATTTCCGGCGGTGCCTCCCAGGGCCTTTCTGTCGGTGATTCTTTCAGCGTCTACAAGAGAGGGAAAACCGTCAAGAACCCTCAGACCGGACTCAACATCGAACTTCCCGGTCAAAAGATTGGAACCATTTCGGTACAGACATCTTATGGTGAAACTCCCGAAACGGAGATTTCATTCTGCACATATGAAGGCGAAGCCCTTGATGTGGAGAATCTTGGCAATTACTACATTTCTGACAAATAAACCACACAAATGAAAAAGATTATCATTGCCATTATTGGCGCCCTGATGTTAACTTCTTGTGGTGTAGGATCTTACTCCGTTTCTTCCGGCAAGGCCGACGAAGGAATGATTTCCTTTGTCAGCGAGTCCAGGACACCCATTACCGTGACCATTGATAATGATACTTACAATGCCTGCACAGTAAAGACCAAAGCCTGGCGCAAGGATAGAAATATCAAAAAGACGGCCCAGAATACCATCTTTCTCACTCCTGGACAGCACAATGTCATTGTTACCATGAATGGGAAAGAGGTATGCAACAAGAAGGTTTTCATTTCTTCCCAGGAGCATAAAGTGATCGAACTATGAGGAAGGTTTTGTCTTTTGCCATAGCCGTTGCTGTGCTTACCTCTTGCGGCATAACCGATGATCTCTACTACTGGGGAGGAGAACAGAGCGGAACGACAGCTTACGAGAATCTGGCTTATCAATCCTCCCATAAGCAGACGCCCAAAAGTCTCTGCAACCTTGTGGCCGTATATGAGGATATGGTTACAAACCCGGGGGGAACCCGCCAAGTTCCACCTCCTGGCATTTGCGCCGAATATGGCTATCTCCTTCTCCAGCCTCAGACAGCTGAAACCTTCCTGAACAATGCAACTTCGGCCCAAAAGAGGCTGTTCCAGTCTGATGACTACAGTGCCCTGTTCCTTGAGAGGGGGAAAGAAATGCTTCAGAAAGAAATCGAGTTCTACCCTGAATCGGCCAAGTTCATCGAACCGTTAATCAAGAAACTTGCAAGGTAACATGAAAAGACTTATTCCCCTCATTCTTCTTGCCGTAATTGTAAGTTCCTGCGGTTCAACAAGTCAGATCACCAGGGAGTCTCAGTATGCCGCCATGTATAACGATATGCCCGTCACCATTCTCGTGATGCCGCCTATCAACAACACGACAAACGTGGAGGCCAAGGACCTTCTCTATACTTCTATCAGCCGCCCGCTTGCAGAGGCCGGTTATTATGTTATCTCTCCGCTTCTTGCCATGGATATTCTAAAAGCGGAAAGTGCATACGATGCCGAGATGTTTATTGACAAGCCTTTAACGCTGTTTCGAGAGTATTTCGGGGCCGATGCCGTGGTTTTCTCCCAGATTGACGACTGGACAAAGCGCGGGTTCGGTATAGACACCAAGATCCGATACATCATCAAATCTGCCACTTCAGGTGAAATCTTATTTGACCGTAGCTGCGATCTTTACCTTGATCTCCAGCAGAACTCTGGTGGCAGTTCTGCGCTTTCTCAGCTTATAGACCTCGCGGTTTCAGCGATTTCAACAGCCGCAACCGATCACATCGTTGCTGCCAGGAAGGCCAATTACTTTATTTTCCGCGACATTCCCAGAGGCAAGTATGACCCTCAGTATCTGCAGGACAAGGAAGTGATGGCGGAAAAGAAGGATGTCAAGATGACAGTCAAATAATACGGTCCTCAAAAGGGGCGCAGTGCTCAATCATTTCGTCCATGGTGCATTCCTGCAGGAACTTGCCGTCCCTGTAGCAGTACATGCAGTAATCTTCGTTCCTGCTTCCATCGGCATTGGTGCCCAGCACCTGGTCGTTCAGCGGCATGCCGCAGCTCTGACAGAATTTCATTGTCTTTTCCATATTAACAAAGATAATCATTTTTACATTCTTTCCCTGCCGTCAGTGCCCGCGCCGCGGCCGCATTTGGAACCATCCAAGAGGTAGTTTTATTAATCTTCCTCCTCCAGCTCAAACACAGACTCTGCTGGTTTGCCAAAAAACTTGGCAATCTTAAAAGCAAGTACGGCAGAGGGAACATAACCTCCGGCCTCGATAGAATTGATAGTTTGCCGGCTCACGCCAACGGCAGTTGCCAGTTCCTGCTGGGTAATATCTTTGATCGCCCGCTCTACTTTTACAGTATTCTTCATTTCCCTGCCCTCCTGATTGCTCTCATTGTGAAATTGAACTTAAGGATGTAAATGATGTAGTAAAGATAGATTGCAGCAATAGCAAAGCTCAAAAAATAGCCCCCCATTATGAAAAGAATGCCAAAGGCCAGGATGGCCGATGTGAGCCAAAGACTCCAGACAAAAGACTGCATCCGGATATGAGCGGTCATTTCGTCTTCATCTTTCTCACGGGACAGGGCAACGAAGCAAAGGGAGACCAGCAGTCCCATCATGCCGACTTCGGTCAGAAGATCGGCTTTCCCTTGATAGAATAATCCGTCCCCAAAGGCTATCCACGGAATCTGGATGCTTGGAAGGTTTACATCGAAAAAGCGACAAAGGCAAATAACCGCGAAAGGAAGAAACATCCACATCCCTACTCTCTTGTAGGTGTAAGGCAGAAGATAATTATGTGTTTTCATAAGGCAATGGCTATAATTATTCGTTTCACCGCTGCAAAAGTAAAAACAATTTTCCAATTTGTCAAGTTTATTTTACATTATTTCTTAATGTATATTCAAAGGCGTGTATTGTGGAAAATACATTTTGTGAGCAGCCTTTCTGTGTGGAATTACGATACGAGGATGAAAAATCTGATCATATTGAAATAGTCAATAATGACGGAGAATTGACGCCGGGTGCAACTGTTCGGAAATTCCGAACAATTTAACAGGAAGGAGAACGGATGGTTAGCTCCATTACAACCTGCAAGTGACTATCTCCGCAGGCTTTAGGTGAACAATGATCTTTTGGTAATGCACGAAAAAAGACCGCTGTCATTGGCGGTCTTTGTGTTTTACATTTTAACTAAAGGACAGTCATACGCCCTGGTTATTTGTTCCGAGGCAAAGATAAGCACTTTTCTTAAGTTGGACAACATTTGGACAACATCTTTTAAAATAAAGTAAAATGGAATTCGACAGATTACCGTTATTTCGAGTGGCGAACAACAATTTAATATATTATAGTTCAGTTATTTATATATTTATTCACAAGCCGCATTATATCATATTCTTCCGTATTCAGCCGTCTATACGTGCGTTCCGCCCGAGGCACAGAGTATAGAGCCAACTGCTTGACTATCAGCGGTCGGCTCTTTTCTTTATCGATCTCTGTCCCCAAAAAGTCCCAATACTTTTGAAAACGATTGAAATGGGGTGAAAGAAACTCAATATATCTTCAAAATACTTTGAAAACTAACGAGACTTACTTACCTTTGAGACGGCCTTCCGCTAAAATTATCGCTGTTATGAAAAAATTAGCCATTGTATGCGGCTTTGTTGCCGCTCTCCTGTGCTTCGGTGCACAGAACGTCAGCGCCCAGTACGCATCTCCCATTGTCAGAAAAGGCGCCGATCTGGTAGACCGCAACGGTGCCATTCTCACCGATTCCCAGATTGCTGAAATCGTAGGAACCAATGTCTACAACCAGACTGTTGTCGGTGCCCGCAAGCAGGTAAAAGCCGGGCGTGCCCTCATCTGGGCTGGCGCTGGTGGCATGGTTGCAGGTGCAACCGCTTATATAACCGGTCTTGTACTCGCGAACAGTGTCCATGATAAGAAAGGAGAGCTGCTTTGGGAGCAGGGGAACGCAGTAGCTATTTTCGGCGGACTTTTCGCCGGTCTTAGCTCACTGGCTTTTGATATCGGCATGCCCCTCTACTTCATTGGCCGTGAACGCCTGAACTGGGTTGCCGGGCAAGCAACAAATACCGTTTCGTACAATTACAAAATAGGCCTTACCCCCAATGGAGTAGGCTTTGCCATGAACTTTTAGGAGCGTATTCAGAGTCTTTTGCGGCGGAACTCGGCCTGGGCGCGGGCCATGTCGCACTGGAACTGGACCGATGTCTGGAGGCGGGAATAGCCTATACCGGCAACGGGGCGGCTGGCGTCCACGTCGCTCTGCCAGTGGCAGCCTGAGATGACACGGCTTTCCCCGGACAGCCAGGCCCTGGCAAAGACAGCCTCTGCCGATGCAGGGTTGATCTGGGCCATAAGCAGAGCACAGGCCCAGGCGCGGATGGTGTGACCGGACGGGTAGGAGCCCTCCGTGGAAAGCCATTCATCGTCCTGGGGGAAGATGGACGGCTCCTGGAAGTATGCGAATGGCCTTATCCTGAAGTAGTGTGCCTTGGGGCGGAAACGGATGTTCTCTATGGTGGTGATGCCGCGGGTGAGGACCTCGTAGATAGCCGGGGTCTCTTCTTTTGATATCTTGAGGCCAAACGGTTCACTCAGAATGACCAGCGTGGTGTCCAGATTCCAGATAGCGTCGCGGGTGGCCATTTCCAGGCGGAGTGAATCTTTCCGCTGCTGCTTGCCCCACATATAACGGAGGATGTCGTGGTCGAAGTCCGGGCTGGGATCCTTCGGCGGTGCGGGAACGATTTCCACCACGTCCGGCATTTCGTTTTCCGGAATATAAGGTTCAAAGGTCTGTGCAAAAGCACTGTACTGCAGGAAAGCCTGCAGCACGATTACGGCGGCAAGAACGCCACATAGTTTTCCGAAATGTGTCATACTGCATATTTACACAAAAAAGTTTTGTATATCCAGTCCCAATGACCATAAGTTGCGACGTGAGAGCCCGCAATCAGAAATAGCAAATAATCTTGATAAGTGTAGGATATTATGAAGAATACTCGTAATTTTGTAAATATTTAAAGAATGAGAAATTCTTATATATAAGATGACTTTTCCTGAAAACAAGAGTTGATTTTCACCTCAACCCTTCGTATTATTCTATTTATACATTAACCATTTAGTACCAAAGTTTTATGAAAATCAAATCTTTCATTGCAGCCATGGCTTTAGCCGTTGCCGCCCTCGCTTTCTCTTCCTGCCAAAAGACCGATACCGCCAAGGATGCCGGTGGTTACTACATTGAGCCCCATTCTGACGCTAGCGGTTACAATGCCACCTTCATTCTGTCTTGCAACACCGCTCTGGTCGAGACCTTCGGCAATGCCATCATCTACAAGAACGACGCCAATGACAAAAAGGCCATCGCCGCTTGCGACAAGGTATTTGACGCACAGAAGAGTCTTATATCCATCTCGTTCGACCTGGTCTTCAAGACTGCCGTCGCATCGGGTGAAACGCCCAAGGTAACCAAGATCAAGACCTATAAGCCTGCCAACTAATCAGCTGACTTACAGTAAGATTCGTTATTTTTTGAGCTGGAGCCCCGCTGGTCCTTATGGCCTGCGGGGCTAGCTTTTCCGGGTGGGCTGGTGGGAGAAGGAGCGGCGGGGGCCTTCGGCCTGGAGCCAGTAGTCGTGGTCGAAGGCGGCGCCCGGGAAGGCGTACGGGCCTTCATGGTCTATGCAGAAGGCCAGATACGTAATGGGAAGGCCCATCTGAAGGAACATCTTCTCGTAGAACGTCTGCACCTGGGTTACCTCGTCTACGCAGAGGTGGTGCTTCTCGCCGGACGGGGCTCCAACCGGAGTATCCGCAGCTGCCGGGAAAAGTATCACCTCCCCGTAAATATCTGTTCCACTGGCCATTACGCTCAATTCATTCACCTTGCATACGGCCGATGTGTACTCATACAGGTAACGGGAATCGGTTTTGAGGTGCACGGTGCCGCCGGGGCGCAGGAACTTGCGGTAGCGCTCCAGAAAAAGCGGTGAGCTAAGGCGGCTGTTTTCGCTGCCATGAAGCTGAGGGTCCGAGAAAGTGAGCCAGATTTCGGACACTTCCCCGGGACCGAAGAAAGCCTCGATAAACTCTATGCGCGTGCGAAGGAAGGCCACATTGGGAAGGGCCTGCTCCGTAGCGAATTTGGCCCCCTTCCAAAGGCGCGCCCCCTTGATATCCACGCCGATATAATTAATTTCCGGATGCCGAAGTGCCAGGGCAATGGTGTAGTCCCCCTTGCCGCAGCCAAGTTCCAGTACAATGGGATGGTCATTCCCGAACATCTCCCGGCCCCAGCTCCCCTTGATGGCATGGTCCCTGAGCTTCAGCGCCCGGCTGCCCGGCTCTTTGTTCAGGATGGCCGAAGCATCCGGCTGCAGCAGGCAGCGGAAGGTCTCGTTCTCTGCAAATTTTTTCAGTTTTCCGTGTCCCATGGTCTTTTAGTTACTACCAAACCCATTCCCCAGAGGCCTTCAGGCATGGAAAGCGGCGTGAGCGTGACTGTCCATTCGCCGGCCTGCGGAGGCTGCATCCCCCGGCGATAAGGCTGATACACCTCCTCCGATAACGGCAGGTACACCGTTTCCTGGAACATGGCATGCGAAGGCGCAGTCCACTGCACTTTGAGGGGTATCTCCGGAGGCACTTCCCCGTCCACGCGGGTAAAAATATCCACGTCGTAGGTGCTTAGGGTATCGGCCATGTCCAGCACAAAGACGTAGGGGCCGAGACCTTTGATGAAGCGCTCCGTAGAACGGGGTTCCCGGCAGCTAAATGCCAGTAGCAGAAGAAATATGACAGGGAAGCGTCTCACTATTTACCGGAGCCTTCCTTGGTTCGGCCGCGCTGCTTTCCCTTGCGGCGGCGTTTTTTCTTTTCGGGGTCGAAGCGGTTGATGGCACCGTCGCCCACAGCCGACACAAATTCAGGGGCCGAAACCTCCTCCTGGCGCAGCGTGGCGGGTTTTTCGCCGCGGCGGTTCATGGCCTGGATCTCCTTCACCTCACTGGCCGGCAGCGGGAAAACCTGCGCCAGCGAGCCTTTCTCGTAGGAGAAGTAAAGGGTCTCGGCCAGGATATCCGTTTTTACCAGCCAAGCCTGTCCGTCCTGGAACTCCAGCGGCTCGCTTACGCGCGGAATGCGCGAATGGGCATCCATATAGGCGGCCACTTCATAGTTGAGGCAGCACTTGAGCTTGCCGCACTGCCCCGCCAGTTTCTGCGGATTCAGCGACAGGTCCTGCGTACGGGCGGCCGACGTAGTGATGGACTTGAACTCCGTGATATAGTTGGCGCAGCAAAGCTCCCTGCCACAGACGCCCAGTCCGCCGATCAGGCCGGCCTCCTGCCGGGCACCTATCTGCTTCATTTCCACGCGGATATGGAATTCCTCGGCGAAGTCCTTGATAAGCTGGCGGAAGTCCACGCGGCCATCGGCAATATAGTAGAAGATGGCCTTGGTGCCGTCTCCCTGGAACTCTACGTCGCCGATTTTCATCTCCAGGCCCAGGTTGGCTGCCAGCACGCGGGCGCGGATCATCGTTTCCTGCTCCCGGGCTATAGCGTCCTGCCAGCGCTGGATGTCGAAGGGACGGGCCTTGCGGTAGATTTTGCGAAACTCCTGCTTCTCGGGGTCCAGCCCTTTGCAGCGCATTTGTCGGCCCACTATGGCCCCTTCCAGGGTAACGATGCCCAGATCGTGGCCCGTAGCAGCCTCTACCACCACCAGGTCTCCGGTCTTGATGCTTTGTCCGGAGGTATTGATGTAGATACCCTTGCGCGTGTTCTTGAAACGCACCTCGAAGTATTTGTCAAACTCCTCCTGGGGAATGCCCTTGAGCGTATCATAAACCTCCAGCTTGCAGCATCCCTGCCTGTATTTGATATCTTTCTCTCCGGTGGCCTCGTCCGTCACCACGGTGCAGCCCCGGAAACAGTCAAATTGTATAGATTCGTTCGTATAATCGTTCATTTCATGAACATTAAATGATTAAACGTTACCCCTTCCCTAAATCGGCTCCGTCTCTTCGATTCAGCATAGTACATATAATTGATTCACCAGGTCGGTGAAAAGGATTTTCTGGTTTACGTTGCGCTCCAGCAGGAGGAGGGTGCGGTCCAGGGCAGCCATGCCTTTTCGCGCGAAAGTGGGTTTGAGCGCAGTGGCCATGCGGCGGAAAAAGGCTTCCTCCCCTTCCGGCAGCTGCGCCAGTGAAGGCATTTTCTGCAGCAGGAAAATACGCCGAAGGTCTTCCGAACAGAGCCTGCAGAAGCTTTTCTGCTGCTCGCGCGATTTGAGTTCTGCCACAGCCTCGCCGCTTTCCAGCGCACCCAGCATATCCCTGGCCACAATAGCTTCCAGCAAGTCATGGAAAAGGTCTGTGAGGACCTTGTTCCCGGCTGCCTCTGCGGCATGAACCTCGCGGGCTGCCTCTTCCGTAAGCGGCTGTACGCGCAGGTGCAGGCAACGGGAAGCGATGGTAGGGAGCACCTTCTCCGGTGCATGGGTAATGAACACGAAAAGTGTCATCTGGGGCGGTTCCTCCACCATTTTCAGCAGTGCATTGGCCGCCTGTGCATTCATCTTCTCCGGCAGGTACAGCACCACCGTCCGGTAGCCGCCCTCTACGGCCGAAAGGGCCAGCCGCTCCAGGATGCTCCGGGCCTCATGCACGGAGATATTGCTCTGCTTCCCTTCTATCCCCACTGCCCCGTAAAGCTCACTTTCGTAGAAATAAGGATTCTCCAGCAGCAGTTCCCGGAACGCAGCGGCAAACTGCAGGGAAACCGGTTTGTCCGGGCCGGCTACCGGGAAAACGTAATGGATATCCGGATGAAGGAGTTTAAGCACCCGGGGATTGCCGCCGTAGAGCTCCTCCAGGAAGGTCAGCACCAGGGGAAAAGCCCCGCCGCCGTCATCCTCGTGAAAGAGGAGGGCATGCGGCACGTGCCCCTGATGAACCATCTGGTGCAGGGCGCGCATCACTTCCTTATTTCCGTAAATCTCCATCATTAAAACAACCTTTCACCCACAAAGCGGGTAAGGGCCTCCAGGTAATCTTTTTCTGGACCCTCCGGGAAGGCCTCCAGGCAGGTCAGCGCCTTGCCGATATAACCGTTCATCACCTCTACCGCCAGCGAAGGGCCGTCCTGTTCCATCACAAACTCCCGGACCTTCTGCTCCAGTTCCGGCTGCCCTGCCAGACAAGCCACCATGGAGCGGACAGCTGCGGCCTCCTGCGGTGATTTTTCCAGCGCACAAAGCAGCGGCTGGGTGATTTTCTGCTCCTTCAGGTCTGCCCCGGAAGGTTTGCCCAGGGCTTCTCCCACATAGTCCAGGATGTCGTCCCGCAGCTGAAAGGCTGTTCCCAGGAAACGGGCAAAATCCTCTGCCTTGGCACACAGCTGCTCCGATGCTCCCACAGAAATGGCGCCCGAGAGGGCCGCCGTCACAAAGAGCGACGCAGTTTTCCCATAGATGATGCGAAGGTAATCCTCCTGCGTAGTGGCACCGTCCTTCGTACGTTCCATCTGCAGCAGTTCCCCCTCCGTCAAATGGCTAAGCGTAGCGGAAAAAAGCCGAATAACACGGTCAGGCTGCTCCTTGCCCGACAATACCAGGTCCAGGCAACGGACCAGCCAGAAATCCCCCATCAGGACGGCAGCTTCCGGGCCCAGGAGACGGGCCACGGTGGGAACGCCGCGCCTGAGCTGCGCCCCGTCCACCACATCGTCGTGCAGGAGGGTGGCATTGTGCAGCAGTTCCGTTGCCGCCGCATAGCGCAGCGTGCTGTCATTCACCTTACCCAGCGCCCCGGCCACCAGCAGGGCGAGCATGGGCCTGAGCATTTTGCCGGGATGCTCCCTAAGGCTGCGGTTAGTCTGGTCCAACAGGCCGATATCCGAGCGCAGAGACGTCTCTATCAACGTCTCCACGCCGGTCAGATGGCCCTGCAGAAAAGTATGGATGTCCTTGATATCCACTTATTTAAAATTTGCCAGGAGCTCCTGGACAGAATCTACGAAATGAATCAGGTCAATGTCTTCCCTGACAGTCATATTGGTTTGGGCATAATGCTCCAGCAAGTCCTTCAGCGGCTGGTAAAAGCCATCCAGGTTCAGGGCATAGACCTCTCCCTGGTACTTGCCAAGCTTGCGAAGGACATGCGTTTCCATCAGCTCGTCCAGGGTGCCGATTCCCCCGGGCAGCGCAATGGCAGCGCAGGTGCCTTCCCGCATACGTTCCTTGCGGTCCGACATGGTTTCCGTCCACAGCACTTGAGACACTTCCGAATGTTCCAGGCCCTCCATAAAGCGCGGCAGCACGGCCACATGCCGGCCGCCCAGGCGCACCGATTCACTGGTAATGGCCCCCATGGTGCCGCGAAGGCCACCACCGGAGACAATGTCATAACCCAACGCATGCAAGCCCGCCACTAGCTGGCGGGCCGCTTCATTGTATTTAGGGTCTATGGTGCTGCTGGAAGCACAGAAAATCACTACTTCCTTGCCCATACCCTAGAAGAACATGCCCAGTGTGAGTTTGACGCCCGAATAGTTTTTGAGGTCCTTGTAACCGCTCAGGGCCTGGCCCATGATAGCATCTGTATTCAGTTTGTTGCCATCATAGAGCTTGCCCACGTTCATGAACCACTGGAAGGAAAGCTGCAGGTGGTTCAGGATTTCCACACCGCCGCCTATGCCAAAACCTACCTCAAACTTGTTCTTGGCATCGCTGAGATACTTGTTCAGGTCCTTGGAAGAGAAACTGGCCATATTGATGTCTTCCGATTCCGATATCACCTGATAACCCAGGAAAGGCTCAAAAAGGAAATAAGGGCGGAAGGCCAGCAGGTCCAGGCCCAGCTGCATGCCCAGTTCCAGTTCCATAAAGCCCGCGCGGGAACTGAGAGTGGTCATAGGGTTTTCTACCTTTGTGCCCTTGGCCTGATAAACCAGGGCCGGCTGGAAGGTGAAGAGGGCGCCCATATCCACTTTGTAAGCTACGCCCACGTGGTAGAGCGAAACAGACTTGAGAGCATCGCGGCTGAAAGTGTTCCCCTCCACGCCGGAGCGGGAGCTGGTCCAGCCACCTATTACGCCGAACTGTGCATTGGCGGCTATACTGGCAAACACCAATGCAAGGGTAAGAACGAACTTTTTCATACGCTAAAGGTTTGCTTTGATTTTCTCGATCAGCGCCGGCTTTGACATGGCGCCAACGGTTTTGTCCACCATTTCCCCGTTCTTGAAAAAGAGCAGGGTGGGAATGCTCATGATGCGGTACTGGGCGGCAATCTCGTCGGCGTCGTCCACATTGACTTTCACCACGGAGATCTGCTCTGCCATTTCTTCCTCTACCTCGTCCAGGATGGGAGAAAGCATGCGGCAGGGGCCGCACCAGGTGGCCCAGAAATCTACGATAACCAGCTTGCTGCCTTCCAGCAGTTCAGGGAAATTGGTATTGGTTGCTACTTTTGCCATAATGAATGAATCTTTAATTTTACAAATATAAGAATATTTTCCGTTTTCTACAGCACCTGCTCTACCGGAAGTACATACGCGCGAAGGCCCAGCAAAGGGTTGGCTATATCAGTCTCCCGCAGGGCGTCCATCACGCGCGGGACCAGGGAGTCCTCCAGCACGGAGAGCAGTGCATGGTTCTGCGTGGGCCAGGCATGGTTGCCAAGATGCGGTTCCCCATCTACAGACCCGCGGCCGCCCACTTCTTCCCACACGGTATAGCCCCGCTGCCCGAAGCCTTCCAACAGCTCTACAATCTCCTGATTGAAAGCCTGGTTATATGCTATAAAGATTGCTTTCATGTGTAATATCTTTGTTGTTCACGTTACCCCTTCCGGAAAGGACTTCGATCAAGCTTTTTCTGCTTTTCGCTTTTTTCTGCGAGCCCTGTGCTCTGTTAAACCGCAATACAGCACGGGAATAAGGACCAGGGTAATGAGGGTGGAGATGCTCAAACCCCAGGCTACGGTGGTACCCAGGCCGTTCCACATTTCCGAGCCTTCACCCCGGCCCAGCGCCATGGGCAGCATGCCCAGGACGGTGGTGAGGGTGGTCATGAGGATGGGGCGCAGACGGGCCTTGGCGGCCTCCACGGAAGCTTCCCGCACGCTGTAACCCCGCTCCTGCAGGAGGATGGTGTAGTCAATGAGCACAATACCGTTTTTCACCACTATACCCAGCAGGATAATGATACCCACGGCCGACATCATGCCGATAGCCAGCCCTGCCGCCATATTCCCCAGCGCCACGCCCACAAAAGCAAACGGGATGGAGAACATGATTACGAAGGGACCCAGGAAACTCTCGAACTGGGAGGCCATCACCATGTACACCAGGATGATAATGAGGAGGGCCAGGAGAATCATGTCGGCGAACATCTTCTGCTGTTCCTCAAAGTCGCCGCCTATCTGCCAGGTGAGACCCTGCGGCAGGGGGTTGGCGTTCAAATGGGACTCCACGAACTCCACACCGTCGGACAGGGCGTACCCCTTGGCCAGGATGCCGTTGACGGTGATGTAGCGGTCCCGGTTCTTGCGCTGGATGGTGGGCGGGACCTTGGACTCCACGATGCGGCCCAGGTCCTTCACCTTGAGTGCACGGCCCTGCGCATTGGTGATGATGATATTCTCCAGGTCCTCTATGCTGGTGCGGAATTCCGGCGCATAGCGCACGCGGATATTGTATTCCTCACCGTCCTCGCGGTAGTAGGAAGTGACCGATCCGGACATGGCCGCCGACACCGCCGATGCCGCCGTCACAGAGGATAAACCGTTGAGCGCCAGTTTCTCCCGGTCAAAGTCAACCTCGTATTCCGGGGTGTACTGGTCCCTCGAGAGGATGGCCTGGACAAAGATTCCGCTTCCAAGCATCTGCTCCCGCAAGGCGCGGGCGGCACTTTCCGTATCGGCGAAATCATAGCCGTAGATCTCCACCTGCACGGAAGCGCGGCCGCCGGGGCCCATCATGCCGCCTTCGCTCACATTGAAGCGGTTCAGCTCCGGGAAGAGCTTCAGGTCTGCCCGGATAACGTCCGCTATGTCCGAGACGGAGCGCTCACGCTCTTCCATGGAACCCACGTTGATGTTCATGGAAATGAGGTAAGTGCCGTTTTGCTGCATGGAAGCGAAGGCATTCTCTGAATCGGCCTGGCCAAAGCTGTAGCTCATGATGCGCACTTCAGGAACGTCCTCGCAGATTTTCTCATAGATGCGGGCGGCCACATCGCGCGTCACATCCTGCGCCGTGCCGATAGGAAGCTCGATGGTGGCCCTGATGCGGCCGGAGTCCGCGTTGGGGAAGAATTCCGTCTTCATGCGGGGAGCGTAGATGGCCAGCACCAGCGCAAAAATGACCATAGCTCCTGCCAGAATCCACTTTTTGTGGTTCATGCACCAGCCGATAAAGCGCGAATAGGCGGCCGACACTGCATCCAGCGCCTTGTTCACCGGCTTGAAAATGGCCGTGTACAGCTTGTTGGTGGTGGGCTTGTTGTCCATCAGCAGGGCGCACAGCATGGGCACCAGGGTAAGGGCCGCCGTGGTGGAAACAATCATGATGATGGAAACAATCCAGCCCAGCTGACGGAACATGATGCCGGCCATGCCGGAAATCATGGTAAGGGGCAGGAACACGCACAGCATGGTGAGCGTGGAGGCGATGACGGAAATACCTACCTCCGCCGTTCCGTGCACGGCCGCTTCCCTGGGTTTTTCACCGCGTTCCAGGTGCGAGGTAACGTTTTCCAGTACCACTATAGCATCGTCCACCACCATGCCGATGGCAATGGACAGGGCGCTCATGGATATGATATTGAGCGTGTTACCCGTAGCAAACAGGTACAGCAGCGAAGCCAGCAGGGCAATCGGGATACTCAGCACTACGATCAGCGTTCCCTTCAGGCGCCCCAGGAAAAGGAACACCACCAGCATCACCACCAGGAAGGTAATGAGGATGGTTCTCTTGAGGGAAGCGATGGTTTTGAGGATGTTGTCCGAGTTGTCCACTACCGTGGTAATCTTGATGTCCGACGGCAGGTTGCGCTGCAGCGATGCCAGCGTGGACTTGACCTTCCGGATCACCTCCACGGTATTGTAGCCGGCCTGTTTCTGGATAATGATCTGGGCGCCGCGTACACCGTTGGTGTAGGATTCCTGGGACTTTTCCTCTACGTCGTCCTGTATACGGGCTACGTCCCGCAGATAAATGGTTCCGCCGTTCACGGAACCCAGTACCACGTCCAGCAGCTCAGACGGGTCCTTGAACTCCTTCTTGATGCGAAGCGTATAAGTTTCCGAGCCGATATCGATGCTGCCCGAAGGGATGTTCCTGTTCTCGGCTGCAATAATCTGGGAGATGGCGGCGATGCTCAGGTTGTAGGCTTCCAGCTTGGAAGGGTCGCAGTAAACCTGGATTTCCCGCTTGGGGGCGCCGGAAACCGACACCGTACCCACGCCCGACACACGGGCCAGCGGGGTGGCCACCCTGTCGTCCAGGATCTTGTCCAGGGCGCTGACGCTCTGGACCGCCGTGGCGGAGAGGATCATGATGGGCATGTCGTCCGCGCTGAACTTGAACAGGTAAGGGGCCGATGCGCCGTCCGGTATGCGCTGGCTCACCATGTCCAGCTTGTCGCGGACGTCGTTGGTGGCTTCGTCGATGTCTGTCCCGTACTCGAATTCCAGGGTGAGCACGGCAATGTTCTCACGCGAGGTGGAAGTGATGTCCTTCAGGTCCGAGACGCCGTTGAGGGAGTTCTCCAGCACCTTGGTGAGGTTGTTTTCCACATCCTCGGCCGAGGCGCCGGGGTAGGAGCTCATCACCATGATGGTGTTGGACTCGAAATCCGGGAAATTGTCCACGGGAAGGCGCACCAGGGCGAAAACGCCCAGGATGGCGAAGGCCAGGAAGACCAGCGCCGTGGTTACCGGATGTTCTACCGATGTCCTGTAGATACTCATAGCACGTTCACCTTAACGCCGTCCCTGAGGGCCGACTGTCCCTTCACCACCACGCGCTCCCCGCCCTGGAGGCCTTCCGTAATCTCATACTCCGTACCCATGTGGCGGCCGGTTTTTACCGGGAGGTAACTGACGGTGCCGTCCTCCTTCAGTACATAGATGAAGCGCGTACCGGTACCTTCCTGCTTGACCAGGGCCCGGTCCGGGACCACCACGCTGCGGCGCGTCCCGAAGTTCACGTTTACGCGGGCATACATGCCGGGGCGCAGCACGCGGTCCGTGTTGGGGACGCGGACTTCGGCCTTGAAGGTGTGCGTGGCGGCGTCCATGGTGGGATGCAGGCGCTCCACCTTGCCGGTGAATGTGCGGCCCGGGATAGCATCCACGGTGAGGCTTACCTCGTCCCCTTTGGCCACCCGGGTGTACTCGCTCTCGGAGATGCCTACCAGCAGCTTGACAGGCGTCACCTGCTGCACCACAAAGAGCGGGGCGCTCAGGGAGAACATGTCCCCGGCGTCAAAGTTGCGGGCGGTCACGTAACCGCTGATAGGGCTGCGCAGGATGGTGTTTTCACGCAGGTTACTCAGATTGGTGCGGCGCACCTTGTAGCCAAGTTCGGCCGTCTCGAAGTCACTCTTGGAGACGCCGCCTTCCTCATAGAGACCCTTCAGGCGTTCGTACTCTATCTCGTCGTTCTGGACCTGGAGCTCCATCTGTTCCAGCTGGAGGCGGTCCATCTCTGCCAGGACCTGGCCCTTGGAAACATAGTCTCCCACTTCCACATTCACCTTGCGGATACGGCCGCCGCTCTGCGGCATGATGTTGTTCACGGCCCAGGCCTGCACGGTGGCGGCATAAGTGTTTTCCTGAGGGACGTCCCGCACCTGCGAAACGGTCACCTCCACATTGGGAATCACTTCCTCGGGGGCCTCAGTGGCATTTTGGCTGGAACTGTTGCTGTTCCCGCAGGCTGCGGCCACAAAGGCTCCAAGCAGCAGTGCATACTTTCTCATATCTGTACTTTTATTTTTCTTCGGTAAAATCGTAGCCAAGGGTTTGCTCCAGGCCGGCTTTGGCCGTCACGAAGCTGTAGATGGCCTGCACGGCCTGCAGACGCGTCTGGGTAAGGGTGAGCTCCGTATTGTTCAGGTCCGTGAGGGTGCTCTTCCCCAGCCGATAGCTCTTGGACGCAATGTCGTAGGCTTTTTCCGCCGATGCAAGCGCGCTCCGGGCGGCATCATAGGTTTTCATGGCCGTTTCCATGGTGGAAAGGCTCTGGCGTATGCCTATCCGCAGCTGGCGCTCCGCCTCCTGGCGCTGGAGGTCCAGTTCATCGGCCTGGATGCGGGTTTGCCGGATGGCATAGTAGCGCTGCCCGCCGGAGAAGATGGGGATGTTCAGGCTGAACACCAAGGTGCTGGAAGGCAGCCACTTCCACTGGCTCAGGTTGAATTTGTCGCTCTGGGTGTAGTAGTTGTAGCTCACTTGCATGGAGAGGCTGGGAAGATAGGCGTACTGCTGCATGCGGATCTGCCGGGAAAGCATCTCTGCCTGGGCAGCCAGCTGACGGAGCTGGGAGTTGCGGTCCAGGGGGGCGTCGCCCCCTTCCTGATACTCGTAGAACATCTTGTCCGCGTAGTCTTCCAGCTTGCCGGCCACGTCAATGGCGTGGTCCAGATCCATGCCCATCACGGCTTTGAGCTGCCACAGGGACAGGTAGATGGCGTTCTCTGCGTTGTAGAGGTTGGGAATGGCGGCAGCCAGGGTGCTATGGGCCCGGGCCATGTCCATTTCCGAAGCTTTCTGGACGTTGTAGCGGCTTTCCGTGTACTTGAAGTTCTGGACAGCGTTCTCATAGACGGCGTTGTACACCTCGTACGAGGCCTTGGCCATGAGGACGGCAAAGTAGGCCTGTTTGACAGAGGCCACGGTGCCCAGGCGCGAATCCCGTGCCTGTTCCACGGCCAGTTCCACCTGGTCCCCGCTCAGGCGCAGGCTTTCCCACAGCTGCATGTTCACCAGCGGCATGGAAGCGCTAAGACCCAGCTGAACCTGGTTCCGGCGGCCCATCTCGATGGGGTCGCTGGACGAAGAAGCGCCCTCCCCGGGGTCCGGCTGCGGCGACACATAGGGCACAAACGGCGTACCGGTAGCCTGATAAAGCTGCTCAATATAATACATGATGGGCTCGAAGGCCGATGCAAACATGGACGACATACCTCCGCCGCTGCTGCCACTGCCGCTGTCATCGTCCGAGCCGAAGAAAACCTTCTGCTTCTGGATGGCGTAGCTGTACATGCCGCTGGCACTGATTTGCGGGAAAAGCTGGCCATAGGCTCCTTTGCGGGCATACTCGCTGCGCCGGATCTCCATATCCGCCACCTTGACGGAGGTATTCTCGCTGAGGGCTATCTTGATGGCGTCTTCCAGGCCCAGTACCAGGGTGCTGTCTCCGGCGGGGCGCTCCGTTCCCTGGAACTGCGCCCACACCGCTGTGGGAAGAAAGAGTAAAAAAGTCAGAATCAGTTTGTTCAATCGCATACAATCGCTCGATAAAAGTCCCCTTTATCTTGCAAAAATTACGCCTAAGCATAGTTTTTGAAGCAAAATAAATTACTTACCTTTGTACGTATGGAATACTTGACTGTAAACTGGAATATAGACCCCGCCATCTTCCGCTTGGGCGGGCTGGAGCTCAGATACTACTCCGTCCTCTTCGTGGGCGGTTTCATCCTGGGCTGGTATATCATGAAAAGCTTCTTCAAGCGGGAGAATATCAAGCAGGACCTGCTGGACCCCCTGCTCTACATGCTGCTGCTCTGCACCATCGTGGGCGCCCGGCTGGGGCACTGCCTTTTCTATCAGCCAGACTATTACCTGGGCTCCTGGAGCGGCTTCTGGGAAATCTTCATGCCCTGGAAGGGCGGCCTGGCCAGCCACGGCGGCACCATCGCCATCCTGCTGGGCATCTGGTGGTATGCCCGCAAGTACGGCCGCTCCAATGGCTTCGACTATGTATGGGTGCTGGACCACCTGGTCATCCCCGTAGCCTTCGCCGCCTGCTTTATTCGGCTTGGAAACCTCTTTAACTCAGAGATTTACGGCGGTCCCACCTCCCTTCCCTGGGGCTTTGTCTTTGAGCGCAACGGGGAAACCGTGGCCAAGCACCCCACCCAGCTCTATGAGGCCGGCACCTATCTGCTGCTGGGCATCCTTCTGATGTGGCTATACTGGAAACGCCTGGACAAAACCTACCGGGGCACTTATGTGGGAATCTTCCTTATCGGCTGCTTCGGCTCCCGCTTCCTTATTGAGTTTATCAAGAACCCTCAGGTGGCGTTCGAGGAGGGCATGGCCCTTAACATGGGTCAGCTCCTCAGCATCCCCTTCGTGCTGCTGGGAATCGGCCTTCTGGTCTATGCCTTCGTGCGCAAGCTTCCCGCCCGCGCCACCCCTCCTTCGGACCAGCCCACCGCCTCCAAGCCCAAACCCCAAACCCACTACGCCCGTCCACTCTAACCGCGTGATAAAGAATCCCCTGATTCTCAGCCGTTTACAAAAATCAATCGTTGCAAATTGCAACGATTGATTTTTATAAATAACAGCCAGTCAGGCACTTAGCTATCAGGGCCGATGGGGATTTTAGTCCTGGATGGCGGCAATGCCGGGGAGAATCTTGCCTTCGATGGCTTCCAGCATGGCGCCGCCGCCGGTGGAGACGTAGCTCACTTTGTCTGCGTAACCCATCTGGGTAACGGCGGCCACAGAGTCGCCGCCGCCCACCAGGGTGTAAGCGCCCATCCGGGTGGCTTCTGCCAGGTCTTCTGCAATCTGGAGCGTACCCTTGGCAAAGTTGGGGAGTTCAAAAACGCCCACTGGTCCGTTCCAAAGGATGGTTTTGGAAGAGAGGATAATCTTTTTCCAGTTCTCCAGGCTGGCGGGAGCGGCATCCATGCCCTCCCAGTCGTCGGGTATCTGGGTGATGGGGAAGATCTGGCGGGGAGCGTCATTGTCGAAACTCTGGGCGCAGACGGTGGCAACGCTCAGGGACAGGTTCACGCCGCGCTCCTTGGCTTCCTTCAGGATTTCGAGAGCATCCGGAATGAGCTCGTCCTCATGCAGGGAAAGGCCCACATGGCCGCCCTGTGCCTTGATGAAGGTATAGCCCATACCGCCGCCGATAATGAGGTTGTCCACCTTCCCCAGCAGGTTCTTCAGGACAGCCAGCTTGGAGCTGACCTTGGAGCCGCCGATGATGGCCGTCAGCGGGCGCTGGGCATTCTTGAGGATATTGTCGATGGCCTTGATCTCGCCTTCCATCAGGTAGCCGAACATCTTGTCATTCGGGAAAAATTCTGCGATAAGGGCGGTGGAGGCGTGCGCACGGTGGGCGGTGCCGAAGGCATCGTTGATATAACAATCGGCATAACCGGCGAGGGTTTTTACAAACGCCTTCTGGCTTTCCTTCACAGCCTTTTTGGCAGCCTTCTTCTCTTCCTCGGTGGCATCTTCTGCCAGGCCGCGGGGCTTGCCTTCCTCTTCTGCATAATAGCGGAGGTTTTCCAGCAGGAGGGCCTCACCGGGTTTCAGGGCGGCGGCCTGCTCTGCAGCCTTCATACAGTCCGGGGCAAACTGGACGGGAACGCCCAGGCACTCGCTCACGCGAGCTACAATATGCTGGAGGGAGAACTTGGGATCCACTTTCTTGGGACGGCCCAAGTGCGACATGATGATCAGGGAACCGCCTTCTGCGAGTACCTTTTTAAGGGTGGGCATGGCCCTGCGGATGCGGGTGTCGTCCGTGATTTCGAAGTTTTCGTTGAGGGGGACGTTGAAGTCTACGCGTACGATGGCTTTTTTGCCGGAAAAATCGTACTTGTCGATGAATTGCTGCATGGTATAGAGTATATTAATGTTGTTCCAACTCACAAAGTTAGCTATATTTGCAAAAATTTCAAAAAGTTATGGCGATAGAATTCCCTGCAGCCTATTGGAAAGACTATGAACTCCTGGACTCCGGAAACGGGGAAAAGCTGGAGCGCTTTGGCAAATACGTGCTCAGAAGGCCGGAGCCCAAGGCCCTCTGGACCCCCTCCATGAGCACGGCCGAGTGGCAGCGCCTAAGCCACGTCACCTTCACTCCGGGCGCCGGATTCGGCAAAGCCGGAAAGGAAGACAGCGGCACCTGGGACCGTTCCAAGCGGATGGAAGACCAGTGGGGTATCGCCTATAACGGGGAACAGGACCCTGAAACGCACGCCGCCAGCGACCTGCACCTCTCCCTCCGCCTGGGCCTCACCTCCTTCAAGCACGTGGGCGTATTCCCGGAGCAGGCCCCCAATTGGGAGTTTATCTACAAGGAAACCAGCCGTTTATGCCGCATCCACAAGGCCAACGGCCTGCCCGCTCCCAAAGTATTGAACCTCTTCGCTTACACCGGCGCCGCCTCCCTTGCAGCCAAATGTGCGGGGGCCGATGTCACCCACCTCGACTCCGTCCGTCAGGTAGTCACCTGGGCGCGCGAGAACATGGAGCGCAGCGGCCTGGACGGCATCCGCTGGGTGGTGGAGGATGCGCTCAAGTTCGCCCGGCGGGAAGCGCGGCGCGGCAACAGCTACAGCGGCATCATCCTGGACCCTCCGGCTTACGGCCACGGCCCGGACGGTGAAAAATGGAAACTGGACGAGCTCCTCTTCGGCCTGCTGCAAAACGTGGCGGAAATCCTTTCCCCGCGCGACGCCTTCATGGTCCTGAACCTCTATTCCAACGGTTACAGCGCCGCCCTGGGAGAAACAGTGGTCCGCGAAGCCTTCAAAGGCGCCTTCCGCGAAATGACCTCCGGCGAACTCGCCCTGGCCGATTCCTTCGGCAAGAATCTCCCCCTCAGCATCTACGTCCGCCTAAAACGCTAACGCCTGTCTATCAGCAAGTTATAAAAATCAATCGTTGCAAATTGCAACGATTGATTTCTGTAATCGCCTCTGGCACAGATACTTGCGTATCAGGGCTGAGGGGGATATTTGGCGGGGTTATTTCAGGCCTTGCTCGATTTGCTGGGCGATGGAGAGCCAGTGGCCCTTGGTGGCGGCATCGGGACCTTTGCCCTTGGCGGCCTTCTTCTGGATGTCCATCAGCTCGCCGATCAGGAGGGCACGGCTGGGAGAACTCTTGGACCGGGGGGCCTTGACTGCATCCAGCGCAGCGGAGACAAAGCGGCTCTGGAGGTACTGCCTGTAGGAAGAAACCTTGCCGCCTTTCTCCAGCTCGGAGAACACCATGCCGTGAAGGTCCTGGAGGTAGTCTTCCGGGGCATAGTTGCCGGAGCCGGCCTGGGCGAAGGAAGCCATGCGGTCAAGGCGCTCAACACTAAGCAGGAAACCGGTGCTTACCACATTGTTCACCAGCGGATAGAGCTTCTCTTCCGGCGTGTCCGTGAGGTTGAAGATATAAGGCTGCTCCACCAGCCAGGACGGCTTCTGGAACACGCGGCGGTTCAGGAACTGCAGGCACTTTTTCTGGTGGTCCCTGGGCACAGGGGCATACTTGGGACCTGCCTCTTCCACGCTCTTGTTGGTGATATAGCGGCCGCCGATATTCATGGCCACATGGCCCAGGTAACGGCCATACTGCTGCACCAGGGCGCTGTACATGCGGTTCAGGTTGGTGTACATGTTGCCTTCCTCGGTGTTCCACTCCGGAAGCTGGCCGATAATGCGCTGGAGGTTCTGGATGCCGTAGTCGCTGGCGGCCACGGCGTCGTCGCCAAGGTCTTCGCTCTGAGCGCGGGGGTCCTGGTCATAGCCTTCGCCGCCGAACCAGAGCTTGGGATCGGCCTGCAGACGGGCGATGATTTCCTTGTTCCACCACAGATGGTCCTCTTTGGGGTCCGTGATATAGGTGGGCTTGTAGCCGTATTCGATGGCCCACTTGTCATAGGTGTTGATGCGGGGATAGATACCGGCCGTGCCGATATTGTCTTCCGGCTGCGCCACATAGTTGAAGCGGGCATAGTCCATGATGCTCACGGTGTGGCCGTTGGCCTCTACCCACTCTTTGTCGCGGAGTTTCTCTACGGGCGTCATGGAGGAGGAGCCCTTGTTATGGCGCAGGCCCAGCGTGTGGCCTACCTCGTGGGAGGAGACAAAGCGGATGAGGTCTCCCATGAGTTCCTCGTCGTACTTGAAAGCGCGGGCGCGGGGATCCACGGCGGCCACCTGAATCTGGTACCAGTCATGTACCAGGGTCATCACATTGTGGTACCAGCCGATATGGCTTTCCAGAATCTCACCGCTGCGAGGGTCGTGCACATTGGGGCCGTAGGCATTGGCGATGGGCGAAGCCAGGTAGCGGATTACGCAGAAACGGGCATCCTCCAGGCTCATGTCCGGACGGTCTTCCGGCCATTCCTCGCCGCGGATGGCGTTCTTCCAGCCGGCCTGCTCAAAGGCAACCTGCCAGTCATTCACGCCGGCAATCAGGTACTTGCGCCACTGCTTGGGCGTAGCGGGGTCTATATAGTAGATGATGGGCTTGATGGGCTCCACCAGTTCTCCCCTCTTCTGCTTCTCCACGTCTTCCGGGCGGGCCTCCAGGCGGTAGCGGGTGATGAAGCGAACCTGCTCCGTACCCTGCTGCTCGTCGGAGAAATGGGTGTAACCGCCGGCGAAGTAGCCTACGCGGGGGTCGAACCAGCGCTGCTGCATGGGAACCTCCGGCAGCAGGATGAAGGAGGTGTTGAGAACCATCGTCACCACACCGGCTTCACGGCCTGCGGGCAGGCTGTTGGCGCGTACGGGGCCGCTGGCACCGCCGGGACCGCCCGGCGTGGGCTGGTTGTAGGTGTAGGTCTTGGTCACCGTCACTTCCGTGTTGATGGGATAGGAACGCATGCTCTGGATGAAGCTGGCATCGGCCTTCAGGTTACCCAGGTTGAACTGCTTCTTGGTGCGCTGGTCCAGCGAGAAAATCTGCAGGTCCCCTTCGAAGAGGCTGTTGGCCTTGATGCGGGTGGTACCGGCGTTCCCGCCTTTTTCCGGCTTAAACGAGGCTACAATGGGGTTTTCGGAGCTTACGCGCACGGCCTTGGCAATCTGGTCCTGGGCCGGGGCCTCCACGTTCACCACGTCCACTCTGAGGAGCAGGTTACCGGTGGGTGCCTTCTCCCAGTAGAGCATGGCCTCTGCCACTTGTTCGCCGCCATAGACGCCGGCGCCCATGGTGTTGGCCACATAGCGCGTAACGGCCAGGATGCGGCGGCCCAGCAGGCTGTCCGGCACCTCCATATACCAGTCTTTTTCATTCTGGGCTACGGAGAAAAGGCCCTTGGAGAAGTTCAGATTGGCGGGAGCCTCTTTTTTCTCCTGGGGTTTGTCTCCGGCGGGCGCATCCGGGCGCGGGGGACGCCCCTGGGACAGGCCGCTCACACATACTGCGAGCGCAACGAGGGTAATAAGGATTCGTTTCATCTGTTATTGGGCTATGGTTAATGTATCTTCTTTTTCCAGCGAATACTGGGAGCCTGTAACGGCATGCAGGAGGGCTTCCAGGTTACGGGTCATGGCATCCCCCAGATCCTTGTCCCCGTACTGCTTACAAACGTCAGAGACATACAGGAGCACGCGGCTGGCGGTTTCAAACTCCGATGCCCCCAGCGAGCCCCAGGAGAGGAAGAAGGCGGCGGTGTCCGTGAGTTGGTCGCCCAGATCGGCCGCCAGTTCGCGGGCCTTGTCCGGGGCTCCCAGGTAATAGTAGTTCTCGATCATCTGGGCCACCATATAGTCGTTGGCCGAGAAACCCAGCGGAATGCTTTCCAGCGGGAATACCTCTGCGGGGAAGTTTTCCTGGCAAAGGTCCATGATTTCCAGGGCCTTCTGGTCTTCCTCCACGTCGATGAGCGCATTGGCCACCGTCAGGAACAACTGACGCTGGGACATCACGCCCAGGAAGGTGTACATGTTCTGGTAGTCGGCGAAATAGTCCTTGCGCCTCAGGGCATCCCACTTGTACTTGGTTTTCATATCCTCGTACAGCTGCAGGGCATCCACCACGGGACCGGGATCCGTAGAACCCAGCTTGTTGCGGATGGGCGTAAAGCGCGAAGAGAAGCCGTCAAACATGAGGTAATCCTTGATGCCGATATTCAGGTCCCCGCCCTGGTTAAGCAGGTGGATGGGGCGGTCCCACTGATAACCGGACAGCAGGTCCAGCATAAAGAGCTCCGGCTTGGAAAGGTAGTTCTTGTCCTTGGACATGGTAAGGACTATCTGATCCGGGATCTGGTCTGCGAACTGCTCCGGCACAATGCCGTACTTGAGGCAGTTCTCCTTATTGACGGGAATGACCAGGTTGCGGGCGCAGATGAAATCCAGTTTCTGGCCGCTTTCCAGCGATACCTTCATCTTGGGGTCCTTGAACACGTCCATCACGTCCGAAAGGTACATGGGAGAGCCGTCGTCGTAGGCTATATAGACATACTCGTTGGTACCATAAAGGTACTGCGCCTGCGATACGCTGAGGGGCAGAGGTTTGCTCTCGTTGCAGGCCCATTTCATCTGGTCTATGTACCAGTCCGTTCCCAGCAGCGAGGTGTTCACCACCCGCACATCCGTACGGACGCTTTCAATCTCCTGGGCATACCACAGCGGGAAGGTGTCGTTGTCCCCGTGGGTGATCAGCAGGCCGTTCTCCCCTACTGAGTTCAGGTAGTTCCAGGCCATTTCCGGGGCCGTGTAACGGTGGGAACGGTCATGGTCGTCCCAGTTCTGGGCGGCCATCAGGGCCGGCACGCAAAGGCAAAGGGCCGATACACCCCCCGCCAGCGCCTTCCCGGAGACCTTCCCCTTCAGGGGCTCCGAGAGCCACTCGCAGAGCGCCACCACGCCCAGGCCTATCCAGATGGAGAACATATAGAAGGAACCCGCATAGGCATAATCCCGCTCACGCACCTGATAAGGCGGCTGGTTCAGGTACAGCACAATGGCGATACCCGTCATGAAGAACATCAGGAACACCAGCCAGCTGCCGCGTTTATCCTTGTCAAACTGGAATACCAGCCCCAGCAGGCCCAGCAGCAGCGGCAGGAAGTAGTAGTGGTTCTTTCCTTTGTTTTCCCGCAGGGTTGCGGGTGCATCCGACTGGTCTCCCAGGCGCAGCTTGTCCAGCACGCCTATCCCGCTCTCCCAGTTCCCGTAGAACACATTGCCGGGGAGGGGGGAATGAATTTCGTTCTGGCGGCCCACAAAATTCCACATAAAGTAGCGCCAGTACATCCAGTTAAGCTGATAGTCAAAGAAATAGGCCAGGTTTGCGCCAAAACTGGGCTTGCGGTGCTTGGCTCCCTTCACGCGCGTACCCTTGCCCTGGGTGTAGTCCTGGTAGAAGTCCGTGTAGCGGGGGTCTGCGCCTGACCACATGCGGGGGAAGAGCATCTTGCCCTCCGGGAGGTAGTCTGCGTCTGCCGGGGCATCGGCCCGGACATATTTCCCGTTCAGGGGAGCCCAGTATTTGTCCTGCCGAAGGTCATAGGGCGCATCATAATACTGACCGTACAGAAGCGGCGTGGAGCCGTACTGCTCACGGCTCAAGTAGCGCACCAGCGTGTAGGGATTGTCCGGCTGGTACTCGTTGGTGGGCGTTTTTACGCTGGAGCGGATAATCACAATGCTGAACAGCGAGAAGCCCGTCACCAGCATCACCACGCACAGAAGCACCGTATTCCAGAACACCCTGCCCTTTTTCAGCGTCACAAAAAGCGCCCAGAAGCAAAGTCCCAACAGGGCCACCAGGAAGAAGGTGGCGCCGCTGTTATACGGCAGGCCGAAGCTGTTCACGAAGATGCGGTCAAACAGGGCCGCCAGCTTGGGAAGGTACGGGATAAAGAGGTACACCAGCAGGAATTCTATCACCACGCCGATAGCAAATATGCCCGCCAGCTTCCCGAAAGGCAGCTTTTTGTCTTCGTTCATGCGGTAGTAGTACATGAACACGAAGGCCGGGATGGTAAGAAGGTTGAGCAGGTGTACGCCGATACTGAGGCCCATCAGGAAGGCAATCAGGACTATCCAGCGGTTGGCATGGGGCTTATGGGCCTGATCATACCATTTGCACATGGCCCAGAAGACAAGGGCCGTAAAGAGCGACGACATGGCATACACTTCCCCCTCCACGGCACTGAACCAGAAGGTGTCGCTGAAACAGTAGGCCAGCGCCCCCACGGCTCCTGAGGCGAAAACGGCCACTGCACGGGCTACAGACAGCTGGTCTGAGCCGGCTGTGGCGTCTCCCGTCAAGCCCTGCCTGGCCGGGGGACCCAGAACCAGCCGCCTGGCGAAGAAGACGATGGTCAGGTACAGCAGGAAAACGGTGAGCGCACTGAGGATGGCGTTCATGGCATTGACGGCCACCGCGGCATGCTGGGGTGCCACAGGAATGGAGAAAAAGCGTGCAAAAAGCTGGAAAACGGGGTTTCCCGGCGGGTGCCCCACCTCCAGTTTATAGGAAGACGCTATGAATTCCCCGCAATCCCAGAAAGACGCCGTGGGCTCTATGGTACAAAGGTATGTAAGGGCCGATACGGCCAGAACGGCCAGCCCCACTATCCGGTTCCACCTGTTGAATGTTCTTGTTTCCATATCTGGCAAAGATAAACAAATTAGCGGAATTTTGCTATATTTGCATCCTTGACAGTAAAACTGAAACCTTACTTTTTATGTCCAATTATTTTTACAACATGCTCCCGAAGGAGGAATTCCAGCGCATTCCCTACCTTCCTACCATGGGAGAATTCGTCAATTGGTTCACCCGCGAATTCGCCGCATCGCCGGCCATTTCCAACCAGACAGACACCATTACTTATGAGCAGCTGGGCCAGCGCGTAGCACGCCGCCGCGCCTATATCGAAGGCCTGGGCCTTCCCAAGGGCGCCCATATCGGCATCTTTGACCGCAACAGCCAGGATGCCATAGAGCTGTTCCTTGCCGTGACATCGGCCGGATATGTGGCCATGAACTTCCCGGCCTCGCTGCCGGAGATGGCCGTGATAGGCTCCTGCATGAAATTTGACATCGCCGCCCTCTTTGTGCGCGAGGAATTCATGCCCCTCACCGCCAAGCTCCAGGGCGTGAAGGTATGCCCCGCCGCTGCTATCGGCGAGACTGAGGCCCCAGCCGCTACCATCGACCCTGAGAGCCCCGCCGCCATCTTCTTCACCGGCGGTACCACCGGCCAGCCCAAGGGCGCCGTCCTCAGCCACCGGGCCCTGATGAGAGGCAACTACAACGCCATCTTCAAACCCGGCCACGTGATTGGCGTACACCGCTATATCGCCCTGCTGCCCCTCAGCCACGTCTTCGGCCTCATCGCCGGCACCATGGGCTGCTTCTACACCGGCAACCTCATCTATACCTGCGAGGACATGAAGGCTACCATCGGCAAGTTGCCCATGCTCAAGCCCACCGTGCTGGTCATTGTGCCCGGCATCTGCGACATCCTCTCCGGCCTGGTTAAGATGTACGGCCCGCAGTTCCTGGGCGGGGAGCTCCGCATGATCATTGCCGGCGCCGCCAATGTGCCGCCGCGCCTGGTGGACATTTTCACCAAGCTGGGCGTGGAGTTCTGCTTCGGCTACGGCCTCACGGAAAGCGCCAACCTCACCTCCGCCAACGCCGATGCCATTACGCACCCCACTTCCATCGGCAAGATTTATCCCGGCCAGGAAACCAAGCTGGTGGACGGGGAACTGTGGATCAAGGGAGACAACATCTTCTCCGGCTATTACAAAGATCCCGAACGCACCGCCGAGGCCCTCACCCCGGACGGCTGGCTGCGCACCGGAGACCTTTGCCACTTCGACGAGGAAGGTTTCCTCTATATCACCGGCCGCATCAAGAACCTCATCGTCCTCTCCAACGGTGAGAACATCAGCCCGGAAAGCCTGGAAGAGCCTTTCTATGCAGATCCTTGCGTCCGCGACGCCATGGTCAAGGAAGACGAGTTTCACGGTCAGAATGTAATTGCCGTGGAAATCCTTCCCTTCATGCCTGCCTTCGACGGCAAGCCCTGGGAAGAGGTGGAAGCCTACATGCACGCACTGGTAGCCCGCATCAACGAGGGCCTTCCCACCACCCACCGCATTGTAAAAGTGACCGTACGCACGGAAGATTTCAAGCGCACCGGCAGCATGAAAGTCTCCCGCGTATGACCAGGGAAGAAGTGTTCGCCGGCCTTAAGGAGGTGATTGGCGTCATCCGGCCCCAGACAGACCTGGCCGGAGTGGATTTTGACACGGAACTGGTGCGGCAGCTGGGCATAGACTCGCTGTCCATGCTGCTCCTTTCGCTGGCCGTGGAAGAGAAATTCCAAATGCATTTCCCGGACGGCGCCCCAGCCCCCACCACCGTGGGTGAGGTCTGCGACGCCGTCATCAAAGCGCTCTGATTTTGTCCGGGTTGATTAATCGTCAATCCGGACAAAATTACAGTTTTTATCAAACTCCAGTTCCAGGCCGTTGCTGATATTTACTTCGTATCCCCAGCGGCTGCGTTCGATTTGGGTGATGGACAGGTCGGGGAACGCTTCCTTGACATAGGAGAGGATGCGCAGGGGAATAATGGCTTCGGGGAGGCCAGCCCTCTTCCGTTTTACCTGCTTCCAGTTTCCGGAACGGTCAAATTCCACCTGGGTCAGGTCTTCCAGCAGCACTTCGTACTCGTTCCATTCGGCAGTCACCTGAAGGACTTTTACGGAGCCGAAGTGCTCCTTGATAAACGCGCGTGCCTCGGCGGGCATCTTGTCAAAAGGGATCACCTTTCCGTCGGCCTGGGCCGTGCGGGGGAAAAGAATCAGGGCCAGGGTCATGGCCAGCATCAGTTGTAAGGTCTTTTTCATAATTGTTGTGTTAATTTGTTTCCGGATGCAAAGTTAATCCGCCGTTGTTACCGGCCGGCTACCGGATTGTTACATTACTGTTACGGTGTTGTAAATTCAAATGAAATATGCCATTTTTGTAAGGCAAATGGATACGGAAACACGCATACAGGTTCTGCTGGTAGATGACGAACAGGATATTCTGGATATCCTGGAGTTCAATTTTTCCGCCAGCGGCTATGAAGTGACAACGGCAAATTCAGCCGAAGAAGCCCTCCGGCTGGACCTTCAGCGCTTTCACCTTATTATATTGGACGTGATGCTGGGCGGCATGTCCGGATTCAAGGCGGCCATGCTGCTGAAGCAGAATCCCCTGACAGCCTCCATTCCCATCATCTTTCTCACCGCCAAAAACGCCCGTGAGGATATCATCGACGGCCTGCGAATCGGCGTTGACGATTATGTGACCAAGCCTTTTTCCGTGCAGGAGCTGCTGCTCCGGGCCCAGGCCGTACTCAGGCGCAGCTATCATCGGCCCATACAAGAGGAGGTAAAGTCATATGGGGGAATGTTCCTGGACAGGGAAGGCAAAACCCTCAGCATAGACGGCACGCCGGTCTCCCTTACCCGCACCGAGTTCAACATCCTGGACCTGATGATGGGGCATCCGGGCATGGTGTACTCCCGGGAGCAGATCCTGGACCATGCATGGCCGGAAGGTGTGCTGGTAACGGACCGGAGCGTAGACGTAAGCATCACGCGCCTGCGAAAAAAAATCGCCCCTTATTCCCATTGCATCATCACCCGTCCGGGACATGGCTATTGTTTCAGGTATGAAGATGTCCAGGCTTAGTCGTTTGCTGTTCTTCAGCATCATCTCCCTCTTCCTGCTGTTTGCCGGGGCCTTTACGCTATACCAGAACCGGCGTGAAAAGACCTTCAAGATTGCCCTTCTCAACCAGCAGCTGCAGACATATAACCTTTCGCTGGGAGAGGCCCTGCTGCAAATGCCGATAGATGAGGATTCCCTCCAAAACTACCTTCTTGCCCATCCCCTGACCTCCGTCCGCATCACCATCCTGGACCCGCACGGATTTGTCCTTTTCGACAACCGGACCAAGGAATATCCCACGCTGAGCGACCACCGGAAACGGAAAGAGATCCAGGAAGCCCTCGTCAAGGGCAGCGGATACTGTATAGACCGTAGAAGCATCACCGTGGAGGAGAAGTTCTTCTATTCGGCCACCTACATCCCGTCACAGAATCTGATTATCCGCTCGGCCCTGCCTTACGACGAAAAGCTCCCGAAGTCCCTCCGGGCCGATTATTCTTTTCTCTGGTACGCCCTCCTGCTGATGCTTGTCCTGGTGGCGGTGCTTTTTGTCTTTGCGCAAAAGGTAGGACTGATGGTGTCCAAGATCCAGGATCAGGAAAGCCTGGAACTGCAAAAAGAGCTCACCCAGAACATTTCCCATGAGCTGAAAACGCCCATTTCCGGCATTCAGGCTTATCTGGAAACCCTGCGCTCCCATCCGGAGTTGCCGGACAAGACCCGCAATCAGTTCATAGACCGCAGTTGGGCGCTGGCCAGCCGCCTGGCCAGCCTGACAGAGGATCTGAACTCCCTGGATGCCGCCGAAAGGAAGGTATGCCGCGAGGAACTGGACCTGGCCGATATCATCCGATGCATCCTGCAGGAAACCGAGCCGGACTTCCAAAGCCGCCGCATGAGCTTAAAGACCGCTATTCCGGAATCCATCCCCATGATAGGAGACCGGAAGATCCTGTACAGCCTGTTCCGGAACCTCATCGACAATGCCCTTCACTATGCCGGGGAGGGGAGCACCGTGGAAATCCTCGCGCGAGAGGAAGGCCGCACCTGGCACTTCTCCTTTGCCGATAACGGTCCCGGGGTGCCCGAAAGCAGCCTCCCCCGCCTGTATGAACGTTTCTTCCGGGTTGACAAGGGCCGGAGCCGCGAAATGGGCGGAACAGGCCTGGGGCTTTCCATCGTCAGAGAGGCCGTCCGCCTGCACGGCGGGGACATTTACGCCGAAGCAGTATCTCCGCATGGCCTGAGACACCGCTTCACCTTGTTGTAATGGCAGCTTAAATATCCATCACATAACTGCGACGACGCTGGTAGGGGTGCGTTTCAAACGTGTCCCAGAGGGCCTGTACCTTGTGATTTTCTTCCAGCTGGGGGTTCAGCAGCATCTGGCGGATCCCCAGCCGGTGGTAATTGTCCAGCAGGTATTTGAACATGAGCATGGTGGCTCCTTTGGCCTGATACTCCGGCAGAACGCCAATCAGGAGGGCCTCCGTAATCTTATTCCGCTTGGGAGAGAGCGCCGGCAGAAGGTGCATCCATCCCCAGGGCAGAATACGGCCCTTAGCCTTTCGCACGGCGGCCGATATGTGCGGCATGGTGACGGTAAAGCCCACCAGCTGGTCCTTATCGTTTATCACCATGGCCACCAGGTCTTTGTTCAGTACGGGCACATACTGTTTTACGTAGCCGTCTATCTGCTCCTCGGAGAGCTTGCTGTACTCGTACAGGCCGGCGAAGGCCTCGTTCAGCACGTGGAACATCTCCCGGCCGCGTTTAGCCATTTCTCCAAGGGTAGAGGCCCTCAGGATACGGATTTTATAGCGGTCCTCGATAAGGTGGGCATACTCGAAAACCGGGGGAATCTGCTCCGGAATCACCATCACGCGCTGGGTCCAGTCCACGTCCTTGGTAAAGCCAAGGCGCTCCAGGTACTCCGGATAATAGGGGTAATTGTAGATGACGGTGAAGGGACTCTCGTTTTCAAAGCCCTCTACCAGAAGGCCTTCGCGGTCCATGTCCGTAAAGCCCAGGGGGCCTTTGATCTTGACGGCGCCGCGCTCCCGACCCCACGCCTCCACCGCGCCGATAAGCGCCCGTGCCACCTCGAAATCCTCTACAAAGTCTATCCAGCCGAATCGGACGGTATTCTCCCCCCACTTTTCATTGGCCTTGTGGTTCAGGATGGCAGCCACACGGCCAACTGTCCGGCCTTCCTGCACCGCCAGGTACAGTTCCCGTTCACAGAAAGCCAGGGACGGATTGTCCGGCCCCAGGGACTTGAATTCATCGCCCTCGAAGGCGGGCACCCACTTGTCGCAGCCTTTGTACAGCGACAGGGGGAAACGGATGAATTCCTTTAACTGGCGGCGGTTCCGCACAGGGATCATTTGGATAGGTGCAGACATGGTTTTCAGGTTTTAGCCCTTAAAGATAATCATTTTTCGCCGATAAACATGCGGCACAGGCCCAAAGTCAGGCTGCGGTGGCGCACATGGCGGAAGCCGGCCGTCTCCATCATGGCGCAGAAAGCCTCCGGCGAGGGGAAGGCATGGACCGATGCCGGCAGGTAACGGTAGGCTGCCTTGTTGCCGGACAGCTTCCCGCCTATCCTGGGCAGCAGGCGCAGGAAATAGAGGTCATAGGCCTTTCTCACCAGACGGTTGCGGGGAACGGAAAGCTCCAGCACAACGGCCTTTCCGCCCGGCTTCAGTACGCGGTGGAACTCCTTCAGCCCCAGCTCTTTGTGCTCGAAATTGCGCACGCCGAATGCGCAGGTCACCCGGTGGAAGCTCTCTGCCTGGAAAGGGAGGTCCTCGGCGTCCGCCTGCCGGAGGGTGATGCGCTCATGCACTCCTTTTTTCGCCGCCTTCTCCATCACGCGGGCCATCATGCCCTCCGAGATGTCCACGCCCGTCACGGTCGAGCCCGGGGCGGCGGCTTCTGCCAGGACGATGGTGCTGTCGCCGGTCCCGCAGGCTACATCCAGGATGCGCTGCGGCGCTCCGTCCACCACTTCCCGGATTGCACGCCGCCGCCACAGCTTGTCAACGTTCATTGACAGGACATGGTTCAAACTGTCATAGGACGGCGCAATCCCGTCAAACATTTCCTGTATGTATTCTTTATTTGGCATTATGGCACAGGATCATAGCCGCTCCCCCCCCAGGGATGGCAGCGCAGCAGGCGCCGGACGGTCAAATACAGCCCTTTGAAGGGACCGTACTTACGGAAAGCCTCCAGGGCATACTGCGAGCAGGTGGGGGTGAACCGGCACGAGGGCGGCGTGAGCGGACTGATACACAGCTGATAGAACTTGATCAGCAGCACGAAGGGGGCAATCAGGATTTTCTTGAGGACAGGGTTCATCGGATGCCCTCCAGAGCTTGGGTCATATCGGCATAAATGACCTCGTAGGGCAGCAGTTCGCGGGAAGTGTAGAGAAACAGCACGTCCAGCCCTGCATCCAGCAGGCCTTTTTGCCGGCGATAACTCTCCCGGATGCGGCGCTTCAGGAGGTTGCGCTTGACGGCGCGCTTGAAATGGCGCTTGGGAACGGAGACCACTATACGGGAAGGGGCCTGGTCCGGGCGGCGGATATAGCGGCAGCGAAGGCAGCCCGCCTGGAAGCTTTTCCCATGCTCGAACAAGGCAGCCACGGCGGTTTTGCCGCAGAGCCGCTCGGACTTGGGAAGCGAGGCATCCATTACTGTAAACTCTTCAGGTAGAGCTCTATGGCAGAGGCCACGGAGGGGGCTTCCGGGGAAGGGGCTTTCACGTCTATCCTGAGTCCGGCATCCTCCATGGCTTTCACGATGGAGCGGCCGTAGGAGACCATTTTGAGATCTCCTTGCTCGAAGCCTGGGAAGTTTTCCTGGAGGGACTTGACATCGGCCGGGTTGTAGAAGACTACCATGTCGTAGGAGTGGATGTCCAGGTCCTTGAGGTCCATGCTTTCCGACTTGACGAAAACGCCGGTGACATAGCTGAGCTTATGGTCGTCAAAAAGCGAAGTGAGGGCCTCCGACGAGGTGGAATCCGACATGGTGATGAGGAATTTCTCCCCTTTATGCTTGGGGCCGATAAGACCCACGATGCTCTCCGGCGTACCAGTGCCGAAGAAGATTTTCCGCTTGCGATAGACGATGTGCTTCTGCAGGTACATGGCCACGGCTTCCGTGGAGCAGAAGTACTTCATGGTCTCGGGGATCTTGGCGCGCAGTTCTTCCGCCAGGGCAAAGAAAGCGTCTATGGCATGACGGGAAGAGAACACGATGGCCGTATAATCCAGCAGGTTGATGCGCTGTGCACGGAATTCCCTGGAAGTGAGGGGCTCCACCTTGAAGAAGGGACAAAAGTCAAAGGTAACGCCAAACTTTTCGCTGACAGCCTCATACTGAGTGAGCACCCGAGGTGTTTTCTGCGAAATGAGAATCTTTTTTATGTTCATCTTACAACGAGACTTGCAGTCTTTCAATTCAACTTTTTTCGCACTGGCCTGCCCCGCTGCATCCTGCGTTCTGAGGAACGGAAATGCTTAAAAAAGGGCGGCCGAAAGGACCAAAATGGCCGTAGGCAAAAATTCCAGGCCGCAAAGGTACAAAAAAGTTCTGAAAGGATTGCAAGAGAGGGAAAGAATTTGCGAGCGGCGCACAAGATAGAAGCCGTAGACAAGGGCAATTTCCCCGTATATCAAAGGTCTGGCTTCCAGTTTGTTATAAGGTGTGAGAACCACTATGCCAAGCGTTACTAAAAGCAGTACTACCAGAAGGATGAAATAGGTATAACCGGCCTTGTGGGACAAGACGTAAAAATCCGACTTGCGACGGGGCTTCATCCAGGCGTACATGAGCCTTCTTAGCAGGAGATAAACAGCCAGGACCCCGGCAAGGACCGGCAGGTGCCACCGGGAAGGTATCTGCTGGAGGAAATCCGGATTGTACAGGCAGTAGCGGTGCATGATAAGGACGGCCGGAACCACGAAGGAAATGGCGATGATATTGCGGTCGTGGCTGACGCGGACGCTGTTTTCCAGGTAGAAACTGCCCCGGGCCCGGAAGAAGCTGTCCCACAGATAGGGTAACAGCTCCAGGAAACGCCTGAGCAGGAAAATGCTCACCACCACAAAGACCAGCACCAGCACCTCTACGGCAAGCTGCGGGCCAGCCTCCACCGCAGCGGTGGAGGTGGAAGGGCTCTTTTCTAACAGCAGTTCTCCGCTACCCAGTATATCCTGCCACATCAGTTTCCTCTTTTGGCGTTGTATCCCAAGGACTTGAGTATCTCCACCACTTTGTCGCGGAAGTCTCCCTGGATGGTGATTTCCCCCTCCTTGGCGCTGCCTCCTACGCCCAGGCGCGTTTTGAGGGTCCGGCCAAGTTCCTTGAGGTCATCGGCCTTCCCCACAAAACCGCTCACCAGCGTAACCTGCTTGCCGCCGCGGTTGCGGCGGTCGATGCCTACTGTCAACTTTTGCCGCCCCGGGGGAAGCGTCTCCTCCTCCGGCGCCTGCGCCGTGGCGTAGGCAAAGTCCGGATTGGTGGAATAAACCACCCCCAGCCGTTGTTTCCAGTCGTTTTCCATCACAGATTCCTTCCTGCTTCTTCCACCATCCCGCGGATATGGGCGTTAAACTTATCCTGTGCCGCCAGGCTTTCCAGCGTGCAGTGCATGCGGTAGCGCCAGTAGTAGCGGGGAATGGCGGGTACGTTGATGCGTTCATCGGCCGGATTACCGCCGTAGCGGAGCTCTCCGTCTGCGGCCAGCCAGTCCTGCAGGGGCAGGATGGTCAGGATGGCGGGAGAGTGGAGGTGCTGCTTGAGAATGATATCGACCACCCAGGGATCGCAGAAATAGGGGGCGTCGCCTTCGCAGCCCAGCATCCGGTTGTAATAGCGCTGAGTAAGGGCGCGGTCTTCCTCCCACCAGGCACGGAGCGGAGAGGTGTCGTGCGTGCCGGTGGTGCAGACGCACCAGTAAGGATAGTGCTCCGGACGGCCGAATTCCTGGCTGGGATCCTTGGGCATACGCTTGATTTCCAGCGACAGGATATTCAGTTCTTCCATCACGGAAGCCACGCAATTGGGAATCATGCCCAGGTCTTCCCCGCAGGAGAGCATGCCCGTAGAGCGCAGCAGGGCCGGCAGTTTGCGAAGGGCAGCTTCGCGCCAGAAATCATCGTGCCGATGCCAGAAGAACTCCTCCGAGAGCTGCAGGTAACGCTGTTTCATGTGCTCGGGCAGGGAGGAGAAAAGGGCTGTCTTCTCCCCGCTGATGCGCGGATGCCACCAGTGAGGACGGCGGGGATCCTCCACGAAAAGGACATCGGTTCCTTCGCCGGCATGGGGGTCGAAGCCTTTGGCGCGCAATTCTTCTTCCGGATAAGGGAGGGCGGGGTTGAAATGCCCCATGAGGCCGCTTTTGTGCGGGATGGGTATTTCCCAGATGCGGAAAAAGCCCAGGATATGGTCTATGCGGAAGGCGTCGAAATATTCCGCCATCTTGCCCATGCGGGCTTTCCACCAGGCATAGCCGTCCTTGGCCATTTCTTCCCAGTTGTAGGTGGGGAAGCCCCAGTTCTGGCCATCCTCTGCAAAAGCATCCGGCGGTGCCCCCGCCTGGCTGTCCATGTGGAAGAGTTCCGGGTGCTGCCAGGCATCCACGCTGTCGCGGCTTACGCCGATGGGAAGATCTCCCTTGAGGGCCACCCCATGCACGTGGGCGTATTCCACGGCCTCTTTGAGCTGCTTGTCCAGCAGGAACTGGAGGTAGCAGTAGAAGCCAGTCTCGGCCGCTTTTTCCTTGGCAAAGGCGGCCACTTTGCGAGCGCCATATTTGGACCAGGAGCCCCACTCGCTGAAAACGGGCGTGCCGTGGATGTCCCGGAGGACGCTGAAAACTGCATACGGGAGCAGCCAGTCCTTGTTGGCCTGCAGGAAGGTTTTGTAGGCCGGGGACGCCAGATCGGCTTTGCCCCGGGCGCCTTTGTACAGCTTGCGGAGCATCTCCAGCTTGGCGCTGTTCACTGCCTCGTAATCTACGGCGGAAAGGGATTCCAGCGCTGCCTTCTTGGCTTTGTAGGCGGCATCCTGCCGTACACCGGCGGCGGGCAGGTGGATAAACTGCGGATGCAGGGCAAAGGAGCTCACGGCATTGTAGGGATAGGAATCATGCCAGCTGTGCCTCATGGTGGTGTCGTTGACAGGGAGCAGCTGGATTACGCTCTGGCCGGCTTTTACGGCCCAGTCCACCAGGTGCTTGATGTCGTTGAACTCCCCTACGCCAAAGCTGTCCTCACTGCGCAGCGAGAACACCGGGACGGCCACGCCGGCTCCGCGCCAGGGATTGGTGTGGAAATGGGGATGCCAGTCCGATATCACCACCAGGGTATCCTTGGGAGGTACCTCTGCGAAAAAATGGTTGGGGCCTTCTTCCCAGTGAAGGATTTCCTGGCTCTTGGCATCTACAATAACCAACTTGTATTCAATGGGTTCCTGCACATCCAGGGTAATGGACCACCAGGGGAAAAGGTTGTCCTGCATGAGCAGCACTTTGTCCCAGTTGCCCAGTTTGTCCCCGCAGCCAACCAGGGCCAGGGACTCATGGCTGCGCACCCGGGGCATTGCCACCTGGATGCTCAGATTGCCTTTTTGGGGGGCTTTTACCGTTCCCGGATGCCGGAAAGACACGCCGCCTTCCCTGCGGAAAATCACATCGCTGAAGGCCGATGAATAGAAGGCGGAATCTGCCGGTCTGTCCATCCATGCGCTGCGCACGATGACATCTTTGCAGTTGAGCGGAGCCGTGAAAATGTGCTCCCGCCACTCGCGCCTGACTACCTTGCCATCGCGCACAATCTCGAAGGTGAAGCGGTCGCCGTCACGGAGGTCCTGGCTGCTCAATTTTGCCTGCCAGATTCCCTCGAAGGCGTGTTCCATGGGGAAGCAGCGCTTGCCGCTGCGAAGCCGCACGCTCTCTCCCCAGGCTGTATGGTATTGTAACTGAATAGTGATGCTCATATCCTGATACACGTTTAAATGGTCGTTTCGTCCCGCATGGGACGGATATGCAAAATTAGGTTTTTTTTCCGGTGTACGCAACCCCCTGTTTTTTGTTCACCGCTGGCCGTTTTTTGCCGTCTCGTGAACAAAAACCGCCCTTTTGTGTTCACCGCCGAAGCAGGGCCGTCATTCGCCGAAGTAGGGCCGTTATTCGCCAAAGTAGGGCCGGAGCACGGCGCTGCGGTAGCGGAAGGTCTGGTAGAGGGTGCGGATGGCCAGGTGCGTGAAATAGGCGGCCATCAGAAGGTGCAGGGCGCGCTCCGGCAGGAGTTTACCCGTGCCGATACTGCCATCGGCCCCAAGAGCGCCGAAGAGCCAGAGGCCCAGGAACCAGACGGCGAAAAAGCCGGCCGCACAGAGCAAGGTGCTGTTACGCAGCTGTTTGGAGGCAGTGGCGCCTACGAAGATGCCGTCCCAAGCGAAGGCCGGACAGCCAACAAGGGGCATCAGCAGCAGCCAGGGAAGGAAGGCCTGCCCGGCCTGCACTACGGCGGTATCGGAGGTGAGAAGACGGAACATCGGCACGCCGCCAAAGCCATAGAGCAGCATGAATACGCCGGCCAGCCCGAAGCTCCAGGCAAAGGTTCCCCTGACGGCGGCGCGGACACCTTCCCGGGAGCGCTCGCCGATGAATCGGCCCGTAAGTGCTTCCCCGGCATAGGCAAAACCGTCCGTGAAATAGCTGAAAAGCATGAGCAGCTTCATCAGGATACTGCTCACCGCCAGCATCAGATCCCCCAGCCGCGCGCTTAAAACGGTAAAGCCGATATACACCGCAATCATCCCCACCGAACGCAGGAACAAATCCCGGTTAAGCCTGTAAAACGCCTGATGGCTAACTCCCTGACCCTCAGCCGTTTCCTGAAATTTATCGTTGCATTTTGCGACGATTGATTTTAGTAAGTTGCTGAGTGACAGGTACTTGCTTGCCAGGAGGAGGGCCAGCAGAAGGCCGGTCCATTGGGCAATGACGGTGCCCCAGGCGACGCCGGCAAAGCCCAGAGCGGGCAAAAAGAGAAAGCCAAAGCCCAGGCCCAGCGACAGGAGGATATTGCAGAGGTTGATCCACAGGTCCACCAGCATGGGACGGAGGGTATCCTGCAGGCCGATAAACCACCCCTTGAGCGCAAAGAGCGAAAGGGTGGCAGGGGCCGCCCAGATGCGGATGTAGAAGTAACGGGTGGCGAGCATGCGCACCTCGGGGGAGCAGTCAACGACCAGGAAGGCCAGCTGGACCACCACCCATTGCAGCGCCAGCAGGGCCAGGCCCGAGAGCAGCGCTATCCGCAGCGCCCGCCCCAGAATCTGGGAAATTTTCCCGCTCACGGCAGATGCCCGATCAGCGTCGGGCAGAACGGCTCCGGAAGTCTCCTTCAGGGACTCGCCGTAGGCCTGT
>CADAJF010000002.1 GCA_902788175.1 uncultured Bacteroidia bacterium
CACTACGGCGGTGGGGTCACTGGCGGCGGTGAAATAGGCCTTCCAGGGAATGTTCTCCGTTGTTGTGCCACCCGCCTTGGAGCGCTGGACGGTGACCGTAACATCCTTGCTGTAATCATAAAGCACCTCCTCGCCCGTGCGGATGATGTCATCGATATCGGACACCGTGTAGGTCCACCCGCCGCCGGGAAGGCCCAGGCCGTTGATATTGTATTTGTGACAGGCGGTGAAGTTCACCCAGGAGCCGTCGGCCTGCTGGAGCTTGAGGGATTTGGTATCGCCGGTGCTGGTGGTGAAACTGGCCGTCAGCTGGGAGTAGTCCTGCGGAAGGGCAAAGACCGTGATGGTGGCGTAAGTGGAAGGGGTGACGGTAACACCGGCGCCCATATCCACCGTGATGGTATTGTTCCCGGAAGAGGCGTTGTAGGCCGTGAAATTGCTGTAAACGGCCGTGCTGGCCGTACTGTTGGTGGCGGTTGTAGGCCGTGAAATTGCTGTAAACGGCCGTGCTGGCCGTACTGTTGGTGGCGGCCGTAATGGTGGCCCTGCAGCTGCCGGTCATCGCCTTGTTTTCTCCGGTGGAGAGGGAGAAGGAGGTGATGGTCATGGAGGCTTCCTCGTCGCTGCGCACCTGGAACTGGAAGGCGGTGAACATGGGTTTGAAAGAGAGGTTCACCGTGGCTTTTGCGGCCGTCTGCACGGCAGCGAACATATAGGCATAATCCATCTGCGCGGCCTGCAACTGGCTTTTGGGAAGCGTGATATTGGCCACATTGTCGTTGATGCTGATGTTGCTGTTGGCCGCAGGAGAGGGATAGACGGCATAGAATTTATGCGTACCGCTGCCCCAGTGAAGGCCGTTGTCTCCCACATTCTTGATGCTGGCATAACTGATGGGCTGATTGCTGCCGGTTCCGGGTGTGACACCGGTCACCTGGTAATCGGACCAGGACGCTCCGCCGGGGTGACGCGCCTTGTCTGAAAGGATTCGGATTTTGTCACCGCTCACCCAGTCAATGCGCTCCTTCCCGCCGTACTCCACGCCGGAATATGTGGTCTTGGTTTCCGGACCGTTGACGTAGTCCGCCGACGCCTTGAAAACAACGCTGTCTCCGGGAAGGATGACATCGTCCACTTCCCTTTTGCAAGACAAGCTAAGGATGGTGAGGGCAGATAAAAGGAGCATACCCGCCCAAAGGCTCTTGGTCTTTTTCATCATTCTTCCCATTAGTTTTCGTCCCAATTATGATTGAAATAAGGCTGGCTGTTGTTCCACTCAAAGTCGTGAACATACTGCCCGGTGGACTCTACCTTTCCGATAAACTCCACTATGGAAGTCTGCAGGATGGAAGTCTCCAGGCATAGCTCTACCTGGGAAAAAACCCGGGGCGATTCATAATTCCCATTTTTCGTCATAACGTGCATTTTTTAGCACGCAAAAGTATAATTCCCATTTTTCGTCATAACGTGCATTTTTTAGCACGCAAAAGTATATAAGGATTCCCGCCACGCCAAGCAATCGGCTACTATAAACAACACAACACGCCGGAAAAACCCCTACTTCACAAGCCCTTCATTGATACTACCCCACCCGTATATAATATTGATAATGAGACTATTAAACATTTTTAAAATTCCTATTTGTTTTTCAGAGCCTTCACCCCCGGGCCCTTCTGGTCACCCCAAGACCGACTCATCTTCACCCCCGGCTCCGACCGGAGGTCCCATCGGCCCAAAATCCGCGGAAGCTAACTACCTGGATTACAGCAACTTACAGAAATCAATCGTTGCATTTTGCGCCGATAGATTTTCGTAACCACATCAAACACAATCACTTAAGCATCTGCCCAAAACTCCCGCAACCAGCACAGCGTATCGCTGGCGGTGTTTCCCCCAGTGGGGCGTGCGCAGAATCGGCCCTATTCGTTCACCGCCCGACTCTTTTGCCCAACCCGTGCGCAAATTCAGCCATATTTGTTCACCGCACGGCCTTTTTGCCCAACCCGTGCGCATATTCGGCCCTTTTTGTTCACGGGCACCGAAAATGCTTCTCCTGGCGCCACCCACCCTGTAACGTAACTAGCTGATTCTCTGCTATTTCCATAAATCAATCGTTGCAAATTGCGACGATTGATTTCTGTAACCGCCTCAACCACAGTCACTTGCTTATCTGTCCAAATCACCCTCAAGCCATCATCCCAGCCCGGCCCCAGCTCTCCCGTGCGACCCAACGAAAAAAGCCCCGCTCCTTGCAAGCGAGGCCTTCAATCTATAATAATGCCGGTCTGTTATTTAGCAGACATCCCTTTCAAATCCTCCACCGACAAGCCCGTCGCCTGGGCAATACTCTCCAAGGGCATACCCATCCCACGCAACTTCTCAGCAATGGCCATTCGTTCTTCCTCTCTTCCTTCCTCTCTTCCTTTCTCAATCCCCTCTTTCCGTCCCTCTTCCAGGCCGGCTTGTTTCCCGTCGGCGAAACCGTCGTCGTAGTAGGCGCCGCCCATGTCCAGTCTTTCTTCTTCGGTAATCATATTTCGGAGGTATTGGATCATTTGCTCGTCCGGAAGCGTGTACATACGCGCAGCCTCGGCTACGGCAGCATAGCGTTTACCCATCTCTTCCGGCTTGCCCGCAAAGATACGCATATTTTCAAGAATATAAAACCAGCTCCTCACCGGGTCCAGCCCCTCGATGGAGGTTGCCTTGAGCCGAGGAAGCTCGCACAGGTAGATGGACAGCAGGTTCTCATAGCGCTCGCCGCTCTCCTGCTCGCAGAGGCTGTAGCGGTACACCAGCTGGTCGGTCTCATGCGGCAGCTTGAAGTCCATGAAGCAGATGACATAGACCGGCCTCAGGGCCGAATAAGACTGATTGGGCTTGAGCTGCTGATGCAACATGGACGCACCGTAGTAGAGCATCCGCCGCTGGAAGCTGCGCTTTTTCTTCCGCTGCATCTCTACGATGAACTTCCTCCCGTCCACTGTCCGGCACAGGACGTCCATGATGACGTTCTTGTCATCGGGCCGAAGCCTGTCGATCTCGTTGGGCTGCAGTTCCACCGACTCGATTTCCTCCGGCAGGAAGTCATTCAGGAGCATCATCAGTATCTCCTTGTCCTGCAGGACATGCTTGAAGGCCCAGTCCGACCGCAGGTCCATATAAGGTCTGCCGATAATACTGAGCACGATTCCCTCCTTCTCCTTTTCCGAGAGGTCCCTGTACCGTTCCACCTCATTGACGACGGCAATGAATTTCTGCATCTGCGCAGAGCTGAGTTTGTGTTCCATAATGGTTGATTATTAGCGCCAGCCGGAATTGGCAGGCAGCTGCAAACATAATCCGCTGGTGCCTCAAATCCAACAATCGTAAAAAACAAAGTGTGGTTTCTTACGATTTTTCTTTTGTTTCTTACGATTGCAGCGTGTTTCAACCCCGTCTCGTACGCAGAATCGGCCCTATTTGTTCACCGCACGGCTTTTTTGCCCAACCCGTGCGCAAATTCTGCGCGATTCGTTCACCGCCCGGCCTTTTTGCACAACCCGTGCGCAAATTCGGCCATATTTGTTCACCGCCCGGCCTTTTTGCACAACCCGTGCTCAAATTCGGCGCGATTCGTTCACCGCCCAGCCTTTTTGCCCAACCCGTGCGCAGAATCGGCCATATTCGTTCACCGCACGGCCTTTTTGCCCGGCCGGTGCGCATATTCGGCCCTTTTTGTTCACGGGCACCGAAAATGCTTCTCTTGGCGCCACTCACCCTGTACCGTAACAAGATGATTGTCAGGTGTTTCCGGAAATCAATCGGCGCAAAATGCAACGATTGATTTTCTTAATCGTCTCAGCCACAGTTGTTTGCGTGTTAGTTTATTGGCCGGAGAAAAGGAACTAAAGGCCTGAATCGGCGGGTGATAAGAGGCAGTGGGAGTACTATAAAGTACACTGCGTAGTGTAAGTGAGTAGTACTACACGTGCCCTTTATTTTACAAACAAGAGCATTTAACTTCCTGTTTATAAGCGACTTGCAAACGCATAATTTCCCTATTCTTTTTTACGTCATTCCTAAAACTTCGGGAGCGGTTCTCCGTAAAATCTCTTGCTTTCGCACGCGGAAATGATTAGCTTTGCATTTAGAAAAAACTGGAAAAATTATAATTTGGCAGAAATGTCTCTTACAAAAAGAATACTGGCGGCAGCCCTCTTTATTGCCGCCCTGTCCCAGGCTTTGTCCGCACAAGTGAGCTTTCGCCCTCCCGTGGAGTTTTACGGTAAAGAAACGCTCAGGGCAGCTTCCCACAATTGGGCCGTAGCCCAGGGTCGCCCCGGAGAAATCTTTGCCGGCAACGATGAAGGCCTCCTTCGCTATGACGGCTACCGCTGGGAACTTCATCGTATTCCCGGAGGTATCCCGGTCTATTCCATCCTGGTGGACGGGGAACGCATCTACACCGGCGGCATCCATGAGTTTGGCTACTGGACACGCACGGAAGCCGGAGAGCTGAAGTACACTTCCCTCTCGGCCCATGTGGAAAAAAACCTGCTGGTAGAGGATGACATCTGGACCATCGTCAAACAAGGCGAGCGCATTGTTTTCCACGCCTACCATGCACTGCACATCTACGACGGGAAGGAGGAGATTACCACCCTCCCGGACCAGAGCCTGCTTATGTCTGTACAACTGCTGAATGACGGGAAAATGCTGGTATGGAGGCGCGGAGCGGGACCGGCCGTACTGGAGCCCTCGGCAACAGCGCTGCGCCCCGCCATCCAGCCTCCTTTCCGCACGCCCGTCGCCGCCATTCTGCCGGCCGGTGATTCCAGCAGCTACGTCATCACATACCGGGAAGGCATTTACCGGATGGAAGGAGAGCGTTTCACCCCTTTCCCCACCCAGGCCGACGACCTTCTCAAAAGCCTTATTCCGCGCCGGGCTGCCATCGACCCCCATACCGGAAACCTGATTGTGGGAACACATCTTGGCGGCGTACTCATTCTCTCTCCGGAAGGGGAACTGATCTGGTGGCTGGGAGAGCATAACAACACCTTGCCCGGCAAGCAGCTGTTCGGGATGGAACTGGACAGCATAGGCAACCTCTGGCTGGCCATGGAGCGGGGTATAGCCAAGGTGTCGATGGGCGCTCCCATCAGGATCAGCGATGAACTGGACGCGCAGCTGGGAACCTTGAACACAGCCGCCTGGAAGGAACCCTACCTATATTTGGGAACCAGCACCGGCCTTTGGCGCGGAGAGTTCTCCAGCGACTTCAGGCAACTGGACAAGATAAGCCGGGTACAGAACGTAGCCATGAACGTACTGGACCTTAGCCTGGTGGACGGGCAGCTTTTCTGCGGGTCCAACGGTCCCACCTATGAGATCCTCCCGGACGGGGCAGTGCCTGTGAGCAGCGCCACCGGCGGGGCCGAAATGGACAGGGGCGTCATCCACGGCAAGGAGGTGCTCCTTCAGCGCACCCACTCCGGCCTGTGCTTTTACCGTAAGGACAATAACCGGTGGGTGTACAGCCACTTCCTGGAAGGCTTTCCCAAAAGCGTCCGGGGCCTCAGGATAGACGCCCAGGGTACAGTCTGGCTAAAGACGCTTTACGGCGGCCTGCACAAGATTCAGTTGGACGAGTCCCTGACGCAGATTCTTTCCGACGAAGTTTTCGATGTCGTCGGAGACGCCGATGCCACCCTTTCCACTGTTTCCCGTTTCCACGGCCGCGTGCTGTTTCGCAGCAGCCTGGGCGGTTATTACACCTACGACGATCTTCAAAACCAGATTGTCCCCTACGAAATATTGTCGGCCTGGGCAGAGGCCCTTGCCATAGAACAGCTGGGACAGGGCAAGTATGCTTTCCGCTTCCCGGAAGGCACTGTCTTTGTCCAGGACCACCAGGACAGCATAATGGTCCTGGAGCGCATTTCCTCCGAAATGCTGGGCGGCATAGCGCCGGACGGGCTCCGATACATTACCCCGCTGCCGCAAGACCGCTACCTCTTTTTACGTGAAAACAGCCTGGCACTATGCCAGCTTCCCCCTAAAGCAAGCAAGGCACCTGCAGGAGTGACTCTCTCACGCTTTGTGGCGCACGACTTTGAGCACGTCCGGGACAGCCTTTTCCCCATTAACGGGGGCACGCCCCGTATTCCTTCCAGGTTCCAGCGCCTGCAATTCTATTACGATTTTCCCCAATTGTGCCTTCCCAACCAGGCCGGCTTCCGCTACAAACTGAAAGGCAGCGGGAAAAAGGCAAATGCCTGGGAAATGCTTCCGGAACCGGCCATTACATTGCACCATCTTCGCGAAGGGCGCTACTCCCTTTTGGTAGAAGCCGTCAGCATGGATGGGGAGGTCCTTTCCTCTTTCTCCCATTCTTTTGTGGTTCGTCCTCCCTTCAGGCGGTCCATCCCCATGCAGCTGCTTTATTTGCTGCTTTGTACACTCATCCCCCTGGCGCTGTACCTGTTGTGGAAAAACCTCATCGAAAGCCGTCGGCAAGTACAGGTGCACAAGGAAGAAAGCCAGATACACAAGTCAGAACTGGATTCCGTACGCGCCCAGCTGGCGGCACGCACCGCCCGCAATATCCACTGGAACGAGACCCTCCAGAGAATCCGGGACCTGCTTACCCAGCAAAAGCAACGGCTTGGAAGGGACTATCCGGACAAGGATTACCGCGCCGTCTGCGAAATCATCGACAGCGAGCTTATCAGCGACACCGAATGGAACGCTTTCGAAAAGACGGTCAACGAAGCCTACGACAACTACCTCATCCGCCTGCAGGAGACCTGGCCGGAACTTACGGAAACGGACCTCCGGCACTGCGCTTACATCAAGATGGGCACCAAGACCAAGGATGTAGCCAAGGTGCTGCACGTAACGCTGCGCGGCGTAGAAGCCGCACGTTACAGGATCAAAAGGAAACTGGAACTCTCTCCCGTTCAGTCGCTGGATAAATTCCTGAGAGAATTCTAAGCTATTTCACCAGGTGGAGCCGAAAGGTGAGTCCGGCAACCGCGTAGAGCTGTTTCTCGCGGTTGTCGGCCCAGGCGGCGGCGTGGAGGCGTACGTCAGGGCTGCCCAGCGGATAGTATTCCGCGCCAGCGCCATAGAAAAAGTAGTTGGTGCCCGGCAGGACGGTCATGTCAAAAGGGTTGCCCAGCTGGTCTTTGTTGATGACATCGTTGTAATCCCAGCCGCCTTTGGCAAAAAAGGACCATTTTGGGCCGATATTCACCTCCAGGCGCGCCACGGCGGTGCCGTCAAAGCCGGCGTTTTTCTGGATAAGGGAGCGGCGGTACATGGCATCCAGCTCCAGCGCCACGGGGCCCGCCTCGAAACGGTTGCCCAGTGATACGTAAGCCATGTGGTGATGCAGGGCGTCGTCCATCCAGTTTACGCCCCAGATGGTCTTCCACCAGGAGAAGATTTGCCCGTACCAGCCCACCGCGGCGGCAAATACATAAGGGTTCCACAGGTGCAGGAGCGAGTGCGAAAACTGCGCGTAAAGCTGCTGGGAGCCGGTGGGTTTCCACCACAGCGCCCCGCCCAGCCCGTAAATCTGGGCGATGGTGTTGCAGAAATCGCTCCAGTAATAGACGTCTATGGGAACATCGTCCCACTCATAGCCGCCCATGTACACCGGCAACTTGCCGGCCTCAAAGCTCCACTGGGGCGTAATATCCCAGGTGAGCCGAAGGATGTCAGTAGCATTGAGGGGATTCTGCTCATCGTGCAAAGGCATGTTCAGGCGCTGCCGAAGCTGGTATTTAAGCGTGGGCGTGAGCTGCCCCCTGACATGCAGGTTGAAATAGTCTGCATACAGATCGGGCTGCCCACCCGTGAGGGAGACGCCGCCCCGCGTATCAAAGAAAACACTTTCCACCTTGATCTGGGCCTGGGCGCAGACAAGGGCCAGGACAAAGGCCAGGGGGGCCGCAAGGAGTTTCTTTTTCATCAACTTTCACTTTTGCGCCGCAAAGATAACAATAAATACGTACCTTTGCACACTATGCAAAAGAACGACTTGGAAATCATGGCGCCGGCGGGCAGTTTCGACTGCCTCACAGCCGCCATCGAGGGCGGGGCCAATTCCGTGTACTTCGGGATAGGGCGCCTGAACATGCGCTCCCACTCGGCCCATAATTTTACGCGGGAGGATTTGCCGGAGATTGTGCGCATTTGCCGCGCCTACGGCATCAAGGCCTACATGACGCTGAACATCACCCTTTACCAGGAAGAGCTGCAGGAGGCCTTCCGGACGCTGGAAGATGCCAAGGCCGCAGGAGTGGATGCCGTCATCGCCTCCGACATGGCCTGCATCCTGCATTGCCGGAAAATCGGCATGGAGGTACACATTTCCACGCAGCTGAGCATCTCCAACATCGAATCCCTGCGCTTTTACGCCCAATGGGCCGATGTAGTGGTCCTGGCCCGCGAACTCACCCTCACCCAGGTCAGGGACATCCACCAGGCCATTGTCCGCGAGCAGATTTGCGGCCCCTCCGGGCAGCTGATGCGCATAGAGCTTTTTGCCCACGGAGCGTTCTGTATGGCCGTTTCCGGCAAGTGCTACCTTTCCCTGGACGCCTACGCAGCCAGCGCCAACCGGGGCGAGTGCCTCCAGGCCTGCCGCCGCGGCTACCTCCTCACAGACTACGAGACCGGCAACGAGATCCACGTAGAAAACAAATATATGCTCTCCCCCAAGGACCTCTGTACCATTGACTTTGTGGACAAGTTCGTAGAAGCCGGCGTACGAGTGTTCAAGATTGAAGGCCGCGCCCGCAGCGCAGACTACGTGAAAATTACTGCCCAGTGCTACCGCCAGGCCGCCGATGCAGTGGCGGGCGACAGCTTTACCCCGGAGCTCTCCCAGAGCCTCCGGGAGCGCCTTGCCACCGTCTTCAACCGTGGCTTCTGGGACGGCTATTACTTGGGTGCCCGCATGGGCGAGTGGAGCGCCAAATACGGCAGCAGCGCCACCCGTACCAAAGTTTATGTGGGAAAAGTGACCAACTGGTTCGCGCGCATCGGCGTGGCCGAAGTGCAGGTGGAAGCTACGGACCTCCGCCGGGGAGATACGCTGCTGTTTATCGGCCCCACCACCGGCATTCTGGAGATGAAGGTGGAAGATTTGCGGGTAGATTACCTGCCGGCGCAGGTTGCCCGCCAGGGCATCCGCTGCTCCGTGGCCGTTCCGCTGGAGAACATGCCCCCGGACCATATCAGCCCCGACGCCGCCCCCGGCGAACCCATCCACCCCCGCCGCGGAGACAAGGTCTATATCTGGAAGTGATTATTTCCGCTTGCGGCGGGGGCGGCGTTCGTTGGCGGCCATGGCGCGCTGCATGTCGTCCTCGCCGGCGGGGAGGTCTTCGGCCACGGGGGCTTCCGGCAGGTCCTCCACTAACTCGTAGTCCAGGATTTTCTGCTCCAGCGAGGCACCCTTGACGCGGATGCGCAGCGCATCTCCCAGGCGGATGGAACGGTGCGTACGGCGGCCCACGGCCCGGTAGTGGTCCTCGTCGAACGCATAGAAATCGCTCTTGATGGTGCGGTAAGGGACCATGCCTTCAATCTTGGTGGGCTCGATTTCCACGTAAACGCCCCACTCCGTAACGCCGGAGACGTGGCCGTCAAACTCCTGTCCCACCTTGTCCTGCATGAATTCCACCAGCTTGTACTTGATGCTTTCGCGCTCTGCCTCGGCTGCAATATTCTCCCGCTCCGAGCTATGCTTGCAAAGCAGGGCATAATAGTCTGCCGATGCCGATTCCCCGCCCGCCAGATACTGCGCCAGCAGGCGATGTACCATCATGTCCGGGTAGCGGCGGATGGGCGATGTAAAATGCGTATAAAAGCGGAACGCCAGGCCATAATGGCCGATATTATCCGTTGAGTAACAAGCCTTTGCCATGGAACGGAGGGCCAGAATCTGGAAGGCGCCCATCTCCGGTTTCCCCTTGGAATCTGACAGCAGGCCGTTGAGGCTGAGGGCAATCTCCTTGCCGCTGCCCGTAGGGCCCAGTTTGTAGCCGAAGTGTGCGGCAAAATCCCTGAGGCCGGTAAGTTTCTCCAGGTTGGGTTCATCGTGCACGCGGTACACGAAGGTCTTGGGCTTGGCGATGGCCTTGCCGCCCATCTTGCCGCCGGTGGCGATGTATTCCGCCACGTTGCGGTTGGCGAGCAGCATGAACTCCTCGATGAGCCAGTTGGCCTCTTTGGAAAAGCGCTGGTGCACGCCCACCGGCTTGCCGGCGGCATCCACCTCCACCTTCATTTCCGGGCGGTCAAAGTTCACGGCGCCTTCCTTGAAGCGTTTTTCCCGCAGCTTGAGCGCCAAGGTATTAAGGGTGAGGACAGCCTCCTTGACCGGGGCCGGAACCAGCCCGCACTCGCTTCCTTCCCCGAATTCCTGCTCCATGGCGGCGGGACCGGCCTCGATGATAGCCTGGGCGCCTTCATAGGCAAAGCGGTAGTCGGAGATGATATGTGTGCGGCCGAACCAAGGGTTGATCACCTTGGCCTGCGGCGTAATCTCGAAGACGGCGGAGAAGGTGAGTTTTTCCTCCCGGGGGCGCAGGGAGCACAGCTTGTTGGAAAGTTTTTCCGGGAGCATGGGGACGGTGCGGTCCACCAGATAGACGGAGGTACCGCGGGCCTGTGCCTCCTTGTCCACGGCTGTATTGGGGCGGACGTAATAGGTGACATCGGCGATATGGACGCCTACCTCGAAGTTGCCGTTGTCCAGTTTCCGGAAGCTGAGGGCGTCGTCGAAGTCCTTGGCGTCTGCGGGGTCAATGGTAAAGGTGAGTACCTCCCTGAAATCCCGCCGGCCGGCGCGGTCCTTGTCCGTGATGGTGTCCGGAATGCTGTCTGCGGCATTCTCCACGCTTTTTTCAAAGCGGTAAGGCAGGCCGAATTCTGCCAGGATGGCGTGCATCTCAGTATCGTTTTCCCCGGGCATGCCCAGAACGTCCACCACGTGGCCATGCGGGCAGTTGGCGCCCCGCTCCCAGCCATCTACCAGGGCGGCTACCTTCATGCCCTTTACGCCGCCTTCCGGGATGGGAACCTCTATGTCATAGGGCATGGTCTTGGAGCTCATCAGCACCCATGCCTGCTTGCCCACAATGTGCAGAATACCCACGAAAGGCCTGTCCGAGCGCTCCAGGATGGCGATAATCTCTCCGCTGCGGCGCTTCACGCTGCCCGCTTTCTCCTGCGTGACGGCCACCCTTACCAGGTCCCCGTGCAGGGCGCCGCGGGTTTTGGTGGCTTTTACAAAGATGTCTTCCTCCTGGCCTTCCACCCGCACGAAGGCGAATCCTTCGCGGGACATCAGCACCTTTCCTTCAAATTCCGGAACTATGCGTGCTTTCTTCTTGTTCTTCCTGTTGGGGCTGTTCTTTCTTCTGGACATTGCTTTACTCTTTGTTGCAAAGTTACTCATTTTTTTTCATGTTTCGAATGAGGGAGATTTTCGCTATCTTTGTATGATATTATGCGAAAGACTTTTCTTCTCATATTGCTGGCACTGCTGCTGGGAGCCTGTACCCAGGAAGGCCCCCTTTACAAGGACGCCCGCTACAGCCCAGAGCGCCGCGCCCAGGACCTTCTCCAGCGCATGACCCTGGAAGAAAAACTGGGGCAGCTCCTCTGTCCCCTGGGATGGCCGATGTACGAAAAAGTGGATATGGATTCTGTCACCATCAGCGATGCTTACCGGCACTTTATCCAGGAGCAGCATGGCGGCATGCTCTGGGGCGCATTCCGGGCAGATCCCTGGACCCGCAAGACACTGGAAAACGGGCTGGATCCCAGCCTTGCCGTCAAGGCCTACAACGCCTTCCAGCGCTATGCCATCGACTCTACCCGCCTGGGCATTCCCATCCTCCTGGCAGAGGAAGCTCCCCACGGACACATGGCTATCGGCACCACTGTTTTTCCCACTTCTATCGGCCTTTCTTCCAGCTGGGATACGGAGCTGATGGAGGCTGTGGGCGAAACAATCGGGCAGGAGCTCATGGCTGTGGGCGGCCACATTGGCTACGGCCCGGTGATAGACCTTTCCCGCGAACCCCGCTGGTCCCGCGTGGAAGAGACCTTCGGCGAGGATGTCTTCCTCACCTCCAGCATGGCCGGTGCCTTTGTCAAGGGCACCTCCTCCCGGGGTGTCATCGCTACCCTCAAGCATTTTGTAGCCTACGGCATCCCGGAGGGCGGGCATAACGGCAGTCCCAGCCACATCGGCCAGCGGGATATGGAAGAGAATGTGTTCCCTACGTTCAAGGCGGCCATCGATGCCGGAGCCCGGAGCGTCATGACCAGCTACAACTCCATTGACGGCATTCCCACCACCTGCAACCGGGAGCTACTCACCGGTGTCCTGCGTGAGCGCTGGGGGTTTAATAGTCTGGTAGTCAGCGATTTGGAGAGTATAGACGGACTGTATAAGAGCCACCATGTGGCAGAGAGCCTGCAGCAGGCCGGAGAGATGGCCCTTAACGCCGGCGTTGATGTGGACCTGGGCGCCAACTGCTTCTCCCTCCTGAAAGAGTCCGTAGAGGCAGGGCGCGTCTCCATGGCTGCCGTGGACCGCGCCGTTTTCCGGGTACTGCGCCTGAAGTTCCAGGCCGGCCTTTTTGACCATCCTTACCTGCCGGAAGAGGGTGCCGCTCTGGTCCGCAGCCCGGAGCATGTGGCCGTAGCGGCCCGTGCCGCCCGGGAAAGCGTGACGCTGCTCAGCAATAACGGCGTGCTCCCCCTGCGGGAAGGCTGCCGCATAGCGCTGGTGGGGCCCAACGCCCACAATCTGTACAACCAGCTGGGGGACTACACTGCCCCGCAGGACCCGGACAATGTTGTTACCATGCTGGATGGCCTGCTTGGAGCCGGCGCCTCCGTCACTTACGTAAAGGGCTGCGCCGTCCGGGATACCCGCGGGAGCAACATCGCAGAGGCCGTGCAGGCTGCCCGCCGCTCGGATGTGGTGGTGGCTGTGGTGGGAGGTTCATCGGCGCGGGATTTCCGCACGCATTACCTGGACACCGGGGCGGCTGTGGTTCAGGAGGAGGCTCTCTCAGACATGGAAGCCGGCGAAGGATTTGACCGCTCCACACTGGAACTGCTGGGCTTGCAGACGGAACTTTTGCAGGCGCTGAAAGCCACTGGAAAGCCGCTGGTGGTGGTCTATATCGAAGGCCGTCCGCTGGATAAAAACTGGGCTGCACAGAACGCCGATGCCCTCCTCACCCTCTGGTACCCCGGCCAGGAAGGCGGCACAGCCCTCGCAGACGTTCTTCTGGGCCGATACAACCCCGCAGGGCGCCTCCCCGTAAGCGTTCCCCGCAGCGTAGGGCAACTGCCCGTTTACTATAACCGGAAACTCCCTTACAGCCATGACTATGTGGAGGTATCGGCCCAGCCGCTCTTCCCCTTCGGGCATGGCCTGAGCTATACCAGCTTCGCCTACTCCAACGCCCGCATCCAGATGCCCGGGCAAGACGGGCATGACGGCGGAATAACCCTTTCGGTGGATATTACCAACACCGGCGCCAGGGACGGAGAGGAGGTGGTGCAGGTTTATGTGCGGGACCTGGTGGCGTCCACCGTTCGGCCCCGCAAGCAGCTCTGCGCTTTCCGGCGGGTGAGCGTCAAGGCCGGCGAAACCGTCACCGTGACACTCCCCCTGCCCCGCAGCGCCTTTGAACTGGTGAACCCTGCCATGGAGCGGGTGCTGGAAAGCGGGGAATTCGAGCTGCAGATAGGCGCCTCCTCGGAGGACATACGGGCAGCGTTGAATCTAAGTATTTGATAGTATAACAGACTGATATTCGGCAATATGCTTATTACGGCCCTTTTACTGCTCTCGGTGCTGCCTTACTGGCAGGATGTCCAGGCCACCTCCGTGAATGCCCAGACCCGGCGCACGGAGCTCATCTTCCACGCCCAGCGCTCCGATGCCCTCTCCAAGGGCTTCCGGCAAAGCGAGAACTACCTGAGCCTGAATGGCGAATGGGATTTCAAGTACTTTGAGGACCACAGGGCCATGGAGGTACCCGCCGTCTGGGACAGAATCCAGGTGCCGGGCAACTGGGAGGTGCAGGGATACGGCATCCCCATCTACGTGAACCATCCCTATGAGTTCTGCCCCAAGGATCCGGTGCCGGGCGTACTTCCGGAAACCTTCCCCGCCGCCCTCTACCAAAAGAGCTTCACCATTCCGGAGGGCTGGAAGGGCCGCGAAGTTTTCCTGAACCTCTGCGGCAGCAAAAGCGGCACTTACGTCTATGTGAACGGACAGGAGGCAGGCTACTGCGAGGACTCCAAGAACCTGGCCCGTTTCCGCATCACGGACTACCTTCAGGAAGGAGAGAACAAACTGCTGCTCAAGATATTCCGCTTCTCCCAGGGCTCTTTCCTGGAGTGCCAGGACTTCTGGCGCATCTCCGGCCTGGAGCGGGACGTGTACCTCTCCAGCGAGGCCAAGGACAGCGGCTTCGACTTCAGCGTCATCTCCACCCTTACGGAAGACCTTCAGAAGGGCGTTTTCCGGCTCAAGCTGCGTGCATCGGCCCCTACGGAGGTGCTGTATGAGCTGCTGGACCGGGACGGAAGCGTTCTTACGGACGCCAGCTTCCATTTCAGCGGGGAGATGACCACCCTCCCGGACACCCTCCCCTCAGTTCGGCGCTGGAGCGCAGAAACCCCGGAGCTCTATACCCTCCTTTTGCAAGTGAACGGGGAATATGCCCGTTTCCCTGTGGGGTTCCGTCGGCTGGAAATCAAGAAAGTCCCGGACGGGGAGCGGGAAGTGAGCGTTTTCCTGGTAAACGGCCAGAGCGTCAAATTCAAGGGCGTCAACCTGCATGAGCACAATCCCTACACCGGCCACTACGTGAGCCGGGAAAACATCCTGGAAGACCTCCTGCTCATGAAAGGGGCCAATATCAACGCCATCCGTACCTGCCATTATCCGCAGCCGCGGGAATTCTACGAGCTCTGCGACTCCCTGGGCTTTTACGTGTACGACGAGGCCAATATCGAGTCGCACGGCATGGGCTACCACCCGGACCGCACCCTGGGCAACAAGCCGGAGTGGTATGCCAAGCACCTGGACCGCGTGATGAATATGTATCGGCGCACGGGAAACTACCCTTGCGTCACCTTCCTGTCGCTGGGCAACGAGGCCGGCAACGGGGTCAATTTCTACAACGCTTACTCGGTGCTCAAGGCCCTGGAAGAAAACGGCCAGAACCGTCCTATCGTGTATGAACGGGCAGAATACGACTGGAACACAGACCTTCTTGTGCCCCAGTATCCCGGTACGCAGTGGTTCCGCCGCATGGGCGAGGAATATACGGACAGGCCCGTCTGCCCCTCTGAATATGCGCATGCCATGGGCAATTCCACCGGCTCGCTGGACTGGCAGTGGGAGCAGATCTATGCCCACAAGCAGCTGCAGGGCGCCTTTATCTGGGACTGGGTGGACCAGGCGCTCTATGACAGGGAGCGCGGCTGGACCTACGGTGGGGACTACGGCGAAAACGCGCCCTCGGACGGCAATTTCCTCTGCAACGGCATAGTGAATCCGGACCGGGAACCCCATCCCGCCTACTATGAGGTCAAGCACGTGTACCAGGAGGTGGCCATCACCCCTGTGGATGCACTCAAGGGCGTTTTCTCTGTCTTTAACCGCCACTATTTCATTCCGCTGGAAGGCTTTACCCTGCGCTACTGGGTAGAGCGCGACGGCAAGCGGTCCTTCTGGTGGCTGCGGCGCAAACTGCGTCTTCACACTGCCCCGCAACAGGCCCAGACCTTCACCGTCAAGCTCCCCCGGATGAGACGGGAGGGTGAGTATCGAATCTTCTTCGAAGTCTTAAAGGACGGGAAGGTGGTCGCCTTCGACGAGGCACTGCTGCAAAATACCGCCAAGAGGGAACGCCGCACGCCCAAAGGACAGCTCACCTACGCGGAGGGCGACACCCAGATTGTGGTGCAGGGCTCCGGCGTGGAGGTGGTCTTTGACAAGGCCCTTGGCGCCGTAAAATCCTGGAAAGTGAAGGACGCCGACCTTGTAAATCCCGGCTTCGGCATCCAGCCCAACTACTGGCGGGCCGCCACGGACAACGACTACGGAAACCGCGCGCCAGTGCGCCTGGAGCAGTTCCGTCAGCCTGCAGCTCCCGCCGGGGCACATGCGGTCAAGGGAGAGAACGGGACGGTGCAGATTCAGGTCAGAGGCAGCGGTGTGCGCGCCCGGGAAACATGGACCGTGTATCCGGACGGCGCCATCCGGGTGCAGGTAAATACCGCCCCGGGAGAGCGCATGGAGATTCCCCGCCTGGGCCTTCGTTTCCGTGTAGCGGAGGATGCTTTCCGCTACTTCGGCAGGGGGCCTGTGGAGAACTACCAGGACCGCTGCTCCGGCAGTTTCAAGCGTATATGGGAGGCATCGGCCCGGGAAGAGTATTTCCCTTACGTGCGGCCGCAGGAGACGGGGCACCATACCGGTACTTCCTGGCTGCAGGTGGGCGGCATTACGGTGATTAGCGAGGGTGAGTTCGAGTTCAACGCCCTCCGGCAAAGCATAGAAGACCTGGACGGCGGGCCATCCAAACGCCAAAGCCATATTTCCGATGTCCCCGTGCGGGATTTCACGGAGGTGTGCGTAGATTACCGCATGAGCGGCGTAGGCGGCTACGACAGCTGGGGCTCCCGGCCGGAACCAGCCCGCACCCTCTGGGCCGATGAAAGCCACCAATACAGTTTCACCTTTATTCCAGGAAAGAAAAACCGATACTACTATGAGTAAAAACGTTGCCCTGGCACTCTCCAGCGGTGGTCCGCGGGGTTTTGCCTACATAGGCGGAATCGAGGAACTCCTTGCCAGGGGATACAAGATCAGCGCTATCTCCGGCACCAGCGCCGGGGCCCTGGTGGGCGGCATTTACGCCGCCGGCGGGCTGGAGACCTTCAAGGAGTGGCTCCTGGGCCTGGACCCCGTGAAGATTATGCGGCTCATGGATTTCTCCATCAGCAAAAACTACCTGGTAAAAGGAGAGAAAGTAATAGCGGCCATCAAGCAGCGGGTACCGGAGGCAAATATCGAAGACCTGCCCATCCCCTTCACGGCGGTGGCTACGGACCTTTTTACCGGAGAGGAAGTGCTCTTCAAGGAAGGGCCGCTGTTCCAGGCCATCCGCGCCTCCATTTCCATTCCGTCCATGTTCAAGCCGGTGGAGTGGAAAGGGCGCACGCTCATTGACGGAGGCATTGTGAACACCCTTCCGCTGAACCGCGTACAGCGGACGCCCGGGGACATCCTGGTGGGTTTCAACGTGAACCAGATAGATGCCGGCGCCATCCAGGGCTTCCTGGACAGCCGCGCCGCCCTGAACCAGGGGAAGGCGGAAAAACCGCTGCTTCAGCGCCTCCAAACCTCCATCCAGGAACTTCGCCTGGAGGCCGATGGCCGCGAGGAGCACCTTCCTGTCAATGCCAGCGACAATTACTTCAAAATCCTGCAGCGAAGCTTCGGCATCATGAACGGGACCATTGCCCGCATGGGCATTGCACTTGATCCCCCGGATGTGCTGGTGGACCTTCCCTTCGACACCTACCATGGCGTGTACGGCTATACGCACGCTAGAGAGATTATTGACACGGGACGGGAATTGATGGCCAGCGCCCTGGACAATTACGAGAGAAGTCATGCCTAAAAACGTTACGCTCAAGGATATAGCCAAAGAAGCCGGCGTCTCCACGGCGCTTGTTTCCTTTGTCATGAACAACCGCTTGGAAGCTTCCGGGCGCCAGAAGTACCGCGTGGGCGAAAAAACGCGGCAGCACATTCTGGAAGTAGCCCGGCGGCTCAATTACCGCCCGGCCAGACGTATCCTGCAGCGGGAGTTGCGCCCCCGGGTGGTGGCCGTCCTGCTGCCCCGGATGCAGGAAGTGGAGGAATTCTCCATGGAATTGGAGCGGCTGTGCGCTGCGCAGGGCTGTACCCTTCTTTTTGGCTATACGCTGGACGATCCGCAGCGCCTGCAACGGCTGATGGGCGCCTTTTTGGAACGGAAGGTGGACGGGGTGGTGCTGCCCTCCCAGCCGGAAGAAGACTTGGAAGGGCTCCTTGGCAGCGGCATCCCTTACGTGGTGCCGGAGCTTTCCGGGGAGGCTATTTCCGCCGCCCGCGAGTGCGCCAGCCGCCTGCTGCAGCTACTGGAAGAGAATGAATAATTTTTATCCTATATTTTTATGAGTCAATTGAATATCGTTGGTCCTGCTCTCCCGGGAATGCCCTGGGAGGAGCGGCCTGCCGGGTGCAATGCCCCCCTTTGGAGATACTCCGCCAATCCTGTGATTCCGCGGGACCTGCTGCCCACTTCCAACAGCATCTTCAACAGTGCCGTGGTGCCTTTCCGCGACGGCTTTGCCGGTGTCTTCCGCTGCGACGACACCAACCGACGCATGGCCCTGCATGTGGGCTTTTCCAAGGATGGCCTCAAGTGGGATATCTGCCCGGAAGTGCTTCGTTTCCAAGGCGCAGACCCTGAGGTAGCCGAGTGGGTGTATGGCTACGACCCCCGCGTTACGCTGCTGGACGGCAAATACTGGGTTTCTTGGTGCAATGGATACCATGGCCCTACTATCGGCCTGGCCTGGACAGAGGACTTCCAGACCTTCCACCAGGTAGAGAACGCCTTCCTGCCCTACAACCGCAACGGCGTGCTCTTCCCCCGCAAGATAGGCGGCCGATACGCCATGCTCTCCCGCCCCTCCGACACCGGCCACACGGCCTTCGGGGACATTTTTTACTCCGAGAGCCCGGATATGGAGTTCTGGGGACACCACCGGCACGTGATGGCGCCGGCCCCGTTCGAGGTAAGCGCCTGGCAGTGCATGAAGATTGGCGCCGGTCCCATTCCCATCGAGACCTCAGAGGGTTGGCTGCTGCTGTATCACGGCGTGCTGCGCTCCTGCAATGGTTATGTGTACAGCTTCGGCAGCGCCCTGCTGGATCTGGAGCAGCCTTGGAAGGTGCTCTCCCGCAGCGGTCCCTACCTGCTTAGTCCCCAGACGCCTTATGAGTGCATGGGAGACGTTCCCAACGTCGCCTTCCCCTGCGCCGCCCTGCACGACAGCGCCACAGGCCGCCTCGCCGTCTATTACGGCTGCGCCGACACCGTCACCGGCCTCGCCTTCGGCTACATCCCCGAAATCGTCGCCTGGACCAAGCAGAACAGCATCCTCTAAGCCGTCATCGCCCCGGGCGGTGGCCTCTTGCCGTCTTGACACAGAATGTGCCTTCTGCGGTGCTGCGGGTGTCAAGGCGGCAACCTTTTGGGCCGAAAACGCCGTTTCCCCTGCCGCCTTGACACCGGGAGATGCCCCTGTGGCCGTTTTCCCGTCAAGACGGCCAGCGGCGGCCAGCGCGGCTAGCGCCAGACGATGGAGCTGGCGGCGGTAAGGTCGCTGTGGGAGATGCGGTAGCCTTTGTTGCGGCCGTCAATCCGGGCACGGGTGGCGCCAGCAGATGAACGGCTGATAGTAAGCTCTTTACCGTCCGGCAGTACCACCACTGCCTTAGGGAAAGTGGGGCGCGTGAGGGTAAAGTAAGGCTCTCCGGGACAGTCCGGATAGAAACCCAGCATGGAGAATACAGCCCAGGCACTCATGGTGCCGGTGTCGTCGTTGCCCGGGATGCCGTCCGGTGCATTCTTGTAATTCTTGGCCAAAATGCCTTCTACGGCCGCCCAGGTGCGCTTTTCCTCTCCTTTAAAACGGGAGAAGAGGTACGGATACACGATATCAGGCTCGTTGGCGGGGTCGTACAGGCCATCGTCAAAGATGTGCTGCAAGTTCTTCACGAAGGCGCGCGTACCCCCCATAAGAGCGGCGTAACCGGCTACGTCGTGCGGGACGGCAAAGGTGTAGTTCCAGGCGCTGCCTTCATGGAAGCCGGGGGCGTTGGAAAAATCGGCTCCGTCTTCGGGGTTAAAGGGTGTAAGGAAGGTGCCATCCGGATTGATGGGCCTAAGGCACTGATACTCTGCACTGTAGTAGTTCCGATAACCCAGGGAGCGGGTGTGCAGGCGCCGGGCATCGTCCTCGTGTCCCAGGGCGGCGGCGAGGCGGGAAAGGGCATAATCGGCCACATAATACTCCAGGGCATGGGAGACGGAATTGTCGCCGGAGAAATCGCCGGAGAAGAAGCCCAGCGGGATATAGCCGTCCTCTACGTAAGGGTCGTTGTCCGGGCGCATGCGGTTGGCGGGGCCGGGGGTATCGGCACTTTTAAGGAAGGCCTCATAGGCTGTACCGATGTCAAAGTCCTGCAGGCCGCGGAGCCAGGTATCGGCGATGACACAGATGGCGGGGTCCCCTTCCATGGTCCAGGTTTCGCGGCCGAAGAGCTCCCACTTGGGCATCCAGCCCCATTCGCGGTACTGCTCTATCATGGAACGCACCATGTCCGTCTGCTTCTCGGGCCAGAGGAGTGTCATCAGCTGATGCAGGTTGCGGTAAGTGTCCCAGAGAGAGAAAACCGTGTAACGATTGTGCCCGGGCTCCACCTTTCCCACGCCGGCGGGTGATTCCATGAGCGGATACTCACCGTTGACGTCATTGAGGATATTGGGATGGATGAGCGTATGGTAAAGGGCTGTATAGAAGATGGTTTTCTGGTCCGGGGTGCCGCCTTCCAGCCGCACGCGGCCAAGGTGCTCCTGCCAGGTGGCGGCTGCCTGCTCCCGAATGGTCTCGAAACTGCTTCCGGAAGGCTGCTCCGCCTCCAGGTTCTGCCGGGCATTCTCTATGCTCACAAAGGAAACGCCCAACTGCACAAGAATCTGCTCTCCGGGCTGGAGGTCATCGTAGTGGAACCAGCAGCCGATGTCATCGCCGCTAAGGTCACGCTCATAGCCTTCGTAGAGTTTGTAGCGGCCTGCATCGGCGCTCCAGGCTGCTTCTGCTGTCATGGGGCGCTGTTTTTTCCAGTAGCCGTGACGCTCCGGAGCTTTGCTCACACGGAGTACAAAGTAGATGGGAAAGACTGCCCGCCGGTTATAGCAGAATGTGCCCATGAGTTTGCTTCCCTCTACTTCCGTTGCGGATACCCATCGCGCAGTTGCCCCGCTCTCATTGGTGAGGCCTTCCCCCAGGTTCAGGAGGATGTTGCCCTCGCCGCCCGGGAAGGTATAGCGTTCCAGGGAACTGCGGGTGGTGGCGGTGAGTTCTGCCTTGATACCGCTCACCAGCTGCACGGCGTAGTAGCCTGGATGCGCCTGCTCGTCACTGTACTCGCTGCCATAGAGGTGGTAGTCCACCTGTACGGGGCCCGTTGTGGGCATGGTCAGGAGGCTTCCCAGCTCAGGGCAGCCCACCCCTGAGAGGTTCACATGCGCGAAGCCGGTCAGGTAGCTGTTCTCCTCTACATAGGGGGTGCTCCACCAGCGGCTGTCTTTGTCCCAGGTGTTCAGCTGCGAGCCCATCACGTTGAAGGGCGTCACGCTCATAAGCCCGTTGGGCGTAACGGCCCCGGGATTACAGGCACCAAAATTGGACGTGCCGATAAAAGGGTTCACCCACTCGTTCTGCGCATATAGCGGTGCGGCCACCATCAGTGCGGCCAGGATCATGGCTTTTCTCATACCTTTGTGCGATTTGTACAAAAGTACGAAAAAAAAACCGATCCGACCATTGCCGCCTTGACACCGGGAACCACCTCCGCGGCCGTTTTCGTGTCAAGGCGGCAGGGGAAACGGCGGTTTCGGCCAAAATCGTTGCCGCCTTGACACCCGCAGCACCGCAGAAGGCACATTCTATGTCAAGACGGCAAGCCCGTGGCCTGCGCCTGCGGGGATTCCCGGCTCAGCTGGCAAGCCCGTGGCCTGCGCCTGCGGGGATTCCCGGCTCAGCTGGCAAGGCAGGGGCCTGGTCCTGCGGGGATTCCTGGCTCGGCTGGCAAGCCATGGGCAGCCCGGAAAAGCGGGGGTGGCGAGCCGGGAAGGGACCGGGCGTTATGGTGTCAAACAGCGGCGAATCTGGTGATCCGGGAGATGGAAGTCGTATTTGAGCAGGCGGCTGATGCGCTGCTTTTGGCCGTCGGTAAGATGATAGACGGAAGGGGCGCCATAGCCCGGCAGCACTTCTTTGTCTATGAGGCGACAGACATCCAGATCCTGCAGGCGGGAGCGCGTGAAGTTTCGGCCGCTCTCGTTTTTGAGCATTTGCGCAATGGATTGTTCATTGGTATGCTCTATGTCGCTTAGCGTGAGGGGCTTGCCGGTCTGGTCCTGCAACTGCTCGCGTGTCCAGCTTTCGTCTGTGAGGCGGTTCATCTGGTAGAGGTAGTTCCGGGGGGAGCCGTAGAATTGCTCGGCCCGGCGCAGCTCCATGAAACTTTGACGGGTAAAAACGCCGGACTCGTTCATTTGGTAATGGTCCGGGAACTCGGCGTGACGGGGAAGGAGGGCAGTAATCTCAGGGCGGGACATGGGAACGGTCTTTTCTGTCTGGAAACAGAGGTCCTCGACAAACAGGTCCCGTACACTGCAATACCTGTAACCGAAGGCCGTTGCCGCAGCATTATGATGCAGGCCATTCCGGTTGATGTAATTCTCCAGAACCATCTGGTGCACATGCCCTTGCACCTTTTGGACATAGGTGTACTTCTGCCCGAAGCGGCCTTTTCGGTCATACTTTTTGTTGAAATAGCGAGTGTAGGACATTCTTAGTTTGGCCGAAAACTGCTGGGGACAATCCGTAAACACATTCAGGTGCACGTGGGTGGACATTTCTGCATCCACAAGGATTTCCGTGTTGTGGGCGAATCCCCGGAGCGCCATCAGGTTCACAAACATGCCGTGGTCTTCATGGTCCCGGAAAAGGACCTCGTCGTGGGAGGTGAAGCAGATATGGTAGGATTCCTTCATGGACGCAAGGTAATAGCTGCCAGGCACAAATCCTACAATCGTAAAAAAGAAAACGTGGTTTCACCCGATTTTTATGTGTTTCTTACGATTTGCCGTCTTGACGGGAAAACGCGTCCTGAAGGCTGTCCTGTTGTCAAGGCGGCAAGGGAAAAGGCGTTTTCGGGCCAAAAGCATGCCGTCTTGACACCCGCAGGACCGTAGAAGGCACATTCTGTGTCAAGACGGCAAGAGGCCACCGCCCGCAGGGATTCCCGGTCCAGCCGGGAATGAAGAAGGGCAGCCCGGAATGACGGGAGTCGCTAAGCCAGGAATGGCGAAGGACATGCTAGAGATGCGGAGAGCCAACCTGGAAAGAGGGGGCCACACCCGAGGAACGGGGCAAGTCTGAAAGGACCGACCGGGACCGGCCGTCATGGCCGGCTCTGGCCGGCCATCTCCGGGGGGCGACGGGGCTAGCGGGTTTTGACGCTGTTCAAGACGTGGAGCTTGCCATCGGCCACCAGCTTGAGAACCAGCTCGCCGAAGAGGGTGTTCTGCCAGGCGAACCAGGGGCGGGTGAAGTTACGGGCATCGTCTCGATGGAAACTCTCGTGGATGAAGCCGGTGCCAGCGTCAGTGCCGAGCAACTGCTCCAAGCAGGCGCGAATCTCCTCATCGTCCGTGGCGGTGAAAGCCTTCATCATGATACTCATGGGCCAGACGGACTCCGTGCCGATATGCGGACCGCCTATCCCCTCCCCGGCCTTTCCGCGCCAGAAATAGGGATTGGACTCGCTCCAGACAAAGCGGCGGGTGTTTTGGGCAACAGGGTCCGAGGCCATCTCCGGCATCAGGTAAGTCAGGGACAGGAGAGACGGGACATTGGCATCGTCCATCAGGTACACGTTGCCAAAGCCATCCACCTCGTAGGCGTAAATATCCCCAAACTCCGGGTGGTGCACAATGGCATACTGCCGCAGCGCTTCCTCCACTTCTGCTGCCAGGGCGTTGCAGCGGGCGGCAAGGCCAGCCTCCCCGTTCACAGAAACCAGAATCTCTGCCGCCTGGCGTAAGATGCTCACGGCAAAGAAGTTGGAGGGAACCAGAAACTCATACTGGGTAGCGTCATCCGAGGGACGGAAGGAGGAGGCAATCAGCCCCACCGGCTTTACGGGGTGTCCCAGTCCCACGCGGGCCTTGGTATCCAGCTGACGGTCTGTCACCCGCAGGAAGTAGTAGGGCCCGTCACCGCTCTTTCGCTGCTGCGTGGTGAAGGTTTCCAGGATGGTCTCCACTGTCTTGAGCCACAGCTCGTCAAAGACGGCGGTATCCCCCGTCACCTTCCAGTAGTGGTGGGCAAGACGCACCGGATAACAGTGCGAGTCTATCTCCCACTTGCGCTCAAAAACATTGGGATCCTGGGGCGTTCCAGTATCGTCCTTGGAGCCGGAATCACCAGTAGGGCCCTGATTGAAGGCATTGGCGTAAGGGTCAATATTGATTAAGCTAAACTGCTGGCGGATCACCCCGGCAAGCATCTTGCGAAGATGCTCGTCCTCCTTGCAAAGATCCACGTACGGCCACACCTGGGCGCCGGAGTCACGCAGCCACATGGCGTGGATGTCTCCGGTATAGACAAAGGTGAGACCGGTGGACTCGTCGTAGTGCACGGTGGTGTCCAGGGTGTTGGGGAAGCAGTTGCGGAACATCCAGCGCAGCTTGGGATTGGTGAGCTGCGGCGCCACCTGGGCGATCTTGGCTTCCACGGCCTCGGAGACAAACAGACGATCGGCCGGGTCCGGACGCTGATCCGGATACTTCTGCGCACAGGCACACAAACCCGCGCACAAAGCGACAGAGGAAAGGATGATACGTAACATATTCTATCTCAGCGTTTTACAGAAATCAATCGGCGCAAAATGCAACGATTGATTTTCATAAGTTGGTCAGTTTCAGGGGTTTAACGATTGCGGGACATGGAGTAGGGGGCGTTGGCGGGGGCGGTGCCGCGGCGGGTGGAGGGCTGGGTGCTCATGTCGAAGCTAAGCTGGGCGCCCCCTACCAAATCGCTGTGCTTAAGGTAGTTATGCGGCCAGGCTTTGCCGTTTAGCTGGAGTGCCGATACATAGAAGGCATCGGCCCCGTTGGCAGGAGCGTCAATCTCCAGGTCCCCGCCCGGGAGGTGCACCACCGCCTTTTTGAAGAGCGGCGTACCCAGGGCGTACTCCCCGCTGCCGGGGCAAACCGGGTAGAAGCCCAGGGCAGAGAAAACGTACCAGGCCGATGTCTGGCCGTTGTCCTCGTCGCCGCAGTAGGCATCGGCCCAGGGGCTGTAGAATTTCTCCATGACCTCGCGGACGCGGGCCTGCGTTTTCCAGGGCTGTCCGCTCCAGTCATAGAGGTACAGCATGTGCTGGATGGGCTGGTTGCCGTGGGCGTAATTGCCCATGCCCATCACGGTCATCTCGATAATCTCGTGGATGGGGAAGCCGTAGTAGGAGTCGTCGTACTTGGGAGGCATCACGAAGACGTTGTCCAGCGCGGCGTTGAAGGCATCGGCCCCGCCCATCAGGTCCATCAGGCCCTGCACGTCATGGAAAACGCTCCAGGTGTAGTGCAGGCTGTTCCCTTCGGTAAAGTCCCCGCCCCATTTAAGCGGAGAGAAAGGCCGACGGAAACTGCCATCCTGCGCCCGGCCGTTCATCAGGCCCACCTCCGCATCATAGAGCTTGCGATAGTTCTGCGCAGCGGCCTTGTAGGGGGCCAGTTCCTGCTCGGATTTACCCAGCGCCAGGCCCAGCTGCCAGATGCACCAGTCGTCGTAGGCGTATTCCAACGTACGGGCGGCGTTCTCCTTGATCCCCACATCGCAGGGCACGTAGCCCAGCGAGTCGTAGTACTCCCAGCCCAGGCGGCCGGTAGAGCTGGCCTCCGGATGCACGGCATGGGCACCGTGCAGCACGGCCTCCCAGAGCTTTTCTATGTCGTAGCCGCGGATGCCTTTCAGGTAGGCATCGGCCACTACGGAGGCGCTGTTGTTGCCCACCATGCAGCCGCGATGGCCCGGAGAAGCCCATTCGGGCAGGAAACCGCTTTCCAGGAAGTCGTTCACCAGACCCTCCTGCACGCGGGCCGATACCTCCGGATAAATGAGGTTCAGCAGCGGGAAAAGGCTGCGGAAGGTGTCCCAGAAGCCGGTATCGGTGTAGAAGTAGCCTTTTTCCACCTTGCCGTTATGCGGGCTGTAGTGCACCCGCTCCCCTTCCGCGTTTATCTCTGAAATATCCCGCGGGAAAAGCAGGCTGCGGTAAAGACAGCTGTAGAAAGTGCGCAGGTGGTCAAGGTCCCCGTCCCAAACCTCCACGCGGCCCAGGGTCTGGTTCCACTGTGCGCGGGCTGCCGCCTTCACGGCATCAAAGCCGGCCGACACCTCCTCCAGGTTCAGAAAAGCCTGTTCCTGCGAGATGAAGGAAGAGGCCACCTGCAGGTGAACCTTCTGGCCGTGGGCCGTGGGGAAGGTCACCAGGGCCACATTCTCTGCCGAGGGGCAGGCCCTGAACGGCATGTCCGAGCGCACCACGAACCAGTTGCGGAAGCCTTCGGCCACCCCGCCGTGGTTGTGCACGGTGTAACCCACGATGGTGCTGGGGTCTGCCAGTTCCACGTGTCCGCCCTCGAAGGCATCCACCACCAGGAAGGACTCCCCTTCCGGATAGGTGAGGCGGAAGGCGGCGGCATGGGCCGTGGGCGTAAGCTCTGCCGTTACGTCATGGTCTGCCAGGTAAACGCTATAATAATAAGGTGTAGCTTTTTCCGCCTTGTGCGAGAACCAGCTGGCGCGGGCATCCTCCTCATACACCGGCCCGGTGGTGACGGGCATGATGGAGAAGGCGCCGTAGTCGTTGATCCAGGGACTGGGCTGGTGCGTGAGCTTGAGGCCGCGGATATGGGTGGCATCGTAGCGATAAGTCCAGCCGTCGCCGTTACGGCCCGTCTGCGGCGTCCAGAAGTGCGCACCCCAGGGAACAGCCACCGCCGGATAGGTATTGCCGGTAGAGAGCTCATACTTGGAGAGCGTTCCGCCCAGCGTGTTCACATAATCAACGGGATCCGGCCTGTCTGCCTCGGGAGCGGCCTGCTGGCAGCAGGAGTAAGCGAGCAAGGCCACAAGGGGAAGTAAAAAACGTTTCATATAATGGGGTTTAATCGCATAAAGATAAGCATTCCCGCCGATAAAAACAAAAAGGCCGGCCCCGGGAGGGGGCCAGCCAGTTAAAAGCGGAGTATGTGATGCCTTAGAGTTTGTTGGAAGGAGCGGTAGTGGCGCTCTGGGTGCCACCTTCTCCCTTCAGGCTCCAGGAAATACCCTTCTCCATGTTCTTGGCATTGTAGTCGGAGAACGCGGCGGGGATATTGCCTGCGTTGGTGTTATACTCGTTCTGCGGATAAGGGATGCGCTGGATGATGTTACCCACGCTCACGCCGGAGCTGGCGCTGACGGCCGGGTAGGTGAGCACCTTGGAAGCGTAGTCCGGATAACCGGTACGGCGCTGCTCGGCCCAGGCCTCCGCGGAGTTGGGATACAGGGCAATCCACTTCTGGATCATGATGGAACGCAGCTGCTGCTCCTTGGAGGAACCGAAGGCGGGCAGGGCGGCGATGTAGGCATTCTGCTCGGCGGCGGAAATGGTCTTGCTGCCGCCGGAACGGGTGACAAAAGCGCCGATTTCGTCCATGGAAGCCTTGATAGCCTGCTTGAAGAGAGCCTCGGGGTCACCGGAGATCCAGCCGCGCAGGGCGGCCTCGGCCTTTAGGAACAGAGCCTCGGAATAGGAGCTGTAGCACCAGGAGAGGTTTTGACTAGCTTTGTCGGTCTTGTAGTGGAAGAAGCCGTCTTCCTCATACATATTCAGGCGAGCATAGGACCTGTTGGTACCGTGTGCGGCGATGATGGAAGCCTTGTTGTCAGCGGTATAGTCGAAGGGATAGCCGTCCCAGCCGTTGTCGTAAGGAATTTCCACATCTTTCCCGTCAACCTTATCCACCTTGAAACCCTGCTTGAACCAGAAGCCGCGGCGAGGATCCACCACACCGGTGGCATAACCCTTGTTGGTGCCGTTCATCATGTCCATGAAGTCGCAGTTGGAGAAGGTGTTGTTCCAGTCGTTGTGGGTACGGTCATAGTAGTCTCCCCATACAGTGGCGTCGCAGCTGATGCGGGCATAGTCGGACGGGCTGTCGAAGCAGCCGGAAGCTGCAGCCGTGAAGTCGGCCTTGAACTTGTCGCTGCTATTGGCATAGCGCATGGAAAGGCGCATGATGAGGGTGTTGGCGAATTTCTTCCACTGGTTCCAGTCGTTATTGAACAGGAAGTCGTAGCCACCGAAATCCCACTGGCCACTGGTGTTGCTCAGGGCAGCGACATCGGCCTTGAGGCGCTTGATAAGGTCTGCATAGATGTCCTCTACCTTGCTGTAAGTAAGGGTGGTACCCTTACCGGCGGCATAATTGCCTTCAGCGTCAAAGTAAGGAGCATCGCCGTGACGGTCAATCACGCGCAGCCACAGAACGATATTCCACACATCGTTGGCAGCCTTGATGCACTTGTAGTGATCCTGGTCGCCGCAGATTTCGTCGATGAGCCAGTATTCCTGAAGACGGTCCGTGTAGAAGTCGCGCCAGTAGATGTCACCCCAGCCGGCATTGTAACGCCAGTAGTCCGTCCAGCCAAGGCCGTCGGCGAAGTAGTGTGCGTACATGTCATCGTTGAGGTTGAAGTTACGCTGGTGGTCGTTGGAAGAACCGTTGTACAGCGTACGGCCAAAGATGTACATGGGCTGCGCAGAGTCCATGGTGATACCCGTGGTGGGTTTGTTCATCTCGTCGAACTTGGCAGTACAGGAAGCCAGGGCGAGGAGAGCCAGTACAGGTATGATAAACTTTTTCATATTCATTATCTCCCTTTAGATTAGAAACCGATGTTGATGGCTACGCCAAAGTTGCGGGTGGCCGGATACGGGCACAGGTCAAGGGCGGTTGCCATGAGGGAATTCTCGGTGAGAGCACCGTCAGGCGTGGTGCCCGGGGTGTGCTTGATGAAGTAGAAGAGATTGGAACCCACAGCGGAAACGCGGACATTGTCCACATAGCCGTTGAAAGTGCGTTCCAGCCATTTCTTGGGCAGGCTGTAGCTGAGGGAAAGCTCGCTGAGCTTGAGGTAGGAAGCGTCGTACACGCACTCCTCCATGGGGATGTTGTTCCAGTAGTTCTGGGCCGTCACGGAAACGGTGTTCTTGGCACCGGACTCGGTGACACCGTCGATGACACGGTCGCTGCGGTCCGCCGTACGGAGGCCGGTACCGCCGCGCAGGGTCATATACTCCGTAGCGGAGTACAGGCTGCCGCCCTTCTGGAAGGAGAAGAGAGCGTTGAAGCCCAGGCCCTTCCAGGCAAAGTTGAGGCCGAAGGAACCGGTAAAGTCCGGAGCCACGCTGGCAATTTCCTTGTTGGACTCGATCACGGGCAGGCCGTTTTCGCCGATAACCTTGTTGCCATTGGCGTCACGCTTGTAACCGGTGGCTACAAAGGTGCCGATTTCCTGACCCTCGATGGCATAGACGGTACCGTCACCGGAGGAGGAGAAGTTGATGCCGCCCAGGGAGTAGCGGTCTACGTCGATGCCCATCTCAGCATCGTGGTAGAGTTCCAGCACCTTGTTCCAGTTCTTGGCGAAATTGAAGGTGGCGCCCAGGGTGAGGTCGCGGGTGCGGATGAAATCCGCGTTGAGCTGGAGCTCGATACCCTGGTTCTGGATATTGCCGGCATTGATCCACTTGCGCTGCACGCCGGAGGAATAAGGCAGGTCGATGCGCATCACCTGGTTCACGGTGTTGGAGTGATAGTAGGTGAGGTCCAGGCCCAGGCGGTTCTTGAAGAAGTGCCACTCGGTACCCACTTCCCAGGAAGTCACCATTTCAGGCTTCAGGTTGGCGTTGGCGAGGGTGGTAGGATAGGTGATGTAGCTTTTATTATTGACACCGCTGGCGATTCCCATGAGGGTTTCCAGCTGATAAGGATCGGTGTCCTTACCTACCTTGGCCCAGGAGGCGCGGATCTTACCGTAGTCCACGATGTCCTTGTTGTAGTCCACCTCCATGGCGTCCAGCATGCCGGTCACCAGGTAGGAAAGGCTTACGGAAGGATAGAAGTAGCTGCGGTTGGCGGCGGGAAGGGTGGAGGACCAGTCGTTGCGGGCGGTCACATCCAGGAAGAGGAAGTTCTTCCATCCCAGGTTGGCAAAAGCGTACAGGGACTGGATTTCCTTCTCATAGATATCATTATAGGTATCGCTGTCCAGTTTTCCGGCCCTGATAAAGTAGGCACCGGAGAAAGGAATGTCCTTGGCAGTAGCGCTGAGCGTCTCCACCTTGTAGTGCATGATGTTGCCGCCTACGCTCACACCGAACTCGAAGTCCCCGAAAGTGTTGTTGTAGGAGAGCAGGCCTTCCAGGTTGTTTTCCATGGTGGTAGCCTGCCGCATGGAGAAGGTGGGCCAGTTGAAACCGGAGGTATCATAGAAGCGGGTGGTCTTTTCCGTTACACCTGCCCAGGTGATACCTTCCTTCACTTTGAAGGTGAGGTTCTTCATCAGGTTGAAGGTAAGGGTGCCTACGCCGAAGAACTTGTTCTGGACGTCGCCGTTCCTGAGGTTGTTCTGGATGAAGTAAGGGTTCTGGCAGTTGGGGCTTACCTCGTGCCAGTTGATCTGGGATTCCGCACCGGCACCGGCAGCTGCGGCAGACTCGTTGAGCCAGTGCTCGGCCAGGTCGGAGATCTTGATGCTGCGGGGCATGGTGAGGATGCTGAAGGAGGAACCGTAGGCGCCACGGGCCTGGCGGTTGTTACCGGCGGTATTCACGTAGTTGGCCTTCACGTCCAGCTTGAGCCAGTCGGCGAGCTTGTTGCTGGTGACAAAGTCCACGCTGGTGCGCTGGATGTTGGAGGTGCGCACCACAGAGTTGGTGTTGTCGTAGCCCAGGGTGAGGCGGAAGGGGTTGTCCTTGCCACCGCCGGCGAGGGTTACGTTGTTGCTCTGGCTGTTACCGGTGCGGTAGAACTCCTTCCAAGGATTTTCAGTGCCCTGGTAAGGGATGGTGGTAGTACCGTCCCACCAGTTGGCGACGGGAGCGATGGAACCCATGCGGGGACCCCAGGAACCGGTGGAATTGGGATCATAGACACCCAGGGAACCCTGGCCATACTCGTTCTGGAGTTCGGGGAAGTAAGCGACGGGAGACCAAGTGAATTTGCCGCTGTAGCTGACGCCCAGCTTCTGCTGGCCCTTGCCGCCCTTCTTGGTGGTGATGAGGATGACACCGTTACCGGCGCGGGAGCCGTACAGAGCGGCTGCAGTGGCGCCCTTCAGTACGGAAACGCTCTCGATGTCTTCCGGGTTGATGTCGAACGCACCGCCCTGGTGGTCCACGGAACCCCACAGACCGGCCTGGTCTGATCCGGGCATACCACCGTTGTCGTAGGGAACGCCGTCCACCACGTACAGCGGGGAGTTGTTGTCACTGAGGGAGGAGTTACCACGCAGGACCACGCGGGTGGAACCGCCGGCGCCGGTAGCGGAATTGTTGATCATCAGACCGGCCACCTTGCCCATGAGGGCGTCGGTGAGGGTAACGCCGCCACCGCGGGTGAGTTCTTCCGCCTTGACGTCCTGCACGGCATAACCGAGGGACTTCTTTTCACGGGAAATACCGAGGGCGGTAACCACTACCTCGTCCAGGAGTTCGCTGTCTTCCTTGAGGACGATGTTGACGGGCGTTCCGTCAAAAACGAAAGAAGCATCTGCGTAGCCGATGCAAGTTACGTTCACGGTTGCGCCCATGGGCACGTTGTTGAGCGTGAAGGAACCATCCAGGTCCGTAACGGTACCGTTGGAGGTTCCCGCGACAACTACACCAGCACCGGCAACGGGGCCGACGTTGTCAGAGACAACGCCCCTCACCGTGCGGTTCTGGGCAGAGGCCATGAAGGTGATGCTCACCATCAGGACCATCAGCAAAGCTGATTGAAGCTTTTTGAACATAATTTGGTTTTTAATTAAAAATGGGTTGTTGGGTTCATTTGTTTAACCAGAAGACTGGTTATGGAACCATTATTAGTGATACGATAGATGACAGGGCAATTTTCCGGGCTAAAGAGAACAATATGAGAAAAAAAGTGTTACCTTTGCGAAGTTAATAGTAGTGTAAAAAAAAGAATTTTCGACAATAATTTATGTTCGTTTAAAAGTGACCATCATTTAGCCCCTATTTGTCAAAAAGTCAAGGGTTTTTTGGCGAAAATGGTTGTTTATTTCTTAAAAAAACTTAAATTTGCAGAAATATGCATAATGATAGGTATCAGGAAATCCTAAACCAACATATTTTTATTAACCTTTTAAAACCAACTGATGCACATGAAAAATCTCTTTTTAAGAGTGACCATGACCATCGCGCTGCTCTCTGCAGGCCTCACGGCTTTTGCTCAGAGCACGGTCAGAGGTACTGTGAAAGATGCTGCCGGTGAAGCTATCATCGGTGCAGCAGTGCAGGTGCAAGGAACCCAGAACGGTGCCGTAACCGACATGGACGGTGCCTTCGTTCTCCCCGGCGTGCGCCAGGGCGACAAACTGGAAGTTTCCTGCATTGGCTACGCCAACCAGGTAATCACCTGGACCGGCGGCCCCGTCAACGTAACCCTGGAGGAAGACTCCGAGATGCTGGAAGGCACCGTAGTCACCGCCCTGGGTATCACGCGTGAGAAGAAAACCCTGGGTTACGCACTCCAGGACGTGAAGGGTGACGCTTTGGTGGACGCCCGCGAAAGCAACCTTGCCAACGCCCTCACGGGTAAGGTGGCCGGTTTGAGCATTGTCCGTTCTTCCAACGGTCCCGGTGCTTCTTCCCGTATCGTGCTGCGTGGTAACAGCTCCCTCACCAGCCTGAACCAGCCGCTCATCGTGGTGGACGGCGTTCCCATGGACAACTTCGTGGGTGCTTCCAACAACGACTTCTGGAACCCTACCGAGGATATGGGTAGCGGCCTGCAGGACATCAACCCCGAGGACGTGGAATCCATGACCGTCCTGAAGGGTGCCTCCGCAGCCGCCCTTTACGGCTCCCGCGCCGGTAACGGTGTCATTCTCATCACCACCAAGAAGGGCGCCCAGAACCCCGGTCTCGGTATCACCGTCACCGGCACCGTGGCCTTCACCGGCGAGTTCACCCGTCCCAAGATGCAGAACAAGTACGGACAGGGTACGCTGGGAGAGTATGACAACATCACCAGCCTGAGCTGGGGTCCCGAGATCACCGGCCAGACCGTCACCAAGTGGGACGGCTCTTCCGCCCCCCTGCAGGCCTTCGACAACGTGAAAGGCTTCTTCCAGACCGGTATCACGGACACCGAGAACGTCACCTTCTCACAGAAGTACGGCAAAACCGGCGTCTATACCTCTTGGACCCGCACCAACGACGTAAGCCGCATACCTGGCTCCACCCTTGCCCGTAACAACATGATGCTGCGTGGTACTTCCACCTTCGGCAAAGGCGACAAATGGCATCTGGATGCCAAGATCCAGTTCATCCGCACCCAGGCAAACAACCGTCCCATAGCAGGTGGAAATCCCGACAAGGTCTACATGCTTAAAATGTACGTCATGCCTATTTCCGTTGATATTCGTGACTTCAAGGATGCAGTGGACGCCAACGGAGATATGTTCTTCTTTGGTGAAAAGGATAATTCCGGCTCCAACCCCTGGTGGGATGCGAGATTTAGAACCAACCAGGATGTCCGTAACCGTTTCCTGATGAACGCCTCCCTGGGCTACGACTTCACCGACTGGCTCTCCCTGGAGCTCCGTGCAGGTTCCGACATGTATCTCACCGAGACCGAGAGCAAGCAGTATGCCGGTAACAAGACTTATGGCAGTTATACCGGTTCGTACGGCATGGGCGAAAGCCGCTTCTATGAGAACAACTTCTCCTTCCTCCTGAAAGCCCAGAAGGACAATCTCTTCGGCGATTTCGGCGCTTCCGCCACCCTGGGCGGCAACCTGATGGACCGCGAGAACCGCGGCATGTCCGGTAACCAGAAACAGCTCCTCATCCCCAACCTGTTCGACCTGAACAATGCCAAGAGCGACAAACCCACCGTTTCCGAGAGTTACAGCCATCGCAAGATGAACTCCCTCTACGGCAGCGTGCAGTTCAACTACGGCGGCTGGGTGTTCCTCGATGCCACCCTGCGCAACGACTGGACCTCCACCCTCAGCCCCAAGAACCGCTCCTACCTCTATCCTTCCGTCTCCCTTGCCTGGGTTATCACGGACATGCTTGCCAAGTACTCGGAGATTCCCGGCTGGCTCAGCTTTGCCAAGCTCCGCGCCTCCTATGCAGAGGTGGGTAATGACATGAACCCTTATCAGTTGTACAACGTTTACAAGTCCGGAACTGACAATTTCAGCAATCCTATTTTCTGGTCTGAAAGTGTTTTGTATGACGATAATGTAAAAAATGAGCTGATTAAGTCCTGGGAAGCCGGTCTGGACCTGCGCTTCTTCGACAGCCGCGTAGGCCTGGATGTATCCTGGTACAAGACCAATGCCACCAACCAGCTCATCAATCTTCCCAGCAGTTCTATCGCTTATTCCAGCAAGAAAATCAATGCGGGTAATATCCAGAACCAGGGTTGGGAAGCGGTGCTGAACGTGGAACCTGTTCGCAACCGTGACTTCCTGTGGCGTTCCACCTTCAACTTCGCCACCAACAAGAACAAAATAATTGACCTCGCTGAAGGTGTTGAAGAATTCAGCCTCGGCGGATATGACAACTTGCGTATTGTGGCCAAGGTAGGTGGAGAATATGGTGACATTTACGGCTCCAAGTATGCGCGTGTAGAAGACGAGACCAGCGAGCACTATGGCAAGCTTATCCTTAATGGAGACGGTTTGCCTACCTCGGCTGGTGGTTCCCATTACCTGGGCAACCAGAACCCCGTGGCCAACCTGGGCTGGATCAACAACTTCACCTGGAAAGACCTCACCTTCAGCTTCCAGATTGACGCCCGTATCGGCGGCAAGATGTTCTCCGGCACCCTGGGTACCATGGAGAACGCCGGCACCGCCGCCTGGACCGTAGATGGCCGCGAAGAGGACTCTCTTCTCATCGAAGGCGTCCAGAAGGACGAGAATGGCAACTACTTCGAGAATACCAAAACAACCACTGCCCAGAGATACTGGCAGCAGGTCGCCGGCCGCGCCGGCGGCAACCTGGGTATCACCGAGGAGAACCTTTACGACGCCACCAACGTCCGTCTGCGTAACATCGGTATCAGCTACAGCATCCCCCGCAAGGTCCTGGGCAACGGCGTTTTCCAGTCCATCAAACTGGGCTTCTCCTGCACCAACGTCCTGATGCTCTACAGCAAGATGCGTGGCCTGGATCCGGAATCCATCTACGCAACTTCTACCAACGCCACTGGCTTTGAGTATGGTGCCACACCTACTTCCCGTGCCTATGTCTTCAATGTATCCTTCGGATTCTAATCATTGCGTATACCATGAAAATTAATAAAATACTTGCTTTAGCAGCGGGTCTGGTAGCCTTGGTCGCCTGCCGTGACTTTGAGGAAATCAACAAAGACCCCAAAGCGGCTGGTGCCCAGGACCTTAAGCCTTACTGGGCTCTGGATAGGGCTATCGTGTCAGACCAGCAGAATCCTAACGACGCGGAGCGTGTCTTTGTTATTTATTGGGCCTCTCTGGGGCACATTAACGGAGATGACGGTTATGGCGTAACTGGAGGCGAATCCTATGACGACTATGCTAGTTGCTTATATGGCATTACGCGCAGTTGCATTACTTCCGCAAACAATGCAATTATCGTTGCCAAGCAATGGCTTGATGGGGAGTTCGGCGAGCTTTCCGATCACGAAAAGGTCTCTTTTGCCAATACTATAGCTTATGCCCGCATCTGGCGCGTGTATTTGCTGACCGAGTTCGTTGACTCGTTCGGTTCATTTACCACTGATTTTGAGTCTATTTCTCCCAAGTACCAGAGTGTGGAAGATTGTTATAAGTTCATGTATACTGAGCTTGCAGAGGCTATCCCGGCCATTGATTTAAGTCTGGCACCGAACGATACAGAGAAAAACGCCGATCCAGCCTACGGGATGGATCCCGCCAAATGGAAGGACTTCGGTATCTCCATGTGGATGAGGCTTGCCATGCGCCTTTCTGAGGTACAACCTTCTACTGCCAAGGCCGAATTCGAAAAAGCTTTGGCCGCAGGTGGTGGTGTCCGCACCATCGAGGGGACTTTCAGAGTAGCGGAAAAAGACGGCTGGTGGGACCTTTCCGGTGTAATGAGCCGTACCTGGAACCGCCTGCTGCTGTCCAACACCATGGCCAACCTCATGACAAATTTTGGTGGTGCCAAAGTAGAGGATATCCTTCAAGATAGCGGGAAGCGTTTTTATAAAGAAGCACCCAGTGCTACCAAGATAGCTGAAACCTATGGCCCCTACATTAAGGATGCTCACGAGTATCTTGGAATCCATATGGTGAACAAGGACGGAAAGATTATTTATGAGCCCTCCGACAGTCCTACCTGGGGTTATTTCTTCGACGGTATCCCGTCCAAGATTGATCCCCGCGCGTTTGCGTACTACACCCTTCCCGGAGACTACGACAATCGTATTGAGACGGGCTATTGCACTTCCCCCCGTCCTCCGAAGCCTGACGGCGAAGACGAAAAGGCTCTTCCTATCACTCCGTATCTTGACAAAAAGAACGAGGCGCTGCCCATCGATGTCACCTACTCCTGGAACGGCATGGTGAGCGGCTGGGCTTTTGACGATACCTTCTGGAATGAAACCGGTATCGGCACTTGTCCTAAATCTCCGAGGAAAGTTGCCTACACACGTTGGCACACCTTCCCCCCGCTGTCCGAGCGTTATCGTAACAGCAAGGAGTACCGCGTATTCTTCGGCCCTTGGGAGACTTACTTCCTCCTGGCAGAGGCCGCAGTGCGTGGCTGGAATGCCGGTATCAGCGCAGAAGAAGCCTACAACACTGGTATTCAGCTTAGTTTTGAGTACCTGAACGTAGATGCCAACTACAACGCCTACATCAACTCCGAGGACTACAACCGCGTGGGTACTTCCGTGAAGTTCGGCCACACCGCCGAGCCCGCCAACTACACCATCAACTACAAGGATCCTGTTTCCGGCAACCTGAAGACCACCCAGTACAAGTATCCGGATGCTTCCAAGGTGCTGTACAAGGGCAAGAAGCTCAACGACCAGCTCACCAAGATCATCACCCAGAAGTACATTGCCAACGCTCCCTGGCTGCCTGTGGAAAGCTGGTGCGACCACCGTCGCCTGGGCCTGCCGTTCTTCGAGATTCCCGTTAGCACCACGGAGCTGAACTATCTCGCCGGCTGGACCAAGAACTCCTGGCAGAATGGCCAGAAGGTAGGTTACTACCCCCAGCGTATGAAGTATCCTTCTTCCCTGCGGAATGCCAGCCCCGAGGAGTATCAGAATGCCCTCAACCTGATGGGTATGACCGATGAGAACATCACCACCCCGCTGTGGTGGGCTCTCAAGTAGTCTGAAGTTTTTGTCTGAACGATTTCGGGCGACCCCTCCCAGGGCCGCCCGATTTTTTGGAGAGAGAGCCGATCAAGTCGGCCATGACACCGTGTCATTCCCGGCTTGACCGGGAATCTACAGGCTGAATTTCAACGCCAGGGGCTCCTGGGGGAGGCTTTTGGGCAGGCAGACGGTCACGGTGCCGTCTTTGACTGTGGCCTTGAGTTTTTTCCCGTTATTGAGGAGGGTGACCTTGCCGCCTTTGGGGAGATTCCCCGTCCAGGACAGCGTTGAAGGCAGGACCTCCCCGTCCGGAAGGGCATAGATGGCGTAGAGCGTTTCTCCGTCCTTGGAAGCGTTGAACCAGAGCTTGCCGCAGTTGTAGCGCTCTGTGGTTCGGGTGCCGTAAAGGGCCTCGCCGCATCGCTCCAGCCATGCACCTATTTCCTGCAGAATATCGGCGGCCTTGTCCTCAATAATGCCTTCCGGGGTGGGACCCACGCCCAATGCCAGGCAGCCGCCCTTGGCGCTGATCTCGGCCAGGATGCCAATTACCCTGCGGGCGCTTTTGTAGGGCGCGTCAGGTGTCCAGCCCCAGTCGTTGCTTAAGGTGATGCAGGATTCCCAGGGGTAGTGCAGCTGCGTAGCGGGGATGGACTGCTCCGGCGTCCGGTAGTTCTCGTTGGGCCCGTGGATGGTGCGGTCTACGCAAATTAGCCCGGGGCTCACCCTGCGGGCGTCAGGGAGGACTTCCTCCAGCCCCACCTGGTCTCCGCGAATCCAGCCGCCGTCCAGCCAGAGGATATCCAGTCGTCCGTAGCGGCCGCCGGTGATTTCCTTCAGCTGGTTCTTGGTATAGGCCACATAGCTCTCCCACCAGTCCGGGTGCTGCTCTACCTTATAATTGATACCGCGCCCGGGCGTGGCGTAATAGGGGTTCCAGAAGCCCTCGCAGTGCCAGTCCGGCTTGGAGAAATAGGCGCCAATCAGAAAACCCTTGGGGCGGAAGGCGTCAAAGACATGCCGGGCTATGTCCTTTTGGGGATGGGTGGAAAAAGGTCCGGCCTTGGCCACGCTGAAGTCCGTGTACTGGGAGTCAAAAAGACAGAAGCCGTCGTGGTGTTTGGTGGTGAAAATCATGTACTTCATGCCTGCACGTTCGAAGACATCGGCCCACTGTTCCGGGTTAAAATCCACGGGGTTGAACTCCTTGGAGAGCCCCCAGTACCACTGCTTGTAGCCTTCGTAGGTGCTTCCCTCCGGGCGCACTATCCAGTCCTCGTTGCAAAGGTTCCAGGACTCCACGATTCCCGGAACGCTGTAAAGCCCCCAGTGCATCAGAACGCCAAACTTAAGGTCTTGCCAGCGGTCCAGTTTTTCCAGTACCAGCGGATCCGTGGGCCACTGGTAGTCATCAGAATGTTTGTTTTGGGCCAAGGTGCCCGCTGCGGCCGCCAATAGCAGGGCCAGCGCCAGAACGGTCTTTCTCATAACAATCATGGTTTTTCACAAATATCGGCAGAAAAAGTGAAATAACCATCATCCCCCCTCCCGGGGCCGGCCTTATTGTTTCATGAGGGCCACGAACTCTTCCGGTGTGCAAATGGTAATGCCGGAGGGGTGATTTTAGACGAATGGGAGTAGGATCAATCCTGCAAAAACATATCATTTTTCCATAAAATACAAGGAGGATGTTTTGCAATTTTGAAAAAATGTTATATCTTTGCATAAAATGTTATATACTATGGGAACACAAGCACGGATACAAACCGCATTTCGCCTCCGTCCAAGCTTATTGGAGCGGATAAAAAAGGAGGCCAGTTTCAGGAAACAGTCGGTAAACGCTTATGTAGAAACCGTATTGGAAAGGGAAACCCAATTGATTTGGCCCAAACTCCCCAAAGAATTCTTCGAAGAGCCGGAGGATTTATTTAATTGCAAGGGACACATCCCTTCACCCACGAAAGAAATGCTGGAAACAGATCCTAAACTTGCCCATATATGGAACATCGGCGCTTAAAGGTAATGATTGACACCAACGTTCTTTTAGACGTTATGTGTCCCGACAACAGGCCCTCTACAGAAACCTCCACTGCTATTTTCCGGGCCATCAAAAAGGGCGTCCTGGAAGGCGAACTCTCCACTCAGAGCATTGTTGACGCTGCTTATGTAGCCTCCCGCACAGAAGGAAAAGAGCTGCTCAATTTCAAGCAAAAGGTGCAGGAGTTACGCAATTATATCAATATTGGAGGCATTGACCAGTTCAGCCTTTTCGCTGCAGTGCAAAAAGGAACAGGAGATTTCGAGGATGACGTTCAATATGAACACGCATACGACTCAGGCTGCGACGTGCTTCTTACCAACGACAAAGAGTTCCTTAAGCACTACGCAAAGAAAGAGGTCCCCATAAAATTTCTGACCCCGGAAGAATTCCTGGCCAAGTTGCAGGCGTAATTACTCCTTCAGGGCGGCGGCAAGGGCTTCCCAGTGTTCCGGAGTCATGCTGCCGGGGGTGAAGAGGCAAATGCCGGCGGCACCGGCCTCACGGGCGCCGTTTACGGCAGTAGCTATCTCGGACGGAATAAGGCCGGACTCTTCAGGGTCTTCCAGTTCCACCTTCCGCTTCCATTCACGGCAGATGAAAAGGCCGCTGATAACGGGCACATTCCCAGCGGCGGCCACTTCCTCTGCCGTTACCGTGCCCACCCACTGGGCCGGCTCCAGGTAAAAGTCATTGTAGTTCATGGGGAAGAGCATGTCCACATCCCATTTGTCCCATTCCTGACGCACCATCCAGCGGGCGTGAGAGGCAGGGCCGGGGAATACATCGGCGCTCACTTTCTTGCCTGCGGCGTGCACGGCGGCGCAGATTTCATTCACCAGGGCAGTTACCTGGTCGCAGCGGAACTGGGCCCATTCCTCCACCTTGGAAGGATCTTCCACTTCCTTGATATCAATGCCCGTGAGCTCCTTGAAAGCACTTACGCAGTCGTCGCAATAGCAATAGTCTGCCGGGGGATATTCCTCGTCCATCACCAGGCCATACTTGTCCCACAGGCCACGGGAAAGGATAACGTCCGGGTAACGGATATAGTCCAGCTGCACATAATCCACATCCGGAATGCGGGCAATAGCTGTCATCTGCTCCACAAGGTGGGCATGCACCTCCGGATTCCGGGGGTCAAGTGCCTTATAATAAGGGACATACGCCGGAAATTCATCGGCGCTCTGCCCCAGGCGGTTCACGGCATACCAGTGATGCGGTTTATCGGCGCGCAGCATGCAGGGAATCCAGGCATGGTACTCCAGTCCCTCGGCGTGCGCCAGGGCCGATGCCTTGGCCACGATCTCCGGATTGCCATTCTCCAGGCAAACACCCACAACGCCCTGGGACTTCCAGAACTGAAAGTCCTTCTGGAGCTTGTCAAAGTCTGTTTTTTCATTGATACCTTGCCAAACATACACAGGGAACTTAGCTTGCTCCTGGGTGCAGGAAGCCAGAAGGGCAATGGCTGCCAAAAGGGAGAGGAGGATTCTTTTCATGACGCTTTTTTCTAAATCTCCGTAAATATAACTATTTTTGTAAAAATTTACTATCATCGCATGAAACGTTTTCTCCTTCCCGCCCTGCTGCTTGTAGCCATCGCCTGCGGCGAAAAAGCCCCCCAGACCCCCCAACCACGCATTTACAACGCTCCTAAAGTAAGCGGTATCATCCTGGTGGACGGCATCCTGGACGAACCTGACTGGCAAAACGCTCCCCAGAGCGAAGCCTTCGCAGACATCCGCGGCGTGGACTTCGAACCCCGTCCCACCCAGGAAACCTTCATGAAAATGCTCTGGGACGAGGAATACCTCTACATAGCCGGTATCATCCATGAGCAGAACGTAACTGCCAGCCTCACGGAGCATGATGCCATCATCTACAAAGACAATGATTTCGAGATTTTCATAGACCCGGACGGAGACTGCCGCAATTACTTCGAGATTGAGACCAACGCCCTGGGCACCGTCATGGACCTGCTGATGGACCGCCCCTACAGCCAGGACGGCCATTTCTTCCTGCCCTGGGACTGCCGCGGCCTCAAGCTGGCCACCCACGTAAGCGGTACCCTCAATGACAACTCAGACACCGACAAAGGCTGGACGGTGGAGGTAGCCATCCCCTTCGAGGCCCTCACCGTAGATTTCAAGAACCCCAAAGAGCTCCAGGACTGGCGCATCAATTTCTCCCGCGTAGAGTGGCTCAAACCCGGCGGCCCGGAAGAGAACTGGGTCTGGAACCCCACCGGCGTAGTGGACATGCACCAACCCCAATCCTGGGGCATCCTGCACTTCGAGCAATAAAAATCCCCTCCTATGCGTAAACTCCTCCTCGCTGCCGCCGCCATCGTCATGGCCGCCTGCAGCACCCCCAAGGCCGAGGCTGACTACGCCTCCTTCGTGAACCCTAAAATCGGCACCGGCGGGCACGGGCATGTGTTTGTGGGCGCCAATGTGCCCTTCGGCTTTGTGCAGCTGGGCCCCACCAGCATCCCTCAAAGCTGGGACTGGTGCTCCGGCTACCACGACAGCGACAACACCGTCATCGGCTTCAGCCACACGCACCTGAGCGGCACCGGTATCGGCGACCTTTTTGACATCACCGTCATGCCCACCACCGGCCCCACTACGCCGGGACGCGGCATCCATGGCAAGCCGGACGAAGGCGCCTGGAGCTACGCGGACCGCAGCAAGGAAGTGTGCGAGCCCGGCTACTACAGCGTTCCCCTGGAGCGCTACAACATCACGGCCGAACTCACCGCCACCTCCCGCGTGGGCCTGCACCGTTATACCTTCCCTGCAACAGAAGACGCCCGATTGGTCTTTGACCTGGAAAACGGCGGCTGCTGGGACGATGTAACCGACGCCGGCTTCCAGGTGGTAAAGAACGAAAACGGACAGGTGACGGCCCTTGGCGGTTACCGCTATTCCACCGGTTGGGCCAAGAACCAGAAAATCTTCTTCTGGGCAGAGTTCTCCCGCCCCGGTGTCAGCTTCACAGAGACGGAAACCCCCCGGAATGAGAGCGAACGCGGGCGCACCCGCAAGCCCCTGTACGGCTATCTGGGCCTGGGAAGCACCGCTGAAGGTGAGCAGCTGCTCCTGAAAGTGGCCCTCTCCCCCGTTTCCGTAGAAGGCGCCAAGGCCAACATGGCCGCAGAACTCCCCGGCTGGGATTTCGACGCCGTGAAGGCCAGTGCCCGCAGCGCCTGGAACAAGGAACTGGGCAAGGTCCGGATCGAGACCGACAGTGAGGACCAGCGCGCCGTCTTCTATACCGCCCTTTATCACACGATGATTGCTCCCTCGGCCTTCAACGATGTGGACGGGCAGTACCGCGGCTCGGACGACGTTGTTCGGAAAGGAGATTTCCAGAACTACACAACCTTCTCACTCTGGGACACTTACCGCGCAGCCATGCCGCTGATGACCCTCCTCCACCCAGAGAGGATGGACGACATGGTAGCCACCATGTACCATATTTACAAAGAGCAGGGAGACCTCCCCGTCTGGCACCTGATGGGCAATGAAACGGACTGCATGGTGGGCAATCCCGGCCTGATCAGTTTTGCCGATGCAGTGGTAAAGGGCTTCCGCGCCGGCCTCACGGACGATCAAATCATTGACGCCATGGTGGTCAGCGCCACCACGCCGGACCGTGGCCAGAACTTCCGCATGCAGTACGGCTACATCCCGGCCAACCTCTACCACGAGAGCGTAGCCAACGACATGGAATACGCCATCGCGGACGGTGCCCTGGCCAACTGCGCAGCATTCCTGGGCCGCCCCGACATTGCCGCCACCTACCGCGAGCGCAGCCACTCCTACCGCCATTTCTGGGACCCCGAGCTCCAGTTCATGCGCGGCCGCAAGACGGACGGCTCCTTCACCGAGCCCTTCGACCCCATCTACAGCCGCCACGAGCAGTCAGACTACACCGAAGGCACCGGCTGGCAGTACCTGTGGCTGGTTCCGCAGGATGTGGACGGCCTGGTAGAACTCTTCGGCTCCAAGGAAGCCACGCTGGAGAAGCTGGACGGCCTCTTTGAGGCACCGGACCACGTGGTGGGCGAAAACGCCTCGCCGGACATCTCCGGCCTCATCGGCCAGTATGCCCACGGCAACGAGCCCGGCCACCACACCATTTACCTCTACAGCATGCTGGGCCGCCCGGACAAAGCCGCCGCCCGCCTGCACCAGGTTTATGAAGAGATGTATTTCAACGACGTGGAAGGCCTGGCCGGCAACGAGGACGTGGGCCAGATGAGCGCCTGGTACGTGCTCTCTTCCATGGGCTTCTACCAGGTAGAGCCCGCCTGCCCGCGCTATTGGTTTGGCCTGCCGCTGTTCCGTAAGCAGGTGGTCAAGGTCTCCGGCGGCGAATTCACCATCACCGCCAACGGCCCGCTGGACGGCCATATCACCGCCGTCAAACTCAACGGCCAACCCTACGAAAAACCCTACATCGAGCACGCCCAGATCATAGCCGGCGGCACCCTGGAATACGAAATGAGCAAATAAGCCATGAGTCCCCTTAAATTTGAACCCATCTTCAAGACCATTGTCTGGGGCGGCGAGAAGATTGCCCCGTACAAGGGCGTGGAAACCCGGCAGGAACACATAGGCGAGAGCTGGGAACTGAGCGGTGTCGCGGGCAACGAGAGCATCGTCGCCGAAGGCCCCCTGAAAGGCCGTACCATAGCCTCCTTGGTGAAAGAGTACAAGGGAGAACTGGTGGGCAAGCACGTGTACCAGAACACCGGCGACGAATTCCCTCTGCTCATCAAGTTCATCGATGCGCTTACGGACCTGTCCATCCAGGTGCACCCGAACGACGAACTGGCCGCCGCGCGGCACAACGGTTCCAAGGGGAAGACCGAGATGTGGTACGTGGTGGCGGCCGATGAAGGCGCCCACCTCCTGGCCGGCCTCACAGAAAAGATTACGCCGGAGCAGTACGCCGCCAAAGTGGCCGACGGCACCATCACCGATGTCCTGGCCCGCTACGATGTACATCCCGGAGATGTTTTTTTCCTGCCCGCCGGGCGCATCCACGCCATCTGCGGCGGCTGCTTTATCGCAGAAATCCAGCAAACGTCCAATATTACCTACCGCATCTACGACTACGGCCGCCTGGGCCTGGACGGCAAGCCCCGCGAGGTACACACAGAACTGGCCAAGGATGCCATCGACTACACGGTGTACCCCAGCTACCGCACAGAGTACACCCCGCTCCAGGACGAGGAAGTGGAAGTGGTGAACTGCCAGTATTTCACCACCAGCATCTATGACCTCACCCTCCCCTACGCCAAGGACCTGAGCGCCATCGATTCCTTTATGGTGGTGATGTGCCTTTCCGGCTCCGGCACCCTGGAAGTGGACGGCGAGCAGCTTCCTATCCGCCAGGGAGAGACCGTGCTTGTCCCGGCCAGCGCCGACGACATCTGCTTCATCCCCGAGGGGGGAAGCATGAAGCTTTTAAGCAGCTACATAAGGTAAAAAAGACCCCCGGTCCACAAGCCGGGGGTGACTTCGCAAATGTCATGGCCGGCTTTGACCGGCCATCTTTTTTATTGCAGGCCTCTGGCCCTCATGAGGGCGGAAGGATCGGGTTCTGAGCCGCGGAACTGCTTGTAAAGCACCATGGGCTCTTCGCTGCCGCCCTTCTCCAGGAAGGTCTTGCGGAAGCTTGTGGCAGTGGCTTTGTTGAAGATACCGTCGGCCTTGAACTTCTCCCAGGCATCTACGGCCAGGACATCGCTCCAGAGGTAGCCGTAGTAACCGGCACTGTAGCCGCTGCCCATGATGTGGTTGAAGTAGGAGGTGCGGTAACGGGGAATGATTTCTTCCATCAGGCCCATTTCTTTGCATACCTTGGTCTCGAAGTCACGGACATCCTGGGCGCCGGCAAACTTGGCCAATTCCTCTGCGGAGAGCTGGTGCCACTTCATGTCCAGGATGGAGGCGGCGCAAAGCTCGCCGGTGGTAAAGCCCTGGTTGAAGGTGAGAGACTTCTCGATTTTCTCTACCAGCTCTGCGGGGATGGGCTCGCCGGTCTGGTAATGGTTGGCATACTTGGCCAGGATTTCCGGCACGAAGGCAAAGTTCTCGTTGAACTGGGAGAAGAGCTCCACAAAGTCGCGGGTGACGGAGGTGCCGCTCACCGTAAGGTAGTTGCACTGGCTAAGCAGGCCGTGAAGGGCATGGCCGAACTCATGGAAGGCAGTCTGGACATTGTCAATCGTCAGAAGGCTGGGCTTGGGCTCGGTGGGATCCGTGCCGGGGGCCGGGTAGTTGCACACGTTCACGATGATGGGGCGCACACCGGCCTTCTGGTCGCGGAAATTGTTCATCCAGGCGCCGCCGCGCTTGGTGGGACGCACATAGTAGTCGCGGTAGAAGATACCGATCAGGGAACCGTCGGCGTCCGTAATCTTGTAGGCGTTCACCACGGGGTTATAGACCTCCACCTCACCGGTAACATCCTCGAAGTGAATACCGTAAATCATTTCGGCGGCGGTGAAGACACCCTTCAGGACGCTGTCGGCCTGGAAGTAGGGTTTGGCCTGGTTCTCATCCAGGGCATAGCGCTGGACGCGGAGTTTCTCTGCGTAGTAGCCCCAGTCCCAGGCTTCAATCTTGTGACCGGCCATCTTTTCCATTTCCTTCATCTGGACCTTGGCGCTGCGCATGGAAGCGTCCATGATGGGCTGCAGGAAGTTGTCCACGGTCTCGGGGGTGCCGGCCATCTTGTTGGAAAGCTGGTAAGAAGCAAAGTTGGGATAGCCCAGCATGGCGGCCAGCTCGGCGCGGAGCCTGAGGGTTTCCAGGACGATGGCGTTGTTGTCGTTCTCGTCGCCGTGGTTACCGCGGGAAGAATAGGCCTCAAAGACCTGCTTGCGCTTTTCGCGGTCCTCGCAGGAGCCCATGAAGTCATAGTATTCGCTGACGGTGATGCCGGTTGCCTCCTTGAAGGCGTTGTTCTCTGCCAGAAGGTTCTGGCCGAATTTCTGGCTAAGGGTGGCCAGGCGGGTATTGATTTCTGCAAAGCGCTTCTTGGCCTCGGGGTCCAGGCCCACGCCATTGCGCTCGAAGCTCTGGTAGATTTTCTTCACCACCATCTGCTGCTCGCGGGTAAGGTTCCCGGACTGCTCATAGACGGCCTTCACGCGGGCAAAGAGGTCTTCGTTCATCATGATTTCATTGGAAGCCTCGGTGATCAGGGGGAGTACCTCCTCCTCGATGGCCTGCATCTCAGGGGTGGATTCACTCTCCGTCAGGTTAAAGAAAACGCCCGACACCTTGTCCAGGATGGGGCTGGCCTCTTCGTAGGCAAGGATGGTATTCTCGAAGGTGGGGGCATCGGGGCATTTTATGATAGCCTCGATATTGGCCTTCTGCTCCTCCAGGCCGGCCTTGAAGGCAGGCATGTACTGGTCCGTAGTGATTTTGGAGAAAGGAGCCGTTCCGTAAGGGGTGTCCCACTCCTGCAGGAAGATGTTGGTGGTTTTTTCTTTACACGCTGTGAGCATGGCAAGTGCGGCAAAAATGACAAATAATTTTTTCATTATGGTTAAAGTTGTTAAAGTGTGCAAAAAACGCGGAAAGAATAGCGTACAGGCGGTTCCCAATGCCCGAAGAAGGGGCGGAATCCGGCCGCAACGCCCACTTGCCGCTGCCCTTCCAGCGCCCAGGTTTTTCCAGCCGACAGGTCTGCCATCGGGATATCGTCCCTGTAGAGGAAGCCGCCGTCCACGAACCAGGCATTGGCGCTCCACGAAAGGCCGCCGTACAGGAGAGTGGGCTCTGCCTGCATCTCGGAGCCAAAGTGGCCGGCCGTAACCTGGCCTTGGAGGGAGAGGTTGGGAATGATGTATATCGGCACCTTGAATGCCAGATCCATGCCCAGGTGATAGTCGCCGGTGCCTACGGGGCTTTCATAAAAGCCGGTGAGTTTCATATTGGCCCCGTTGGTATCCAGGGCCAGATTAACGTCTGAGCAGAAGTAGCGTGTGTCGTGGGCCGGCGAGAGTTTACTGAGGCCCGCATTCGCATAGACACGTAGCGTTTTTCCCAGCAGGCGGCTCACGCCCACCTTCCCGGTATAGGTGGGGCCCTTGACCCAGGAGAGGTCCTCCACCCCGCCCTGGACACCGGCCGAAAAACCCCACTGCCCGGCAGAGAGCTGGGCGGCCAGCCATCCGCCAGCCCGGCCGGAATCTTGGCTGCTGCGCCCATCCACGCCGCCGGAGAGGACCATTCGCCGGCCGGCATGCCAGGTGAAGGCACCCGCCAGGTGCAGGGAGGTCCCTCCCCCTTCGGAGAATCGGCCCAGGGCTGTCACAAAGGCCCGGAAAGGGACCGGGGGCTGGAAGTCGTAGCGGAGGAAGGAAAGGGTACTGACGTCCCGCATAAGGGCCGAGCTCAGTTTATGCGCCTTCCCCAGGCTCTTGTCCACACCCATGTAAAACGCATAAGGTTCCGTGCCTGGCTGCCGCCAGGCGCTGCCGGAGAGGTTGGCGGCCAGGTTCCAACCGCCGCCCAGAGGGCCGGTGGCGTAGGAGGCTTCGGCTCGAAGGCCGTAGAGGGCATTGTCCGTGCTCAGGCTGCTCCGGAAACCGCTTCGCATGGACGAGGCCGTAGCGGAAATTTCCGTAACGCTGTTAAGGCCGCCGAAGGCTGTCTCCGACAGGCCTGCACCGGAGGTGAAACGGCTGTTGCGCAGCGCCTCCAGAAGACCGCCGTAGAGGGTGGGATCTTCCTCATCCATCCTCACACCGGCAAGCGTCACCTCTTCCTGAATGCGGTGCGGCTGGGGTGAGATGGCTGTTCTCCCAAAAAGGAGGCTGCTGTAGTTTTTATGCAGGTCTGAAGAGGCCCCGGGAGCATCTTCCCAGCTGTCCGAAGCCCGGTTCACCTCTCCCAGGAGGATATTGAAGACGTTCTTTACCCGGCCTTCGGCCACCATTACGGGAAGGCGGTTTTCCAAATAGCCGGAGCCCTGGAAAACGAGCAGATAGGTTCCGTCCGGCACTTCTTCCAGCAGGAAGTTGCCCCTGGCGTCCGTACACACCTCCTGCACCAGGGCGGCGCCATCCATCAGGCGCACGCGCACATGCTCCAGGGGGCAGCGCTCCGTTTTGGACAACACACGCCCTTTTACGCCCCCCGCGGGGGTTTCTTGCGCAAACAGGAGAAGGGTCTCCAGAAGGGCGATGGCTGCCAGGAGGGCTCTACGCATTACGGCTCAATCACAATGTAGGTGGGATAGTGGTCCGAGTAACCGGCAATAAACTGCCCGTTGGAGAAGGTGCGGAAAGGCGTTCCGCGGTACTGGCCGCTTTGCTGAGTCATGTAGGGCTTCTCGAAAACGCGGCCGTAGTAGCGCCCCTGCTTCTTGATGGTAAGGCCCTGGCCATGGACCAGCGGCTCATTCACCAGGATGCAGTCAAAGATATTGGGGTCTCCCCTGTAATAAAGGGAGCCGATTCCCGCCTCCAGCATTTCCCAGAAGGGGTTGAAAAAGTCCTCCTCCCCTACATCGGCCACCTTGCGCCGGCCGTGAAGGTAGGTGGAAAGGGAGGCGTCCTGGGGATTGTCGTTCATGTCCCCCATCACTACGCACTTGATGCCGGGATGCCTGCGTTGCATCTCCCGGCTGTGGTCATAGACTATCTCTGCGGCGCGGGCGCGCACGTCCTGGCCTTTGTCTCCCCTGCGGGACGGGAAATGGCATACGTAGAAGGCAAAGTGCTCTCCGTCAATGACGCCGTGCACCATCAGGACATCGCGGGTGCGGAAATCCGCCTGCTCCTTCTTATTATAAGTGGTGAACTTGATGGAGGAGTTGAAATCGAAGGGGATGCTCTCGCTTTCCACCACCTTCATGCGGGAGGGGTTGTAGAGCAGGGCCACGTCTATGCCGCGGCGGTCCGGGCCTTCGTGGTGCACAATCTTGTAGCGGGCAGGGGCGATGGCGGACTCGCTCACCAGGTCTTCCAGTACCTGGCGGTTTTCCACCTCCGCCAGGCCCAGCACGGTGTGCCAGATGCCGTTTTCAGCGCGCATATCTGCAATTACCTGTGCCAGGTTGGCCAGTTTGACGGCATATTTGTCCTCCGTCCATTCATTGGCGCCGCCCGGGAGGTAGTCGTAGTCGTTCTTGCCACGGTCGTGCGTGGTGTCGAACAGGTTTTCCACGTTATAGAAGCCGATTACGTGCTTCCCGCCCTTTTTCTTGGCGCAGCTTTGGACGGGTGAGAGCAGCACCAGCGCCGCCAGCAGGAAGATAATGCGTTTCATTTATTTCAGGTTCCAGAAAGAGTTGTTCTTGGGGTTCTCGGCTTTGACCCTTTGGGCCGTTTCCTGGGGAAGGTTGGCAAAAAAGACCATACCCGTTTTTTCTTCCAGCTCCTTGAGGGAACAGGAGTAGTTCTTGTAGCTGCCGGTGCTGATCTGGTTGCCGCTGCTGCTGATTACATGGTTGAAATAGAAGCCGGCACCGATATAATTGCCCTTGCTCAAACGCAGAATGGCCTTGTAGTAGGCCTTGGGGATGGAGACCATCTGGCCGTCGTGGTCGCTTACCTTGGGACAGGTACTGTCCACGATGCAGCCGGTAACCACATATAAGGAATCCGTACTGTTGGCGGAAGAGCTCCAGTCCCTGACTGCCGTCTCAAGACTGTTCCAGGCACCGCCGTTGAAACCGGATTCCTGGGGGGTGACATTGGAGGTATAGAACGTCTGCATGTTCACCATGGCGCCGCCCAGACGGTCTGCCGAGGGGAGTTGGTGACCACGGCTGAGCACCAAACCGGTTTTATAAGTACTCCATTTGTAGCTTCCTCCGGAAGAGACATTGGGCGTTTTTACAAAAGGATCGGACCTCCAGGCCTGGTTGGTTGTGACAATTTTGTCGTAACGGGTGACACGGTTTTTGGTAAACTGGTCATACAAGGGATAGGCCACCCAGTCCGACACCTTGCCTTCCGGATTGTACGAGAAAGAGTAGTTACGCACCCTGTCAAAACGGAGAATGGCAGTATGTGCGTAATAATTCTCCGGACTGTTCACCTGAGGAAGCTCCATCCAGGAAGGGACCTGCTTGTATTCTGCCCCCCTGTCATCCTCCGGTACGGTGAGACGGTCTGTAGATACCGTCGCGTCCAGGATCTCCCAGGTGGGAGCAGACTCCGTGGTACTGGCATATACAAAGGCAAATCTGATTTTCTTTCCCTTGTAGGCTGCCAGGGGCAGATTCCCTGACGGGGCCAGTTCAAAATAGCTATGGTCCACCAGCCATTTGGGAATCTCACAATTCTTCCAGCTGGTGCCGCCGTCCTCGCTCACTTTCACGGAAAAATGGTCCGCTGCGGTTCCCTTTTTCACATAAGCGAAAGCGTGATTAAAGTTAAGATAGACAGACTCTTTGTATTCCGTGAGATCTATCTCCGGGGAGACAAGCCAGCTTTCCGCCTTGTAGTTGGTGCTGCCATCCGAGGCCGTAGCCTGAACACCATACTTGGGATTCTGGGAATCGTACGCCCAGACCGGTTTGTTGAAGCCGCCCTTCTGCTTGTCCTGCACGGTGAAATCCCCCATCCCCTTGGTAAAGTCCTGGGAAAGGATCAGCGCCGGCAGGGACGATGAACCGTTATTTCCACCGCTGTTGTCTCCCCCGTTTTGGGACGGATTGTCTTTCCCGCAGGATGTCATCATCGAGGAGATTATCAGCGCAAAAAACAGTAAATGGTATTTCATGACGAGTCTTTTACATATCCTTACAAAGATAGCTATTTTTTCCACAACAAAAAAAGCGCAGCCGCGAAGGCTGCGCCATTCTGTTATGGAAACTTCAAACTATTGTGCGACAAATTTATAAAGATGCGGGTAAGAGTAACCTTGCACCCAGGAGCCTTCCTTGATGAAACTCGTCTCCCTGTATCCGCGGAAATAAGGGGTACTACCCGAGGCGTTCATCATGAGGTAGCGGGTATTGTCGGCGGTATCCACGCCGTAAACCTTGATACCGGTATCCGTATATCCAAAGTTCATGGGAGCGGCGGCATCGGCAAAGGTACACTGGTTTCCGTTGGTTGTAAAGGTAAGAAACTTGCCGTCGCTGAGGGTAATGCTGTAACCTCCTTCCATGGCTGCAACGGTAACCGCAGCGGCATTGATTTCCTCAGAGGCAGAGATGGCACCGTCAGTGATGGTGACATCTACCGTCTTGGCCAGGTCCTTGTTACTGGCTGTTCCATGGGCGCCATTCTCCCAGACAATGAGGTACTTGCCTGCCCAGTCAGTCTGGGTGGAACTGACGGCGACATATTTACCCTTCGAGGTATCGCCGCCGCCACCACCTTGGCCGCCGCCGGCTTCGTGAGACACATACATGCCTCCGCCTACCTGGTTGAGGCCTTTGTAGGAAGTCCTGTAACCGATGATGGTCATCTTGTCACCTTCCTTCACTCCCAGGGTGCTGAACTTCTTGGACTCTCCGTTGATGCCGGTAGAAACGCCGTAAACATAAACAGAACCTGTTTCGTCCCTGAGGTTAAGGTTTCCATAGGTTTCGATATCCCACTTGGTTCCTTCCTCGGTGGGTTTCTCGACAGTGCCGGAAATCATATACCAGACATCCTTGCTCTCTGCTGCTGCCAGGAAGTCTGCCACCTTGACGGCAGTAACAACCTTGTCAATAGCTTCAAAGGTAGCGGAACCCATCTGGGGAGTTTCCTTGTAAGAAGTACGCTTTCCACAGACAGTGACAATATCGCCCACCTTGGCACCAGAGGTTTCAAAGCCTTCGGCACGATATACCAGCACGCTGCCGGAATAGTCCTGGATATAGAAGCTCTTGCCTTGGGAATCGGAGGCATACAGCCCTGTGATCAAGCCGTTAAGGCGATAAACACTGCTGCCCTCCGCTGCTGCCAGGAATTCGGCCACGGTGACATTCTTGATGGCGCCCTTCTGGTCGATGGTAGCCTCGGTAGTGTAGCGCTTCTTGCCGTCGGTGGTGCCGAAGCTGACCACGGCGGAACGGTCACCGCCCTCATTGGGCCGGGCGGTGAGGGTTACGATACCCCTGGCGGCATCCACGGTGGTTACGCCCAGCCAGGACTTGGCCTCGTCGGGGATGGTGACATCGATACCGGTGGTACCCTTGCTGGTGAGCATTACCTGCACGTCGCCGCCTGCAACTTCAACGGCTTTCAGGTCAGGGTCTGCGTACACAACTTCCTCCACCTTGATGAGGGACTTGTTGATCTTGAGAACGGTAACGTCCACCAGTTCGATGGTGGTGCCGTAAGTGGTCTTGGGACCTTCTACGGTTACCTCGTCACCCACCTCCAGACCCAGGGACAGGAAGTTCTTGGTATTGCCCTTGGCATCCAGCGTACCGTAAATGGTAATAGTGCCGGTGTTGTCGGTGAGGTACCAGTTGCCATAAGTGGTGTTATAGATGCCCGTGCAGACACCGGTGACACGGTAAAGCTTGGAATCCGGTCCGGCAATCACGTCTGCGCAGGTTGCGACGGAAACGGTGGCAATACCCTGGATGACATTGATGCGCTGGGTTTGATCGCCGCACTTGATCAGGATCTCGGCGGTTCTTCCTTCCCCTGCGGAAGCAGAGAAATTGAGGGTGGTTTCACCGGCACCTCCCATGGTGGGGGAAACGGTGAGCCACTTGGCGGCATCCTCATCCACGGATACGTACCAGGAATCGGTAGCGGTAACAGTGATGGACGTGTTGGCACCTACGCCGGTGTTCAGGGATACATAGGAGCTGGAAACCTTGATTGAGTCCAGATAGTGATCGGCCTCTTTCTCGCAGCTTACGAGCGCCAAAGCGGCAACGATGGAAGCAAAGATGTATTTGAGTTTCATAAGAAGTCCGATATTAGATTAGTTGAACAGATACTTGAGGCCGATGGAGGCATACCAGCACTGGCCGATGCTGCGGCTGTGGGTCCAGCGGACAGAGTCTCCGCTGATGGAAGCGGGCGTGGAGAAGGTGGCATAACCCTGGGCGTCCACGCCTTCATACTTGAGGATGCGGGCCTCTGAAGGAAGGGCGGAGTTCCAGTACTTGGCGACGCCCCAGCTGCTGTTGAACATGTTCAGCAGGTTCTTGATGTCGAAGCTCAGCTGCAGGGTGTTCCTGGTCTGGCCGATCTTCACGGTGAAGTCGTGCTTGTAGCTGAGGTCCACGCGGTGCACCCAGGGGCTGTATACGCTGTAAGCCTCGGCATACTGGCCCTGGTGCTTGCTCAGGTAAGGATCGCTGTGGACAAAGTCCATGAAACGGGTTTCATCGTCCTTGGAAACGAAGCGGAACTGGCCGCTGGAAACCTGCTCATCCGTGGGGATGTAGAGGGCATCGTAGTTGTAGCCGTCACTGTTCATGTCGTTGGCCATCATGTAGGAGTAGTTGGCGCCGCCCCTCCAGGCCTCATAGATGAAGCTGTAGTGGTTGCCGCTCTTGTCGTGATGGGTAGCGGAAGCGACGATACGGTCCGGGGTCACGTACTGGGAGTTGTGCAGGCCGATGTAATTGGGACCCTCTGCGGTGGGAACATAGGTGAAGGCAGACTCGGCAGCGGAGCCGGGCATACCGGTGATTTCCTTGTTCACGGTGTGGGCATAGGAAGCGGTAAGGGTGAGGCTCTCGACAGGCTGGGCAGTGAGCTGGACGTTGGCGCTCCAGCCATAGCCCTTGGAAGTGTTCTCCAGGACAAAGGCCTTGGTGCCGGTGCGATAGCCTGCAGGATAGATGGGACGGTTGTCGACGCCGTTGAAACGGGCGAAACCACCCACATTCGGGATAGACCAGTCAGAGATGGCTACAGCATTGATGGTCTTGTTGAAAATACCTTCGGCGGTGAGGGTGAGCGGGAAGGAGACCGGGATGGCCCAGTCAAAGGCCAGGGAGGTCTTCCACACCTGCGGCATCTTGAACTTGGGATCCACGCCGTTGACGGCAGAAGGAACGGTGCCGTCCTCAGGTTTCACGGTAGTAGGATAACCCAGGGTCTGAAGCTTGTTCAGGAGGGCTTCCACGGTGGCCTTGCCGTTGGCATCGGTGACCAGTCCACCGGCGAACTCGTCCATGGTGAAGCCCATCTTCTTGGCATTGGCGGCATTGATCTGGGCCTGATACTGCACCAGACCGCCGTTGGTGGGCATATTGGTGAAGAACACCAGGGGCAGACGGCCGCTGAACAGGCCGGTACCGCCACGGATCTTCAGGCTGCGGGTGCCGAATACATCCCAGGTGAAGCCCACGCGAGGGGAAACGGTAAGCTTGGCGGTGGGCCACTTGCCGGTGTCGATGTTGGTTTCCTCGTAGTTCTTGGCCTTGGGATAGTATTTGAGGTCATAGATGGCGTTGTTGGTCATGAGGTCGCTGTTGTTGAACAGCAGGGCGTCCAGACGCAGGCCGTAGGTGAGCTTGAAGCGGTCGGTGGCGTTCCACTCGTCCTGGGCATAGATGCCGCCTTTGTAGAAGCGGACACGGGCTGCGGGGGCTTTTTCGCCGTCATAGCCGTAAGTCAGGCAGACAACTTCGGGAGTGGCGCCGTTCATAAAGTCGCTCACGGATTCATAGCGATAGTAGCCGGTACCATTACGCATGTACTGGTTGTCGGCCATCTGGTACTCGAAGTTCACGCCTCCGGTAATCTTGTGGCGGCCCATGTAGTAGGTGAGGTCGTCCTTGACGTTGGCCACGGTGTTGTGAACGGCATTGTTCCAGGTGAAGAGTTCATAACCCAGGGCCATATAGATGTTGGAACCGACGCCGTCCCCCATCAGGTCACCGTCTTTGATATCGATGTGCGGGAACTCATCGGAGCCGGAACCACGGATGTCGTCCAGCTTGGAGTAGGTGGCCAGGAACTGGTTGGAGAGGTTGTCCGTGAGGCGGCTGTTCAGGTCCAGGGACCAGGTGTGCACCAGGTTCTTCATGGAGTACATGGTGTTGGCGAAGGACATGGAGGACTTGGACATACGGCCGTCCACCATACGGGTGCCGCCGTCCATGGAAGAAGCGTTGGGGCTGTTCCAGATGTTGTTGAGGGTATAATTGTAGCGCAAGGCCAGTTTGTGCTTCTGGCTGATGTTCCAGTCCAGGCGGGCCAGGATCTTGGCGTTGGACTCATCGGCCGGGAAGTCCGTCCAGGAGCCGGTGACGTAGCCATATTTGTCCTTGACGAATTCTGAAACCTTCTGGAGGTCTGCGTTGGTGGTGCGGGAGATGAAGTTGTCGGGGTCTGCCACGCCGTTGGAGGAGCCTCTCCAGCGGTTTACGATGGTGGGCTTGACATTGTACTCCGCGTTGACAAAGAAGAACAGCTTGTTCTTGATGATGGGACCGCCCAGGGTGAAACCGTAGGTGGTGCTGCGGTCCTTGGCGCGGGCTCCGGCAATCTGCTCACCGTCCACGGTGTCACCGCGAAGATTCTCATTGCGGTGGTACACATAGGCCGTTCCCTTGAAGGTGTTGGTACCCGACTTGGTGATGGCGTTCACGCCGCCGCCGATGAAGTTGGTCTGGCGGACGTCATAGGGGCTGATGACCACCTGGAGCTCCTCGATGGCATCGATGGAGATGGGGTTGCCGCCGCCGGGGAGGTTTTCACTGAGACCGAAGTTGTTGTTGAAGTTGGCGCCGTCCACGGTGAAGTTGGCGGTACGGCCGTCGGAGCCGGCGAAGCTCATGCCGTTACCGCCGTAGGGAGACAGACGGGTCACGTCCGTGATGCTGCGGCTGACGGTGGGCACAGCCTCAATCTGGCGGCTGTTGATGTTGGTGACGGAACCCGTCTTTTCCTGGGCGGCGAACTTGGAGGTGGCATCGGCCACAATCACCGTGCCCTCCAGGAATTCGCTGGATTCTGCAATCTTGGCGTTCAGGCTGTAGGTTTCGGCCAGCTGGAGAGTGACACCCGTGTAGGTGGACTCCTGGTAACCCAGGCAGGAAAAATCTACCTTGTAAGGACCGCCGGGACGCATACCCTGAATGGTATAACGGCCTTCAGCGTTGGTGACGGCGCCGTAGATGGTACCGGAGGGCTCATGCAGAGCCACCACGGCCGCGCCGATGACAGGTTCGCCGCTCTGGTCCACCACGCGGCCGGAAAGGGCGGAGGTGGTCACCTGAGCATAGGCTACACTGCCCGCAATCAGCGTAGCGAATGCGAGCAGAAGGCTTTTAAAAGCGTTTCTCATAAAAGAATGAAATAAAATATTGATGTCCTAGTGTCTTTTTAAAGATACAAATATACTGCTTTTTTTGAGATTTGGAAGCAAAATTATTCTCAAAATCTAGTCAAATAAAGATACCGTTATTTTCAATAAAAGTTGTATCTTTGCGTCCGCCTTCCTAAAGAAAGAATAGCTATCAATATTTATTACAAACATTGTATGAAAAACGCTTTTAAAAGCTTTTTGCTCGTTGGCATTTTGATGCTTTCGGGTATGGTTGCCCATGCACAGGTGACCACGGCCTCTCTTGGTGGACAAATAGCTGACAACAAGGGGGAAACCATAATCGGTGCTGCCGTTCTGGCCACCCACACTCCTTCCGGTACCACCTATGGTGCCGTGACCAACGCTGACGGACGTTACACCATCCAGGGCATGCGTACCGGCGGCCCGTATGTGGTAGAAATCTCCTGCCTGGGTTACCAGACCGTCCGCTTCACGGACATCAAACTCGCTCTCGGTGAGAACTATGTTCTAGACGGCAACTTAGCCGACGACGTAGAGGCCCTGATGGAGGCTGTGGTGATTGCTACGCCCGCTTCCCGTTTCGCTGCCACCAAGACCGGCGCCTCAACGAACGTGAGCAACGACGAAATGATGGCCCTGCCCAACAGCGACCGCAGCATCAGCGCCCTCACCAAGCTGAGCCCTTATGCTTCCGGCATGAGTTTCGCCGGTTCCGACGGCCGCAGCACCAATTTCACCGTGGACGGTGCCAACCTGAACAACAACTTCGGCCTGTCGGCCAACCTGCCCGGAGGCGGCACCCCCATTTCCCTGGACGCCATCGAAGAGGTGCAGCTGGTGGTGGCCCCCTATGACGTGCGTCAGTCCAACTTCGTGGGCGGCGGTATCAACGCTATCACCAAGTCCGGTACCAACACCTTCAAGGGCACTGCCTATGCTTATTACAGCGACGAAGGTACCCGCGGAAACAAGCTCATGGGCGAGCGCATCGGAGACCGCACCTTCGAGCAGAACAAAATCTGGGGGTTCACTTTGGGCGGCCCCATCGTCAAGAACAAGCTCTTTTTCTTCGTGAACTTCGAAATGCAGAAGAAGCCGGAGCAGACTATCCAGGACCAAACCAAGGATAGCGGCAAAATTGCCACGTTGAACAAGATTGCCGAAAAGCTCCGCACACAATACAAGTACGAGCCCGGTTCTTTCACCGACTACCCCGGCGGCACAGACAACATGAAGATTCTTGCCCGCGTGGACTGGAACATTTCCCAGAACCACAAGCTGAGCCTCCGTTACAACAATACCACCAACAAGTACTGGTATGCCCCCAACGGCAACTCCTGCGACGACAACTTCCGCAACAAGAGTTATAACCGTGCCAGCAAGGTGTCCCAGCCGTTCTCCAACAACATGTACAGCCAGCAGAACAACGTCTGGTCTGTTGCCGGAGAACTCAACAGCCGCTTCTCCAACAGCGTGAGCAACCGCTTCATCGCCACTTTCACCAACATCAACGACCAGCGCGGTTCCAACTCCAGCTACTTCCCGCATATCGACATCATGACCGACGGAGACATCTCCACCGGCAACTTCATCCCCTATTCTTCCCTGGGTTACGAGCTCTTCACCTACAACAACGGTGTGCTCAACAATGTGCTCAACATCCAGGACAACCTGACCTTGTATCTGGGCTCACACACCGTAACCGCCGGCGTCAGCTTCGAGAACCAGAATGCCCGCAATTCCTACATGCGCAACGGTACCGGCTATTACCGCTTCGCCAGCGCCGAGGATTTTCTTAACGGTAATCTGCCGCTTTCCTTCGTCTACACTTACGGCAACAACGGCGTGGGTAGTCCGGCCGGCGTTGTGGATTACAACCAGTATGGTGCTTATCTGCAGGATGAATGGAACATCACCTCCCGCTTCAAACTCAGCTACGGCCTCCGCGCAGACATGTTGGCCTTCAACGACAAAGCTCTCATGACCAACAATGCCATCAAAGCTATTGATTACGGCGGTAAGAGCATCGATACCGGCAAGTGGCCCCGCACCCGTGTACAGGTGTCTCCCCGCGTTGGTTTTAACTGGGATGTCCAGGGAGACAAGACCTTTGTTCTGCGCGGCGGTACCGGCCTGTTCCAGGGACGTCTCCCGCTGGTGTTCTTCACCAACATGCCGCAGAACGCCGGTATGATCCAGACCACCGTGAAGTACTCTTCCAGCATCAAGAACGGTGAGGTTGTGTATTCCGACGACGTACTGGCTGCCCTTACCAAGCTGAATGGCGGAAAGACCACCGGAGGAACCCTGGTCACCAACAATGACGATTATATCAACATCCTGGGGCTCAACACCAACGTTACTCCCGAACAGGGACAAATCGGCAAGAGTGCCGACATCAACGGCGTGGATCCCGAATTCCGTATGCCGCAGATATGGAAGACCTCCCTGGCGATGGACTGGACCCTTCCCGTCTCCTTCCCCTTCGTCCTCACAGCCGAAGGCATGTTCAACAAGACCATTTGGGGAACGCGCCTCGTGAACTGGAACATCGATGAGAGCAAGCTCACCGGCCACTTCTCTGGCCCCGACCAGCGCATCAAGTATCCGGACAACTACACTTACGGCACCAACAATGCCTACGTACTCACCAATACCAACAAGGGCTATGGTTACATTTTCAACCTCACGGCCAAGCTTACACCAGCCCGCAACCTCAACCTCACTGCAGCATACACCCATACCGAATCCAAGGAGATTTCCGGTATGCCCGGATCAGCCGCTTCCTCGGCTTACCAGGGCCTGTCTTCCGTGGACGGTCCCAACTTCCTGACCGTAGCCCGCAGCCAGTATGTGGTTCCTGACAAGATTTCCCTCAATGCCAGCTACTACCTGGAGTCCCAGGGCCTGCACTTCGACCTCTATTACAGCGGAGCCTCCGGCTATGGAAACAGCTACACTTATTCCAATGACATGAACGGTGACGGCCTGGGCCAGGATTTGATGTACATTCCCGCCAACAAGGCCGAACTCAACTTCAAGACGGACGCCGACCGTGACGCCTTCTGGGCTTTCCTGGAGCAAGACAAGTATCTGTCCAGCCACAAGGGCCAGTATGCCGAGGCCTATGCCGCCCGTTCTCCCTGGGTACACCGCTTCGACCTTCATATCGCCAAGGATTTCAGGTTCAATATCGGGAGCACCAAGCACAATATTCAGGTGAGCGCTTCCATCGACAACATTGGCAACATGTTTAACAGCAGCTGGGGCGTGCACGCGCTGGATTGCTATTCTACCGGTACCAACGCCGGCTCCATCAGCCCGCTCAAGTACGAAGGCGTGGATGCTTCCAATAAGCCTGTTTTCTCCATGAACAAAGTGGATGGCGCCTATCCTACCCAGACCTATACCAAATACCTGAATAAGACCTACGAGTGCTGGCAGGTTCTCCTCGGCATCAAGTACTTCTTCAACTAAGGTATTGTCCTGTCACTACAAGGGGCTGACTCAAAGTGACATGAACCCCGAAAGTTTTTTGTCTAACTTTCGGGGTTCATGTCATTGGTCTCTTTTTCGGGCCAGGTCCTTTTTCAGGTGGCACACCTGGCCCGCCAATAATGCTTTCCGTGGCCTGTGAGGCGTTTTATGCGGGCGAGGTCCCCCACCCCGGAATGGGACCTGGCCCGCAGCGGGGTTTCGCTATCGTTGAAAAGAGCCGAAGACTAGGAGGCGGACGAATAACCTTGCAAAGATTTGCATCGGCATTCGCATTCAATTATCTTTGCAGAAAACGCTACGCTATGTCTGAAATTGAAAGAATACAACTTTTTGAGCAGAAAAAGATTCGAACCGCCTGGGACGAAGAGAAGCAGGAATGGTTCTTCTCCATCGTTGATGTTTGCGGGGTGCTGACGGAAAGCAAGGATTATAATACAGCCAGGAAGTACTGGGCCAAATTAAAGGAGAGGCTTATTGCTGAAGGAAACGAGTTGGTGACAAATTGTCTCCAACTGAAAATGGTGTCTCCAAAAGATGGAAAACGTTATAACACCGATGTGGCAGATATGCAAGGAATGTTCCGTATCATCCAGTCCATCCCCTCCAAGAAGGCCGAACCCATCAAAGTGTGGATGGCCACCGTTGCCGCAGAGCGCATCAACCAGGCCATAGATCCAGAACGTAGCATAGACCAGGCAATCGCAGACTACCGCCGCCTGGGCTATTCCGAGGCTTGGATTACCCGCCGCATCAAAACCATCGAAATCCGCAAAGGCCTCACCGACGAATGGAAGCGGGGCGGCGTGACCAAAGAGGTTGATTTTGCCTTCCTCACGGACTTAATGTCCAAAACTTGGAGCGATATGACCACTCGGGAATACAAGAGCTTCAAAGGCCTTACCAAAGAGAATCTCCGTGACAACATGACCAACATGGAACTGCTGTTGAACTCATTGGCCGAAGAAGCCGCCACCCAGCTCAGCAAAGAACGCAACCCGGAAGGCCTGCGCGAGAATGCCGGAGTTGCCAAAGAAGGCGCCGAAGTTGCCAGAAACGCCCGTGAAGACTTTGAGAGGCGTATCGGCCACAGCATCATCTCGCCGGAAAAGGCCATCGACCACATCCAGTCTCCGGAACAGCTCCCGTTCTCTAAGCCAGAAGAACAAAGCTGACGCAAAAAAACCGTCCACCCCGGAGGATGGACGGCAAGGCTGCTTCTACAGGCCGAAGGCCTTCTTTACGGCGGGCACGCTGTCCAGCTTTTCCCAGCCGAAGAACTGCACTATCTTGTGCTTTCCCTGGACCGTGACGGCCTGGGTGTAGGGCTTGCGGCCCATGTGGCCATAGGCGGCGGTAGGAGCGTAGATGGGATTCTTCAGGTCAAAACGACGGATGATGCCGGCCGGGGTAAGATCAAAGAGGATCTTCACCTTTTCTGCAATCTGACCATCTGAGAGGCCGTTTTTGGCTGTGCCGTACGTATCCACGAACACGCTCACGGGCTGGGCTACGCCTATGGCATAGGCCAGCTGCACCAGGCACTCGTCGGCCACGCCGGCCGCCACCAGGTTCTTGGCGATGTAGCGGGCCGCATAGGCGGCGCTGCGGTCCACCTTGGAAGGGTCTTTGCCTGAGAAGGCGCCGCCGCCGTGCGCACCCTTGCCGCCATAGGTATCCACAATGATTTTGCGACCGGTGAGGCCGGTATCCCCGTGCGGGCCGCCGATCACGAACTTCCCGGTGGGGTTCACATGCAGGATGAAACTGTGGATGAGACTGGCCGTTTCCTCGCTTAGTTTCTCTTTCAGGCGGGGAAGGACTATGGTTTCCACGTCAAAGCGGATTTTGCTTTGCATGGCGGCATCCACGGTGGCCTGGCCAAACTGCTTCACGGCATCCACGTAAGAAATCCGGCCCAGTCTTCCGGGGACGAATTCGTCGTGCTGGGTGCTCAGGACGATGGTATGCACCTTCACGGGCTTATGCGTAGTTCCGTCGTATTCGATGGTAAACTGGCTCTTGGCGTCGGGCCTGAGGTAGGGCATCAGGTGAAGCTCGTTGTGGCGGATATCGGCAAGGACTTCCAGCAGCTTGTGGCTCAGGTACAGCGGGAGGGGCATGTAGTCTTCCGTGTCGCGGCAGGCATAGCCGAACATCATGCCCTGGTCGCCGGCACCCTGCTCTTCCCCATGGCCGCGCTCTACGCCGCGGTTGATGTCTGCGCTTTGCTCGTGCAGGGCGCTCAGGACGCCACAGCTGGAAGCGTCGAACATATAATCGGCCTTGGTATAGCCGATTTTCCGGATGGTGTCGCGCACCGTGCCCTGGATGTCCACGTAGGCCTCGGCCTTCACTTCGCCCATCACCACCACCATGCCGGTGGAGCAGAAACTCTCGCAGGCCACCTTTGCCTCCGGATCCTGCATCAGGAACTGGTCCAGGATGGCGTCGGAAATCTGGTCCGCCACTTTGTCGGGGTGCCCTTCGCTCACCGACTCACTAGTAAATAAATAATTGGTTTTCATTGCCATAAGTTTACCCTCGCACAAAAAAATTAGCCCCGGGCAAATATGCGGAGGCTAAAAACACAAAACACTGATATGAAATGTAATTTTAGCATTTTTTAACGTGGTTGCAAGCAATCCAAATCTATCCACATATTTTGGGACGGCAAAGGTAGAAAAAAAAGGGGACACTTGCAAACTTTGAGAATCATTTCAAAACAGATTCTAATAAACCGGGAAAGTGAAATAAGTGTCCGGATAGGGTTCGTCCTTGAGCGTGAAGTGCCACCATTCACTGTCCAACGGTTTGAAGCCGTGGCGGAGCATTGCTTCCCGAAGGATCATGCGGTTGGCAAACTGTTCGGACGTGATGCCGGTATAGTCCGGATGGCTCTCTTCCCCAAACCAGTCGAAGGTGCCGCCCATGTCCACTTCCTTTTCCGTGGTCATGTCAAAGAGCGTCAAATCCACCGTAGAACCGCGTGTGTGGCCGGACTTCTCATAAATATATTCCTGTTCAAACAGGACAGGCTTGTCCAGCATGGGGTAGAAATAGCGTTTGGTAAGCGTGTCGGAGGGGTCTTTCGACCAGCGTACAAAGTGGTCCACCGCACACTGGGGCCGATACGCATCATAAATCTTGAGCCGATAGCCCAGCTTCATCACATCGTCACTCACGGCCTTCAGGCTGTCGGCCGCCTCGCGGGTGAGCCAGGCCGTCGGGGCTTTGTATCCGTCAATGCGGGTCCCCACAAAATTATAGGTCCCGAAATACCGGATTTCCAGGATTACATCGGGGACCACATCGGTAATGGCCACAAACCCGCTGGAGTCTTCCAGCAGGTTGACGGGCAGCCTGCAGGAATTCAAGCAGAACAGGGCCGTTGCCGCGAGAATAAAGGCAATCCTTTTCATGCTGGTTTACAGGTCCGGATGCAGTTTCTTGGATATCTTGAAGCTGAAAATGAGAGACTTGATGTCACTCTTGGAGATGGATGTTTCCGCGATGTCCAGGTGCTTTCCCAGGAAGCCCTTGTGGAGCGTGCACGGGACAGTGTCCCCGTCACGGCAGGTGAGTTCTTTTTGCGTACCGTCCTTCTCGGCGAACATATCAACCAGTGCGTTCAGATTGTCCATCGCTTCCTGGTAAGTTGTCCCAAAATCCAACAGGACAGCCCCACCGGGGAGACTGAACATAGAGCCCGAATCCTCCGTTCCAAAGGATAAGGAGACCAGCGTGTGGCTGACACAAAGCAGGAAACTGGGATTCCCGTCATTGTCCTTGACTTTGTACAGCGTGATTTGCTTGCCCTGGCCGACACCGCCAATCGAGGCATCCGACTCTAACGAAGCCACTTCCATGCTGCCCCCGGCGGGGACATCTCTCTGCGCATAAGAGCAAATGGCCAGGCACATAAGTGCGAGTGTTACAAGAATCTTTTTCATGGCAAATTGAATTATGAGTTTTACCTGTCCAGGCCGCGTTCCATCTCCCGGCGAAGGTCTTTCTTCTTGATGGTTTCCCGCTTGTCGTACTCCTTCTTACCCTTTGCCAGGGCTATGACAAGTTTTGCGTAACCATTGTCCGCGATGAAAAGCTTTACGGCTACAATCGTGAGGCCTTTCTGTTTGTCCGCCTGATACAAATGCCTGAGTTCCTTGCGGTTAAGCAGGAGACGACGGTCCCGCACCGGCTCATGCTGGCCCCAACTGCCCCAGTGGTACTGGGCTATGTTCATGCCGCGGACAAAGAGCTCTCCCCTCACAAAGTAGCAATAGGCGTCCTGGAGCGAGACCTTGCCGGCCCGGATGGATTTGATCTCCGTTCCCACCAGCTGAATGCCGGCGGTATAGGTTTCCAGGAACTCGTAATCGAACGAGGCCCGGCGGTTCTTAATCTGTATGCTGCTTTTTGCTTTGGGCATAGGATTGCAAAGGTAGCACTTTTTCCGTAATTTTGCAGCATGCTCAACAAGACCCAGCTCCTTCCGGACCGCCCTGGTATTCCGCCCATGGCCCCCCTTCCGGAGCCCGAGACCATAGACCCCGCCGCCCTCGCCAGCGCCTATGCTGCCGGGGAAATTGACCTCATCTGTGTCCTGGGTCCCACGGCCTCCGGCAAGACGAAGTTTGCGGTTCGTCTTGCCTCGGCTTTGAGGGGGCTCTGCCCCCTATTATCCCCCGCGGCCTTTTCTCCCTCAACGACTTTGCCTCCGCAAAGTCCCGGGTACGGCCGGCCGGCTGATGCCGGCATCGCTTCGCTCCAAGGCGGTGCGGAGATTTTGTCGGCGGACAGCAGGCAGGTGTACCGGGGCATGGATATCGGCACGGGAAAGGACCTGAAGGAATACGGGGACGTGCCTTACCATCTGATAGACCTGGTTCCGGCAGGTACCCAGTACAATATCTATCAGTATCAGGCGGCCTTTGCCCGCTCCTGGGCCGATATCCGCCGGCGCGGAGCCATCCCCATCCTTTGCGGCGGCTCCGGCCTGTACATAGAATCCGTTACGCGGGGCTACAAATTCGAGAAGGAGAACGGACTGCCGGGATCGGCCCTGCCGCAGCACGTATATTATATAGGAACGCTGGTCACGCGCGAGGAAAGGGTGGCGCGGATAGACCGCCGCCTGGAGGAGCGCCTGAAAGAGGGTCTGGTAGAAGAGGTACGCGGCCTGCTGGAAAGCGTCCCCGCCCAGGACCTTATCCGTTATGGCCTTGAGTATAAGTTTGTTACGCAGTATATCCTTGGAGAACTAAGCTACGACGACATGGTGATTGCCCTGGGAAATGCCATCCACCAGTTTGCCAAACGCCAGATGACCTGGTTCCGCGGCATGGAGCGCGACGGCATCACCATCCACTGGACCCGACCGTAAATCCCCAATCATGCCAAGCAGAATAGGTCCTCCGGTTCATCGAAGTACCGGAGCGAAGCGACCGGAGGGGTTTGGGGAGTTCCCTCCCCAATCATGTCGAAGACAATAAGGTCCATGGACTCTCAGTCCATGGACTGGGAGGTAGCAGAGGTCATATACAGCATACGGGAATACTCTTCCGGGCTAAGGGAGGCAAAAAGGTAGTTCACCGGATCCTGGACAACGCCTTTTCTGCGCACTTCAAAATGAAGGTGAGGCGCTGATACGGAAGTGGATATGCCCACCGTGCCAATTTTCTGGCCGCGCCTGATCTTCTGCCCGTCGGAAACAGAGATTTCTCCCAGCAGGCAGTAGCGCGTGGTAAAGCCGTTCCCGTGATTGATTTCCACCGTATTCCCCTTCCCCCTGTGGGAACGGATGATCATGGACACCTTGCCGCCGGCAGCAGCATAAATCGGCGTCCCTTGAGAAGCTATCAGGTCCAGGCCGTCGTGCCGCATCACCAGCTTGTACACCGGATTGTGTTTGTTGCCAACGGACGCGCCCGCCTGCACATAGGACATATCCTTGAGGGGCAGCGTCAGGGGCGGAATGCTGTCCGGGCGGCTTTCAAGCATGCGGAATATCTGCTCGAAGTTGTCGTCAATCAGGTCTGCCATCCGCATCAGGCGGTAACTGTCCGGCGAGGAACTCCCGTCCAGCAGTACATCGGCCGCCGTGAGGGCGTCCAGCGAAGGGGCCGATGTTTCAAACAAGCCCTCATAGATGGCATTGTCCTTCTCCAGCAGGCCGTCCACCACATCGCCGATCAGGCTTTCCTGCTCCTTCATCTGCTGGTATCGGCTCCTGTAAAGGTTGTTTTCCCGCTGCAGGGCCTTCTCTTCCTGGGTGGAAAAGATGAGCGCAAAGAGTATATAGAAGGAAATGGACAGCGAAACCGTTGCCACCAGATAGCGGACCAGACCGCCCAGAATCTTTTTTATGCGGACACGGCGGCTCATCACTTGGCAGGTTTACGGACCATTTTGAAATAATCCTTGGGAGAGATGGTAAGGTCCAGATACAAGGCTGGGTTCACGCATTCCTTGCGGTAGAGGACCTCGTAGTGCAAGTGGGGGCCCGTGATGCGGCCGCTGCGGCCGCTGAGCCCCACGCAGTCCCCGCGGGAGACCTTCTGCCCCTCCTCCACGTCCGTGCGCTCCAGGTGGGCGTAGCGCGTCATGTAGCCAAAGCCGTGGTCCACCTCCACATGGTTGCCATAGCCGCCTTGCTCGTGTTTGACGGCAACCACCGTTCCGTCGCCGGTGGCATATACCGGATTCCCGGGCGGGCAGGCGAAATCTATGCCGGAATGCAGTTTGGCAATGCCCAGGATAGGGTCTGAGCGATAGCCGAAGGGGCTGGTAAGCTGATAGGTGGAGGGATCCGGATTCATGGGCGGAATGGAAGGGATATGGGCCGCCAGGTCTCCCGCCGTACGCTGCAGCACAGACACGTCATCGAAGGAGATGGACTGGATGTAGGCCCGTTTTTCCAGGCCGTCCAGGCGCCGGGCCACGTCTTCCAAAGCGGTTCCCTGCAGCGCCGCATAGCGGTTTTCTCCGCCGAATCCGCTCATGCGCGCCGCCTGGGGAATCTCGTCCAGGCCGTAAACGCAGCGGTAAATGCGATCGTCCCGCACCTGCAGGAGGGTGAGGAGGTCGTCGTAGTGGTCCAGCTGCTGGCGCATCTGGTCCACCCGGGTGCTCCACTCGGCGTTCTGGCGCTTGAGGATGGCCGTTTTCGGAAGATCCAGCCCCAGCACCGACACGTAGAACCACATGTAGCCCAGGAAAAGGGCCAGCCCGGAAACAAGCACCAGCGAAAGCTTGAGCAGCCGATGTTTGTTCTCCTTGCGGATATCCTCCACCAGCGTCTCCGGTTCAACTATGTACTGTTCAATGCGTGACATAATCTATTCTGCAAAGATAGCAAAAATCCTGCCCAATGCCCAAAAATAGGTTTTTTCGAGGAAATAGCGTATCTTTGTCAGTTAAACCGAAATTGAAACAACTCGCTATATGACAGCTAAAGAAATCCGCCAGAAGTACCTGGACTTCTTCGCTTCCAAGGGGCACACCATCGTGCCCTCCGCCCCCATGGTCATCAAGAATGACCCCACCCTCATGTTCACCAATGCGGGCATGAACCAGTTCAAGGACATTTTCCTGGGAAACAGCGCCCCTGCCTTCCCCCGCGCCGCCGACAGCCAGAAGTGCCTCCGCGTAAGCGGCAAGCACAATGACCTGGAAGCCGTGGGCCACGACGGCCGCCACCACACCATGTTCGAAATGCTGGGCAACTGGAGCTTTGGAGACTACTTCAAGACAGAAGCCATCGACTGGGCCTGGGAGCTGCTCACGCAGGTCTATGGCATAGACAAGACCAAACTCTACGCTACCGTTTTCGAGGGCAGCGAAGAAGACGGCACCCAGCTGGACAGCGAGGCCAGGAAGGCCTGGCTCAGGCACCTGCCGGAGGATCACGTCCTCACCGGCAACAAGCACGACAACTTCTGGGAAATGGGCGACACCGGCCCCTGCGGCCCCTGCAGCGAGATTCACATAGACCTTCGCCCGGAAGAAGAGATTGCCAGAATCCCAGGCCGGGAGCTGGTAAATACGGACAACGACCAGGTCATCGAAATCTGGAACCTGGTGTTCATGCAGTACGAGCGCAAGGCCGACGGCCACCTGGAGCCCCTCCCCGCCAAGAGCATCGACACCGGCATGGGCTTCGAGCGCCTTTGCATGATCCTCCAGGGAAAAAACAGCAACTACGAGACAGACGTTTTTAGCGGCATCATCAGCCAGGTGGAGGCATTCTCCGGGCATAAGTACGCGGAGGGCGGCAACGTACAGGTAGCCATGCGCGTAGTAGCGGACCACATCCGCGCCATCGCCTTCTCCATCGCAGACGGACAGCTTCCTTCCAACGTGAAGGCCGGCTATGTCATCCGCCGCATCCTTCGCCGCGCCGTGCGCTACGGCTACACTTTCCTGGGCTTCAGCGAGCCTTTCCTCTGCCGCCTCATTCCCCAGCTGGTGGCCGATATGGGCGAAGCCTACCCCGAACTTCCTGCCCAGCAGAAACTGATTACAAGCGTTATCAAAGAAGAGGAAAACGCCTTCCTGCGCACGCTGGAACGCGGCATCCGCATGCTGGAGGAGAACATGGCCCGCAACGCCGCCACCAAGGTGGTGGCCGGCCCGGATGCCTTCGAGCTCTACGACACCTACGGTTTCCCCATAGACCTTACCCAGCTGATTGCCTCCGAAAAAGGCTATACGGTGGACCTGGAGGGCTTTAACGTGGAACTGGGCAAGCAGAAGGAACGTGCCCGCAGCGCCACCGCCTCAGAATTCGGCGACTGGATGATCTTCGGCGAGGCCGATGTCCTCTTCGAAGGCTACGACACCCTGCACACGGAAGGGGCGCGCCTCCTGAAGCAGCGCACCGTCAAGCAGAAGAACAAGGAGCTGTTCCAGCTGGTATTTGACCGCACGCCTTTCTACGCCGAGATGGGCGGCCAGGTGGGCGACACCGGCTACATCGAAGGCGAGAACGGCGAGCGCATCCAGATCCTGAACACCGTCAAGGAGAACAACCTCACCATCCACCTGGCAGAGCGCCTTCCTTCCCGCAGCACCCAGACATTCACCCTGGTGGTGGACAATGCCCGCCGCCGCCACATCCAGAGCAACCACACCTGCACCCACCTGCTGCACCAGGCTCTGCGCGTGGTGCTGGGCACCCATGTGGAGCAGAAAGGCTCGTTTGTGGGACCGGACTACTTCCGCTTTGACTTCTCGCACTTCCAGAAGATGAGCGACGAGGAGCTGCGCACCGTGGAGACCCGCGTGAACCAGCTGGTCCGCGCCAACTACCCGCTCTGCGAAAAACGCGATGCTACCATGGAAGAAGCCCGTAAAATGGGCGCCATGGCCCTTTTCGGCGAGAAATACGGCGACGTGGTGCGCGTTGTCCGCTTCGGCGACTCCGTAGAGCTGTGCGGCGGTACGCACGCCCCTTATACCGGTACCATCGGCCTGTTCAAGATTGTCTCTGAGGGTGCCATTGCAGCCGGTGTGCGCCGCATCGAGGCCGTTACCGGCGCCAAAGCAGAGGACAGCATCCACCAGATGGAAGACCTGGTGAAAAACCTCAAGGGTCTGATGAACAATGTGCCGGACCTTCCCGGCGCCGTGGAAAAGCTGGTGGCAGAGAACACCGACGCCCGCAAGCAGTTGGAGGCCATTGCCGCAGAAAAAGCCGCAGAGCTGGCCCGGAAGCTGGAAAGCGAGGCCACTCAGATCAACGGCATCCAGGTGGCCCGCCTGGACACCGACACAGACCCTGCCATTGCCCGCAACGTGGCCCTTATTTTGCAAAAGAGGACGGAGCGCTTCGTGCTTGCCGGTGCCTTTGCCCATGACGGCAAACCCAACCTGCTGCTCATGTACTCCCCTGACCTGGCAGCCAAGGGCAAGAATGCCGGCAAGGACATCCGCGAAGCCGCCAAGTTTATCCAGGGCGGCGGCGGCGGACAGCCCGGCCTTGCCACCGCCGGCGGCCGCCTCACAGACGGCCTCCCCACTGCACTGGAAAAACTGATAGAAATAGCTACTGCATAAGGTTTGAAAAGATTAGACCGGTTTCTGTTAAAATCTTTCGTAGGTCCGTTTTTCGCGATCTTCGGGATTGTTACGTTCATACTGGTCATGCAGTTTCTGTGGCTGTACATCGACGAGCTTGTAGGTAAGGGCTTGGAATTCAAGGTAATCCTGGAATTCCTCATGTGGGGCAGTTGCCAGGTGCTTCCGCTCTCCATTCCGCTGGCCACCCTGCTCAGCTCCATGATGACCCTGGGCGACATGGGCGAGAAATTCGAGCTTACAGCCATCAAGGCTTCCGGCATCTCGCTCACGCGCGTGCTCATCCCCATGACGGCGGTGAGCATCCTCATCAGTATCGGCGCTTTTTATATCGGCGACCGCCTGGTTCCCTATTCCATCAACCAGATCTACACCATGCGCGACGACATTGGCCGCACCAAGAGTGAGATCAAAATCCCCACGGGAACCTTCTACGACGGCATTGACGGCTATATCCTGCGCGTAGAAAAGAGGGACCGCCAAACCGGGATGATGTACGGCATCCAGGTGTACGACCACACCACCACCCGGGGCAATACCCGCATCACCATGGCCGACAGCGGCATCATCAAGATGTCCAAAGCCAAGGACTACCTCACCTTCCAGCTCTTCAACGGCGTTAACTACCAGGAAGAAAACAAGCGCCACTACCAGGACACCGCGCTGGCCCTGAGGCGTATCCGTTTCAGCAACCAGGAGATGGTGATTCCGCTGGAAAACTACGCTTTCAAGCAGTCCGACAGCGCCCGTTACGGCGAGCAGGTGCGCTCGATGAACCTGACCAACCTGCGCTTCGGCCACGACTCCCTCACCAGCCTGGTAAACCAGGGCACCCGAAGGCACGTGGACGAGTTTCGCCGGCAGCTGCAGGTGGGTTACAAGGATCAGCTGGACACCACCTGGCGGTCCAAGGGAGAGACGATTATGCCCATCCCCTCGGAAGCCAACTGGAGAACCATCCAGGCCAAACACATGGCGCTGGGAAGGGCCGCTTCCGGTGCCAGGCAGCTCCAGTCCATGGCCAACGGCCAAATCATGGACTCCGCGGACTATATTCACCTGATCCACCGCACGGACGTGGAAATCTGGAAGAAATACACCCAGGCGCTGGCCTGCCTGCTGCTGTTCTTTATCGGCGCACCCATCGGGGCCATCATCAAAAAGGGCGGTCTGGGAACGCCGGCCGTCCTGTCCATGCTCTTTTTCGTGCTGTACTGGGTGGTGGACATCACCGGCGAGCGCCTTGCCAACAACGGCACCACGTCCGCTTTCCTCGGCAAGTTCATCTCTACCCTGGTACTTGCGCCAATAGGCACCTGGCTCACTATCAAGGCCATCCAGGACGCCAGCCTTTTCAATACAGACCTGATGAAAAGCGGCTACCGGAGGGTCAAAAGCAAGATTATCCGTATGTTCAGAAAAACCCGTATCGTCTATATGGGCACGCCGGAATTCTCGGTGGGGCCGCTGGATGCCCTGGTTAAGGCCGGGTACCAGATTGTGGGCGTTGTCACCGTGCCGGACAAGCCTTCCGGCCGCGGCCTTAAGATGAACGAGAGCGCCGTCAAAAGATACGCCATAGAAAAAGGCCTGCCGCTGCTGCAGCCGGAAAAATTGCGGGAGGAATCCTTCCTGCAGGAGCTGGCCGCCTGGAAGGCCGATTTATTTGTGGTGGTGGGCTTCCGCATGCTGCCGGAAGTTGTCTGGAGCATGCCCAAGCTGGGGACCTTCAACCTGCACGCCGCCCTGCTGCCGCAATACCGCGGCGCCGCCCCCATCAACTGGGCGGTGATCAGCGGCGAGAACATTACCGGTGTCACCACCTTCATGATTGACCGCAAGATAGATACGGGCGGTATCATCCTGCGCTCCGAGTGCCGCATAGAACCCACCGACACCGCCGGAACCCTGCACGACAAACTGATGGAACTGGGCTCCCAGCTGGTGATTGAAACCGTGGAAGGCCTGGTCCAGAAGAATGTAGAACTACGCGTGCAGCGCAGCTTTATCCAGGGCTCGGAACTGCTTAAGCCCGCTCCCAAGCTCACGCGGGAGCTCCAGCACATAGACTGGAACGACTCTACCCGCCACATCTACAACCTCATCCGCGGCCTGTCTCCCTATCCCTGCGCCTTTACGGAATTGGAGGCTTTGCCCGGGGATGCCGTCATGGCCGGCTCCGACCGGCCTTCTCCCCTCCAGCTGAAGATTTACTTCGGCCAGATGCGAACGGACCTGCATGCCGCTCCGGGGACCGTCCTCTCCGACGGAAAAACCTACTTTGCCATCGCTACGGAGGACGGCGCGATCAGCATCACGGACCTGCAGCTAAGCGGCAAAAAACGCATGGATGTGAAGAGTTTCCTGCTGGGCTTCCGGAATCCCGGCGCTTACAGGGCCACCCCCGGCACCTCCAAAGCAGAGATAGCCAAAGCTGCACCTAAAGAAGATGAATAGGATTGTCATCCTCTGCGACGGGGCATTCCCCACCCAGCCGTATCCGCTGCACCTGCTGGACACGGCAGATGGCGTGGTGTGCTGTGACGGAGCACTGGAAAAACTGCTGGCGCACCAGCCCTCGGCCCGGCCCCTTGCGGTAGTAGGAGATATGGATTCCCTGCCCCAAGCACTGCAGGAGGCCTATGCCGGAGTACTGGCGCCCGAATCGGAGCAGGAGCACAACGACCTCACCAAAGCCATGCGCTGGGTGCTGCAGCACCATCCTGAGGTAGAGGAAATCACCATCCTGGGGGCCACCGGACTGCGGGAAGACCACACGGTAGGCAACCTGGGACTGCTGATGGAATACACCCGCCTGTTCCAGCTGGGTACGCGAAAAGTCTGCATGGTATCGGACTACGGCACTTCCTTCGTGGTAACAGACAGCTGCGACCTCCACCTGGGTGAAGGCCGCAGAATCTCACTGTTTACAGCAGACAACTCGCTGAATATTCACTCCACGGGCCTGGAATGGCCGCTGGATGGCGTAGTCTTTGACGCCTGGTGGAAAGCCACCCTCAACCGCACCACCGCTCCCGTCATCTCCCTCCACTTCTCCCACCCCGCCCCCGTTCTGGTGATGGTGGATTAGCTGCCTTTTATTTATTCAGCGCGTCTGCGCTGGCAACGAAAGACGCCAGATCCTGCTCCGAGATGTGGTAATTCTGCATCTCGCCGGAGAAGAATTTGTCATAGGAACCCATGTCCACGAATCCGTGGCCGGAGAGGTTGAAAAGGATGGTTTTGGCCTCTCCCGTCTCCTTGCACTTGAGCGCTTCCTGGATGGTGGCGGCAATGGCGTGGCAACTCTCCGGGGCGGGAATGATGCCCTCCGTGCGGGCAAAGAGCACGCCGGCGCTGAAAGAGTCCAGCTGCTCAATGTCCACGGCCTCCATGTAGCCGTCCTTCATGAGCTGGGAAAGGATGACACCCGCACCGTGGTAGCGCAGGCCGCCGGCATGGATGGAGGCGGGCTTGAAGCTGTGGCCCAGGGTGTACATGGGAAGAAGGGGCGTCATGCCGGCTTCGTCGCCAAAGTCGTATTCGAATTTGCCGCGGGTGAGTTTGGGGCAGGAATAAGGCTCTGCCGCTATGAAACGGGTCTTTTTGCCGTCCAGTATGTTGTGCCGCATGAACGGGAAGGCAAGGCCGCAGAAGTTGGAACCGCCGCCAAAACAGGCCACCACAATGTCCGGGTATTCTCCTGCCAGGGCCATCTGTTTCTCTGCCTCCAGGCCGATCACCGTCTGGTGCAGGCACACATGGTTGAGCACGGAGCCCAGGGCGTAGCGGCAGTTAGGGGTGCTGACAGCCAGCTCGATAGCCTCCGAGATGGCGCAGCCCAGGGAGCCACGGTCGTTGGGATTGATAGTGAGGATGTCCTTGCCGGCGCGGGTGGACATGGACGGGGAAGGCGTGACAGCCGCCCCGAAAGCCTGCATGATGCTGCGGCGGAAAGGCTTCTGCTCATAACTCACCTTTACCATATAGACGGCGCAGTCTATGCCGAATTTCTTGGTAGCGTAGCTGAGCGCACCGCCCCACTGGCCGGCGCCGGTTTCCGTGGTGAGGTTGGTAATACCCTGCTCCTTGGCATAGTAGGCCTGCGCAATGGCGCTGTTGAGCTTATGGCTGCCTGCCGGGGACACACTCTCATTCTTGAAGTAGATGTGGGCCGGGGTGCCCAGCGCAGCCTCCAGTTCGTAGGCACGCACCAGCGGGGTGCAGCGGTATGCCGCGTACTGCTCCCGTACAGCCTCCGGGATGGGAATCCAGACATCGGTCTGGTTCAGCTCCTGGTCTGCGCACTCCTTGCAGAAGATGGGATACAGGTCCTCCGCTTTCATGGGCTCCCGGGTGGCGGGGTGCAGGAAAGGAAGGGGCTTGTTGGGCATCACCGCCTGCATGTTGAAATAGTGGGAGGGAATCTCCGATTCCGGGAGCATAAACTTTTTCTGTCTCATTTTCTTATCGTTTTATATAATTCTCATTCCAATTGTGCCGCTGTCACCGAGTGCAGCGAAGCATCCAAAAAAACAGCACACTGTAAGTCAGCGTGCTGTTAGCTCAGGTATAACTACGGCGAAGCGACTTACAGGACAAAACTGCAAGTGCACCACCAGAACTTATTGACCAAACTGTCTGTCATACCACTGGCAAAGTAAAGAAGAAAGAATGAATAATCCAAGCATTTCTTAATTTTTTTATTAAATTTGCTTGGAATTGAACGCTATGAAAAAAATCTTAACTGCCCTTGCCGTCCTTTTTACGGCCCTCGCCTGTAGCAAAAAAAACGCCCCGGACCCCATGTTCTGGACCTGGCTGGAAGACCTCCCTTCCATTGATATGGAGCAAGCTTTCGCCCATATGGAAGAGGCCGGCCTGGATGCCGTCATGCTGCATGCCGCTTCAGCAGAGGACTACAAAAGGGATATCGAGATTGCCCGGCGCCATGGCATTCGCGTCTATGCATGGGTATGGATCCTGAATCCGCCCCGCCAGGAGCGCCCGCAAATGCTGGAGAAGCATCCGGACTGGTTCAGCGTGAACCGCCTGGGACAAAGCGTGCTGGACCACAAGGCCTATGTCAGTTCCTATAAATTCCTGTGTCCCGCCCTGCCCGAGGTCAGGGAATACCTACAGGCCAAAGTGGCGGAAATCTGCGCCATTGACGGCATCGAGGGAATCTGCCTGGACTACTGCCGCCTCATAGACTGCGTCCTGCCAATCTCCCTGGCCTACAATTACGGCCTCTTCCAGGACACGGAAGTGTTCCCGGAATACGACTTCGGCTACCATCCGGCCATGCTGAAAAAATTTGAAGGCCAGTACGGCTACAATCCGCTGGACAAGGAAGACCCGTCCCGCGATGCCGCCTGGTGCGCCTTCCGCAGCGCACAGATTTCGGAAGTAGCCAATCTCCTGTGCGACGAAGTCCACAAATCCGGGAAGAAGGTCACCGCCTCTCCCTTTGCCTCAGCCCAACTGGCCAATTTCATGGTCTTCCAGGACTGGCCCTCCTGGAAATTGGACATGGTACACCCCATGGCCTATACCGATTTTTACACCATGGACGCATCGTTTGCCTATGATGCCACGCTTGCCAATGTAGCCGCCGCTCCCGCCGACATGACCGTCATGTGCGGCGTGGACACGGAACTGGGAGGAGATCCCGCCTTCATCTTTGACAAAATGGACGCAGCCTTCGCCGCCGGCGCCAAGGGGATTTCACTTTACACCGTCGAGGGCCTGAACACCCCGGAACTCCGGCAGCAGTTCAAGGAATACGCCGACAGCCTGCGCATCGTCCGCAACAAAGGACAGCTTCCCGAAGCTCCAGGGACTGCCCCCGACACCAACCCTTTCAACAACCATCGCCTGATGGCCGTTATTGAGCGCAATATGCAGCGGGTAATCGCCGGGGAAGCCATCCATGCCAGAAGTGTCAACGGCATGGCGGCGGACAAGCCCGACCTCCAGTATCCTGCCCTGAGGCTCAGCGAGTATCAGCTGGTGAAGGAAAGCGACCGCCTCAAAGTCTATGAAGTCACGGACCTGGAAAGCGGAACTGCCCTCCACGTATATTTCGTCCTGTACGGGGACATTGTCTCCGGCTGGGATGTCAGGCTGGCCAAGTAGGGAACCTCAATACAGATTCCAGTAGGGAATCCGTTCCGGAGTAGAATCCAGGTATGGCAGCAAGCTCTCCGGAAGGAAACGGCGTTCCACAGCCATGCGGAACATGTATGTACGCCACCAGTCCGCGTCCATGGCAGCCAGGCCGGAGTCCGTCCTGGTGTAGCCGAAACTGTTCTCCGAGACCCATTTGAGCGGTGTCCCGTCATCGGCCACGCTTACTCCGCACATCGCCATGGCGTGGGTGGAAACCGCACCGTAACTGAGGAACATCTCCCGCTTCTGCTGATGCACATTCACGCCCAGTTCGCTTTCCAGCGGATAGAGTCTCCTGCTGTAGAGGCCATCGTCCGGGGCGGCGTCTGCAGCGGTGTCTGCCGTGAAATAGAATTTCTGTCCGGCGGCCAGGGAGCGGATTCCAATCTGTTCCAGCTCTTCTGCAGGCAGGTTAAGGAAGGTCCAGTCAGGCGCGTCCACGGCTGCGCGGGAGCCTTCCACCGTGTACATCCTGTAATAAGGACGGGACGGATCGTTCATGAGGATGGCGTACCCTTCCAGGGAAGGCATGAAATCCAGGGCGAAAGACTGCGGTGTATAGCTCTTTCCCGCATGGATAATCTCCTTGGGCGGAGTTCCCAGGGTGCTGCACAAAAGCCGGTACACCTGCCGGAGTGCAGCCTCCTTTACCGTATCCGGCTCGGTGGTTTCCCGCATGCGAAGGCCATAGTCCCTCAGAAGTGAACGGAGAGCCCTTAGCAGTTCCCCGCTGTTTTGGGAGCTATGGGTTTCCGGCATGGCCGCAGCCGGGACAGCCCCATATTTCCGAATCAGATAGGCCGCCTCCAGGAAATGCCCTCCGTCCCAGGTGGGACGACGGAAAATTTTCTCGTTATAGCGGGAATCCAGTGCCTCCTGCCGATGGTCCCACACTTCGCAGAGGAAAAGATTGGCCTTTTCCATCATGTCCCAGAAATAGGGATATACGACGGAAAACTCCATGGCTCCCCTGACGGCATTGGTAGTGGCGAAGTACCAGCATCGGCCAGAATTATTCTGGTCCAGGATGGAAGAATGGCCTACATAATACGTGAGCCCCTCCTCTGTAAGGCCGATATCCTTCCGCAAGGACGGAATCCCTCCTTCCAGAAACGGGGTGTCTCCGGCCTGGAAGGCCGATGGATCCAGCACCGTGGTCAAGGTCGCTGCCTCCTGGAACGGCGGCCGCCGGTTTCCCATCATGGGCTCGAAGACAAAATCGGGGCCGCGTCTCCGGAGGAACTCCGCGCGGACACGGTCCAGAAGTGCAGAATCCGTCATCAGCTCTACAGCCGACAAGTACAGGACTTTGGCGGCTCCCAGCGCCCCTTTGGTTCCGATTGTGGTCCCTGAACTGGCCACCTGCTGCCAACTGTGACCGACACCTCCCGGAACGAAACAGCTGTAGCGGAAACTGCCCGTCGGCACCGCCCAGGTTACATTCCCGACATCTGAAGAAACGTATGCCTCGTAGCCTTCCTCCGAAGGCGGTACCACTACCGAGAGCTTGTCAATCAAAGAAGCATCCGATCCGGAAACACGCGAAACCTCCCGGGCAAACTCCAGCTCGCGCTCGTCCAGACGGATGCCGCCCACCTGCCGGAGGGAACGATCCACCAGCCCGGCCATCTCGTCGTTGGGAAGGCGCTCGTAGTTACCGGAGACCAACTCGTACTGCATGGTGGTCCCCGTCCCCATGGCAGCTCCTTCGGCCGCGCTCAGGGCCCGCTGAAGGATATCCTTCACGATGGTCCTGGACGGGCTCCGGAAGTAGTACTTCACGCTGGCTTTGTCCGGGACCACATTGGGTGCTTTTCCACCGTCGGTTATCACATAATGGATGCGGGAGGTCTGCGGCACATGTTCCCGCATCATATTCATCACATGATTGAACGCTTCCACCGCATCCAATGCCGATCGGCCGGCTTCCGGAGCCCCGGAAGCATGGGAGGACTGTCCGTGGAAAGTAAAGAGCACCTGCACGTTGGCAAGTCCGGAGGTCCTGTTCACGGTGTTCCGTGTATCCGGATGCCAGTCCAACATAGCGTCAAGACCCTCAAATACCCCCTCACGCATCATATAGGCCTTTCCGCCCCCACCCTCCTCGGCCGGGCAGCCGAAGAGTTTCACGGTGCCGGCATGTCCGCTTTCCGCCAGCCATTTCGAAAGCGCCACGGCTCCGGCCACCGACCCTGTGCCCAGCACATTATGGCCGCAGGCCTGCCCGGAAGCGCCGGGAACCAGCGGCTTCCGGTAAGGGACCGTATCCTGGCTCATTCCGGCTATGGCATCATATTCGGCCATCATGCCAATCACCGGCTTACCGCTTCCGTAGGTTGCCACAAAAGCCGTAGGGATCCCAGCCGCTTCCCTTTCTATGGAAAAACCCTGACTCTCCAGGAAAGAGGTCCACATGGCCACGCTCCTGAATTCCTTGTATCCCAGCTCCGCAAATTGGAAGATCTTCTTCTGCAGAGAATCATAGAGGGGGAAATGCGTGTCCAGATAACGGATTCCCCTGTCTGTCCGCGGCTTTTTCGCGGCCTCGAGAGGGAAGGACAGGGCCGCCAGAAGCAGGCAGCATGCAAAAAAACGTTTTTTCATCTTAAGGAGTATCCAGGGGCTCAAGGGACTATCACTTCTTTCTTAAAGGCTTCAAAGCGCTGCAGGGCAGCAGCATTGTACTCTTTGACGGCCGCGAGGTCAAATCCGCTTCTGCGCATGCGAAGATCCAGGACTGAACCGTCCCGGAGTTCCGCTTTCTCATAACGGCGGACGGCCTTCAGGATACGGCGGACATGCTTGACTTTCAGATACTTTTCACCACCTTCCCAGGGAAAGGCCCGGACACTTTTTTTCAGCTCCAGGGAGACCTGGTTGGCCTCTGATGTGACGGGGGCGGGCAGGTTGTCTCCGGCGGCCACCCACACCGCGACGGCATAACAGGATGGCGGCCATCCCACGGCACACCACATCATGCCGGAGGAGGGATCCTCTCCGGGTGCCACCCCTTCAATCACCACGGAAGCCACGCTGCAGTCACGGGCAATGAAATCGTGTTCGTTCAGGAGGCCGTCATAACGGAACCGCAATGCGTCGCCCCCCTGGAGCACATTGATGAAACTCCGGCCTTCCCGAAGGAAGAATCCCGCATCGAACTTTTTGGAGCCGCGTTTTTCCATACGCTTGGCGATGGTCTGGTAACGGACATAACCGCCGCCCGCATTCTCTTCGCCGGAAAGCGAAAAATTGGTCCTGTACAGATATCCTCCGGCCGGCACGTCAAAACGGACCCAGGAGGTGTCCGAGACTTCAAAATAGGCCGCTCCGCCATGCGCATCGATGACCGCAAAGTTGGCACTGATGCCCCGGGGCTGCTTCCAGGCATCCAGGAAGGCTGTAAAATCGGCCAGGGAGGAACATTCCGCAAGGGCTTTTGCCATGAGTTCCCCGTTCTGCGTGGGAGAATCCAGCAGGGAGGGGAAATTATACGAGAGGTTGTTGGAGATGGCAAAACCCGCCTCGTTGATGCCCGAGTACGCCCTTGCATGCTGCGTATCGGTGGTGGCGAAAAGCGCCGTGTAAGCGTACTTCCCGCCCCGGATGTGCACCATGATGTTTTGCTCGTTGTCGGCGTCCCGCTGCTTCCAGATCAGGGGACGGCCGGTAGCGCTGGCCTCGGCCGATACGATGGCCGTAGTGCAGGCTGCCGCCCTGAGAGAAAAAAGAAGGGTAAGGAGCAGGGCGCTAACGCCGAATCTTGTAACCGTAGTATGCATAGTACATGATTAACAGGTAAAAGGGGAGGCAGATCCAGTAGGCATTCTGCATGCCCAACCAGTCTTTCATGGCACCGAACAGGAGAGGAATCAATGCCCCGCCGCCGATGGAGGCCACCAGGAGCGAGGAGCCCTTTCCAGTAAACTTCCCCAAATCCACGATGGCAAGGGGCCAGACTGCAGGATACATCAGGGAGCAGGCAAAACTCAGGATGGCGACGCACCAGACCGATACGGCCGGAGGGGTGAGCACGATGGCCAGGGAATCGGCTACGGCCAACCAAGTGCAGATGCGAAGCGCCTGGACCTGCGAAATATACTTGGGAATACAAATAATGCCGATGATATATCCGGCCGCCATCCCTATACCGGGCCAGAGGGTGTATCTTTCGGGGTTGGCAAGACCCAGGCTCTGGGCATAGTCCAGCACGGTAAGGAGGGCCAGATTCTCCACCCCCACATAGACAAACAGCGCCAGGGCCCCGAGCACAAGGTGAGGGAACTGCCAGAGGGAGGTTTTTCCGGCCGCATAGGGACAGTCTTCCTCGTTCTCCTCCCCTTGTGCCTTGATTTCTTCGAGCGGAGCGAAAAGCGTGATGATGCCCAGTATCACCACTACGGCCATGATGATATATAGAGGTAGGTTAAGATCGTTGAGCCCGACCGCCTCGATGGGTTTGCGCGTGACGGCGGCAATGAATACGGAGGGAAGACCGAGCGCTATGGAATTGCAGATGCCCATGATGCTGATTCTCCGGGCGGCCGAGTCTATGGGGCCGAGGATGGTCACATAAGGATTGATGGCCGCCTGCAGCACCGTATTGGCCGTTCCGCTGATGAAACAAGCCAGAAGATACAGGGCAAAACTCTCCAGCCGGGCCGCCGGGACAAAAAGGCCGAAAGCCACGGCAAACAGGAAAAACGAGAGCGACATGGTTTTCTTGTAGCCGATTCTTCCGATAATGGAAGAAGCCGGAAAACTGAACACCAGAAAAGCGGTAAAGGTGGCCGCAATGACCAGATAGGACTGGGTTGATGTCAGGTTCAGGTTGTTTTCCAGGAACGGGACGAAATACCCGTTGATGCCGGTAGCGAACCCCACCGTGAAAAACATGCTGCCGATAAAGGCCAGCGGAAGGATATACTTGTTTTTGGGCATGGCTTATTACGGAGTGGTATGATACTTCACAAGTCCGTCCATAGGGGCCTTCAGGATGGTTCCCATCTTCATTCCATAACGTTCTGCCACGGGCTGCAGAAGCGCTTGGAAATAGTAGGCCACGGAACCTACTGCGTTGAGGGCGTATTTCCGGTAGTCGGGGTAATGCGTGACAATACGGTCGAAGAACTTGGTGAAAGAATCTGTCACCAGTTCCGGAAAATAAGGGTCTGCGTCCAGCTGCTCGTTGATGAACTTGGCGTACTGTGCACAGAAACGGTTGGGGAAAGGTTTGGTATAGATGGTATCAATGAGCTCCTCTCCGCTCATTCCCAGCTTCTTCCCCACCATTTCATGGACCTTCGCGGGCATGTTGCCACGGATGTAGTCCGTAATCAGGCGTTTTCCCAGGTATCCGCCGCTTCCCTCGTCGCCGAGGATGAAGCCGCAGGAATCTATGTTAAGTCCCTCGTTACATCCGTCATACAGGACAGAATTGGCACCCGTTCCCAGAATGGCGGCAAAACCGGGTTCCCGCTGAAGGAGGGCACGGCAGGAAGCCAGGGTATCCATGGCCACAAACACTTTCCCGGCCATGGGGAACACCTGCAGGAGCGTACGTTCCATGAAAGGGTACTGCATGGGGGTTACACCGGCACCATAAAAGGCCATCTCCGTGACACGGCCGGTGTCGAAGCCGGAAGGAAGGCAGGCAAGGATGTCGGCCACAATGTCTGCTCCGGAGATGTAATTGGGATTGTACCCCTGTGAATAAAAATCCTGGCGGCCGGTGCCGTCCGGGTTCACGCAGCACCACTGGGTTTTGGTGGCACCGCTGTCGGCAATCAGTATCATAGGCTATTCTTCTTTAATTCCATGAAGGTCGGGGAGTTCTCCCAGGCCGTAGCGGAAAAGGACCACTCCCGAAGCTTTGGAGCGCCTGACAAACATCCTGGCATCGTTCCTGATTTTCTGCGCGCTCATGGGAACCACCTGCGTGGTGTCGTTGTCTTCATATGTGGTGATGCCGGCCCATACCTTGGCGGGGGCACCCCGGGTGGCAAAATGATCGGCCGCCGAAAGGGCCCACTCGGCGCCGTGGGGACGATAAGAGTCGCAGTGGTAATAAATCATGGGCATGAGGATGTCCAGATACTGCCCCATCTGTGAGGGGTCCTGCCCGTAATAGTGCTCGCTGTCCGGCTCCGGCATCAGGGCTGCCGACAGGACAATCCGGGGATTCATGGCCCTCAGGGCCTCGCTGATCTGGCGGCAGAATTCCGTCACGCAGCCCGTAGCGGTGATTTCTTCGGAGGGATTATGCTTGTGGGCGGTGCCGCCGAAACGGATATAATCGAGGTGGATGCCGTCCACGCCCAGGCTCACATAATGCCTGGCCCGCCCGATAACCTCGTCAAAATATTCCTGTTTGTAGCGATTGTTCTCATCGTCAACAGGATTGATCCACTTGCCGTCTTTGTAGAAACACTGGAACCAGATGTGAACCTTCATTCCCTTCTGCCGGGCACGCCGGACGAAGGCCATGGTCGAATCTTCCCCGTGGTTTTTGAACGCCACCTCGTGAAGGATGATATTGCCGATATCCTTGGACGCCAGCGTGTCCAGATTCACCTCGTTCATGTATTTGGACCACAGCCAGATTCCATTGGTATTGGTATCGGCTTCCGGGGTTCCGTGGGCACAGGACAGCACCATGGCCGCCAGTGACAGGGCTGCTAACAGTTTTTTCATAAATTAGAACTCAAGTTGATTGTAACGGCCGTTGAAGGTTTCCATTCCTTTCCACTTGGGGGTACCCCAGGTGGAGTCGTTGTTGGTAGGGTCGGCGATCCACCACTTCCCGTCTGCATAGATTTCGGGGATTACGTGTCCGGTCACGCTGGAATAATAGCACTGCCCGTGCAGGTAACGGGCCGGAATTCCGCTGGCGCGGCACATGGCCACCGTGGCGTGGGTCAGGTCACAGCAGTTGCCGCCTTTGGCCTTGATGGTTCCCACGGCACCCTTCCTGGTATTCATGTAGTTTTCCCATTCCCATGCGTCGCGGGCGTACTTGTAGATGGCTTCGGCCTTCTGGCGGTCGGTGGCATCGGCGGGAAGGCCTTTGATCGCTTCGTCCCGGGCGGCAATCACCACCGGGTCGTCAATGGGACAGTTGGAGACAGAACCCAGGTAGGAGGCGGGCCAGGCAGACACTTTTTCAGGAAGTACGCCTTCGTTTTTTACAAAGTAGTTGAACACCCGGGTCAGGACCACCATGGAAGTTACCAGGTTCATCAGATTGTCGTGCCTGGTAACCACCATCGTAAGCTGCGGCATATAGCCTTCGGCCGAAGGATCCGTGGACGGGAAAGTGACATAGTTGGGCAGTTGATGCTCGCTGCGGGCAGGGTCCTGCGAATATGCCAGAAGCCTTTTTGCCAGATAGAAGACATGGGGCATGTCAATCTCGTCGGGATCGTAGGTGTTCCAGCGGTATTCGCTGCCGAAAGCCACGGGGAATGGATCCACATCCTCCTCCTGCCAGGTGTCGGGATTAGCCTGGATCTTTTCCAGGAGCATGCAGGCCGCCAGGGTATATTTCCCCTTGGAGTAGGACAGACCCTCCACATTCACCGTCACGGGAAGGGATCCGGTCTTCTCGAACTCGTCGTAGGCATCGGAAAGGGCCTGTGCAAAATGGCCGTTGTAGCTGTCCAGGGTGAACTTCGGCGGTTCCGGGTCGGGGTCTTTGTTCTCATTGTTCTTGCCACAGGTGCAGACGCAGGCGTTCACAATGGCAACGAGGGTAATTAAGACGTACTTTTTCATTGTTCCAGGTTTCATTGGCAGCGGAAGGGACGGTCAGGCCCCTCCCGCCGAAAAACTTACTCGTCGCCGAACAGTTCGGTGCGGAAAATGGTATCGGCCGGAATGGCATCGGCCTTGTCCAGGTTGTTGTCAAGCATGTACTTGAAGAAGAAGGCGTAGGTGAGAAGACCACGCATGGAGCAGAAGCAGCCATAGTAGCCGTCCAGCTGGCCGCCGGAATAACCGCAGAGGTTGGTAATGGTCTGTCCGTGCTGGAAATTCAGGGAACGCATGGCCCAGTTGTCCAAAATGTCCAGCTTTACCTTGCAGTGCTCACCGTTGCCGTCGCTGCCCATCACGAGATGGCCGCCATTGCCGGGAGTCTCGTTGTAGGGGCTGGAGCCGAAATAGTATCCATGGGTCTCGGGGATGTCCGTTTCGCTCATGGCCCTGGCACCTCCTTCAAGGGGCGCGATGCTGTTCTTGCCATAATGCTCGGTGTCCAGGCCATCGTAGCCGCGCACCAGGAGGTAGCAGCGGAGGGCCGTTTCCCACATATCGGCGGTATTGTAACTCTTGTTGCCCACCGTGATGGTGGTGGTGGAAGGTACATAGTGCGCATTTTCCACGTTAAATTCACCGCCGTCGTAGTCTTCACCCTTGAGCATGTCTATGGTGCCGGTGGTGTTCTGCCAGATATCCAGAATCTTGACATACTCCTGGGCAAAGTCCTTTACGGTGTATTTCTTGGCAACGGAACCCTGGTTGTACAGGTCGAAGTCGAATTTCTGGTCCTTGAGGGCATCGTACACGTTCTCGTTGACATTGTTGTCCAGCAGATACTTGTAGATGCGCATCAGCACCAGCAGTTCGCGCATCGGGGAAATGAGACCCTCATAACCGTCAAGCTTCAAAGTGCTGCTGGAGGTACCGAACTGCTGGAAATTGCCGACATTGCCGAGAGGATTGTTCGAACCCACGGCAATGAAGGAACGGACTACGTGCCAGGAACCTACCTTCACCATGAAGTTCAGGTCTACGGTCTCTATGGGCGCTCCGTTGTAGGTGACCAGGTCTGAATCGGCGCCTTCATACCAAGGATAACCGCCCCACTTGTTGCCATCGCTGTGATTAGGCATGGGGGCTTCGCCGAAACTCTGGTTGTTTCCAAGGGTATAGGGCTTGTTGCGGTCGTCCATGGTGTTCAGGAAGGCCTCGCCTTCAATAGTTACCATGTTCAGGAGGCCGCGGATGGCGATTTCCCAGGCTTCGGAAGAGGTGTACTGCTTCCCGGCCACGTTAAGGACCCAGGGAGTATATTTGTCATCGTACTGGTTCCCTTCGTGACTGTCATAGTCGCCGCCGGTTTTACCCACGGGGATGAAGTGTACATTCTCCCAGGCAGTACCCTTTTCAATGAGGTGCTCACTCTCGGATTCCACCGTACCGACGGTTGCCTCCCAGACCTGGAGACCGTTCACGAATTCCCGGGCGAACTCCTTCAGGCTGGCTTCGCTGGGTGCAATGTACTTGGACTGCCTTACATCAATCTCGATTCCGTCCACATTGCCGCCCTTGAGGACAATCTTTCCTTCGCGGGCTTCACCGGTGTTAGGCGTGGCCGAAACCATGACGGTGATGTCGCCTGCTGCGCCCGAGGAGGGATTGACCTGAATCCAGCCGTCGGAAGTGGTCATCGTCCAGGCGGCCTTGGAGGAGAAGGAATAGGAGACCCCGGAGCCGTCGGCGGGCAGGCTGATGCTGGTTTCCTTGACGTTGATATCCGGCATTTCCACGCCATAGAGGTCAGTGTCAAAGCGGACATTCTTCACGGCGTCGTAAACATTGTCGGTGATGTTGTTGTCCAGCAGATACTTGTAGAAGCGGGCGGCGATGAGCCACATACGCATGGCGCTCACGAAACCGTTTACGCCTTCCTCGACGAATCCGTTGTCGGGGTCGCCGGGGAGGAAAATCTGGTAGTTGCCAATCTTGCCCAGGGCCTGCTGGCGGGTGAGGAACCAGGCCGCCGTGCGGACAATCAGATAAGGATCGAAGCTGGCGAGATTGATGGGGACACCGTCATTGGTGCTCTCGTACCAGGGATACTGGCCCCAAATGTCATTTTCATCCACAGGGGGGATGGGATCCTTCAGGGAACCACCGTTAGCCAAGGTGTGAATCATGGTGTTGCGTTCCTGCTGGAAAGTGGAAGCACCTTCCTTGGTAATCAGGTTCATGATACCGCGCAGGGCGACGCCCCAGGTCTGTGCAGAGCTGTAAGTCTTGCCGTCGATGGTGACGGTGAAATAGGGCTGGTACTTGGCATCGTACTGGTCCACGCCGTCGGAATAGCCACCGCTCCAGGGAATGGGAACGAAGTGGACGTCCTGCCAGGCCGAGTTGTTGTCCGTGCAGTGGGAACCGTCCGCGCTGACCGTACCCACCGTCTTCTCCCAGATGTCCAGGATACCGACAAACTGCTGCGCAAAGCCCTTGAGGGTGGCGGCAGAGGAGAGGTATTCCGTAGAGATGCTCTTGGGGAAGGAAGCGCCGCTCTTGTAGGCGGCAAGGGCACGGAGCATGGTTACCGTAAGACGGTTGGTGGAGAAAGCCAGGGCGGAGGAACCGGCGCGGGTCACCAGGGTCTGGTTGGGAACGGTGAGTTTCTCTTCCATTGTCGCGACAAAACGCTTGGCAAGGTCTGCAAGGTCTTCTGTCCCTTCGCTGATTTTGCCGCCTCCGGTGACGGCGATCTCCTTCTGGTCATAGCTGTCGCGGTCGGGGTGATCGGCTGCCTTGAAGCCTTTGACCTTGATTTCGCTCTTGTCGGAGGCCGCAATGGCAACCACCAGCCGGGCAAGAGCTTCCTGGTACTGGGGAAGCGTGAGCTTCGCACTTCCCACCGTCAGATCGCCGGGAATCAGATTGTCTTCTTCCCAGGCGGCATACGCAGAAGCCGCGGCATTCACCAGTTCGGCCTGCGCAAGGGTGGCAACTGTTTTCTCATCGGGCCCGACGTCTTCCTTATTTTTACAGGAGACCAGGAGAGCGAGAGTCGTCAGAGTCGCCACGGCGTACCATAATAACTTTTTCATTGGCATTTGTGTTAGTTTGGGTTAATGTATCAATATTTTCAATTTATATCCGTCACATCGGGAAACGTACCCAGGCCATAGCGGAACAGGACAAGCCCTTTGGACCTGGAGTCCATGAACACGTCTATGTCTTTGCGGAGGGCTTCGGCACTCATTCCCTTCACGCCGGAATCGTCGGTCCCGGTGTAGGTGGTGATGCCGGCCCAGACCTCGGCGGCTGCACTGTTGTCGGCGAACCAGTTCACAATGTCCTTGCAGCCGGAATCTCCCCAGCCATAGGAATAACGGTAGGCCATGGGCATGAGAATGTGGATGTACTTGCCCATCTCGGAGGGGACCTGTCCGTAATAGTACTGGCTGTTCTTTTCCGGCATCAGGGCGGCACTGGTCACCAGGCCTTCCTCGTACGAATCCGTGATTTCCCTGATTTCGCGGCAGCAACGGTTCACTGCCCCAATGGAATTGACATCGGCCGATACGTTGTGCTTATGGGCGGTGCCGCCGAAACGGATGTAGTCCAGGTGCAGGCCCTTCACCCCGTATTCCTCAATGTACATGCGGGCATGTTCGCGGATATCGGCATACAGGTCTTCCCGGTAGCACTTGTTCTCGTCGTCCACGGGACTTACCCAGCCTCCCTTGAAAAAACACTGCATCCAGGCATGCACGATGATGCCCAGTTCCTCGCACTTCTCCAGGAAAGGGATGGTGTTCCGCCTGTTCACGGACTCAAAAGCCACAAAGTTCAGGAGAATATGGTCATAGCCCTGTTCCTTGAGTTTTTTGAGTTTGGCGGCATCGCCGGCCATCATGTCCGACACGTGCGAACTCCAGGCCCAGACCGCGTTCCTGTGGTAGTCTTCCAGGGAAAAAATCCTGTTCTCCTGTGCGAGGGAATTGTAGGTGAGGTTCCGCCAGGAGTTCCCTCCGTCCGGAATGCGCTGATAACTGCCCCGGGGATAGGCTGCGGCAGGAGTCTCCAAGGATTTGTCCCGGCAGAACTCATCCACCGTCCCGTCTTTCACGCCCAGGCGGAGCACGAAATCGCTGGCCGATGAAACGCCCGTCACCAGGCTTTCGTCCGCAGTGCTGAGGATAAGCCGCTCACCGGCACCCAGATGGGCTCCGGAGGCCGCCTTCCAGATGCTCTGGTCCGTGAAATACTCGTCCGTGACATACAATTGAAGCCCTTCCAGGGAAATCGCAGCCCCGGTCGTGTTCAGGAGTTCCACCCACGTTTGTGCATCGGGAATTTCATCATGTGCAGCAATCTCGTTGATAACCAAGCCCTTGAACGGAGTCATGTCCGTCCCCTCCTCAGGCGTATCCTTTTTCCCGCAGGCTAGGGCCAGCGGAAGCAAAACAACTATGGGAAGGATTCTTTTCATTGGATGACGCCGGTTTCACGGAGATAGTTTTCCGCCTTCTTGAGGCCACCGCACTTTTTGATGGTTTCTTCACAGAATTCGTAAGAAAGGGAAGGATTGCGCTCTACCATGGTACGGGTGAGACGGTCCACCACTTTGTTGTTGATGAGGTTGGCACAGACCATGCGGTTGCCCTCCACCCGTCCCAGGCGCACCATCAGGGTGGTACTGATCATGTCGCAAAGCAATTTCTGTGAAGTTCCGGACTTCATCCGGGTGCTTCCGGTGATGAATTCGGGACCGGTGATAATCTCGACGGGATAGTCCACATAGTCGGAAATGGGGCTGCCGGGATTGTTGCAGATGCTTCCGCAGGGAATTCCATGTTCCTTGCAGGCCTTCATGGCCGCCAGCACATACGGGGTGTTGCCACTGGCCGAAATCCCTACCACAATATCGTTGGAGGTAATATGGTGCTTCTCGCTGAGGGTTCTCCAGCCTTCATCCACGTCGTCCTCCGCCTCTTCCAGGTCCAGGACCAGATTCTCGTTTCCTCCGGCCAGCACAGCCTGCCAGATTTCGGGATCCACGCCGTAAGTATTGGGAACTTCGAGGACATCCAGCACGCCGAGTTTTCCTCCGGTGCCGGCGCCCAGCCAGAAAAAGCGGCCGCCCGCGCGGAGACGTTCTTCAATCGCAGTAACAAGTTTTTCGATGGCCGGAAGTACTGCTTCTATCGCCAAGGGAACCTTTTTATCCTCCTGATTGATATAGCACAGCAACTCAGCCACAGACTTCTTCTCCAGGTGATCGTAGAGGGAAGGTTGTTCTGTAAGTCTTAAAGCCATGGTTCAGATATAGTTAAAATTTTTTGTATGTAGTTTTTCCTATCTTCTTGTCCGAACGGAAAGCGGCGGCGGCCACCTCCTGGCTCCGGTTGATTACAAAGGGAAGAGAGTATTCCTCCGACGCGGCTGTAGGTTCGCTTCCATCCAGCGTATAGCGGATGACGGCATCCGGGGCATCGACGCTGATGCTGACCACCTTGCTGTACTCCGTGTCCTTATGCAGCTGGATAAGGGGATCGAAGAAGGCCTTGCAGTATCCCACATCCAAACGGTCCAGCCTGCCCAGGTGGGCTTCCAGCCGGCGGGTGAAGCCGTCCCAGTCCTTGGGGGCGCTGCTCCAGCCGCTCTCGGCGATGGCGCACATGCGGGGCCAGGCCATGTATTCCACGCGCTCGGGCGTGGGCATATACTCGGTCCAGACGCAACCCTCCACACCCATGATGTAACCGGCCTCTTCCGAGGTAAGTACCTCGGGAACAGGATTGTACTCGTACATGGTCTTCAGGAGGGTGGGGCCTCCCATCGCCAGCGGTTCGGATTCGGGGTCGGCCTGCCAGTAATCCAGGTAATACTTGGGATAGGGTGCCATTACCACATAATGATGCTGGCGGGCCGCCTTGATGCCGCCTTCCTCTCCCAGCCACGACATCACCGCCGCATTGGGAGCCAGCCCTCCCTGAAGGATTTCGTCCCAGCCGATGATGTCACGGCCTTTGGAATTGATGTATCGCTCCATCCGGCTGATAAACCAGCTTTGGAGCTCGTACTCGTCCTTCAGGCCCTCCTTTTTGATGAGCGCCTGACAATGAGAACACTGTTTCCAGCTGGTCTTGGGACACTCGTCTCCCCCGATGTGTATGAGTTTGGAGGGGAAAAGTTCGAAGACCTCGTCCATGACATCTTCCAGGAAGCGGAATGTCTCTTCCTTGGGGCAGTAAACCTGTTTGAAGATACCCCAGCGGGTGGCCGTCTCATAATGGTCTTCCAGCCCGCAGCTGAGCTCCGGATAGCAGGCGATGGCTGCCAGGGCGTGACCCGGCATCTCGATTTCCGGGATAACCGTCACATACCGTTCGGCCGCATAGGCCACAATTTCCTTCACCTGCTCCTGGGTGTAATAGCCGCCATAGGGCTTCCCGTCATATATGCCGGAAGACAGCGAGCCGATGACGGTTTCCTTGCGCCACTGTCCCTTCTCCGTAAGGAGGGGATACTTCTTGATTTCCAGCCGCCAGCCCTGGTCTTCGGTCAGGTGCCAGTGGAAGCGGTTCACCTTGTGATGGGCCATCACGTCGATATACTTCTTAAGGAAATCCACGCTGAAAAAATGCAGGCAGCAATCCAGGTGCATCCCCCGGTAAGGGAAGCGGGGGGCGTCGTCAATGCGGCAGCAGGGCACCTCCCATTTCACACCACGCTGGCGGGAAGGGGCAAAAACCTCCGCCGGCAGCAACTGCAAAAGGGTCTGGACGGCGTAAAAGGCGCCGGAGGGCGTTCCGTAGTCGATAACGATGCGCTGAGGCTCCACGCGAAGTTCGTAGGCCTCTTCCGGAAGGCCGGCATTCATGAAATACACGGTTCCCGGCTGGTTCTTCTCCCGGGTAAATGAAAGGTTTATCCCGGCGGCAGAAGCGAGCCGGTCCGTCAGGAACGCTGTAATCCTGTGGAGCTCGGGAGTATCCTCGTCCAGGAAGATTTTTACCTCCGAGGAAAAAAAGAAACTGCCCTCATCCCTGTCCACGTGGGAAGGGACAGGAACCAGGTTTACAGCAAGGGGAGCCATATCCTTTTTGGCGGTGCAGGAAATCAAGAGGGCGCCCAGGGCCACTAGGTATGCGAAGCAGCGTTTCATTTAAAATCTCTTTGTTACTACCTGTCCTATGGGTTTTCCGCCCTCAAAGCCACGGGCCTTGATGACGCTTCCCTTGTCCACCTGGAAAGGTTTACCGTCATACACGGGGGATTTCCGGGTGGGAGTGCTCCCGTCCAGGGTGTAGCGGATCTCCCCGTAGGGGAAGTCCAGTTCCAGGTTCATGGGTTTGGGGAAAGGCAGGTTGCGGTCGTAGTCGAAGATGACATTGTAGTACGCCCTGCTGTAATTCACTTTTTTCTGGTCCAGGGTGCCCAGCACCTTGGGCATGCGCTCCCGGAAAGACTTCCAGTCCTTGTTGGGGCGGGCGGTCCAGCCCACTTCGGCGGCAGCCACATTGCGGGGGAAAGCCTGGCTCTCGGCCTTGTCGTTGTCCCAGATATATTCTGTCCACAGGCAAGTCTCATAACCCACAATAAACTCTTTGCTGAGGGCGGCCAGGGAGTCTACCGCAGGATAGTAATTATACACTTTCTTCAGGGGCATGAAGATTTCCTGGGCCACGGAATCCGGCTGGTCTTCCTGCTGGTTGTCCAGATAGCACCAGCGGTTGGGGGTGAGAATGACGCGGATGCCCCGCTTGATGCCCTTGACGGCAGGGGCATGACCGCGGTAAGACATGGCGATGGGATCTTCAAGGGCGCCGCCGTCCAGGATTTCATCCCAGCCGATGACCGTTTTGCCGTGTTTCCGGAGAAAATCACCCATCCTTTTCACAAAGAAGGTCTGGAGCTCTTCCTCGGACTCGATTCCCAGCACCTTCATCAGGTCCTGGCAATACTTGCTCTCTTTGTACACGTCCTTGGGAGCCTCGTCTCCGCCGATGTGGTAATAAGGGGACGGGAAGAGTTCGAACAGTTCCGTGAACACGTCTTCCAGGAAACGGAAGGTAGTGGCCGTGGGAGCATAAAGGTTTTTCCAGATGCCCCAGCGGGTTTCCACCTCGTATTTCCTTTCCGGGAAGCAGCTGAGCTCGGGATAAGCGGCAATGGCCGCCGTGGAGTGTCCGGGTATTTCCACCTCCGGAATAACCGTCACACAGCGTTTGCGGGCGTATTCCACCACTTCGCGAATATCCTCCTTCGTGTAATAACCGCCATGGGGAATTCCATTGCCGATACCGCTGTGCCAGGCCGTTTCCTTGCGCCAGGCGCCCACTTCGGTGAGGCGGGGATACTTGTCAATCTGGATGCGCCAGCCCTGGTCCTCGGTCAGGTGCCAGTGAAACATATTCTGCTTGTAGATGGCCATGAGGTCGATAAATTTCATGACCTCCTCTTTGGGAAAGAAAAAACGGCCGCTGTCGAACAGGAGCCCTCGGTACCAGAAAGCGGGTTCGTCCTCGATGTGACAGGCCGGAGCCGCCCACTTGACGCCCTTCACCCTGACGGGACTGTACACCTTCTCCGGAAGAAGCTGCAGAAGAGTCTGGAGTCCGTAGAAGGCACCGTTAACCTCGCTGGCCTGAATGACTACTCCCCCGGGAGCCACATCCAACCGGTAGGCCTCCTTCCCCAGGCCCTGCACCTTCCTCAACACAATTCTTTCCCCGTTCCCAGAAAGGGAATATCCGGTGGAGAGGACAATCTGGGAGCGGAAATCTTCCGCTATTTCGGTGAACGCAGCATCCTCCACAACGAGATCCGTCTTCGGGGACAGGACAAACTGTCCTTCAGCCGGAGTCAGGCTTTTGGGGGTGGGTACGATGTTGTAACGCGGCGCTGCCGCAAGCCCCAGGCCAAGGGACAGCAAAAGCAGAAGGACGGAGATTTTTTTCATCACTGGTCTTTCAATGTTTCACGAATGGTTTCCAAAACGCCCTCGCGGTAGATGGAAGGCATTTTTTCTGACAGGGGATAGGGAGCTTTGATGTAAACGTGCATCTGCTCGATTTCATACTCATAGCCCTTGCGCACCTGGAAGGCATGCTCGGAGGGAAGATAGGAATTCTGGCCGTTGGTGTAGCCGGCAAAGAACAGCTTGTTTTGCGGGAACGCTGCACGGGCTTCCATCTGATATTCGCAGAACGGCTCTCCGTCGGAGAAGAAGAACACCACGCCGTTCAGGTTCACGCCGTGAAGATGGAAACGCAGTCTGGAAGGGACTTCCCCGGTCTTGAAACGCTCGAGAATCTCCTCCTTCCAACCCTGCACGTCATCGGCGAAACGCGGGAAAACGGTTTTGGCGGCGGCGCTCAGGGAATCGGCGTGGCGGATGACAGCCTCGGGGGTCACCTTGTCCACCTGGTAAGGCAAGTCCACCGTGCGGTTCACAAGGGTGAGCAGGTTCTTTTCGGGAACGGTCTCCAACGGGATGTCCCGGATGGCGTCGGCCAGCTCTTTTCCGCATTGCTCGGCGTAATCCACTGTCTTGGGACCCTCCGCAGGATCAATGTTGCCCTGGGCGCCTGAAAGCTGGAACACTTCCCCGCCCCAGGCTTCCTGAAGAAAGCGGGCCGCGACGCCGGGATAGTCCGACGACAGAAGATAACTGGAAGGGCCCATGCTGACAGGATGGCAGGCGTAGTTTACAATGGAAACAACGGGACTTCCGTCCTGGAAAAAACGGGCCACATAGACGTCCCTGTCCACAGGTCCGTCCTTTTCGCAGCGATTGCCGTTGATGTTGCTCTCACCCTTCCCCACCTTCATAACGAAAGGTTTTCCGGGGGCCTGGATATTCCTGACCGCATTGGAGACCACCGCTTCCACCATCCTTTCCTTCCAGGCCCGGTTGGTGCCGCCGGTGTAATTGGAGGCACCGCCGGAGCGGGGAGCGGAATGGGTATGGGTATTATGCATGAGGATGTTCTCTTTGGGAAGGCCGGAGCGCTCCGAGATCAGGGTGAGCATGGTATCGGCTATCGCCGGGGAGATTTCCATAAGGTCGTTGGAAATGATGCACAGCTTCTTGGTCCCGTCTCCCAGCACCATGCAGTGGGTGTAAAGAGGAAGATGGATTCCGTCAGAGAGCTTGCTCCTGGCCGCGAAACCGGCCAGCACCATGTGCTCTTCAGGCGTTCCGGAGATATCGGCCGACGAATAACTCAGGGTGAGACCCTCCCGGCAGGAGAGGGCCGTCACCATGAGCATCATCATGAAAAGCAGTCGTTTCATCTTTTATTCAGGATATCCGGGATTCTGGACAAGGTTGCTTCCGCTCTTGGTAATCTCGTTGCGCGGGATGGGCATGAGATAGTTGCGGCCATCCTCGGGGAAGTAGCGGGGCGTAGGATTCTGGTTCAGGATACAGTCGCCATAGTCGATGGTATATTCCTTGCCAAGCCACTTGTATGTAACGATGTACTCGATGGGCTTGTCGTAGCGGGGATCGCTGGTATAGCCGGAATAATGGTAGGTTTTGGAAGCGGGAGTATTGCCCCAGTAATAGTTGGTATTGTTCCGGGCCGGATCGTACAGGCGGGCCACACGATAGATGGTATCCATCTGGGCGCCGTTGGCAAGGACCATGGTTTTGGCGCTGGCCAGGGGCACGTTCTCATAGAAATCGGCCATCTTCCAGCGGCGAAGGTCGAAGTAGCGGAAGGTCTCGGCATAGAGCTCCACGCGGCGCTCGTTCACCAGGCGGTCCCACAGGTTGTCTCCGGTTTCCGTCACTTCCGGCATCATCACGTCCGGACGGCGGCGGATTTTGTTGATATAAGCGCGGCAGGTGGCCTCGTCTCCGAGCCGATAGGCTGCCTCGGCCAGGTTCAGGTACATCTCGGCCAGGCGGAACCAGGGATACAGGAGGGTTCCGGTCTGGGACTCAGATATATACGAGGTAGGGATGTACCACTTGTACAATTCCAGGCCGCCATGGTTGCCGGAAGCGGTGTGTTTGGCCTTGGAGGAATAACCGGGCTCTTCCGGATTGGTGGACAGAAGGAAATCTGCGCGGGTCATGCCGTCGTACTGGTAGTACAGCAGAAGGGCGTCCTCCCTGGCAGCGCCGTCCTTGTCGCAGTAGGCATACGGATAGAACGGGGCGGCAATGCAGTAATAGAAACGGGGGTCGCGGTTCTTGTAGGGGTGCTTCTCGTCGTAACCGGAGCCCTCTTCAAACCACTTCTTTCCATTGACCATTTCAAAGTCAATCTGGGCGGCTTGGGTGGGATGGAAGGCCTCCCAGCCATTGAAATACTCCGCTGTGTAGAGAAGCTGGGCTTTTTTGGTGTAGTTGTCGTCTGCATCGGAAGTGGCGATGAAATACTTGGCCCAGATAAGTTCCGGGGAGTCCACGTCCTTCCAGAAACCGTCATACGTATCGTCCAGGGAATAGGCACCGTCCACATCGGCACGGTCCACGATGGCCTTGGCGGCATCGAAAGCCCTTTTCCATTTGTCGGCACTGTAAGCGCCCCGGAAGATGCTGCCCTGCGGATGGGCAGGGTCGTTGAACAGGGGCGAGGCGGCCACCAGGGTCAGACGGCTTCTGAGGGCCAGGACGATGTCTTTGTTGATGCGTCCCTTCGCGCACTTGTCCTTCCCGGGGAGAAGATCGTAAGCGGTGTCCAGTTCCCCGAGGATGAAGTCCACGCAGTCGTCGAAATTGGCGCGGGTCACTACGAAGTCATCGTCCAGGCTGTGGGGCTTGGTGATGAGCGGAACGCCCGCATAACGCTGGATCAGGAGGAAGTAAGACCAGGCGCGGAGGAAATGGACCTCGCCCATAAGGCGGGTTTTGCCTTCTTCGGTCAGGGCGGTTTCGTGCTCCTGGATGTATGACAGGAAATAATTCATCCGGTAAATCCACTGGTAGGTGCGGTTCCAGATGTTGAGGATGGTGGTTCGGGTGTTGTGCGCCTGACCGCCTTCGTTGCTGTACATCACATTGTCGGGATCCATGAAACCGGATGCGATGTAACGGGTGGATGTTCCTCCGTAACGGAAATAACCTTCATCGGTAATGCAACCCACGTTGCCCTCCTGATAAGGATCCGGAAGGACTGTGTAGAGTGCATTCACGTAGGATTCGGCCAGGGCGTCTGAATTGAAGACGGCATCTTCGCTGAGCTTGTCAAGCGGCGTCTTGTCCAGAAAACCGTCTTTGCAGGCGGTAAGAGCAAAGGCCGCGAATATCAGAATACCTATATACTTTTTCATAATCTAGTCGCCTTTATTTGGATGATTGGGATGCAGGGGCCTTCTTGGGAGCCGCGAAGGAAACCTTTACGCCGAAGTTGTAGATTCTTACCTGCGGATAGGTCTGATACCCTTCATCGCTGGTTTCCGGGTCCACATACTTGAGTTCGGAGAAGGTGAGGAGGTTGTAACCGGCCACATACAGGCGGATATCCCTGACTCCGGAACGCTCTCCGAAGATGCGGCCGGGAATGGTATAGCCCAGTTCCACATTCTTCAGGCGCAGGAAGGCGGCGTTACGGGAGTAGTAGTCCGAGCGGTTTACGCCGCCGTTGCTCACCGTGGAGCCGATTCTGGGATAGTCGGAAGTGGGGTTGTCGAGGGTCCAGGCGTTGGTGGCGGCAAAATGGTCGAGGTTGCCGGACACAGGATCCATCATGGGAGAGTAGTAGTAGCGGGCAAGGGCCTGTCCCTGCAGGAGGATGGAAAGGTCGAAGTTCTTCCAGTAGAAATCTCCGCTGAGGCCGAAGACCATCTGGGGAACGGATGTGCGGTCCAGGCGGTAACGGTCCAGGTTGGTGATCTGGCCGTCCCCGTCAAGGTCGTTGAACCAGAAATCACCCAGGGTGGCTCCGCTCATCTGCGGACGGCTATCCAAGTCTGCCTGCGTTTTGTTGATACCTCCCACGCTGTAATACAGGCTGGAACCCATGGGGGTACCTTCCAGTTTCATGTAGTCGTGCCCCTCGGGCCAGGGGGTCTCGTCCATATAGACAATGGTATTCCTGGCATACATCACGTTGCCGTGCACCCTGTAGCGCAAATCGATTCCGGGAATGCGGTACTCGTGGTTCATCTGGAATTCCACACCCTTGTTGTTCACGATACCGATGTTCTCGTCGGGCAGGCTGTTGGTAAGACCCGTGTAATAAGGGACGGAGGCATTTCTGGTACACAGAATGTTGGAACGGTTGGTGTAGAAGGCTTCCAGTTCCCATCCGAACAGACCGTTGCTGACAGTACCGTCCAGACCTACATTCCAGGTACGGGCCACTTCCCAGGTGACGTTGGGGTTGGGAATGGCGCCGGGAATGATGTAGTTCACTTCCTTGCCGTCGAACATGGTCTTGTAGGAATAGGCCGACGTGTAACCGTAGGTGGTCATGTACTGGAACGGGGCAATCTGGTCGTTACCCTGTTCACCGTAAGAAGCGCGAAGCTTGAGGTTGGTCAGCCAGGGCCAGTTGTCCTTGACAAAGTTTTCTTCTGAGATACGCCATCCAACGGACACGCCGGGGAAAATACCCCAGCGCTTGGCGGCCGGGAAATTTTCGGAGCCGTCGAAGCGGACGAGGGCCTGGAAGAGGTATTTGCTCTTGTAGTCATATCCTGCGCGGCCGAAGAAAGAGCGCCTTGCCGTCTCGCGCGCGTAACCGTTGATGGAGTACCAGCTCTTGTCTGCGGTTCCGGCAAACAGTTCGTCCAGAATGTCGGAGGAGTAGTTGTTGATGCCGGCCCTGAGGTAATCCAGGCGGTAGGAATTCTGCTCGAATCCGGCAAGGGCCGAAACGTGGTGGCCGTTGAAGTCCCGGTCATAATTGATGTTGGCGTTGAGGGCCAGGTTCTTGCTGTGGCTCTGGCTCTCGTGCAGCACCGGAGTGGGCCAGTAGGAGTTGGAACGCTCCTCGAACGTTTCGGTGATCTCGTCATAGGACCAATAGTTCCAGTTCTGCTGCCAGTTTTTCTTGAAGTTGCTTACCAGGTCATAGGCCAGGTGACCGTTCACGGAAAGGCCCTTGGTGATGAAACCCAGGTCCCAGTTGGCCGTGAAGGTGGTATTCACCGTATTGATGGTGGTACGGTCGTAACCGGTGAGGTCCTGGACAAGGACGGCGGGATTGGTGCCGCCGCGAAGGTATCCGTTGGGGAAATAGGCCGCGCCGGTGGGACGCATCCGCATGGCAATGTAGAAGATACCGTACGAGTCGCTGGGGAAGGCGGAATAGTTCTTGTGCTGCTGACGGGCGTTGATGTCAATCCCCAGCTTGAGCCGGTCCGTCACCTGGATGTCCAGGTTGGAGCGGAGGTTGTACTGGTTGTAATTGGTGGCACTCTTGTGGTAAATACCGTCCTGGTACTGGCCGTTGAACTGCACGAAGTAGCCTATCCTTTCGGAGCCGCCGTTGATGCTCACCCCATACTTGTGCTGGAAGGAGGCCGGCTTGATGATGGTTCCCAGCCAGTCCGTGTTGGGATAGGAGATGGGATCGTCCTGGTCGATGTAATGCTGCACCTGGGTGTCGTTGTACACGGGAGCGCCGCCGCTGATGGCCAGGCTCTTGTTGTAGGCTGTAGTGTACAGGACGGCATCGGCCAGTTTCACCAGCCGGGTGGGCTGCTGGACACCGAGGTCATAGCTGAAGGTAACCTTGGGAGCCTCGTTGTATTTGCCGCGCTTGGTGGTCACGAGGATAACACCGTTGGCCGAGCGGGCACCGTAGATGGCAGCCGACGCGTCCTTCAGGACGTTCACGCTTTCGATTTCGTCACCGGTCAGGCGGCCGAATTCGTCTCCTCGTCCCTGAACGCCGTCGATGATGATCAGGGGGCTGTTGTCTCCCAGGGTGGAGCGGCCTCGGATGTACATGACGGCGTCGTCACGGCCGGGTTCGCCGGAACGGTTGTTCACGATGACACCGGACATACGGCCGGCCAGACCCTGCGAAAGGTTGACGGAGGAGTTTTTCACAAGTTCTTCGCCGGTGGTGGAGGCCACGGAGCCGGTAAGGGTTACTTTCCGCTGGTTGCCGTATCCTATGGCAACCGCCTCCTCGAGGATCTGGGAGTCATCCTCCAGCACAAAATTCACGACCGTGCGGCCGCCGACTTTTTCGGAGGATTCTCTGTAACCCAAAAGACTGGCAACCAGTGTTGCCTCGGAAGGAATGCCGGTAAGGGAGTACTTACCGTCCAAGCCTGTCATGGCGCCCTTGCTGGAACTGCCCTGGACATAAACCATGGCGCCTGCTATAGGCTCTCCTTTGGTGTCCACCACCGTTCCGCGGACGCTGACGGCACCTTCTTTCTGCGCATTGGCAGTGCCGGACGGCAAAGTCAGCACCATGCACATCAGAAGCATCAGGATGTTTTTTATACGCATGTTTAATAAAATTGGTTATGGGTCTTTGGCAAAGATATGTATAATATTTTCGTTTGGCAAGTGTTTTGTCTAACTTTTTTTCGTTTTGTTTCGTTTTGTCAGAAAAAGCAACGCCAGCTTTGACGAATCAAAAAAAATAATTACCTTTGATTCTGATTCCTCAAACAGCACAGAATGACCACCATCGCCGAAAGAAGAAAATTCATTCTTGACAGCATTTTCAAGGACGGATTCGTAAAAGTCGCAAATCTGGCCGATGTCCTCCAGGTCACCCAGGCCACCATCCGCAAAGACCTCACCCACCTTGAGAACGAGGGCCTGTTGTACCGGGCTTACGGCAGCGCCATGCCCACTTCGCCACACGTAATGGACATCAACCTGAACACCAAGCGCCTCATCAATTTTAAAAAGAAGGAAAGAATTGCCAAAAAAGCCGTGGAACTCCTGGCCGAGAACGACTCCATCCTCATGGGTGCCGGCTCCACCGTTCAGGTTATGGCGGAGACGCTCAAGCCCAAAGGACGGCTCAATGTAGTAACACCCGCGGTGAACGTCGCCATTGCCCTGGGAGACATGTCCGGCGTGTCCGTGATGCAGCTGGGCGGGATCCTCTACGGAAACTCGATGTGCGTTATCGGCACGGAAGCCAAATCCATGCTCCAGAACCTCCAGTGCACCAAGCTTTTTTTTGG
>CADAJF010000003.1 GCA_902788175.1 uncultured Bacteroidia bacterium
CCCAGAAAGTTCAAATTTACTACAGGAGCTATTTCCAGCCCCCCTACGTTGTCGAAGGCAAAGAGTATGCCGGCCCCCATCCCGGCATACAGGTCCACCCACTTTGAATCCAGGAAAGTGAAGCGGACTGTGGGCATCAGGGAAAGGTCAAAATCCTCTATGGGACCATGGAAAAGACCTTCAAAGTCTGCCTGGAAACCCACACTGGTGACTTTACTGAAGCTATACTCGTATTCCGTGAAAAGGTGGCCGGTATAGCTGTAATTGGGGTAAAAAGCCAGGGTTTCGAAAAGCATGTCTCCCCACCCCAGGCGCAGCTGGTGGCGTGTCCTGGGATTATCGGCTGCCGCCTGGCACAGCAGAGCCATGCCAAGCAGCAGCGATATGAGGAGTCTTTTCATCCGTTTATTTGATAAACTCGTGGGAGGCGGTCATGGCCTTGGGGTCCAGGGCTTCGTCCAGCTTCTCCTTGGTCATGAGGCCGTGCTCCAGCACCAGGTCATAGACGCTTCCGCCGGTTTCCAGGGCTTCCTTGGCCACCTTGGTGGAGGCCTTGTAACCAATGTAAGGGTTCAGGGCCGTGACAATGCCGATAGAATATTTCACCATCTGGTAGCAGTGGTCCACGTTGACGGTGATGCCTTCCACGCACTTCTCCCGCAGGGTGTTCAGGACGTTGGTGAGCCAGGTCTGGCTTTCCAGGATGCACTGGGCAATCACGGGTTCCATGACGTTCAGCTGCAGCTGGCCGGCCTCTGCGGCGAAGCAGACGGTGGTGTCGTTGCCAATCACCTTGAAGCATACCTGGTTGGTGACTTCGGGAATCACGGGATTCACCTTGCCGGGCATGATGGAGGAACCGGGAGCCATGGGAGGAAGGTTGATCTCATGCAGGCCGCAGCGGGGGCCGGAGGCCATGAGGCGAAGGTCATTGCAAATCTTGGAGAGTTTGACGGCCAGGCGCTTGAGGGCAGCGGAATAGCTTACATAGGCGCCGGTGTCCGGGGTGGCTTCCACCAGGTCCGGGGCTTTCTCAAAGGTGTCCCCGGTGAATTCGCTCATGCGCTTCGTGCAAAGCTCTGCAAAGCCGGGAACAGCGTTGAGTCCCGTGCCGATAGCAGTGCCGCCCATGTTGATTTCCTTCAGGAGAACGGCGTTGCGTTCCAGGTTGGCGATTTCTTCCTCCAGGTTATTGGCGAAAGCGTTGAACTCCTGGCCGGAAGTCATGGGAACGGCGTCCTGCAGCTGGGTGCGGCCCATCTTGATGATGTCCTTGAACTCTTCTCCCTTGGCACGGAAGGCGGCGATAAGGTCCTTGAGGGCCTTCTCCAGGTGACGGTTCATGCGGTAGAAGGTGTAGCGGAAAGCGGTGGGATAGGCGTCGTTGGTGCTCTGGGCGCAGTTCACGTGGTCGTTGGGGGAGCAGTACTGATACTCACCCTTGCTGTGACCCATGATTTCGAGGGCGCGGTTGGCGATAACCTCGTTGGCATTCATGTTCACGGAAGTGCCGGCGCCGCCCTGCATCATGTCCACGGGGAACTGGTCCCATAGCTTGCCGTCCACTATTTCCTGGCAGGCAGCCACAATGGCGTCTCCTATCTTGCGGTCCATGACGCCCAGCTCTGCGTTGGCGCTGGCGGCAGCCATCTTCACGTAGGCCATGGCAATGACGTATTCCGGATAGTCGCACATCCGGGTATTGGAAATCTTGTAATTGTTGAGTGCCCGCTGGGTTTGTACGCCGTAGTAGGCATCGATGGGAACTTGGAGTTCACCGAGAAGGTCGCTCTCGACCCTGAATTTGTTTTCTGCCATAAGTTTAGAATATTATGCGGTTTTTTCAATGCTTGTTAATATAGACAACAAAGATACGCAAACAAAACGGACTTTCCTACAGAAAGTCACAGTAATGGTATTGCGATTTTTTTGTACCTTTGAAATTCGTGAGAAAAACCTGGGGCATACCCGCTTTGAGCAGGAAGCAGTTCACGGACACCCTGTTGGTGCTCGTCAACGCAGAACTGGCGGACAGTATCTGCGGTGTCATCGACGGAGTGATGGTGAGCCGATTTCTGGGCGAATCGGCCATCGCTGCACACGGTATCGCAACTGCTATCTTCCTGATACTAAGCATATTTACCTACGTTATCACAACGGGGTTCCAGCAGCCTTGCACGGTAGCCATCGGGAAGGGAGAAACGAGGGAGGCCAACCGGATCTTCAACCTGATGCTGCTTGTGACGCTGGGCGTATCGCTTCTGATGGCTTCCGCCGGCCTGCTGTTCCCGCACACCCTTGCCGGCTGGCTGGGAGCCGGCGGGAGCGGCATCGTGAATCATCATGCGGCACAGTACCTGTCGGCCATATCCCTTGGAACGCCGGCGCTCTTGTTTTTTCTGGTGCTCATTCCGGTGCTTCAAATTGAGGGACGGCGCTTCCTGGTGCATATCGGCAGTCTCGTGATGGCAGTTTCGGACGTAGTGATAGACCTTTTGAACGTAAAGCTGCTCCACTGGGGAATGTGGGGAATGGGCCTGGCCACTTCTGTCAGTTATTTCTTGGGCCTGCTGGTGCTCCTGAGCTATTTTTTCCGTAAGTCGCGCCTTTTCCACATCCGCATCCGCGACATGCGGAAGGCAAAGCTGGGACACATGTTGCAGATGGGACTCCCCGCAGGCGTGCGCATGTGTTCCCGGACGCTGGCCACCGTCATGATAAGCATCCTGGTGATGGATACGCTGGGCGTTACGGCCATGGCCGGCATGTCTGTCCAGCGCAACCTCTCGTACTTGCTGCTGTCGGTGGTGATCGGCATTTCCGGGTCGGTACTTTTGCTGTCGGGCCTCAGTTACGGAGAACGGGACCGCAAGGGCCTGATGGATGTGGTACGCATGGGAGCCCATTATACCGTTGTGGTGGCAGGGGGGATGGGCCTTGCGGTTTTCCTCTTTTCCAGGCCGCTGGTCTCCTTATACCTGGACCCGTCTGAGGCGTCTTTCTCCCTGGCCGTGAAGGCAGTACGCTGGCTGGCGATTTCAATGCCTCTTCTGGCCTGGACCCGCTGTCTGGGCTGCTATCTGCAGGGTGTAGGGCAAAGCCTCAAAGCCGTGCTGGTTTTCGTGTGTGAGGAATTCGTCTTCCTGCTGATGTGCGCAGTGGTAATGGAGAAGTTATGGGGCGCGGAGGGGGTGTTCGCCTCCTTTGCCGTGAGCCAGCTGCTGCTGATTATAGTGACGAGTCTTTTCATCTACCTGTACCGGGACAAACGTTTCAAGGGCCTGGAGAGTTGCCTCTGCGTGGATGACAACTTCGGTGTTCCACCGGAGGACAGGCTGGAGCGCAACCTGGTCAGGCCGGAGGAGGTCTGGGACCTGGCAGAGCAGGCCCAGCGTTTCTGCAAGCAGCGGGGTATCCCGGAGGAGAAAGCCTACATGGTTTCCCTCTACATCGAGGAGATGGGAAATATCGTCATGATTTACGGTTTTGCCGATGCCAAGCCGCATAATCTGGAAGTGCGCCTTTCCCTCTATCACGGGGAGGTGATCCTGCGTTTCCGGGACGATTGCCGCCGCTTTGACATCAAAGAAAAGGCCGCCCACTGGGAGGAGGATCCGGAGCATCCGGAAGTGACGCTGGGCATTCGCATGGTGATGCGGGCCAGCAAGATACTCAAGTGCAACAATTCCTTGAATACCAATAACTTGATGGTGGTTCTGTGACTAGAAGGTGTAGTAGAGGCCAACGCGTACATCGTCCCCCATCCAGCTGAACTCCGTGTTCCGGAGGTGGCTGTTGTATTCCAGGCGTCCCAGCTGCCCTTCCAGGCTCCAGTGTTCCGTAACGGCGAAAGATATGCCGGGGGCCAGGTATGGCGCCCAGCGGGCAAAACTGTCCTCCGGGGAGAAACTGTTGAACCGGTAATAGCCTATACCCCCTTCCAGGTACAAGGAAAAGTTGCCCGAGCTCCAGACATAGTACTGCAGGTAGGGGCTCAGGCCAAAACTTGTTGTACTGTTTTCATCCGGGGAGGAACGATACGTTTCAAAAACAACGGCGACACCCACGGAAAGCTGGCCGAAGGAATAGCCGACATCCGGCCTCAAGGACGTAGAAAGCGACTTGTAGCTGCCGGAATGGGCGACAGAGGCCGCACCGCCCAGATAAAACTGGGCGCGAAGCGGGAGGGAAAAAAGAAGCAGCAGCGCTGCCAGGATGGTCAGTTTTTTGTTCATACTGAAGACAAAGATACAGTTTTTTTGAAAAACCCCGTAAATCACTATGGCCGCTTGTAAGTAATAGTGGATTCGCCTTCCTCGATACCCAAGTACTTGATTGTAAGACGGTCTTTTGCTTTTTCATACGAGAGCAGATTACCGCTCCCGAGTTCGATGATATTGCCTTTTTGGGTAAGGAGATACGTGTTGTCGGGCTCCACCTCAACGGCATTTACAAATTCAGCCATATCGCCGCTTACCGGTTTGATGGCTTCCCACTGGCCTTTGATGGGAATCGCAGCTAATTTGCGCTTGTAATCGACAATGACATCAATGTCGCGCTCCTTTTGTACCCTGACACACTTTGTATCCACGCCGATAGTCTTCGCCTTTTGCCTGAGAATGATGTAATACTCATAGTCGCCGATGCTGCTTGTGGACAGGACCAGGTCTTCATCCTGGAGGTCAAAGAAAGCCTTGATTTCTTTGCTGTCATCTACGGAGAAAGGGATGCAGGGCATCGTATAAACGGGGTAGAACCCTTCTTCTGCATACCCGAAGCGGATATAGCCCTCATTGGACTGATAACTATCGCCACGGATAATGATATCATACGTGCGCTCATCTTCTGTCCCGCTATTTTCCGTCACCTTCCACCAGCCATATGCCCATTCGAATTCTTCCGGAAGAGTTTTTTCAAATGTTTCATCGCTGAAAATATAGACCAGGTTCCCTTCTTCCCAATCATAACAGTCTTCGTAACTGTACCCGTCAGGTGCTTCGAGAGAGCCGATTACCAGGCGCTTGTTTTTGCCGTAACAGGGTTTTGCGTTGGGGATATCGCTATACACTTCCACCAGGTCAAACTGCTGAGATCCCTCATTCCACACGCACGCCCCATAGTGAAACTTGTGCGAAATAATCCCGAAATCGCCCAGACAGACCACCACGTCGGGATATCCGTCCGCGTTGATATCGGCCTCTGAAATTTTTCCCGTTTCTTCCGTCACCATATATTCCTTGCCATTCCGCTTATCGAGACTGAAGGCGAATGACTGGCTCTTCTCTCCCGATTTGCAGTTGAGAATCAGCGCATCGTACTTCCCTTTGTCATTTTTTCGCAGCGATGTCTCGAATGCGTATGCGTTTCGTCCCGAATCGTTCTTGTTGGAGGCGGAAGCCTGGTTGCATCCGTACCAGAGAGCGAAAAGTGCCGAAATAAAAAATGGAAGGTATTTCATCGTTACTTGAGTTATGAGTTTCATCATACAAATATAGTCAATCTATCCTGAATTCGATGCAGGACGATAAATGAGTTCGCGATCTGTCAGTTTTGCTTTTGCACGGTATTATTCGTAAATTAGTGCATTCAAAATAAATGAAAGGATGTCTTCTTACCGGCAAATTGACCTAAGTGAATGGGTCCAGGTGGGGCAGGGATACAACGGCCAGGCGTTTGTATCCCCGGCACACCCGGGCGTGATGCTCAAACTGGTGCGCACCGAAATGGGCGCGGAGGGCAAGGTGGAGCAGGAGTTTCTGGCTTCCAGAACGGCTTTTGAGATAGGTCTTCCCGTACCGCAGGTGTATGAGATTGTGCGGGACGGGAAAGACCACGGGTATCTTTGCCAGCAAATTGTAGGCAAGAAGTCCCTGGCCCGTCTGTGCGCGGACCATCCAGCGCGCATCCCGGAACTGGCCAGGAAGATGGCCGACTGGGGCAAAGCCCTGCACCAAACGTCCATCCAGGTGGGGGAAGCCGTTCCCTCCGTCAAGGCGCTTCTCATCAAGGCCCTGGAGACATCACCCCTTCTGACGCCCGCCCAGCGCGACCGTCTGGAAGCGCTTACCCTTTCCATGCCGGACACCCGGACCTGCCTGCACGGAGATTTCCAGCCGGGAAATCTGATTCTTGCCGGCAACCAGTATTACTGGATAGACCTGGGCTGGTTGGCCCGGGGGTATTATATGATGGACCTGGCACACCTGTATAAAATGATGGCGGAAGACAGCATCATTCCCCAGGTGCAGGAACTCACCCACATGAGCCGGGAGCAGATGATCCTGTTCTGGGAGACTTTTGCCAAGGCCTACACGGGAACGGATGATGTAGAGGCCCTGAACCGGGAAATCCGACCTTATGCAGCGCTGGATATCGTTCGCACCTTCTATCTTCACACCAGCGACAATCCGGCCATGCTGGCCTTCCTCCAATCCTGCATTGCTGCGCAATTAGGGGAATAATGCCGGGATGACATCTGCCTGTTTGGGAAACAACAGGTTGTCAAATGACCTCAATATAGAAACTGAATGGACGAAAACCGTCATTGCAGCTGATCATGGCACTCATGGGATTTTTCATCCATCCATCATAAAAATGGCCTTCTCCTTTGGCCAATGACTCTACGAACTCGCGCATGGAAGACCATGCAGAGGGACACATCCCATCGGGACATTTACCATCGACGGAAATCCACTGCTGGCCCGCCTTGACGTCGCAGGCATGCTCAATGGGATTCTCATAACGGGCCATCAAGTCCGGGTAAACCGTCTGCCGCATGGCAGTAATCCGTATCTTATTCATACATATCTGGCTTTGAGAATCTTCACTAGATCCACCAATTCCTTAAAAAAGCCAAACACAAAAACAACGATATATACGACATGCTTCGTTCCCGGCAGCTGAGCAATCTGCATTATCGTCAGATGAACGAACAGAGCCATGAATAAAACACACCTTATGATTTTCCAGGTGTTTGATTCAAAAAAAAGAGCGATCTTTTCCATGATTAGAAGAATCCTTATATGAGAGTTGTCCCAAGCCGAAACGAACTTTCTGTAAAGGTAGTGATAAAAACCGGATTTGCAACAGCCTCGGGTGCGCTAAGGACTTCACTCTCCCGTGTCCAAAAACGGCCGTTTTTGCGCACCGGACGGCCAAAAACGCCATCCGGTGTACGCAAAGGGGGCGTTTTTAATCACGGGGAGCAATTACTTACGTAAACAAAAAGGACTGCCTCTTTCTGAAGCAGTCCCCTTGTGCGGGCAACGGGATAATTATCGAACCATTTTTGACGACTTTAAAGCCGCGTATCTGTTTGGATTTAAGATAGATATAGAGGAATAATGATAAATTGGTCTTCAGAGTATTTTGAATACATAAATAGCTCCTGGTTTGATTATGTGTCGTAAAATGAGTAAGTTTGCAAAGTCCTCGGAAGGAGACGCCGGGTATTGCTGCAGCCCTCGGTAAGGACGACCTCGCAAGTTATGAATTGGATTGTACTTGTTCTGGCCGGGCTGTGCGAATGTGGCTTTGCGTTCTGCCTGGGAAAAGCAAACATGGCCACCGGCGGCCGCCAGATGCTCTGGTATGCCGTTTTTGTCATCCTATATGCATTAAGCATGGCGCTATTGGCTAAAGCCGTGAAGACCATTCCTATCGGCACGGCTTATCCTGTTTGGACGGGCATCGGAGCTGTGGGGACTGTGCTGCTAGGTATCTTTGTATTCAAGGAGCCCGCCACCTTCTGGAGACTGCTGTTTACCTTTACGCTCATTACCTCAATTATCGGCCTTAAAGTGGTTCAGTGATATGGAATTCAGAGAATTACGACGTTTCAAACAAGCCGCTACGCTTCGGGAATGTGAGGCGGTGCTGTCATCAGCCCAGCGCGGCATCCTGGCCGTCCATGGAGAGAACGGTTATCCTTACGGGCTGCCTGTCAATTATCTGTATCTGGACGGCAAGATCTACTTCCACTGCGCCAAGGCCGGGCATAAATTGGATGCTGTGCGCGCCAATGATAAAGTATGTTTCACGGTATTATCTGAACCAGTCAAGAATCCCGGGGAGTGGTGGAACTGCTTTACGAGCGTTATATGCTTCGGGCGCATCTCAGAGGTAACTGATGAACCGGAAAAAGACCGTCTCCTGCGGCAGATTGGGGCCAAGTACTTCCCGGAAGGATATGACCTTGAAGGAGATATGGCAAAGAATGCCAGAAACGCACTCATTCTGGAGATTTCCATTGACCACATATCCGGGAAACACGTAAGAGAGAAATAACTATAAGCCCCGACATCCTAATTGCATGCCGGGGCTTTGTCCGTGTGCACCAGAGCCCTCCAATGCACACCGAGGCACTCCAAAACGCCTTTCGTATGCAAAAAAAGCCCCAAACGCACACGGAGATTAAACGAAGTGAGCCCCTTCACCCGCAAACGAAAAAAGCGCCCTGCAGGGCGCCGGCGGAGGGCGTGTCTTTGCCCTTGGACCGCGACGACGAGCAAAGACATACTAGCCCGGGAGCCGCGGGGGTGTATGAGGGGGCAGCGCCCCCTGTATTAATGGTGCGGGGTTGTTAACTTATATCGAACTTTTTTGAACGATCTTGAAGCTGTGTATCTGTTTGGTTTACAGATATCTAGTATTTGATTTTAAAATAATCCAGCAAGGCTTTGTAGTTGTCCTGAGCCGTGAGGCAGGTGTCCGTTAAGAAGCCGTTGATGTGACCCCATTCGCGGAGACCGCGGTAGTAGAAAAGTTTCAGTTCCTCGGTTATAATGAAAGGGACAATTCCGTTTGAGAGGCATTCTTTGAACATAATCAATCGGCCCACACGTCCATTTCCATCCTGAAAGGGATGGATGGTCTCAAACTTCTGATGCAGGTCTATGATATCTTCCAAAGACTTGGATGTCTTGGCATTATATTCTGCCAATAATGCCTTGATCCTGTTGTGTACCTGCTCTGGCGGACAGGTCTCCATTCCACCCACTTCGTTAGGCAGTATTTTGTATTCTCCCACATTGAACCAGGATTTTCGGCTATCTGAGGTGCCGGATTTCAGCGTCCGGTGAAGTTCTTTTATGAAACTTTCGGACAGTCGTTCATCGGCCCTTTCTATAATTAAGTCTATGCAACGGAAGTGGTTGGTGGTCTCGACGATATCATCCACATTTACACTTTCGTCCGATATGCCGATGGTATTGGTCTCAAAGATATACCTCGTCTGCTCGTGGGTAAGCCGGCTCCCCTCGATGTGATTGGAATTATAGGTGAGGTCGATTTGGGTTCGATGGTAGATGCCACCGCGAATCTGACCTTCCTTTTCTTCCCGCAGTCTTTTCAAAAGCGGCGATACTCTGGTTTTCCCTTTTTTCGGAAGAGGGCAATCTGCCGGAATGCTCCAGGTTTTCCCCACCAGCACCGCCCCTTCCATCTTCCCTGCATTGCACCAGTTCCTCACCGTCCTCTCCGGCAGGCCGTGCAACTCGGCATATTGACTTACAGTAACGAACTCCATATCGGCAAAATAACACTTATTCTACCTGCAAATATAACAAAACTTGCCGATATCGGCAAGTTTTAATAAAAGTGTAGGGTCATAATCGATTGAGGGCGAGGATAATGATATGTCATATCGGTACTTGGCGAGATAATTAATTCACACATAATTGCATATAAAAATATAATAAATATAATATATCGCTTGTTTTATTCGTTTTAAAAATATATCTTTGTGCAAGATTTAAAAATTATTGAAATTAATATGGCCACTCCAAAACAAGTTGCATCTTCCATTAAAGAAATCATAAAACACAAATATGGGAATTTAAATACGTATGCCGCAGAAAAGAACATTACGCCCACCCAATTGTACTCGCTGCTCAATGGCAAGGAATACCTCTCCTTGTTCTCTGCTGTTCGATTCAGTGCTGATTTTGACATAAACATTGATTATTGTACAAAAGGAAAGCTTCCCATTTTCAGCCCAGAGCACGACTATAATCTACTGCTTGATGCGGCTACGGAGTTTTATTTTGCCGTGAGGGACGAAGACAAAGCCAGTGAAGAATATGAAAGTAAGTATGATGACCTATCTCCAGAAGACCAAAACCAATTCAAGAAAGTGTTGGAAAAACTGCGTATCGACAAGGCAAAAGCCGGATGCGTGCTTGTCGATTTGCTAAACGCAGGTTGGGATGAAGAGAATCCAAATGAAAATATCGAAAAACCCATAATACCCAAAAGTTCCATGAAACTGCACGAAGCCATCCAGGAAGTAATCCGCGAAAGTGGAAAAGCCCTGACATTCACAGAAATTGCAAAGCAAATCAACGCACAGAAACTCTATACCCGAAAAGACGGCCAGCCCGTCCCTGCAAGCCAAATATCTGCGAGGGTGAAGAATTATCCACAGTTGTTTCTCGTAAACAACGAAAGCAGCCCTAAATCTGTATCACTCAATTATTAACTATTTAAAAATAAATGATTATGACTATCACGGAAATCCGTAACAAAGTTTTCTCTGTCCTTGACTCAAGAAACTTGGCCGCCCCTTCCATAAGGAAGAACGCATTAAACCATGTATTGGATTATGTCAAAACGTCTAATTATTTCAGTAATGGAGAATTGATTCTGCCACAAGATAAGAATCAGCTCAAACGAGATTATGAAACCCACAAGGGGACAAAATTGAACGATGCAGAAAGTAGTGTTATAAATGAGATGTATAAGCAATATGGACTATAAGAAAGGATTACAACCAGTTATCGGCTCTAATCCCAGAATCCTCATCCTTGGTACTCTCCCTGGAGATGAATCCCTGAGGAAGCAGGAATATTACGGCAATCCAAGAAATATGTTCTGGAAGGTGATGAGTGGCATTCTTGAAGAACCGGCGCCGATGCAATATGCGGAAAAGGTGGAGTATCTGAAACGTCATGGAATTGCATTATGGGATGTCCTGAATGCGGCTGATAGAGAGGGAAGCCTGGATTCAAATATACGTAATGAAGAGTTCAATGACATTGAAGGTTTGATTACAGGGCACCCTTCTATCGAAGTCATTGCCACGAATGGTGGCAAGGCAGAAAAGTCTTTCAGGAAATATCTCCGCAGGCATCCATCCCTTACTGGCATTCGAATATGTTGCTGTACAAGTACGAGTTCGATGAGCCTTTGCTCCGGATGGACTTTAGAGAGGCTTATCGAACAGTGGCGTGAAATCTTTTAGCCTATGAAACGTCAAGATCGGAGTAAACAACTGGAAGAAGAAACATTAATCGAAAAGTTGAAAGGCATCGGTCTTATCGGCATTCCGCTTTGGATTATTATATTCTTTTTCTGCTGCGTAGGCATCAGTGAATGTCAGGACAGGCATGAAAAGAACCTTCCGACGCCTCCACCTTATAGGCCGGAAGAAATCAATAATAGTCGCTTCCGAGAACAGACGACTACCAGTACAAAGCGTCCTGTTATGTCTCCTAAAAGTAAAGAGAATAAGTTGATAGACGAACTGTATAAAGAGGATTATTATGACTACTCAGATTATTATGACGGTCTTGACGGAGAGTTCTCTGATATTGATTACAACGATGTGAGGGATTATTTCGAGGATTAGTGTTATAGAGATAATAAACACTTTGGAGCGAAGCGATTGAGCCGAAGGCGAACAGGCGGCTTCTGCCGCCAGCCCCTCTCCCGAGGAGAGGGGGGGAGGGGTGAGGGTAACGTGGGGAATACGGGCGGAACGCCCGGAGTCCCTTCGCCCAGGCACGCGAAAAGCCGGCCCGAAAAGGCCGGCTCGCGTGCGGGTGAAGGGACTCGAACCCATACGCCGTAAGGCACCAGATCCTAAGTCTGGGTTGTCTACCAATTCCAACACACCCGCGTTTGGGTTTGCAAAGGTACGAAAAAAATTCATATATTTGCAGGAACCGGGATACCTTGCAACAATGGACGAGACCAAGTTAATAGAAGGGCTCAAACGGGGTGACTATACCAGCTACGAAACCCTGTTCAGCCTCTATTACGTCCGTTTCGTGAATTTCGCAGACAAACTCATCGGCGACCGCCATGCCTCCAAGGACCTGGTGCAGGAGGCTTTCATGAAAGTCTGGCTCAACCGGGAAAAGCTGGATGCGTCGCTCTCTATGGGCAATTACCTGTATGTGCTGGTCAAGCGCGCAGTCCTCAATTTCCTTAGGGACCGCCGATACGCGGAAACACTGGTAAATCAGCACCATGAGCATCTGGCCCAGGTTGCCGCTCCGGACACTCCCGCAGAAGCCCGTGACATGCTGCGCCGCATCCAGGACTGCGTGGAACAGATGCCACCCCAGCGCAGGAGAGTCTTTCTGATGAGCCGTCGTGAAGCATTGACCAACAAGGAGATAGCCAGCAAGCTTTCCCTCTCGGAGAAGACAGTGGAGCGCCATATCACACTGGCTCTTTCGGAACTTAGAAAAAAATACTCTTCCTGATTGGGGGTTGCGGCTTCCCTGCGTGTTCTTAAAGTAAGAATACGCCAATGCCTAATAACAATCATACAGACTTCCAGCGCTTCCTGCTGGACAATGAACAGAATCCGGAAACGGACATCATTCTCATGAAGATGCTGGAAGACTCAGCATCTGAGGACCCTGTGCTTGAAAAAGAGGGTTTCCAAACTTTTGCCCTCCGTTCCGGCCTGGCCCGCAGGCAGCGTTTCCAGCGTTGGAGCCGCCAGCTTGTAGGAATAGCCGCAGCACTTTTCATCCCTGCCGCCATACTGTCATTCTGGGCCCTTCGCAAAGCGTCGGATGCCCAGGTAAGCTGGATTCAGGTGGGAACAAGCTATTCGGAAACCCGCAGCATAGATTTGCCGGACGGAAGCACCGTCCTTCTTCAACCCTGCAGCCGCCTGTATTATCCGGAACGTTTTTCCGGCCCGGAGCGGAAGGTGATGCTAAGCGGAGAAGCCTACCTTACCGTTGCCAAGGATGAGCGCAAACACTTCATAGTCAGCGCCGGAGGGGTGGATGTAAAGGTTCGCGGCACCCGCTTCCACGTGAGCTCCTTCCCTGAAAGCCCGGAAGAGGAAGTGGCCCTGCTGGAGGGTTCCGTGGAGGTGCGTATGCAGGGACAGCGGGGGTCCATCCTCTTAGTCCCCGGCGAACTTCTCAAGTATGACAGGCAGGCAGGGCGGGTGGAAAAACGCCGCTTCGCCGCCAATTACTATGAAGAGGTGCTCCAGGCAGGCGGCCTCCAGTTCAACAACGAGAAACTGGCCGACATTGCCGCCCTCCTTACCCGGCATTTCGGGGTGAGGATAGTCATCGAAGACCAGGAGCTCTCGTCGGAACGCTACTATGCCTCCTTCATCAACGGAGAGGACGTGGACCAGATTCTGGCAGCCCTCAATACCGGGAACCATTTCCGTATCAGCAAAAAGAATGACATATACTATATAAGCCGATGAGCGTTACAAACCGATTAATCCGGGCCTTTGCCTGCCTGGCCCTGCTGTTTCTCCCCGGCCTTTTGAGCGGGCAGGAGATAAGCCTCAACCTGCGCTCAGTCCCCGTGAGCAAGGCGCTTACCGAAATTCAGAAGGCCTCCGGCTATTCCATCGTGGTAAAGTCGGACGACCTTGACCTGACCCGCCTGGTGACCCTCTCCATTGAAAACGAGAGCGTTTCGTCGGCCATCAGCCGTGTATTTGCTCCCCAGCAGGTGGAAATAAGCGTCAGCGGCAAGAATATCTCCGTGAGCCGGAAAGTGTCCAAAACGCCTTCGGCCCAAAACCAGGACCCGCCTAAGGTACGGGGCGTTGTCCGCGACGAGAGCGGCGAACCTCTTTTGAGCGCAGCCGTGCAGATCAAGGGGAAGAGCACCTCGGGCGTAGTGACGGACATGGACGGCGCCTTCGAAATTGAAGCCTCCGCCGCAGACGTACTGGTATTCACCTACATAGGCTACAAGTCGCTGGAGCTTCCCGTCAGGGGACGCAGGCAGATGGATGTAGTCATGGAGGCCGACAATGAGTTTCTCGATGCCATTGTGGTGGTAGGATACGGCGTCCAGAAAAAGGGGACGCTTACAGGCAGCGTCGCGTCCATCAACCAGAAAGATTTGAAGCAGGCGCCCGTGGACAACATCAACAACCTGCTGGGCGGTAAACTGCCTGGCCTGGTTTCCAGGCAGACTACCGGCCTCCCCGGAGAGAACGAAGCCAGCATCTACATACGCGGTATCTCCACAACGGGAACCTCTACTCCGCTGGTGCTGGTGGACGGGGTGGAACGGGACTTCTCCAACCTGGACCCCAGCGAGATTGCCGATATCACCATCCTCAAGGACGCCGCCTCTGCGGCCGTGTACGGCGTTAAAGGCGCCAACGGCGTTATCCTGGTAACCACCCGGCGCGGCGATGACGCCAAGCCCACCCTCACCTACAACGGCGCAGTCACTTTCTCGGCCAACGCAGACATGCTGGACCTTCTGGACGGCCCGGAGTATGTTTACTGGCACAACCTGGCAACGGACCTGGACGGCGTGGCGCGTGAGTACAACGATATCCAGGCCGGCTATGTGGCATCCGGCGGAGACCCGCAGGGAATCTTTGGGAATACGGATTGGAAAAGCCTGATATTCAAAACTTTTGCCTTCGGCCACAACCACAACCTCAGTATCACCGGCGGTAACCGGACGGCCAGGTATTTCCTGGGCGGGAACCTGCTCAACCAGGACGGTATCATAGACAACGTCTGGTTCAAGCGCTACAACCTGCGCTCCAACGTGGATGTGAACCTGACAGAAGACCTCACCCTCAAGTTCGACCTCTCCGGCCGCATAGAGCAGCGCCACCAGCCAGGTGTGTCGGCCGGCAGCAGCGACCCCACGGCATCGCTTGACAACGGCGGGGCAGAATACGGTTACAAGAATATCGTCTTTTACACCATATCGGCCAGGCCTACCACCCGTCCGCAGCTTCCGGACGGGCAGTATATCGGCTATATGAATCCCCTGATTGCCAGGGACCAGTCCGGCTTCAACGACAAGCAGGCGTACTATGTACAGTCCTCTGCCAGCCTGGAATACAGGTTTGCCCGGATAAAAGGCCTTACGGCGCGCGCCATGGCCAGTTACGATATCCGCAGCATCCTCCAGAAGCACATGCTCCTGCCCTGTTCGCAGGTGACGCCCCAATACGGCAGCTCGGACGGCAAGGGCGGCGTCATACTGACTCCGGGCAATTCCCCCCACTTGTCATCCGGCATCAATTCCCTCACGGAAACCCAGTCCCTGCTGACCCGTTACACCGTGCAGGCGCAGCTCAACTATAACCGGACCTTTGCCCGTCACGAGATAGGCTCGGATGTGGTATGGGAGCAGAGCGGCACCCAGCTTCGCACCTTCTCCGCCTCGCGCCAGAATTTTGTGATTACGGAAATAGCGGATCTGGATTTTGGCGGCGAGATTACCCCCAACTCTTCCAAGGGAAACCACTCGCTCACAGGCCGCCAGGGTTTGCTGCTCAGGGGCAATTATGCTTTTGACCAGCGCTATCTTCTGCAGGCCTCCGTCCGCATGGACTGGTCGGCCAAGTTTGCCAAATCCCATCGGCTGGGCGTTTTCCCTGCCGTATCGGCCGGCTGGCGTATCTCGGAGGAGGCCTTCATGGCCCCCGCCCGCCGTTTTCTGGACAACCTTAAGCTCCGGGCGTCCTGGGGTATGCTGGGCAATGACGCCATCTCCGACTTCCTATACGTCCAGGGCGTAGGGCTTACCAAAGACCCCGACGTAGTCATAGGCGGCACGGCCCAGAAGAGCATTTATACCACCTCCATTCCCAACAGCGACATCACCTGGGAAACCACCTCTACGGTGAACGCCGGCTTGGATCTGTCCCTCTGGAAGGGGAAACTCACCTTTGAGGGAGACGTCTTCTACAAGGTCACGCGTGACATCCTCCAGTCCCGTGCCGGGGAGTTTCCGCCTTCTATCGGCGGGAATTATTCCGCAATTGTCAACAAGGGTATTGTGGATGTGCGGGGCTTTGAGCTGGTGCTGGGCCACAGGAACCGGGTAGGGGAGCTCTCCTACAGCATTTCCTCCAATCTCACCTATGCGGCCAACCGTTATGTGAGCACCAACGACAGCGACAACATCCCTTCCTATCAAAGCAAGGTGGGACAACCGCTGGGTGCGGTCCTGGGTTATGTGTCGGAGGGTCTGTTCCAGACGGAAGAGGAGTTGCGCTCGTCGCCCAAAACCAGTGATGCGGTACGCCTTGGAGACATCAAGTACAAGGACCTTAACGGCGACGGCAAAATCACCACCGACGACCGTACCTGGATTGCAGGCGCCCAGCTTCCCAAGATTATGTTCGGCACGCACCTGGACTTCTCCTGGAGAGGACTGGGCCTGTCCCTGTTTTTCCAGGGGGCTGCCATGACGGACATCATGCTCTGCGGTATGTATTCCGCCCTGAGTTTCTCTGACGGAACCTACTACACACAGTCTTTCAAATGGGGCAGCAACCCGCCCAAATACCTGGTGGAAGGAAGCTGGCGTCCGGATCATACGGATGCCTCCTATCCGCGCCTGAGCACAGCCTCCAGCACCAACAATGCCGTAGCCAGTGACTTCTGGCGGCGGGATGCCTCCTATCTGCGCCTGAAAAATGTCAGCCTCTCTTACACGCTGCCTTCCAGCTGGACGCGGCGCGCGCACCTGGAAAACGTCCGGGTGTACTGCAACGCAACCAACGTGCTCACCCTGTCCAAGCTCACTCGCCTGGGTATTGACCCGGAAGCGCCCAGTGTCAACAACGGTTACTATCCCCAGCAAAGGGCTTTCAGCCTGGGTGTCAATTTCTCATTTTGATTGCTGCGTATGAAAAAGATTCTCGGTATATTACTTTTGGGCCTGGCGGCCGTTGCCTGCAGTTCGGTGGATTTGAGTCCCACGGACCGCTACGACAAATCGTATGCTTTCAAAAGCGTTGAAAACGCCCATCGCTACCTGAATTACTTCTACAAGGAGATTTATCAGTTCGGGCAGTTCGGCCCCAATGCCCTGGGAGGGAGCAACGCCAACATGTCGGATGGCCTTACGGACATCCTCAAGTACGGAGGTATCGTGGCCGGTACGGGGGATTGCAACCTGATCATGACCGTCGATGGCCAGCAGCGCGCCACGCAGAACTACTTTGACGCCTGGACCACCTGTTATGGCTGGATCCGCCGTATCAACGAGTTCCTGGACGCCCTGGAGCAGAACAGGGAGCATTTTTCCCAGGCGGAGGCGGACTGCTTCCAGGCAGAGGCACTCTTCTTCCGGGCTTGGTCCTACTTCCTGATCATGCGCTGCCACGCCTCTGAAAAAGACAATCTGGGCGTGATTCCTTATACGGACATCCACCAGATGAACGCAGAAGGAAAAGACCGCGAGCGGGCCAGCGTGTCAGAGTCATGGGACCTGATAGAGGCCGATATAAACTTTTCCATCGCCCATCTCCCCGAAAAGGATCAGGCCATCGGGCGGCTTCACCGCTACGCTGCCCTGGCCCTTAAAGCGCGGGCGATGCTCTATGCCGGGCGTTATGCATCGGCGAAGGCTGCTGTAGAGGAGATTAACCGAAGCGGCGGCTATACCTACGAGGAAGACTACGACGACATCTTCGCTTCGCTGGACTCCAAGGAGGCTATCTGGGGCTATGCTTTTTCCGCGGGGGAACTGACCCACCTGTTTGACTCCAAGTACTCCCAGCCCGGCGACGTATGCCTGAAAGGTAACTTCGGCAGCGGCCTGGCCGGTCCCACGCAGGAATTCGTGGACATGTTTGACAACGCCGACGGAACCCCCTTCGATATCTCCGATGCCTCCAGGCGCTTCATCACGCCGGACAATGTGGCCTCCCGTGATCCCCGCCTTGCCAAGAGCGTCCTCTACAACCAGGCCGAATGGAAAGGCCGGAAGCTGGAATGCCATGAGGGGGGCGTGGACCAGAAATACATGCCTTACGGCTCGGTGAACTCTCCCGGCAACACCGTCACGGGTTACTATATCCGTAAACTGCTGGACCCCAAGAATTTAGACTTTTTGGTGAACGGCTCCTACCAGCCCTGGATAGAGTTCCGCCACGCAGAGATGCAGCTCATTTACGCAGAGTGCTGCGCCAGCGAGAAAGACTACCAGACAGCCTGGAAGACGGTCTCTTCGCTTCGTGCCGCGCGCTTTGGCAAGGAAGTTTATACGGCCCCCATCAATTCCTGGGATAGTGCCCTGGATGTGATCCTGAAGGAGCGGGCGGTGGAGCTCTGCTTCGAAGGGCACCGTTTCTGGGATCTCAGGCGTACAGGCCGGGCGCAGAAGGTGCTGGACGGCAAGAAATACAGCGGCGTGTGGTGGAAACCGAGCGGATCGGGCGGCTTTACTCCGGAACTGATCGTGTGCGAAATGGGAGCGCGCAAGTACCCGGAGCGCTTCGACCGTTTCCCCATTCCCCAGACAGAAATCAATAACAATACGCTGGCTCAGCAAAACAGTGACTGGTGATGAAAAGACTCGTACTTATAACAAGCTTGCTGCTGGCGGCTGTGTCCTGCCAGAAGCTTCAGTTCCCGCCCCGCTCGTCGGATTGTTCCCTCTCGGGGCTCAAGTGCTTCGTGTACTACGACATGGCCCACTCATCGGCCCGGCAGGAGCTGAACCTCCTTTCCGGAACCTGGAACAAGGAGCGCGGCCTTATCAGCTACGTTTTTCCGCAGGACGAGCGCTTCACCGGCGACGCCCTGGCCTACTGCCGCATCGAGGCCACCATCCCTTCGTCGGCCGTTCTGGAACTCTGCGACGAGATGGGAAACGGCCTGGGTCACGGCTTCGAAGCGTTTTACGACCTTCGCGGAACCACCCTCTATTTCAAAGTGACGGCGGCCGATGGCACTGAGCGCAGCTATCAACTTACCTGTAGAACGAAATAACAGTTTAACCATTTAACCATTAACACGTTATGAAAAGAATCCTATTGCCTTTGACCTTGCTGCTGCTGGCTGTAGTGGCTTGCAACAAGACCCCGAAGGAAGAACCCAAGTTCACCTTCGCGCTCACCAATGCAATGGTTCAGGTGGGTAACGTAAGCGAAGCCCCCATGATCCAGGTGGACAATTCCAAAAAGACCGTTTATATCGAGGTCGTGTATGCCGACAAGGCCGAGCTCTCCGCCCTGCCGGTCAGCTTCACTGGCCTTCCCTCCGATGTGACGGCCAACCCCGCCACCTCCACTTTCAATTATGCCGGCGGTGCCGCCCAGACGGTGACCTTCACCCAGGGTACGCTGTCTGAGAGCTACAGCATCAGCGCTGCAGCCACGGCTCCGGATCCGCACTTTGTTTCCATGAAGCTCAACGGCGTGGAAGTTTCCGGCGGCAGCGCCAAACTGAAAGGCTCGTCCGACCTGAAAAACGTTTCCGTGGAATTTGTGGTTTCCCCGGAAAACACCGTCGTGAAATTGAATGGCGAAACCATTACTTCCGCTACGGAAGAGACGCCCAATGCGATTGACTTCAGCGACAAGATGAACGGGGTTACTTTTACCCTCGTTTGCGATGAGGTGGAGAAGACCCAGAACGTGAAGGTAGTCACCACCGGTATCAACTCCGTGGAGCGTGTATGGGGCCGCTACGTGAAACCCGTCACCGCCGGAGCCGACCTCTGGTGGACCGAGGTAATTCCCCCTTCCAACCAGAACATGCGCACGATGGCCATGGACAAAAAGAACATCTACCTGGCCACCACCGGCAAGAAGCTCTATGCGGTTTCCATCTCCGATCCTACTGCCGTGAAGGAAATGGATATGGGCGACTATGCTGCCGGCGGCGTGTTCGGCTCCTGCGCCCTGGCCACCATGCCTAACGGCGACGGCCACGTGATTCTCCTCAGCAACATGGTCAACTCCACTGCCAGCGAATTCGTGATCTGGAAATGGGATTCGGCCGACGGTAAGCCGGAGAAGGTCCTTTCGTATAAGCTCCCCGAGGCCGCGCGTATCGGCGACCAGATGTCCGTCGAAGGCGACTGGAAGTCGGGTAAGATCTGGTTCCATGACTTCACCTCCCAGCAGGCTGCCTATGTGTTCACCGTGACCGACGGTACCATCTCCACCACCGCCACCAAGGTGAGCTACGACGCCAAGCAGGGCAACTGGAGCGCCATCTACAAGTACGATGACAAGCAGTATATCGGCGGCGGTCCCGGTGCCAAGTCCCGCCTGTTCGAGCTCAGCGGCGACCAGGCCACCAGCAAACTGGAGCTCCCGGGCGCCTACTTTGCCAACCCGCTGCACGGTATCCGCTTCTTTACTTTCAACGAGCAGGAATACATGACCTATGTCGTGCTCCGTAACAGCTTCCAGGACGGCCAGGTCCGTTTCACTGAGCTCAACGGCGAAACCCTGCTCTCTTCCCTGGAGAACCCGGGTGCCACGCTACGCTACGGCCTGGGAGACCCCGTAGAGAACGACATCACGGCCGACAAGAACGGCAATGGTCTGGGTAACAACGTTATGCAGGTCATTGATGGCAAGATTTATATTGCCTCTTACGTTCCGGGCGCCGGTCTGTCCCTCTTCCTGATCAAGTAAGTTTTTTCAGGGGTGGCGGCAAGCCGCTGTCACCCCTTTTTATTTTTCCAGTGATGTTCAGACTCCCTCTCCTCCTTCTTCTGCTGCTTACTTCCTGCTCGGCAAAAAAACCGGAACCCGTTCCTCAGGAACCGGACTGGACGCTACATTCCGTGAAGCTGTCTGCTTACCCGGAGGCTCTTATCCGGATTGACAATCCGGCCCGGGAGCTTTCCGTGGAACTGCCCCACGGAAGCAAACTGGGGCGGAGCACCGTGGAGATTGTGGCTGCGTCGGGGATAAGCACTTCCCCCAAGAGCGGAGAAGAAGTGGACCTGAACAACTTCAAGGCTATTTACCTCTCGGCCCAGGACGGGCAGGCCGCGCGCTTTGGCGTGACGGTGACTGTCCAGCCTTCTTCTTCCACCGCCTTTTCTTCCCTGACAGAGGAGCGCTATCGGGTGAAGGCCTTTCCGGAAGGAGACCGCTTTACCTTCCATTTCCCCCACGGAACGGATTTGAAGCACCTGTCCTTTGCGGCCCAAACCAAGGAAACGCTTTCCTTCAGCCCGGATATCCGGGACCTGGATTTGTCGGCACCCCGGGATGTGACCGTAACGGCGGCCGACGGTAAAACAAGCCGGACCATCCGGATGGAAGCGCTCCACTACCCGCAGGACACGGGTGTTCGCGGGGTGTACCTGCCCTCACCTTCCCATACAGGCTCTTTCCTGTCCTATTCGGAGGTGCAGCGCTCGGTGGAACTGCTGTCCACCCTGCATTTCAATTGCCTTTTTGTGTGCGCCTGGGCCGGCTCCCGCGTAGCCTGGGACAGTGAGGTCCTGCTGCAAAACAGCACGCGCACATCCAAGGAAGCGGGCAATATGTACCGCTCCTATACCGGCGGTTCGGGGGATGCCCTCAGGGATATCATCGACGTGGCGCACAGCAAGGGAATCAAGGTGATTCTGTGGTTCGAGTACGGCTTCATGCACGGAATAGGGGGCGTGAACACCCAGGACCCGGTGCTGGCCGCCCATCCGGAGTGGATAGGTATCAACAGCTCCGGAAAACCCTGCAATTATAATGACACGGACTATTACCTGAACGGCTATGATCCCGCTGTCCAGGACTTCCTGATGGACCTGATGAAGGAAGCGCTGACGCTGTACCCGGACCTGGACGGAATCCAGGGAGACGACCGTCTTCCCGCCATGCCCCACAACGCCGGTTACGATGAGAAAACCCGCCGCCGCTACCTGGCGGAAACGGGCAGGGAAGTCCCGTCCAATGACAATGACAGCCACTGGGAGCGCTGGCGGCTGGACCTGCTCAACGCCTTTGCCGCCCGCATGCACAAAGAGCTCAAGGAGCTCAAACCCTCGCTGGTTGTGTGCTTCGCTCCCAACAAATACCCCTGGTGCCGGAACATGCTCATGCAGGACTGGCCCGGCTGGATTGCCGATGGCTCCGTAGATCTGCTCACCGTGCAGTGCTACGTTACGGCCAATTACCGGGAAGATGTGGCCGCCACCCTTGGTTATGTACAGGAGAAAACGGATAAACCGCTCTTCAATCCGGCCATGATTCTCAAAAACGGAGACACGCTCCTTTCCCTGGACCAGCTGGCCGCCCAGCTGCAGTACAACCGGGAGGTGGGTACTTTCGGCGAGTCGCAGTTCTGGTTTGACGGGCTTAAGGACCAGGGTATCCAGGAGCTTTTCAAACTGTATTATAACCAGCCACTTCCTTTCCCTGACCTATGAAAAGCTTCTTTCTAGTTTTGTGGGCCAGCCTGGTCTGCATTGCAAGCTGCGGCGGGGAAGCCCCTCCGCCGCAGGAACCGGAGGTCAATCCGTCCGACCCTGAAGTCGTCCCCGAGGTAAGGGAACTGCTGGCCCCCGGCAAGCTTAGGATAGCCCCTTCCGAAAAGGGGCTGCTCCTAAGCTGGGAAGACCTGAGCGTACTGGAAGAAGGCTACCTGATAGATAAGAAGACCCTCTCCGACGGCAAAACCGCCTCCTTCTACCTGCCGGCCAATTCCACCTCCTGGGAGGATCTGGAGCCCAAAGGCGGGGAAACTCGCTATGCTGTCCGCTCTTATTGGCACATGGAGCGCTCCGAGGAAGCGGCGGTGAGCTATGTCCGTTACGCTGCACCGCAGCTGGAGGTGCTGCCCCCGGCGGTATCGGCCCACATGGTGGCGCTGGGCGTGAAAATCGTTTCGGACGGCGGGGAAAGCGTATCCTGCGGCATGACAGTGACGTCCGGGGACGGTTCAGCTGCCAAGGAATACCTTTTCGGAAAAAAATGCCGCTCAGGGGAGGTCGCTTATCTGCTGGCCGAAGACCTGACCCCCGGCGTTTCTTTCAGCTTTTTGCCCTGGGCGGAAAACCAGGCCGGCCGCAGCCAGTCCCAGCCAATTACAGCTTCCCTGCTTCCGCAACCGGAACCTGTCCAGGTGGTCTGGGAGGACCTTTTCCCCCAGGACGCTCTACCGGAAGGGGTTTTCATCCGGAAGGGCACAACGGAGCAGTTCGGGCAAACCGTGCATCTTTGGTACGCAGAAACGGACCTGACCAAAGGGACCACCCAGCTGCGGACCACCCTGGCTTCTGCGCTCACCCAGCCCGGCGAGTATATCCGCCAGACACTCTCCAAGGAAGGGGAAGTGCTGGTGCTTGTGAACGGCGGTTATTTTGCTTCCCCGGCCACCTCTTACAGCTACGTCTGCGACAAGGGACAAAAGAAGGCCTCCAATGTCTCGCAGCTAAGCCGGACAGACACCTATACTGTGACCCGCGGCTTTCTGGGCGTTGATAACCAAGGGGTTGTGGCCGCCGGATGGCTTGGCGGGGACAGCTTCTACGAGAAGCCCCTGCCGGTCTATGACGGAGGCCCCGCCCTTTCGCTGCCGTCCAATCTTCCCACACTGGAAGGCTGGGAGCCCTATTCGGCCATTGGCGGCGGTCCGCTGCTGGTCAAGGACGGAGCCATCTGTTTCGATTACCTGACGTCGCTTCAGGGCCGCTACCTTTCCAATCATGAGCTCTTCCAGACCGATATCTTCGCCGAGGGCCTTCGCGCCCCCAGGACGGCTATCGGCAGCGACGGGAAGGGGCGGATTGTCCTTCTGGTGGCCGATGGCCGCGGCAGCGGGGGAAGTGCAGGCCTTACCCTGGATGAGCTGGCCCGGGTGATGACCGGCCTGGGTTGCAAGGATGTGCTGAACCTGGACGGCGGCGGGTCTTCGATGTTTCTGACAGGACAGGAAGGGAACTTGCAGAACCATCCCTCGGACGGCCGGGAGCGGCGTGTCCTGTCATTTGTTTCCATAATGCGTATAAATCAATGAGACTGTGCTGGTTTTTTCTTTGTTTTGTCTGTGTATTTTCCTGTTCAAAAAGCTACGACGTCGTGGTAGTCGGCGGCGGGACGGGCGGGACGGCAGCGGCGATTGAAGCGGCCCGTGGCGGCGCGTCGGTGCTGGTGGTAGAACCCTCGCCCTGGCTGGGCGGTATGCTCACCAGTGCAGGTGTCGGCGCCGTGGACGGCAATTACCGTCTTAGAGGTGGCATCTTCGCCGAGCTGACCGATTCACTGGCCGCCCGCTATGGCGGCTACGAGGCCCTGAAATCCGGCTGGGTGAGCAATATCCTTTTCAACCCGGCCGTGGGAGCGCAAATCCTGGAAACGATGGCCGCGGAGGCCGGCGTGCAAACAAGGATGCAAACCCGTTACCGCTCAGTTTCCCGCTCCGGGGAAGGGTGGACCCTGGTTCTGGACGATGGCAGCCGGGTGAAGGCAAAGATTCTCATCGATGGGACGGAACTGGGAGACGTTGCCCGTGACCTGGGCGTTCCGGCACTCCCGTCCCCGGGTCCGGTGCAGGATTTGACCTATGTGGCTGTGGTGGAGGAGTATGACCGTGACGTGCCCATCCCGCAGCCGGAAGGATATGACCCCGCCCACTACCGCAATTGCTGCCTGAACCCCCTGGCGCAGAATCTGGACGGGAAGAATCCCAAAGGGCAGGCCCTCTGGGAGCCGGAAATGATGCTCTCCTACGGCCGTTTCCCGGACGGGAAGATGATGCTCAACTGGCCCATTGAGGGCAACGACATCTACCTGGACTACCTTTCAATGGACGCAAAGGAGCTGGAAAAAGCCCTGAGACAGGCCAAAGACAAGACCCTTGGTTATATCTATTTCCTTCAGCAGGAGCTGGGATATACCCGCCTGGGAATTGCCCAAGACGTCTTTCCCACCAAGGATGGCCTTGCCCTGATTCCCTATTATCGGGAGGCCCGCCGCATCGCCGGCCGTGACACCATGACCTTGTCGGCGGCCGCACGTCCTTATGACTTTGACCTTTATACCCGCGCCGTGGCGGTGGGCGATTATCCCGTGGACCACCACCATCACCAGCATCCCCGTTGGGAAGAGCTGAAGGAGATGGCGTTCGGTGCCATTCCTTCCTTCTCCGTTCCGCTGGGGGTGGTGATGCCGCTGACAACAGAGGATTTCCTGGTGGCCGACAAAGCCATCTCCGTCGAGTACGACATCAATGGTGCCACCCGTTTGCAACCGGTCATTATGGGTATCGGACAGGCGGCCGGCGCCTTGGCGGCCATAGCTGTGGGAACCGGGCGCCATCCCTCCGACGTCCATGTGCGTGAGGTGCAGGACCGTCTTCTCTCCCGTGGCTGCTACCTGCTCCCTTTCCTGGACCTCAAGCCCGGGGAGGAGGGCTTCCGCGCCTTGCAGGAAGCCGGCATCGAAGGACGCGTCAAGGGGACCAGCCGGACTGTAGGCTGGGCCAATGAAACCTGGGTTCAGTTGCCTGATTAGCAGTCTTTTACAAATTCAAGACAAGCCCATCCCTCTTGCTGTGACTGCCCTGCGAAGGTCAGTCCCAACTCCTTGGCTGCGCTGCAGATGGCGGGGGAGTCGGCCTCATAGAAGCCGCTTAGCAGGAGGTGACCGCCGCGGCGCAGGGAACGGTGGTAGGTGGGAAGGTCCTCCAGGATGATATTGCGGTGGATATTGGCAAGCAGCACGTCGTAGCTGCCCATCTGCAGGAGCGAAGCGTCTCCGCAGGCCACTTCCGTGCGGGATCCCACGCGGTTCCAGCGGGCATTGCCCCAGGCCGAGTGCGCCGCCACGGCATCGATATCTACGGCAAAGACCTTCCGGGCCCCCATTTTGGCGGCAAGGATGCCAAGAATGGCCGTTCCGCAGCCCATGTCCGCCACCGAGCGGCCGCGGATGAAGGCCGCGATGCCCAGCATCCTCTGCATCATCATGTAGGTGGTATGGTGCGAGCCGGTACCAAAAGCCATCTGCGGGTCTATCCAGATATTGTATCGGGTACGGGGAACGTCCTGGTTGAACTTGGCCTTGATGGTGACAGTCCCGTCCACCACGATGGGCTGGAAGCGGTCCTCCCAGTTTTTGTTCCAATTCTGTCCCTGGACGGGCGCAGCCGTGAATCCCGTAGCGGCGGGGTAGCCGCTAAGGAGCACTTTTACGTCCTGGCTGCGGTAATCGGCCGTCTGGATGTAGCACTTGAGGAAAGGCTCCTGCGTGACAAAGGAGTCGAAGGGAAGTTCCGACAGTTCTGCCATCAGAATCTCTGCCAGCTCTTCGGAGAAAGGCTCCAGCCGGACAGTTACTTCCAGGTAGTCGAAGCTGTTCACGGATAGATGTTTTTAGTGCAAAGGTCCGTTACCAGGCGGGAAAGGGCGTCCACCACGGCGCGGGCATATCTGGCGCCTTTTTCCGCGCTGGCTTTCAGGGGATTGCCCACCCCGGTATCGGCCGATATGCGGGACCAGTCCCTGGGCAGCCAGCCGGCTTTGGTGCGCAGGCCTTCGATGGCAAAGGTGCGGGCGGCGCCGTCGGTGGCATATTCCATCTTGGCCCACTGCGGGTGGTAGTGCATCATGACGGAGGTTTCCTGCTCTCCGGCGTGGTCGTCCACTTGCTCCTCGAAGTAGTCTTTCCGGGGAATGAAGGCGTACCAGTCACTCTCCACAATCATGAAGTCCGGCTTCTGGACGGCCAGGTCCCGGATCATGCCCTTGAAGCTGTTGCCGCCGTGGCCGTTGATAATCAGCAGGCGCTGCACGCCGCAGCGCTCCAGGGAACTGACAATGTCCTGCAGGATGGCGTACTGGGTGGCCTGGGAAGTGTGGAGGCAGAAAGGCAGGCTGGTCTGGCCCGGGTTCTGGGAGCCCAGCGGGATGCCCGGCAGCACCATCACGTGCAGGCCTTCTTTCTGTACGGCGGCGGCCACCTCGCAGGCGATGGCGCGGGAAAGGATCATGTCCGTGCAATACGGCAGATGCCCGTTATGCGGTTCCGTGGCCCCCCAGGGCAGGATGGCCATGTGGTATAGGTCATGCTGCCTGACCTCCCCCCAGCTGGCCTGGGTAAGGTCAAAGGCTTCCGGAGATTTTGCTTGTGCTCCCATGCTTGGTTTTTTTGCAAAGGTAATCTTTATTTGCGATATTTGCACAAACCAAAGCTGCAGCCATGAAAGTTCTCATCATAGACGACGAAAGGGCCATCCGCTATTCGCTCAAAGAAATCCTGGAAATGGAAAATTACCAGGTAGAAGCCGCGGATAACGGAAAAGAAGGCCTGGAAAAAGCGGAAAAGGAAAAGTACGATGCCATCTTCTGTGACATCAAAATGCCGGAAATGGACGGCACGGAAGTGCTGGTCAAACTGAGAGAGGAGGGGATAGAAACACCTGTGGTAATGATTTCAGGCCACGCAGACATCACCACGGCCGTGGACTGCATAAAAAAAGGCGCCTTCGATTTTATTGAAAAACCCCTGGACCTGAACCGCATCCTCATTACCCTTAAGAACGCCACGGACAAAGCCAACCTGGTCAAGGAAACCAGAATCCTCAAAAAGAAGATTTACGGCCGGGAAATGGTGGGCGCCTCGGAGCCCATCGTCCACCTCAAGGACATGATAGGGAAGGTGGCCCCCACCCATGCCAGCGTGCTCATCACCGGTCCCAACGGCTCCGGCAAGGAACTGGTGGCCCAAAGCATCTACCAGCTCAGTGAGCGTTCCATGATGCCTTTCGTGGAGGTGAACTGCGCCGCCATCCCCTCGGAACTCATTGACAGTGAGCTCTTCGGCCACAAGAAGGGGTCCTTCACATCGGCCATCCGGGACCACAAGGGAAAATTTGAGCAGGCCGATGGCGGCACCATCTTCCTGGACGAGATAGGGGATATGTCGCTGGCTGCGCAGGCCAAGGTGCTGCGCGTGCTGCAGGAACGCAAGCTCACTCCCGTGGGCGGTGACAAAGAGATTACCGTGAATGTGCGGGTGATTGCCGCCACCAACAAAAACCTCCGCGAAGAGATTTCCAAAGGCCTTTTCCGCGAGGATCTTTACCACAGGCTCAGCGTCATCGTCCTGCATGTTCCCGCCCTGGACCAGCGAAAAGAGGATATCCCTCTGCTGGTAGAGCATTTCAGCGAACGTATCTGCACAGAGAGCGGCAAGCCTGTGCGCACTTTCTCCCCGGAGGCTGTCAAACGCCTGCAGGACCGCGCCTGGCCCGGCAATATCCGGGAACTGCGCAATGTGGTGGAGCGCCTGCTCATCCTGGGCGGCAGCACCATCAGTGAACAAGATGTTAAAGATTATGTGATATGAGCACCATTCCAGATATCATCATTGCCGTTGACGGCTATTCTTCTACCGGAAAAAGCACATTTGCCAAACTCATTGCCAAGGAATTCTCTTTCCTCTACCTGGACAGCGGCGCCATGTACCGTGGCGTTACCCTGGCGGGGATTGAGGCGGGCCTGATCGCCGAAGGAAAGATTGACGAAGAAAAGCTGGTGGGCATCCTGGATGGCCTGGACCTTCATTTCAGGCAGGAAGAAGGCACTACGCTCCTGTACCTTGGAGAGCGCTGCATAGAGCGGGAAATCCGCGGCTGGGACGTTTCCCAGTACGTGAGCCCGGTAAGCGCCATCCCTCTTGTGCGCAATTATGTAGATGAACGCCTTCACAGTTTCTCGGAAGGAGGCCGCGTAATCATGGACGGCCGTGACATAGGCACCACCGTCTTTCCCAACGCGGAGGTGAAGATTTTCATGACGGCAGACCCTAACGTCCGTGCCCAGCGCCGCTACGATGAACTTGTGGCCAAAGGCGAAACAACCACCCTCGAGGAGGTCCTGGAGAATCTGCGGGACCGCGACTACCGGGATTCCCACCGGGAGGTTTCGCCACTTCGGCAGGCAGATGATGCCTTTGTGATGGACAATACCCACATGACCCTCCACGAAGAAGTGGTGTGGATGTTGGGCCTGTTGCAGGGGCGGTTCGGCCTTTTGGAAACCCCGGGCTTGTCATGCTGAGCGTAGAGATAGACCCCGGTTCCGGCTTTTGCGGCGGCGTTATCCGGGCCATTACCCGGGCCCAGGATTATCTCAGCCATGGCGGCAAGCTGTACTCGCTGGGAGCCATCGTGCACAATGAGGCAGAGCTCTCCCGCCTTCAGGACCTGGGCCTTGTGACGGTAGAAAGCCTTGCCGATGTTCCGGATGGGGAAACGGTCCTTATCCGCGCCCATGGGGAGCCTCCGGCAACGTATGAGCTGGCTGCCAGCCGCTCGCTGGAAGTGATAGACTGCTCCTGTCCGGTGGTGCTTCAACTGCAGCGCAGTATCCGGGAGGCTTATAACCGGCTGCACGTTGGTGGCCTTCATGGCCAGGTGATTATCTTTGGCCGAGTGGGTCATGCAGAGGTACTGGGCCTGCTGGGCCAGGTCAATGGGGATGCCCTGGTAGTGGAAGATGCCCCCATGCTGCTCCAGGCCATGGAGTCGCTGGATTTTACGCAACCCATGGAGATTTTCTCCCAGACCACCAAGAGTCCTTCGGAATATGCCGCTATCTGTGCCCTCCTGCGGGAGCATGGGGCCCGGCTCACAGTGCACGACACCATCTGCGCACAGGTGGCAGGCCGCCACCAGCGCCTTGTGGCCTTTGCCCGGGAATGTGACGTGATAGTGTTCGTCTCCGGCCGTTCCTCTTCCAACGGAAAGGTACTCAGTGACTTATGCTTAAGCGTAAACCCTCGCACCTATGTGATAGGAGGAATCCCGGAAGTGAGCGCAAGTTGGTTCCGGGATGGGGACAGGGTGGGCGTTTGCGGCGCCACTTCCACGCCCAAATGGCTCCTGGAGGCAGTGGCCCAGGTTATCCGCCAGCTTCCCACGGCCGCTGAAGGCTAGCCGCCGAAAGAAAATTTGCAGAAAAAGCGACAAATCGTTACTTTTGCAAGTTAGTACGAATGAACGTTAACTAAATAACCACTTATGGCAACAACTGCTGATTTCAAGAACGGTCTCTACATTGACTTTAACGGCAAACCCTGCGTGATTGTTTATTTCCAGCACGTAAAGCCGGGTAAAGGTCCCGCTTTCGTAAAGACCAAACTCCGCAACCTGGAGAACGGCCGCATCCTGGAGAACACCTTCACCGCCGGCGCCAAGATTGACACCATCACCGTAGAGCGTCGCCCCTACCAGTTCCTCTACGATGACGGCGAAGCTTTCAACTTCATGCACGAAGAAACCTACGAGCAAATCACCCTTCCCCACGATGTAGTGGACAACGCAGACCTCATGAAGGAAGGCCAGCACGTGGAAATGATGTTCCTCACGGAACCCGAAGAGCGCTGCCTCACCTGCGAACTTCCCACCTATGTCACCCTGGAGGTCACCTACAGCGAACCTGCTGTCAAGGGTAACACCGCTTCTACTTCGGCCCTGAAGGAAGTCACCCTGGAAACCGGCGCCAAGATCATGGTCCCGCTCTTTATCGAAACCGGCGAAGTCATTACCGTCAACACCACGGACCGTTCCTACGGCCAGCGCGTGAAGTAAGCTTCCCCGCCAAGCTCAAGCATAGCCCTCGTTCTCCGGAACGGGGGTTTTTGCTTATCCTTTAGGGTATTTGACCGTGAAGCAGGCGCCGCCCAGGGCGAAGGATTTGCTGTAGGAGATGGTGCCGCCGCAGTGCTCTGCGATACGTCGGCAGATGGCAAGACCCAGGCCGCTGCCGCTGGTTTTGGTGGTGAAGTCCGGGGTGAAGATCTTGTCCTGGTTCTCCTGGTCCACGCCGGGGCCGTTGTCTTCTACCACAATGTCGTAGAAGCCGTCTTCCACGGCATTGCGAAGGGAAACGACCAGCCGCTTTTCACCTTCGTTGCCGTCCACCGCCTGGATGGCGTTGGTGATGAGGTTTACCACCACGCGGGTAAGCTGCGGCCTGGGTGCCTGGACAAAGGATTCCGGGAGGCCGAAGTACTCCAAGGAGATGTCTTCCCGGGAATTGAACAGATCTACCTCCTGGCGGATGAGGACATCCAGGTCCAGCCTTTCCGCCTTTTGGTCGTACATCTTGGCGAAGGTGGAGAATTGGTCGGCCGAGTCTGCCAGCAGGTCCACGTGATAGAGGACGGTGGAGGCTACCTCATCGAAGCGTTCCTGCCAGGCGGGGTTCCCGGAGCCTTTCATGCGCATGAGCATCTGCAGTTGCAGCTTGATGGGCGTGAGGGGGTTTTTGAGGTCATGTGCCACGCGGCGGGCCATGTCCGTCCAGGCCTTGTCACGCTCTACCTGCGCCAGCCTGCGGGAACTCTCTCCCAGGTCCTGCACCATGCGGTTGTAGGCCTGTACCAGGGGGGTAATCTCGTCTTCCTGCTCATATTCCAGGGGCTCCAGGTGATCTACGTCCGTGACGGTCATCTTTCGGCGCAGCTCCGTAATGGGGCGGAAGATACGGCTCACCATGGCCGATGTCGCAAAGCGTGAAATCAGTAGCAGCAGCAGGAAGATGGTGATGACCGTGGCGATATGCAGGATGGCCTCGTTTCTAAGGTCGTTCGTGATGTCCGTGAAAGGGGAGGAGATAATGGCCACCATGTGCCCGCCGCTGTTCATGATGGGGGCATAGAGAGCGTAGTAACTGCGCCGGGCCACTTTCTCCGGGTGCATGTAGAAGCGCTTGTGCTCGTACATGATTTCCTGGTAGGCGATGTTGTCCAGGCGATGGCCCAGGAGCATACGGTCATACACCTCGGGGGTGGTGCTCATGACCACGCGGCCGGAAGGGTCGAAGAGGGAAATGTCGCATTTGAGGTTGTTTCCCACGCTTTCCACGCTGGAGAGCACCTCTGCGGAGTGAAGTTCCTCCGGGCTCACAACCTGTCTCAGGCGCTCCTGCAGCATGGACTGCAGGGTGTTGATGCGGGAGGTCATGATGCTCTCTGTGTCGGCGTAATTGCGCTTATAGACAAACCAGACGCTGAAAACCGACATGGCCACCAGCGTGAGCAGCAGCGAGATGTACATCACCATGCCGATACGGCTCTGGAAGTAGCGTTTCTCGCCGGTACTGCGCCGCCGTTTTACCAGCAGGGTCAGCAGCAGGAAAGCCACGATGGCAAAGAGGAAACCTTCCACCACGTAGTACAGCCATTCCGTGCTGGTGCGGGAAACAATCACGGCCTCGCTCTCTGCTACGGTATGCACAAAATGGCACCAGCCCTCCAGGTCCACGTATCCCTCCGACTGTTTTTCCACCACCTTGGCCAGGCTGCCCGACAAAGTGGTAGGGTAGGGGTACAGACCCTTGTACTGGACCAGGCGCCCTTCCGCGTACTTGGCCCAGGAATAGACCGGAGGCAGGCTCACTCGCCCGGGTTCCGCGATTCCCAGCAGGCTCAGGTAGCCGCGGTCTTCGCGGTTGTGTTTGGACTCCACGCTCACCAGCACCGTGCGCGCGCCATGATCCTTTACATAATAGGAAAAGAGGCCGGTATAGGAAGTGCGTCCGCTGCCGATGGAACTGTAGAAAAAGTGCGAATTCTCTCCCAGACGCACGCCGCCGCGAATGCGTTCCTGGAAAAGGGCGTTGGCACCTACATCGTTCCCCGGGAGGAGGACAGTGATGTCGTAGTCCTGCGAGATACGTCCCATGTAGGCGCTTACCAGGCGGTTGCGGATGATGTCTGCGCTGCCGTCCAGCACGGACAGGGCGCCTATCATGATATCGGCCGATATGGCGCTTTCCGCGCTGCGCAGCTGGATTTCCAGGGCAATGTCCCGGTCCATGGCCAGGCGGTTGGCCCATACGTCCACGCGGCTGAGCTCTTTCTGGAAGCCCAGCGTGGCCGATGTAGCCACAAAATAGATGCCCGCAATGGCGGCGAAGGCAATACGGCTGCGGCCGGAGAATATGTCGTAGCGGAAACCGGTGAGGTCGCGGACCAGCGGCGAAGCCATCTGCAGCAGCAGCGGAATGGTCAGGGACAGGGCCAGGAACGAAATATACACCACACCGCTGTACCAACTGAGCAGCATTACCTTATACAACTCCAGGTTGATGCTGGAGTTGACGGTGATGCTCCTGAAGGTAAAGTGCATGTGGAAAATGATGGCCGCCGCAAAAAGGACGATCCCGGCGCAGAGCAGCACCTGGGGCCAGCGTTTTTTCCAGCTCCGGACCTTTCGCAGCACCGTCCAGCGCACCAGGAACAGATCCAGTACCAGAAGTGTGATGGCCAGGTTCAGGATAACCACCGCTCCCAGCGAGTAGAGGATGGGACCGTCCGCGTAAAGGAGCGGGGAGAAAAGCTGCGAAGAGAGGCTCAGGTGACGCCCGTAGCTGTACATCCAGACCAGGACTGCGGCCTGAATAGCCATTACCGCCATCAGGACCATCCGTGTAGGATGGGCCGACAAAAAGACCAGCAGGCCCGAAAACAGCAGCGCCACAGCCAGCCACAGCAGGGCCGGATTGCGCTGGGAAGGCTCCGAGAGGTTTTCTTCTGCCAGTTTGAAAAGCGCCACGCCGCCCAGTTGTACAGGCGCACCCACGCTGGCCGATAGAGGCCGCACGGTGTAGCGTTCCCCGCAGCGGAAATTGGGGTTGATGCCGCTGAGCGAGCCGGCTGTCAGTTCATTGACAATCTCCAGCCCGGCAATGACCACGCCGTTCTCGCCGGTCACTTTTTTCTCCAGGAACCATTTGGAGCCGTGGTTGACAAAGAGGGGCTGCTCTCCTACATCCTTGAGGGGGGAGGCCAGGCTGCCGCGGCTTTCTCCAAGGCGCTGGCCCAGGGGCTGGGGACGGATGTCGTCGCTGCGGATAGGGAACTGGTGGGCCCAGCTCTGGAGGGTGTCCTCCACGTAGCGGTACACCACCATGTCTTCCGGGAGGCCAGGAAGTTCCATCCACTGGTCCGGTTCTGTTTCCAGGGCCTGGCCGATGTACCCGTCCAGCAGCGCCATGCGTTTTTCCACCCTTTCGCTCAGGTCCGAGGCGGCGCTGTACACGTCAGCGGCGCCGGGACCGGAGAAGAAGGAGGCGATAAGGCAGAGGGCGGCCGCTGCAAGCAGTGCTGCCCCTCCCCAATGCCGTATGCGGGTTTTCCTATTCATGGTGGTAGGGTTCTCCCTTGAGGATGGTAAGGGCCCGGTACAGCTGCTCTGCAAAGACCGTGCGAACCATCTGGTGGGAGAAGGTCATGCGGGAGAGGGACAGTTTGTCCTGTGCCCGCCGATAAACGGCCTCCGAGAAGCCGTAGGCCCCGCCCACGGCAAAAACCAGGTTCCGGCCGCCGCCGGCCAGCTGTTTTTCCAGGTATGCGGCAAACTCTATCGAGCGCAGCTCCTTGCCATGCTCGTCCAGGAGAATGAGGGTATCCGAGGGGGCTAACTGCTTCAGGATAAGCTCTCCTTCCTTCTCTTTGATTTGCTCCCGGCTAAGGGCCGACACCTTTTTCAGCTCCGGTATTTCGGTGACGCGGAAGGGTATGTAGTGCCCAATCCGGGACGTATAGACGTCCAGGCCCTCTTTTACCCATTTGACATCGGTTTTGCCGACAGTAAGGAGCGCAACATTCATCTTCGCAAAATTAACAATTCGGCGCGGAATTTGCAAGATAACAGCCGAATGAAAAAGAGCATCCATATTCTTCTGGCCATTTCGCTGCTTTGTTTCAGTGTGGGCGCACGGGCACAGTCCTTCTTCGTGGGCAATACCCAAAGCGTCCGGCAAAACCCGGAGGACGGCTTTTCCGTCTTCTCCTCCATCACCAAATACCTGGCCGCCGGAGACGCCGCCTCCCTGTCCAGCTGGTTCGCAGACAACCTGGATGTCACCGTCATCTCCTCCACCAGAAACTGTTCCCGCAAGCAGGCCCGTGAGATTCTCCGCTCCTTTTTCGAAGCTAATACCCCGCGCTCCTTCACCGTTACGCACAAGGCCTCGGAGGCCAACAAAAAGTACATGATAGGCCTTCTGAATGCTGGCGGGGAGCTTTTCCAGGTCACCATCTACGCCACTTCCTCGTCCGGCGAACCTTACAAAATCCAGCAGCTGAACATCTCCCGTCAAACGGCCTATTGACGGCAACACTTGCAGGTTTTGCGTTTTTTTGCGAAATTTGTGCAATAACTCAATACCTGTATGGCAAAATTATCTGAGAAAATAGGTTATGGCTTCGGCGACTTCGCGTCGTCCATGTTCTGGAAAATCTTTTCCTATTTCATTCCGTTCTTTTATGTGAGTATTTTCGGCCTGCAGCCTGCTCACGCCGCGTTTCTGATTCTCATCACCAAGTTATACGATGCAGTTTCGGACCCGGTGATGGGCCTTGTCGCGGACCGTACCAATACCAAGTGGGGCAAGTATCGGCCTTATCTGCTATGGATTGCCGTGCCTTTTGCCGTCTGCGGGGTTCTGATGTTCTACACGCCGCAGGTGGGCTCTTACGGCTTCAAGGTCTTTTACGCCTACTTTACCTATATCCTGATGATGACGGCCTACACCGCCATCAACGTGCCTTACGGGGCTATGCTGGGCGTAGTTTCGGAAGATGCGCATGAGAAGTCGGAATTTTCCTCTTACCGGATGTTCTTCGCTTATATCGGCAGTTTTGTGTCCATGGGCATCTTCGCCATCTTCGAGGAAAGCATCAAGGGAACGCCGCGCATCGTGGACGGCGTGCCGCTGCTGGACGAACTTGGCAACCCTGTCCTGATCCAGACTGTGAAAGAGGCGCAGCCCATGCAGTTCACTTTTGTGGTGTCCATCGTGGCGGTCCTGTCCCTGATTTTCTTCCTGCTGGCTTTCAGGATGACGCGTGAGCATGTGAAGATTGACAAACCCGCCGATGGTTCCAAAGGTTCCGTCTCGGACGATTTGAAAGCCTTGCTCCGCAACGGTCCCTGGTGGCTTCTTACCGCCGCCTCCATCAGTTACCTGATTATGGGCTCCCTGCGTGGCGGTGCGGCCGTGTATTATTTCTCCAATATTCTGGGCGGCAATGCCGTGTTCGGCTCCGTGATTTTCCTTACTATCGGTGAATTGGCCCAGCTTTCGGGTGTTCCCCTGGCTGTTCCGCTGTCGGACCGCCTGGGACGCAAGAATACGGCTATCGTGGCTTTCGCCTGGATTGCCCTCTGCTGCATCCCGGTGGCTTTCCTGCCTGCTTCCGTCACAGGTTTCTGGGGGCTCCTCGTTTGCCACCTCCTGGTTTGCGTGGGAATCGGCGTTGTTTCCCCGCTTCTGTGGGCCATGTTCTCGGATGTAGCAGATTACACCGAGGAGAAAAACGGCGTGGCTTCCACTGGACTGGTCTTTTCCTCTTCTTCCATGGCCCAGAAATTCGGCAGCGCCCTGGGTAGTGCCCTGGTGGCCGGTATCCTTGGCCTGGCAGGTTACCAGGAAGGCGTGGTGGAAAGCAGCGAAGCCATTAACCAGGCCGTCCGCGGCATGATGAGCTGGCTTCCCGCCCTTGGCGCCCTGGTCGGCATCATCTTCCTGCTCCTTTATCCCCTGGACACCACCCGGATGAAAGGCATCCGCGCCCGCCTCGCCGCCCGCCGCTCCGCCACCGTGACAGCGAAGTAACAGACTATCAGTAAGTTATAGTACAATCCTCGTTCAAAATTCGAACGAGGATTTGTGTGTAAGTCGCTGGTAATGTGCTACTTAGCTGCCACGGGGACGGAGGCCGATTGCGGGAAATGTGTATCTTTGGAGAAAAAAGTGGAGGTATGGTAGATTTGGGAGTGCTGGCCTTGCGGTATTATATCAGTTCCGTTTTGGAGGAGCCGCAGGCACCGTACAATCTGAACTGGGAGGAGCATCAGACTCAGGAGTTGCTTTCATTTGTCCGCCAGGCTATGCAGGAGGTGGAGCGTCGCGGGTTGCAGCCCTTTCCGCCGCCGGCACCTGTTCGGGTCACAGGGACTTTGAGGGTTTTTATCGGCCCCCGGGAATTAAAAATACGGCCGATGTCAAAGACGGTCCTTCTTCTTTTTCTGAATCATCCGGAGGGAATTGCCCTGAAGCGGATTGCCGAGCATCGCGCAGAGATGGAGGCCTATTACCGCCGCTTGTCCCGGAGTTCGGATCCGGAAGCTATCGGGCGCAGCGTGGATAGAATCCTGGATTTGTTCAACAACGAGCTCAATGTGAGTATTGCCCGGGTAAACAGGGCAGTAGCCAACCTGGTGGAGGAAGCCTCTTCCTACCAAATCGAGGGAGATGCCGGTTTGCCGAAATCCATCCGCCTGGACCGGAAGTGGGTCAATTGGGAATCGTAAAAAACAGCAGAATAATCGTAAGAAACAGCAAATCGTCATGTGAAACAACGAATTGTTTTTTACGATACTTTCTTTTCTCGTAACTGTTCCATACCTTTCGCATGCTCCTCCCACTAGCGGGACGGCGCAGCTGAAGATGAAAACCAGGAATGTGTATCCCGGAGAGGTACATCATGTGTGCCAGCAGACAATTGATGGAGTATTGATCTTCTACACCGTAAGTGATTACCTGGTGTTCTTTACCATATTCTGCACGGTTGCCAGGCGTTATGGCATAAAGGTTCTGGCCATGTGTCCTATGGCCGATCATACGCACCAGGTAGTAGTCGTTCCCTCCGAATCGGCCCTGGCACGGTTTGTACAGCAGTACACGCACCTGTTTTCCCGCGAGTGGAACCGCTCCAGGGAACGGAAGGGATCGCTTTTTAAACATCGCTACATGAGTTCGGTCAAACTGGGTAACAAACAGGCCCGAACGGTCATCAACTATAACAACAACAATCCTGTGGAGCGGAAACTTGTGGAGCGCGCAGAGGAGTATCGCTGGAATTTCCTCCGCTATGCGAAAGAGAAATCACCGTTCTCGGAGCCGCTCAGGCTATCTGAAAAATCGGCCATCTTCAGGAATATCCTCAAGGAGGTGGACGGCATCTTCAAAGGGGAGGGCCATCTGCAGTACAAGCAGTTGAAACGCTGGAGAAAATATCTGGAGCAGGCTGATATGCAGCAGCTGTCGGACTACATTATCCATCGCTGGAATGTGATTGACTACGATTCGGCCATTGCCTATTATGGAGACTATGACGCCATGCTCCGTTCCTGTCACGACAATACGGGTAGCGACTACGAGATTAGGGAAGAGCGGAACCCTTATTCGGATGCCGTTTATCAGGAATGCACGCGGCTGCTGCTTAAGAGCCGCCTGTTCAACCATCCTTTCGAGATTCCTTCCTTGCCGATGGAGAAAAAGCGCCAGCTGGAAGAGTATCTTCGTTACCGCACCTGCGCTACTCCCCGCCAGCTACAGAAATACCTCCATATTCCCCGTGGCAAGTAACCCTCTAACAATCAATCGATTGCAGTACAATCCTCGTTTGATTTTCGAACGAGGATTGTACTGCAACCTATTGAGGATCAGGGAGATGGTTGTCACGCGACTGCCGAGGGAGGGGATAAAAAAAAGCAACCCGGGGAGGTTGCTTCGGTTTCTACCAGCGGTCTTCGTCGGAGACGGAGAGCTTCTTGCGGGCGTGGCGGCGACGGGCGCTCAGGACGCGGCGGCCGTTGGCGCTGGCCATTCTGGCACGGAAGCCGTGTTTGTTCACACGCTTACGGCGGGAAGGTTGGAATGTTCTCTTCATGATATCTCTGTTTTATTATTTTCGCAATAAGGACTGCAAAGGTAGCAATTCCCCTGCAATCCGCCAAATTTTTTTGACTTTCTTCTAACGTTCCAGATGAATCACCAGTTTCCCTTCGTACCAGGGGTCCTGCAGCCAGGCCGATACAGGCCAGGTGTGCACGCTGCCGCGGGGAAGCCGGTGGCGCGCCATCACCTGTGAAATCTCCTCGTTTACGTCTCCGCCCTTGAGATAGAGGATGGCCTGGGAGAACTTGCCCTTTACCCAGGGATAGAAATCCGGCAGGGCTGCCACCGCGCGGGAGACCACAAAGTCGAATTCTGGAGGAAGAGTCTCTGCGCGGGCGTTCACCACCCGTACGTTCTCCAGTTCCAGCGCCGTTGCAACCGCCTGTGCAACAATGGTTTTCTTTCCAACGGAGTCACATAGGACAAAGCGCGCCTGTGGGAAGAGAATGGCCAGCGGAATGCCCGGAAAGCCGCCTCCTGTCCCCAAATCCAGCACGGTGGAGGTGCTGAAACGCTCCCAGAGCCCCGGTACCGTGAGCAGGTAGCGCGCTATGGCCAGCGAGTGCAGCACATGGTGCTCATAGAGGGCATCAATATCCTTGCGCGAGATTACGTTGATCTGCGCGTTCCACTCCCGGTACAGCCCGTCCAGGGCCTCCAGGCGGGAGATTTGCAGGGGAGAGAGGTCAAAATCGGCCTGTAAAAAGGACAGCCAGTTCATTCCACTTCCCCCCGGAGCATCATTTGGGCCAGGTGCTGCTTGCCCCGGCGGATGCGCGTGCGGACCGTATTGAGCTCCAGGTCCAGCTCCCGCGCAATCTCTTCGTATTCCAGTTCTTCTATCATGTACTTGATCATCACGTCCTTATACAGGGAGGGGAGTTCATCGATATAGCCCATCAGGCGCTGGTGAAGCTCATCGTTGATAATCTCCTCTTCCGGCGTGAAGTCTGTCAGCTGGGCATTTTCGCCGCCCTCGGAGGACACCTTGTGAAGAATACCCTCTTTCTTTTGGTCTTCCCGCTGGATGGTGGAAAGGTGGTCCAGCGCCGTGCGGGTGGCGATGGTCATGAGCCAGGGCCGGAACTCCCGCGAGGTGTCAAAGCTTCCCAGGGCCGAAAAAGCCTTTTGAAAGCTCTCGCTGACCACATCATCCACGTCTGCCTTCCACTGGAAATAACCGCTTACACGGCCGCGGACAGCACGTTCGTGGATTTGGTAGAGCATGCGGAAAGCCATTTGGTCCCCGCTGCGTGCTTTTTGGATAATGGTTTGCTCGTCCATAGGTCAATGTGCTTCCAGCCAGTTTTCGCCCCAGCTGCAATCCACCGTGAGGGGGACGGAAAGGGTAATCACATGCTCCATCACGTCCTTGACCAGGGCCGTCAGGGCAGGTACCTCTGCGGGCAGGGCGTCGAAAAGGAGCTCGTCGTGTATCTGCAGGACCATCTTGCTGCGAAGACCCTCCTCCTTCATGCGGCGGGCAATGCCTATCATGGCCAGCTTGATAATGTCTGCCGATGTCCCCTGGATGGGGGCATTCACGGCATTGCGTTCCGCCAGGGCGCGCACCGTTGCATTCCGGGCCGATATATCCGGCAGGTAGCGCCGCCGCCCGAAAAGCGTCTGGACGTAGCCGTGCTCCCGAGCGAAAGCGATGGAGCCGTCAATAAAGCTGCGGATGGAGGGGAAAGAGGAGAAGTACCCGTCAATCAGCTCTTTAGCAGCGCTGCGGGGCAGGTGCAGCCGCTGCGCCAGGCCAAAGGCGGAAATGCCGTACATGATTCCGAAGTTGGCCGTCTTGGCCATGCCGCGCTGCTCCCGCGAAACATCCCCCACAGGGATGCCGAAGATTTTGGCAGCAGTGGCGGCGTGTACATCCACCCCATCCCGGAAGGCCTGGATCAGGTGCTGGTCCCCGCTCAGGTGCGCCATGATGCGGAGCTCTATCTGGGAATAGTCCGCACTTACAATCACGCCCTCCGGAGTGCCCGGTACAAAGGCTTTGCGAATCTCCTTGCCCCGCTCCGTACGGATGGGTATATTCTGCAGGTTGGGGTTGGAGGAAGACAGCCTTCCGGTGGCTGTAAGCGCCTGGTTGAACGTAGTATGCACGCGTCCGTCCAGCGGAGAGACGAAAGAGGGGAAGGGCTCTATGTAAGTAGAAAGAAGCTTTTTGACCGCGCGGAATTCCAGGATTTCGTCCACGATGGGATGGCGGTCCGCGATGGCGGTGAGGGTGGCTTCGTCGGTGGCGAATTGCCCGCCTTTCCCGCTTTTTTTTGCTTTGGGATCCAGCCGCAGCTTTTCAAAGAGCAGCTCTCCCACCTGCTTGGGGGAGGAGATGTTCAGCTCCGGTTCTCCGGCCATCTCACGGATGCGCTTTTCGCGCTCCGAGAGCTCTCTGCGCAGGCCTTCGGCGAAGTGCCGAAGCTGCTGCATGTCCACTTTTACACCGTCGCGCTCCATCTGGGAGAGGACCTTGGAAAGGGGTTCTTCCATCTGGTCATAGAAAGAAGGGAGGTCCTTCCGCAACTTGTCTCCAATGGGCACCATGACGGCCGCTTCCTTGAGGCGGGGAGCCTCCGTTTCCGGCTCTTCGTCGAAGAGGGACCCCGTTGTTGGCGGGGCGGCCGTCTCTTCCAGGGAAATGCCCAGATAGTTCTGCGAGAGGGCCGGGAGCTCATGGCTTCTCTCTGGGTTCAGCACGTAGTGCATGAGCTCGATGTCGTTCCACTGCCCTTCCAGGCCGATTCCCTCTGCTGCCAGTTCATCGCAGAGGCGTTTGAGCTTGACGCCGTACTTGGCAACGGCGGCGTTTTCCAATAGGGGACGGGCCTGGGCTACAGGCATTTGCGCCACTTTGTCCCCGGCGGCAACAATGATTTGCCTGCCACTTAAGACAAGGCCCGCCTTGCCACTGCGCAGGGCCTCCTGCAAGACTTCCTGAGGCGCTGCGGGCTGCTCCCAGTTTACGGAAAAAGGTGCCTGCGTTTTTTCAGGCTCCTTTTGCTTGGAAACGGGCGCGGGAGCCAGCTTGAGGTATTTTCGGAGCGAGGCAAACTCATACTTGTCGAACAGTCCCGCAAGGGAGGCGCTGAACTCTCCGGTATAGCGCATCTTGTCCACATCCACCGGCAGCTGCATGTCCGTTTTGATGGTTACCAGCTCCTTGGAAAGGGCCATGTGCGGCTCTGCTTCCCGGAACTGTTGCTGCTGCTTGGGAGGCAAGTCCTCCAGGTGTGCATAAATGTTTTCCACGCTGCCGTAGCGGGCAATCAACTTGGCGGCGCCCACCTCTCCTACGCCCTTGACCCCGGGCACATTGTCCGCGGTGTCGCCGCAGATGGCCAGCATGTCAATGACCTGCGAGGGGGAAGAAATGCCCCATTTGGCGCAAAGCTCTGCCGGCCCCAGGATTTCTGCATCGGCCCCGCTTTTGCCGGGTTTGTACTGGAAGGCGTGCGGGCCCACCAGCTGCCCGTAATCCTTGTCCGGGGTTACCATATAAACATCCAGCTTCTCCGAGGCAAACTGCACGGCGGCCGATCCCAGGACATCGTCGGCTTCAAAACCGGGCACCAGCAGGACGGGAATCCTCATGGCCTCCAGCAGCTCTTTGAGGGGCTCCAGGGCTTCGATGATGAGCTGTGGAGTAGGGGGGCGGTTGGCTTTGTAGGGAGGATAGAGCTGATTGCGGAAGGTGCCGCCCGGAGGGTCGAAGGCTACTGCCAGGTGCGTGGGCTTTTCCTTCTGGATCATCTCCAGCAGGTATTTGGTAAAACCGTAGAGGATGGACATATCCTCCCCTTTGGCATTGATCATGGGCCTTCGCAGGAAAGCATAGTACATCTTGAATACCAGCGCATGCCCGTCTATAAGGAACAGTTTATCCATCTATTCCATCAATTTCTTGTATTTGAAGCGTTTGGGCTGGGCATCAGGACCCAGGCGCAGCTTGCGGTTTTCCTCGTATTCCTGGTAGTTGCCTTCAAAGAAGACCACCTTGCCTTCGCCTTCGTAGGCCAGGATGTGGGTGGCGATTCGGTCCAGGAACCAGCGGTCATGGCTCACTACAACCGCGCAGCCGGCAAAGCCGTCCAGGCCTTCCTCCAGGGCGCGGATGGTGTTCACGTCCACGTCGTTGGTGGGTTCGTCCAGAAGGAGGACGTTACCCTCGTCCTTGAGGGTGAGGGCCAGGTGCAGGCGGTTGCGCTCACCGCCGGAAAGGACGCCGCAGAGCTTTTCCTGGTCTGCTCCGGAGAAGTTGAAGCGGGATACCCAGGCGCGGGCGTTCACGTCCCTGCCGCCCATGCGCACCCACTCGGAGTTGCCGGCGATGGTTTCATAGACCGTCTTGTCCGGGTCTATGGAACGGTGCTGCTGATCTACGTAGGCAATCTTTACGGTTTCGCCGACCTCGATACTGCCGCTGTCCGGCTGCTCGATGCCCATGATGAGGCGGAAGAGGGTAGTTTTACCCGCACCGTTGGGGCCGATCACACCCACGATGCCCGCCGGCGGAAGCTCGAAGCTCAGGTGCTCGAAGAGCAGTTTGTCCCCATAGGCCTTGGACACGTCCTTGAAGGCGATGACTTTGTTTCCCAGGTGCGGTCCGTTGGGGATATAGATTTCCAGGTTGGCTTCCTTCTGCTTGGTGTCGGCCGATGCCAGTTTCTCGTAGGCGCCCAGACGGGCTTTCTGCTTGGCCTGGCGGGCCTTGGGGGCCATGCGCACCCATTCCAGCTCCCGTTCCAGGGTTTTGCGGCGCTTGCTCTCCGCCTTTTCTTCCTGGGCCAGGCGCTTGGTCTTCTGGTCCAGCCAGGAGGAGTAGTTGCCCTTCCACGGGATGCCTTCCCCGCGGTCCAGTTCCAGGATCCAGCCGGCCACATTGTCCAGGAAGTAACGGTCATGCGTGACGGCAATCACGGTACCCTTGTACTGCTGCAGGTGGGCTTCCAGCCACTGGATACTCTCGGTGTCCAGGTGGTTGGTAGGTTCGTCCAGCAGCAGAACGTCCGGCTCCTGCAGCAGCAGGCGGCAAAGGGCCACCCGACGGCGCTCACCGCCGGAGAGCTCCTTCACTTTCTGCTCCGAAGGGGGGCACTGCAGGGCGTCCATGGCGCGTTCCAGCTTGGCGTCAATCTCCCAGCCGCCCACCTGTTCAATCTGTTCTGTGAGCTCTCCTTGGCGCTCAATAAGGCGGGCCATCTGGTCGTCGTCCATCGGCTCCATGAATTTCATGGAAATATCGTTGTATTCCGCCAGGATGTCCATGACGGGCTGTACGCCCTCCTGCACTACCTCCAGGACCGTTTTTTCCGGATCCATCTGCGGCTCTTGCTCCAGGTAGCCTACGCTGTAACCGGGGGCCCATACTACCTCCCCTTTGTAGCTTTTCTCTACGCCGGCGATAATTTTCAGGAGCGTGGACTTACCGGAGCCGTTAAGGCCGATAATCCCAATCTTGGCCCCGTAGAAGAAGCCCAGGTAAATGTCTTTGAGGATAACTTTGTTGTTGTGGGGCAGGATCTTGGATACCCCGTTCATGGAGAAGATAATCTTTTCGTCGGCCATAGGTCTTTGTAGTATTTCTACAAAGATAACCAAAATTATTCCCTGAACAAATCCCGTGAAGGGAGTTCCCCGGAGAAACGGGTGCGGAGGTTTTCGAAAAAGTCCGCGAGGTTGCGGGCAAAGCGGGAACCGCGCCAGGTGGAAGTATTGGACAGGAAAATCCAGCACTCGCCGTCCGGATAGGTCTTCACCAGCGCCTGGGTGCCGGAAAAGGAGCCGGAGCGGGTCCATTCGCCGCCGGGCTTGGTGTCGTTCCAGCCCAGGGAGAAGGTTTCCGGACTGTAGTAATTGGTCATCTGCGCCACGGAGAAAGGCAGGAGAATATCCGGCAGCGGGCCGCGGCCGTCTATGCAGGCAATCATGCGGGAGAGTTCCACGGCCGAGCCTGTCCAGCCGCCGGCGCCCAGGGACCCGCGCACGTTGTTCCCGCCATAGCATTTATCCACGGCGGCATAGCGGCCGTCGAAGGAGGCGGACTGTCTGGCCTCCGGATGCATATAGTAGCGGGTTTCGCCGGGGTGCCTTTCACTGAGATAGTTGCCGGCAAGGCGGAAGCCCTGGCAAAGGGCCGGCTGGAAAACCTGCTCCTGCATAAAGGTTTCATAGGACTGGCCGGATACCTCCTCGATGACCAGCGAGAGCAGCAGGAAACCCATGTTCGAGTACTCCTGCGAGCTGCCGGGCTCGTAGGCCAAAGGCCGCCCTAATTGCTGCCGAAGCAGCCCATCCAGCGAACTGTAGGGGGAGAAAACGGGGTCTCCGCCCTTGGAACTGAACCCTGCCTGGTGCCGCAAAAGGTGCTCTACGGTGATAAGGTAGTAATTATCGTCGCGGATATAGCTGTCGTATTTTCCCAGCACGCCGAAAGGCCCGAAAACCGGCGTATCCAGAAACAGAAGGCACTGCTCCTGCAGGCGCATCACGCCTATGGCGGTGAGCAGTTTCGAGACGGAGGCCAGCCGGAGCGTGGTGCCGGGGGTCATGGGGGTGGTGGCATCGGCCATCCCGTAACCGCGGGCATAGAGGAGGGAATCCTTGCGCATCACGGAGAGGGAGACGCCCTGCAGGCCCCACGCACGGCGGAAACTATCCACCACGGCATCCATGGTCGGAAGAGAGGACAGCTCGTTGGTAATTGCGCGGTTCAGGGAAGTCCGCCAGGGGATGGGCTCTTCCGCGGGCATCTGCTGTCCGGTGACGGTTTTGCAGCCCGCCAGCGTCAGCGTCAGGCTCAGGAGCAGTATGCCGGCGCTCCTTCTCATTTGATTTTACCGCATCGGCGGCCAAAATCGATGATCATCTCTGCCGTTCCATCAATTCCCAGGATGGAACTGTCCACGCAAAGGTGATAGTTGGAGGCCTTTCCCCAGGCGCCGAAGGTATAGTAATTATAATAAGTCTCGCGGGTGCGGTCTTTGCGGCGCATGAGTTTCTCGGCTTCTTCTGCGCTGATGCCTTCGCTTTCCATGAGGCTCCGGATGCGGTACTTTTCCGGGGCGGTGACAAAGACGTTCAGGCAGTCCATATCCCGCAGGATGTAATCTGCGCACCGGCCTATAAATATGGCGTCGCCGTTCTGGGCTACGGACTTGATTACCTCGCTCTGGATGCCGAACATCACGTTGTCGTTGACATAGCCGCCGTCCATGTAACCCAGCCGGCTGGAAGCGAAGAAGCTGGAAAAGGAGAAGAGGCTCTTTTCCTCGGCCCGGTCAAAGATGCCTTTGGAGTAGCCGCTTTCCTCCGCGGCTTGGGAGATGAGCTCGTTGTCGTAGAAAGGGATGCCCAACTTCTTGCCGATGGCATGGCCGATATGCCCGCCCGCGCTGCCGAAAGACCGGCCTATGTTAATGATCGTATGCATAGGTGCTTATATTTGACTGCCTAAGATGCCGGGATCTTCCCCGTCTTTGAGTTTGCCCAGTTTAACCAGCAGGTTCCAGCCAAAGATGCCGGTAATGATGGCGGAGAGGGTGTCGGAGATGGGGAAACTGTACCAGACGCCGCTCTCCGACTCCAGCAGGGCCGGCAGCAGGTAAATGCCGGGAAGCAGGAACAGAAGCTGCCGGGAAAGGGAGAGGAAGACGGATTTTTTCACCATCCCCAGGCACTGGAACAGGTTGGTGGTGACCATCTGGAAGCCCACGATGGGAAAGACTATGTTCATGGTCCTGAGCCCGTGCGCTGCCTTCTGCACCAGGACAGGGTCTGAGGTGAAAACCCGCACGATGGGCTCTGACAGGAAAACGGACACGATAAAGCCGAAAACCGTAACCAGGGAGGCCCACATGGCCGTTTTCAGATACACTTCCCGCACGCGGGCGTACTGGCGGGCGCCAAAGTTATAGCCGGCAATGGGCTGCATGCCCTGGTTGAAACCAAACGCCACCATGATAAAGAGGAAAGTGATGCGGTTGACGATGCCGTAGGCGCCGATGGCCAGGTCTCCGCCCCATTTGACCAGCTGCTGGTTGATGAACAGCACCACGATGCAACTGGCCAGGTTCATCAGGAACGGCCCCATGCCGATAGCCAGGGAATCCTTGGCAATCTTCCAGTCCACCTGGAAAATCTTCCAGGAGCGGGGGAGACGCAGGAAGCGCTTGGGGCTGAAGAAATACCACAGCGTGTAACCCAGCGCCATGCACTGGCACAGTACGGTGGCAAGGGCCGCCCCCTGGATGCCCATGCCCAGCGTAAAGATGAAAATAGGGTCCAGGATGGCGTTGGACGTGACGGTGAATAGCGTCAGTCCCATGGCCAGCCGGGGGTTCCCCGACGAGCGCACAATAGCATTGAGCCCGAAATACAGATGGGTGACCGCATTGCCGATGGCGATGAGCGTCATGTAGTCCCGCGCATAGGGGAGGGTGGCGTCCGAGGCTCCGAAAAAGCGCAGGATAGGGTCCATCCAGATCAGGGTGACCAGGGTGAAGACAATGCCTGTTAAGATATTGAGGGTGACATCGTTACAAAGGACCTTGCTGGCTACCTTGTAGTTCTTTTGCCCCAGCAGGACGGAAATCATGGTGGCGGCGCCCACACCCACCAGCGTGCCAAAGGCAGTGGAGATGTTCATGAGCGGGAAGGTGACCGCCAGGCCGGCGATCGATAGCGAACCCACCTCCGGGATATGGCCTATATAGACGCTGTCCACCATATTGTACAGCGACGAGGCCGTCATGGCAATGATGCCGGGAATGGCATATTGCTTGAGGAGGGCGCCGATGGGCTTGGTACCCAGTTCTGTGGGGACGGCGGAGCTGGCGGCCATGGCTAGAGCAGCTCCAGCTCAAAGATAAGCGGCGAGTAAGCAGGGATGGTTTGCCCGCTGCCGGAGTTGGTGTACCCGTGCTCCGAGGTAAAGAGGACCACGGCCTTCTGTCCCACCCATTTCATCTTGCCGATTCCGGCCTTGAAACCGGTGACCAGGGAGGTGCTGCCGCCCATGCTGATGGACTTGTATTCCGATGCAACGGTTATGCTTTGCGGGGCATAAGTTCTGGCGGCATTGTAGATGCCGGCATCCTTGGCCACCCGCTCGACGGTGGTGTCAAACACCTGCCCGTTCAGGAGCCGGCCGATATAATTGAGGCGAAGGGTTGTGTCCGTGGCGATTTTGGTTTTTCCGACGAAGGCGGAACTGTCGCTGACGAAGTAGAAACTTCCGTCCGGGTCTTTCTCGGTAAAACTCACCGGCTGCTGGCCCGGATAAAGCAGCTTGACATAGCGGGCCAGGCTGTCTTTTTCCGTGCGGGTGATGTCTCCGCTCTGGTCATAGAGGGTGACGGTGTATTCCAGGTGCTTGTCCGTGGAGCAGGCGTCTATGTATTCCTTGGTGGTGGTATAGCGTGAGGTGGTCAGGAGCCAGGCCGGGATAATGGCCTTGCGGGTGCCGCCCATGCGCATTCCGGTCATGAGCGCATCCACGCCGGCGTAGCTGATATTGGCCCCGGTGGCCTGGTAACGGGGACCGTAGTAATTCCCAAGAGCATAGGTGCCCAGCTGCTTGGAAAGGGTCTCGTCCGTGGTGGAGGAGATGGTACCGCTGAGGGTGCGGATGGTGGCGTGGGCGTAGGTATAGGAAGAGTCCGGGTTCCAGGGCTTGCCGCTGCCCGGAGTGTCTTCCAGGACGAAGATGCCGTACTCGTTGGGGGTGACGTAAGGATAGTATTTCTGGATGAAGAGCTGCAGGTATTCCTGGGCCTTTTCTCCGGTGCTTTTGGTATTTTCCTGCGCGCAGCCGGCCGCCAGGGCGAGAACGGCTGAAAGCAGGGTAAGAGGTTTGAGGATCTTGCTATTCATTGTCAATCTGCTCTATCAAAACTTGGTATGCCAGGGCACTTCTTGCAGGAATCGTGCCCCGGCTCATATCACCGAAGCCAAATTCTCCGGTAAAGAGGATGAAATATTCGTCGTAGGGTTTTACGCCCACCAGGCCGTCCCGCAGGCCTTGCACCAGCGAGGCATCCAGCACCAACGTATCCGACTTGAAACGGGTGGTGTCCGAGAGGTTCCATCCGGCATGCTGCGCCACCGAAAGTACGTTGGTAGCCACTAAGTTATTGATGCCGATACTGCTGCCCGTAAGGGTGTAGCAGACATACTGGAGCACCACTTTGCCGCCTTCGCGCAGGGTGTCCCGTCCGGGGAGCACGCGGTCCAGGGTGTCATGCAGGGTAAGGCGGTAGGCCCCGCCCCGGCGCACGTAGGTGGCGTTGGTGTCGGTTTTCATCTGGGTGCTGATGAAGCCCTCGATGAAGCCGGCCTGTTTGTCGTAGGTGGTTTTGAGCGCCTCCTTGGCGCAGCCACCCAGCAGGGCCAGCAGCGAAAGAATCAGTATGACGGTGCTTTTTTTCATCCGAAGAAGCTGTTGAGGGCGTTTTCTACATAAGCGGCTGCTGCATCCGCAGAAGGGATATCCGTGCCAATAAGGAGTTTTCCCCCCGCAGCGTTCTCATGCCCGCCGCCATGGAAATAACCGGCGGCCAGCTGCTGGGCCGATGTTCCCTTTTTCGAGCGTACGGAAACCCGGAAGCGGTCCTTCTCCTCTTTCAGGAGGATGCTGAGCCTTACTTCGGCGATGCTGAGGGGCACGTTGACCAGGCCTTCGGCTTCTCCTTCGCGAAGGTCGAAGCGCTGCTGGATGTCGCTGGTGAGGAGCATGTAGGCGGCCCCGCAGGGGAGGATGTGCAGCCCCTCGTTTTGCATGTATCCCATCAGGCGCACCCTGTTCTGGCGGTACTGCTGGTAGATTTGCTCCAGCAGGGCGTCGCGGTTAACCCCGCCGGAAATCAGTTCCGAGGCCATCCGGAAGGTGGAGGGGAAGACGGAATTGGCAAAATTGTTGGTGTCCGTGGTCATGCCGGCCATGAGCGAGGTGCCAATCTCCCCGGTAACAGGAGCCCCCATGGCCTTGAGTATCCAGTATAGCAGCTCACTGGCCGATGAAACCTCCGGTGTGGAAAAGACCAGGCTGAAGCTGGCCGATTCCGGGTTCAGGTGATGGTCGATGAGGACCTTGGGGGCGGGGGAGGCCTCCAGGAAGGGCTGCAAGGCCTCCGTGCGGGAGAACCCGTTGCAGTCCAAAAGGAAGACCAGGTCCGCTTCCCGGACGGCGGCCTGCGCCTGGGCGGGTTGACTGTCATGGAAATGATAGCAGAGCTTCCCGGGCAGCAGGAAGCGGAGATTCTCCGCGGGGCTGTCTGAAAAGACGCAGCTGACCGTCTTTCCCGGAAGGGACTGCAGGTACAGGGCCAGCGCGGCGGTAGAGCCCAGGGCATCCCCGTCCGGGCGCGTATGGCCCACCACGGCCACCCGGCTGGCGTTTTGCACCAGGGCGGCGAGTGCCTCTATGCGGTCTGAAGGGATGCTATTCATGGGCAATGCTCATTTGCGATGGCAAATTTACAAAAGATTATTGCTTTTGAGAAATGATTTTGTTAACTTTGTCGGAAGTTTGGAAAATTATAAAAAACTAACCATAATGAACAAAAGCGTCAAAATCATCCTTGAGGTTATTCTGGCAGCCCTTATCTGCCTTCTCACGTGGCTTACTGTCAAGAGCATTCAGAAGCCCGTCAACTTCAAAAACGAGCTTAAGGCCCGTTCCCAGGTTGGCATCCAGCGTCTAAAGGACATCCGTACCCTTCAGGTCGCTTTCAAGAGTGTCAACGGCCGTTTCAGCCCCACCCTGGACTCCCTGAAAATGTTCTATGAGAATGGCCAGATGGACATTATCATGCAAATCGGCTCGCACGATGACTCCATTGCCGTAGCCAACACGGATGCCATCAAGAAAGCCAACAAGAAGCTCAAACCCGAAGAGATTACGGAAAAACTGAAGGAAGCCTATGCAGCCGGCCAGAAGGTTGTCTTCTCCTCCGTCACCAAGATGGCAGTGAAAGATACCCTCTTCACCCACCGCCCGGATTTCTGCATCGACTCCCTCTTCTATATCCCCTTCTCCGGCAAGCAGCTCGTGGAGATGGAGTCCGCCATCAAGACGGTTTCCGGTGTACAGGTCCCCCTGTTTGAGGCCCGCATGCCTTACAAGGCCCTGTGCATGGGCATGGACAACCAGCTCCGCATCAACAAGGATGCAGAGTGCCGTGACCAGAACCGCTACGAAGGCCTCCAGGTGGGTAGCATCACCGCCCCCAACAACAACGCCGGTAACTGGGAGTAGTCCTCTCTATGGACCAGGCCCATACCGCATATACAGGGATATCCATTCAAGTTTCCTTGAGTGGATATTCTTTTAAGGTCTATGCCTCGGAAGCGCTTGTTCAGCGCTCCGGCTGGATGGGTATGGAACACCTGTTCACCACCCCGGAATTCCAGCGGCGCTACAACCGGGTGGAGGTTTCCCTTCTCACCCCCAAGGTGGCGCTGGTCCCGGAACCTTTTTACAATCCCGGCACGGCACGCTCCGCCCTGGAAGAGGTGGTGCGGCTACAGGAAGGGGACCTTGTAGAGTCCGTTCCCGTCCCTTCGCAGGCCGGGGTGCTGCTCTTTTCCAATACCATCGGGGAATCGCTTTCGCGCGTCATTTCCCAGACGGTACTGCCCGCCTCGGGCGCCCCTGTCCGCGTGCTGCCGGAGATGTATTACCTGCTGTGCCAGCTGGACTCCCTGCCGGAGTACAACAAGATTGTAGCTTCCTGGCGGGACGGCTGGCTGCACCTGGTCATTGCCCAGGGCCGCAGCCTCAGGCTCGCCAATGTCTTCCAGGCACCGGATTTCACCACGGCGCAGTACTTCCTCTTCCTTTGCATGAAGCGCCTGCAGCTGAATCCGGAAGTGTCCACCGTCTGTTTCCGCACCCCGCTGGAGCCGGAGGCGGAAATGTCCCTGTACCGTTATTTTAAAGGAGTGGTCCAGCTATGAGGATTATCGGCGGAACCTTAAAGGGAAAAGTGATACTTCCGCCGGCGGGTTACAAGGCGCGCCCCACCACGGACTATGCCAAGGAAGGCCTTTTCAACATCCTGGACAACGAATACGAGTTCCAAGACCTGAAGGTGCTGGACCTGTTCGGCGGCACCGGTTCCATTGCGTTTGAGTTTGCCTCCCGCGGTGCTGCGCGCGTTTATTGCGTGGAGATGGCCCGGGAAAACGCTACCTTCATCAAGACGGAGGCGGCCCGCCTGGGGCTGGGGAACGTGACCATGGTACGGGACAATGTCTTCGATTTCCTGCCCATCTGCCGCGAAAAATTTGATATCGTTTTCGCAGACCCCCCTTACGCGCTGGAAGGCATTGAGCGCCTGCCGGATTTGGTTTTTTCCGCCGGCATCCTGCACCCGGAGCGCTATTTTATCCTGGAACACGGGGCAGAGCATTCCTTTACGGCCCATCCCCGTTTTGTAAAAGAACGCCGTTACGGGCGCGTACACTTTAGTTTTTTTGAGTAATGTACAGTTTCCTTATCAGTATCGCCGCCCTGATGCTAGGCTATCTGGTTTACGGTGCATTCGTAGAGCGGATGTTCGGCCCGGATCCGCGTCGCAAAACCCCGGCCGTAGAGAAAGCGGACGGGGTGGACTTCATTGTCATGCCTTCCTGGAAGGTGTTTATGATCCAGTTCCTGAACATAGCCGGAACAGGGCCCATCTTCGGGGCCATCATGGGCGCCAAGTTTGGCCCGGCCAGCTTTCTGTGGATAGTGCTGGGCTGCATTTTCGCCGGTGCCGTACACGACTACCTGAGCGGCATGCTCTCCATGCGGCACGGGGGCGTGGGCCTGCCGGAGCTGGTAGGCACTTATCTGGGCCGTACCACCCGTACGGTGATGCTGGTCTTTTCCGTCCTTCTGCTGGTGATGGTGGGTGCGGTGTTCGTGTACTCGCCGGCCGTCATCCTGGGCGGTATGGCCGGAGACGGCAGCCGTACGGCCATCATGATCTGGGTGGCGGTGGTGTTCGTGTATTATATAGTAGCCACGCTCCTTCCCATTGATAAGATTATCGGCCGCATCTATCCGCTCTTTGCGGTGGCGCTGCTGTTTATGGCTGCGGGCCTGCTGGTGTGCCTTTTTATCAAATGGCCCTCGCTGCCGGAGTTCTGGGACGGCTTTTCCGGCTATACCCGGATGACGGGCATCGCAGACCAGCCCATTTTCCCCTGCCTGTTCATCACCATCGCATGCGGGGCCATCAGCGGCTTCCATGCTACGCAAAGCCCCCTGATGGCGCGCTGCCTGAGCAATGAGAAACTGGGGCGCCCCATCTTCTACGGCTCCATGATTACGGAGGGCCTGGTGGCCCTTGTGTGGGCTGCCGTGGCCTCCTGGTTCTTCTATGACAATGGCGCTGCCCAACTGGGTATTGCTGCCAATTCTGCCGCCCCTGCAGTGGTGACGGCCGTTTCCAAGAGCTGGCTGGGCGCCGTCGGTGGCGTACTGGCCATACTGGGCGTGGTGGCGGCTCCCATCACTTCCGGAGATACCGCCTTCCGCAGCGCCCGCCTCATCATCGCCGATTTCCTCCACCTGGAGCAGAAGAGCCTTGTCAAGCGTCTGTATATCGCCGTGCCGCTTTTTGCCGGATCGGCCCTCCTGCTTTGGTACAATATGGCGGATGCTGACGGCTTCAACACCATCTGGCGCTATTTTGGCTGGAGCAACCAGGCGCTGTCGGTGTTCACGCTCTGGACCCTTACCGTCTATCTGGCCCGCAGCAAGGGCGGCATGTGGCACCTTGTCACCCTCCTGCCGGCCCTTCTCATGACCTCCGTCTGCACCACCTTCATCCTGGTGGACAAGGTGGGCGTGGGCCTTTCCGCCGGCACTGCACCCTGGATCGGCCTGGCAACCTTTGCAGTTTCGGCAATTTTGTTCTATCTTTGGAAAAATCGCTCCACGCAAGTCGAATCAAAATAAATACTGCATATGTTAGATAACGAAAGAGGCCTGTATGTGGCCCACTGTGAAAACGGCCCCCTCTCCCTGGTGGGGAAAATGATCAACCGTCACGGACTTATCGCCGGCGCCACCGGTACGGGTAAAACCGTCACGCTGCAGGTGCTCGCAGAGACTTTCTGCCAGGCCGGCATTCCCTGTTTCATGGCAGACATGAAGGGAGACCTGAGCGGCATTTCGCAAGCGGGTAAGCTCTCCTCCTTCATAGAGAAGCGCCTGCCGGAGTTCGGCATAGGGGATCCCCAGTTCCAGAGCTGCCCGGTGCGCTTTTTCGATGTTTATGGTGAGCAAGGGCACCCCATGCGCTCCACCATTTCCCGCATGGGCCCGGACATGCTGGGCCGCCTGATGGAGCTCAACGAGACCCAGACAGGTGTCCTCAATATCGTTTTCCGTATCGCCGATGACAACGGCCTGCTCCTGATAGACCTCAAGGACCTTCGCGCCATGCTCAACTTCGTGGGGCAGAATGCAGCGGAATATACCCTCAAGTACGGCAATGTGTCAACGGCCTCGGTGGGCGCCATCCAGCGTGCGCTCCTCACTCTGGAAAATCAGGGCGCGGAAAAATTCTTCGGAGAGCCGGATTTTGACATCTATGACCTGCTGCAGTGTGAGGCCGGCAAGGGCATCATGAATGTGCTGGCCGCAGACCGCCTCATGCTCCAGCCCAAACTCTATTCCACCTTCCTGCTGTGGCTCCTGTCAGAGCTTTACGCCACGCTCCCGGAGGTAGGGGACATGGACCTTCCCAAGCTGGTCTTCTTCTTCGACGAGGCCCACATGCTCTTCGAAGGCACCTCCAAGGCCCTCACGGACAAGATCGAGCAGGTAATCCGCCTCATCCGTTCCAAGGGTGTGGGCATTTACTTCATCACCCAGAGCCCCACGGACATCCCGGCCAATATCCTGGGCCAGCTGGGCAACCGCGTGCAGCATGCCCTCCGCGCCTATAGCCCGCAGGACCAGAAAGCCGTGCGTGTGGCCGCCGATACCTTCCGCACCAACCCCTCCTTCGACACCTACAATACGCTGCTGGAACTGGGAACCGGCGAGGCCCTGGTCTCCTTCCTGGACGAAAAGGGTGCCCCCGCCATTGTGGAGCGCGCCAAAATTCTCTTCCCCTTAAGCCAGATTGGCGCCATCACGGAAGACCAGCGGGCAGAGATTATCAAGCGCAGCCGCCTCTGGGGCCGATACGACAACCCCATCGACCGCGAAAGCGCTTATGAGATTCTCACCGCCGCCTATGCAGAGGTAGAGCGCCAGAAAGCAGAGCTGGAGGCCCAGGCCCAGGCAGAAAAGGAGGCCGTCCAGCGCGCCAAGGAGGAAGCCAAGGCTGCCAAAGAGGCCGAAAAGGCAGAGAAGGAGAAGGCCAAAAAGGCCAAGAACAGTATCGGCTCCAAGGTGCTCAAGTCCATCATCACCGCCATTACAGGCGTTGCAGCCACCGCCGCGGCGGACGCCGTTACGGGCAAAATCACCGGCACCAAGAAAAAGAGCACCACCTCTACCGGCAAGAAAGCCATCACCAAGGCCACCAAGAGCGCTACCAACACCCTTACCAAGGAGCTCACCCGCTCCATCCTGGGAAACCTGATTAAATAAGGGTCTTCCTGTAGTGGCACTGAAGAACTTCCTGTGAACGGCCATGCCAGTTGTGCATGCCGTTCCCCAGGCAGTTGCGCCACTGCTTGCAATCCTTGCAAAGGCCGGTTTGGGCCCAGCTGCGGTCTCGGAAGGGCTGGAAGCGTGTCTGCCACACTTCCCAGAGGCTGTCCTGGTAAATATTTCCCTGTGAAAAACGGTCCCGGTCTATATTGGGGCAGGCGCAGATGCGTCCGTCAATCAGGACGGAGGCAATGTTTACGCCGGCATGGCAGAAATAGCGGGTGTCGCGGACCTTCTGCTCATAGGAGCCCAGATAGCCTTCGCAGCTGAAGGTGAGCTTCATGGGACCGCCCTTTTCGCGATGCTGCCGGATAAATTCCAGCAGGGAGACAAACTCGGCGGGGGAGAGTTGCATGTCCGGGTCATTAGCAGCCCTGCCTATGGGAATGACGGTGAAAAAGCGCCACTGCTTGAGTCCCAGCTCACGGAGGATATTGTACATGCGGGGAAGCTCCGCAAGGTTTCTCTTGTTCACGCAGGTGACTACGTCTGCGTTCAGGCGCGGGTCTCTTGCAAAAGCCTCGATGGCGCGCAGCGCCCGGCGGTAACTGCCGGGAATGCCGCGCATCCATTCGTGGGAGGCTTCCAGGCCGTCCAGGCTCACGGTGACCGCCCCCATTCCGGCATCCATCAGCTTCAGGTGCATGGCGTCGTCGTAGAGCCAGCCGTTGGAGACCATGCCCCAGAGCAGCTCCCTTGAGCGCAGTTCCCGGCCAATTTCCAGGATATCCGGCCGAAGCAGGGGCTCGCCTCCTGTTAACACCACGGAAAAATGGGCGGGACGTTCTCCCGGCGGGATGGTGTCCACCGCCTTCAGGAAGTCTTCTAAAGGCATGTCCTTTTCCGGGGCGGCCATGCCGCAGTCGCTGCCACAGTGGCGGCAGCGGAAGTTGCAGCGGGTGGTACACTCCCAGAAGAGGTAGCTAAGCTCGTGGACTTTGATCTCGTTGTCTCGCAGCAGGCGGAAAAGGAAGGGATTCACAGGCGTTTTTTGCAAATATAACCCTCTTTTTGGCACAAACTTGCATTTGGCCTCATTTTTTTTTGCGGCCCATGGTGCAAGAAACAGCCAACCTGCGGGTTTATTTCGTGAGAAAACGTATCTTTGCGCTATGAAATGCTTGCACAATCTTCTTAAGGGGCTTTCCCTTACGGGCGCGCTCTTTGCCTTTCAGGCCTGCTACGGCATGCCTGAACCTTCTCTCTACGATGAACGCGGAGAAGCGTCCATGTCCTTTGCCCTCGTTTCCCGGGCCACGGGTGAACCCCTCGAAGGCATCCGCATATTGGGAGGAACCCATTATGGCGGCAATAAGGATGAACTGGGTGTTACCGGGCCCGACGGAAAGTGCCAGGTGAGTATTCCCTATCAAAGGAACGTAATCGGTCCTTTTATCACCTTCGAAGACCCTGAAGGGAAGTTTGCAGTGAAAGACACCAGCCTGGCAGATCTCAGGGAAAGGGAGATTGTGGTAAAGTTGTATCCTGCTTTATGAGAGCGCGGCTTCTGGCTGCCGCTCTTTTGCTGACGGTGGCTCCGGCAGCTTTCTCCCAGGAGGAGGAAGCTGCGCTCCCCGCTTTCCGGAAAAGCTATTCCATTGAACTGGGCACCGGCCTCCCCCCGCTGCACATGTCCCTGATGCCCTCTCGTGCTGTAAAGGATGCCTATGCCCAAAAGGGCCAGTCCGTGAGTTCCGGACAGACCTTTTATCCAGTAATCAGCCTCACCGGAACGGTGCGCACAAGCCGCAAGTCGGAGCATACGCTTACTGCCGGGCTTTCCTGGTGCTTTCACCCCGTTACCCGGTATGGTGTTTTTGGAACGGACCCTGATGGGAAACCAAGGTACGACTTAAGCGACGGCTCACCGGCCGGTTGGGAGCATTCCTCTCCCGTCTTTACGCTCACCTGGCATTGGCGGCATCTGTGGAATCCGGACGGCAAAGTGGTGGCTTACAGCGGCGTGGGCGCGGGATTTCCCTTTATGGACGGCTTGTTCCCCCTTCCGTCCGTCACGCCCATCGCCATCCGTTTCGGCGGGACCCACTTGTATGGTTTTGCAGAGTGTACGCTGGGTCCTGTGGCCAGCATTCTACACGCCGGGCTTGGCTGGAAGTTTTAGTATCCTTTGGCTTTGGCTTCGTCCCAGAGGGCATCCATCTGGGCCAAGGTCATGTCTTTGAGCTGCCGGCCGGAGGAGAGGGTCTGCGCCTCCACGTAGTTGAAGCGGCGGCGGAATTTCTCACTGCTGCGGTTCAGGGCGGCTTCCGGCTCTACGCCATAGAGGCGGGCGGCGTTGAGAACGGCAAAAAGCAGATCCCCGAACTCCATCTCCATCTTCTCTGGACTGCCCGAAGAAACGGCTTCCGAGACTTCCTCCACCTCTTCCCGTACCTTGGCCCAGACATCCTCCTTTTTCTCCCAGTCAAAGCCGCAGCCGCGGGCCTTCTCCTGCATGGCAAGGGCCTTCAGAAGCGCCGGCATGGCCTTGGGAATACCGCCCATGATGGTTTTGTTGCCGCCTTTTTCCCGGGCCTTCACCAGTTCCCAGGTATCGGCAATCTCCTTGGCCGATGTCTGTTTGCCTGCCTCCGGCCCAAAGACGTGCGGATGGCGGAAGACCATTTTGTCACACACCTTGTTCATGCTGTCCGCGATGTCGAAGGCGCCCTCTTCCTCCCCGATGCGTGCGTAAAAAAGCATGTGGTACAGCAGGTCGCCGATTTCTTTGGCCGTGCCCTGGCGGTCGCCTTCCAGGATGGTGTCGCTGAGCTCGTATACCTCTTCCTCCGTGAGGCGGCGGATGCTTTCCATGGTTTGCTCGGCGTTCCAGGGGCATTTCTCCCGCAACGCGTCCATGATGTCCAGTAAGCGGCCGAATGCCGCCATTTTTTCTTCGCGTGTGTGCATATCTGTGACTTAAGGCTGCAAAGATACGAAAAGTATCACTATCTTTGCACTTTGAAATGAGCGAGATCCACTACATATCGGCCAGTGAGGCCGTGCGCAATGTGCGCAGCGGGGACCATGTCCACCTTTCCAGCATCGCCAGCGTGCCCCAGATCCTGATCAAGGCGCTCTGCGACCGCGCCGGGGAACTGCAGGATGTCCGTTTCCATCACTTCCATACGGAAGGTGAGGCTCCTTATGGCAGCGCGCAATTTTCCGGCTCTTTCCTGGACCAGGGCTTTTTCGTGGGCTCCAACCTGCGCCCTTCCGTGAATGAGGGGGTGGCGGACTATCTGCCCGCCAATGTCTTTGAATCGCAGCTGATGTACCGCAGCGGGGCGCTTCCCTGCGACGTGGCCATGGTGCAGGTGTCAGAACCCGTGGACGGCATGGTGTCGCTGGGTACCTCGGTCGATTGTTCCGTGGCAGCGCTGGAAGTGGCCCGGGAGCGGATCGGCGTGGTGAATCCCAATGTCCCTTTTGCTTACGGGGACCTTATTCCGCTGGATCGTTTCACTGCGCTGGTGCAGGATGACAGGCCGCTCATCACCCGGGACTATGTACAGCCCACGGAGGTGGATATGGCCATAGGCCGCTACTGCGCAGAACTGATTCCGGACGGGGCCTGCCTGCAAATGGGCATCGGAGGCCTTCCCAATGCCGTTTGCGCCTCGCTGGGAGGGCATCGGCACCTGGGGCTTCACTCGGAGATGTTCTCGGACGGTGCCCTGGCACTGATCCGCAGCGGCGTTATCGACGGCTCCTCCAAAGCCATAGACCGCGGCGTTTGCGTGGCCTCCTTCCTGATGGGCTCGCAGGAGGTGTACGATTTTATCCACCGCAATCCGGCAGTGGCCATGCGGGATATCGGCTATACCAACGATCCCCGTGTGATTGCCCGGAACCCGCAGGTGGTCTCCATCAATTCTGCCATCGAGATAGACCTTACCGGCCAGGTGTGCGCAGATTCCATCGGGCAGCGCATCTTCTCCGGCGCCGGCGGACAGCTGGACTTCGTGCGCGGGGCCAAACTTTCCCAAGGCGGCAAGGCCATCATCGCCCTGGCTTCCCGCACCGGCAAGGGCCAGGCCAAGATTGTCCCCCTGCTTCGCCCCGGTGCCGGCGTAGTCACCCCCCGGGCCGATGTCCAGTGGGTAGTCACCGAACACGGCGCCGTCAACCTCTACGGCAAAGCCCTGCAGGAACGCGCCCGCCTCCTCATTTCCATCGCCCACCCCGATGACCGCGAAGCCCTTTCCCGCGCTGCCTTCGAGCGCTTCGGCCGGGCTGTGTAAGAAACTGGGCTCTTGCTTTTTACATCGGCTTTTCTTATATTTGTAGGAAACCGACCTGCAAGATGGGAAAACGCAAGGGCATCTTTTCTTTTTTTGCCTCCCTTTACGGCGACGGCTTTCGGAACATGACCTGGGGAAAACCGCTGGTCTGGCTCATTGTACTCAAGTTTTTCATTCTATTTGCCATTCTTCGCGTCTTCTTTTTCAAGCCGGCCATGCGCGGGCTCAGCGACAAGGAGAAGAGCGAGGTAGTGGGCTCCCGGCTCACCCAGCCTCACCCCTCGGACACAACTAACCTTTTAACCCAATAATGCTATGGATGCAGTAATCTGGTCACGCATACAGTTTGCGATGACGGCAGCCTACCACTGGCTGTTTGTGCCCCTCACCTTGGGCCTTGCCCTGGTGATGGCGGTCATGGAAACCCTCTACGTGGTCAAAGGAGACGAGTTCTGGAAAAAGACAGCCCAGTTCTGGATCAAAATCTTTGCCATCAACTTTGCCGTGGGTATTGCCACGGGTCTTATCCTGGAATTCGAGTTTGGCACCAACTGGAGCAATTACTCCTGGTTCGTAGGAGACATGTTCGGCGCGCCGCTGGCCATTGAAGGCATCCTGGCTTTCTTCATCGAAGCCACCTTCTTCGCGGTCATGTTCTTCGGCTGGAACAAAGTGTCCAAGAAGTTCCACCTGGCTTCCACCTGGCTCACGGGCATCGGCGCCACCATCAGCGCTTACTGGATCCTGGTAGCCAACAGCTGGATGCAAAACCCTGTGGGTACCACCTTCAATCCGGATACCGTGCGCAGTGAAATGGCTTCGGCCGCGGCTTTCTGGGAGGTGGTTACCAATCCTGTCGCCATCTCCAAGTTCTGCCATTCCGTCACCAGCGGCTGGATGACCGGCGGTATCTTCGTGGTGGGCGTGAGCGCCTGGTACCTCCTCAAGGGCCGGGAGAAGAAATTCGCCACCAAGAGCATGCTCATCGGCGCTATCGTGGGCCTGGTGGGCTCTGCTGCCGTGATGCTTTCCGGAGACTCTTCCGGTGTCCATGCTGCGGAATACCAGCCCATGAAGCTGGCTGCCGCAGAAGGCCTGGAAGACGGTGGCAACGGTGCCGCTTTCACCATCGTCCCGGGTGTGAAGATTCCCAAGCTTCTCTCTTTCCTGGCCACGCATGATTTCAACGGCTACGTCCCCGGCATCAACGACATCATGAACGGCTATACGGACAACAAGGGCAATGTGGTGCCCTCCGTGGCAGAAAAAATGGCCATGGGCCGCACTGCGCTGGATGCACTGGCCCTGTATCGCGCCAGCGATGACCCTGCCGTGAAGGCCGATGCCCTGGAAATCCTCAACGCCAACGTGCAGTACATGGGCTACGGGCATCTGGAGAAGGCGGAGGATATCATTCCTCCCGTGGGCATCGTGTTCTGGAGCTTCCGCCTGATGGTGGGCCTTGGCATGCTGCTGGCCCTGGTGCTGCTGCTGGCCCTTATTGCCGCCTGGAAGGATAAAAAGTGGAACTGGCTGCTGTGGGCGGCCATCTGGAGCATCCCGCTGGTGTATATCTGCGGCCAGTGCGGCTGGATAGTAGCAGAGGTCGGCCGTCAGCCCTGGACCATCCAGGGTCTGCTGCCGGTGAATGTGGCCATCTCCAGCCTCAGCGCTGCAGCCGTCAAGACCACCTTCTTCGTCTTCCTGGCCATTTTCGCCCTCTTCCTCGTTATCGAGATCCGGATCATGCTCCGTGCCATCAAGAAAGGACCTGAAGTTGAACCTAAAAACGCCTAAGCCATGTCTTACGAATTTTTACAGAACTATTGGTGGGTCCTGATTGCCGTTCTGGGCGGTCTGCTGGTGGCCCTGATGTTTGTCCAGGGCGGCAACCTGCATCTGGGCAACAATGCCCTCAGTGACATCCAGAAGCGGATGATTCTCAACTCTACGGGCCGCAAGTGGGAGCTCACCTTCACTACGCTGGTTACTTTTGGCGGCGCTTTCTTCGCCTCCTTCCCGCTCTTTTACAGCACCAGCTTCGGCGGCGCTTACTGGGTGTGGGTGCTGCTGCTCATAACCTTTGTATTCCAGGCAGTGGCCTATGAATTCCAGAATAAAAAAGGCAACCTCCTGGGCGTGAAGGGCTTCCGCATCGCCCTCATGGCCAATGGCCTGCTGGCCCCGCTGCTGGTGGGAACGGCCGTGGGTACCTTCTTTACAGGTTCTCCCTTCACGGTGAACAAACTGGCCATCGCCAACCCGGCAGCCCCGGTTATCAGCACCTGGGACAGCCCTTGGAACGGCCTGGAGGCCCTTGGGCAGTTCCATGCCGTCCTGCTGGGTCTCGCACTGGTCTTCCTTACCGCCATACTGGGCTCGCTCTATGTCCTGAACAACGTGGACGATGAGAAGATTCACTTCCAGATGCGCCGCAGTATCAAGCTTTCCGTACTGCCTTTCCTGGTCACCTTCCTTTCCTGGCTGGTATGGCTGCTGCTGCGCGATGGCTTTGCCGTAGCGCCGGACGGCGTTGTGAGCATGGAGCCGTACAAGTACTGGCACAACCTGATCCAGATGCCTGCCGTGCTGGTAATGGTGCTGGTGGGTGTGGTGCTGGTTCTTTACAGCCTGTACCTGGGCATGTTCTCCACCTCCCGCAAGGGTATCTGGTTTGCCATGCCGGGTACCGTGCTGGTGGTCATGGCCGTGTTCTTCCTGGCCGGTTACAACGGTACGTCCTACTATCCGTCGTACACGGATCTGCAGAGCTCGCTCCATCTTCGCAACAGCTCTTCCAGCTATTTTACCCTTATGCTCATGTCCTGGGTGTCGCTCCTGATTCCCTTCGTGCTCGCTTACATAGCTTACGCCTGGCACCAGATGGACAGCAAAAAGATTACAGCGGAGGAGATCACCGAAGAAGATCATAAGTATTGATGAAGGAAAGCGGCCGTGAAGGTCGCTTCCTTTTTTCTGGGGGCAGGCGGTACCTGGTGCGCAAAAAGCGTCAGTTTTGTTTACCGCCGGCCGTTTTTGGCTATCCGGTGCGCAAATAGTGCCCTTTTTGATCACCGCCGGCCGATTTTGGCCATCCGGTGCGCAAATAGAGCCATTTTTGTTCACGGGACCGGCGGCCAGGGCCGGTTTCGGAATTTTTTCCTATCTTTGTAGGCTAAAAAGAGATTTGCTATGGCAGAGAATACGCTGTTGGAGAAGGTCCTGAGCCTTCAGGACAAATACAAAAAGCTGGAAGAGCAGCTGGCAGACCCCGCCGTCATCGCCGACATGAAAAAGTTCGTCCAGCTGAACAAGGACTACAAGGAACTGCAGCCCATCATTGCCGCCGGATTGGAATACAAGCGCATGGTGGAGGAACTCTCGCAGGCCAAGGACATCCTCATGAACGAAAAAGACGAGGACCTGAAGGAAATGGCCCGCGAGGAAGTGGCCGGCATCGAGCCCCGCCTTCCGGAAATGGAGCAGCGCATCAAGCTCCTCCTGATTCCGGCAGACCCCGACGACAGCAAGAACGCCATGGTGGAAATCCGCGGCGGCACCGGCGGCGACGAAGCCGCCATCTTTGCCGGAGACCTTTTCCGCATGTACCAGCATTTCGCAGAACGCCGCGGCTGGAAGCTGGAGATTTCGGACCAGGCTCCCGGTACGGCCGGCGGCTACAAGCAAATCGTCTTCAAGCTCTCCAGCAGCCAGGACGGCGTTTACGGCGTCATGAAATACGAGTCCGGCGTTCACCGCGTGCAGCGCGTGCCGCAGACGGAAACCCAGGGCCGCATCCAGACATCGGCCGCCTCCGTGGCCGTTTTCCCGGAAGCCGGAGAGTTTGACATCGAGCTCAATCCCGCCGATATCCGCAAGGACCTCTTCTGCGCCTCCGGTCCCGGCGGCCAGGGAGTGAACACCACCTACAGCGCCGTGCGCCTTACCCACATTCCATCCGGTATCGTGGTGCAGTGCCAGGAGGAACGCTCCCAGCTCAAGAACCTGGACCGCGCCATGGAGGAGCTCCGTACGCGCCTTTACAACATGGAGCACCAGAAGTACCTGGACGGCATTGCCGCCAAGAGAAAAACCATGGTCAGTACCGGAGACCGCAGCGCCAAAATCCGCACCTACAACTATCCGCAGGGCCGCGTGACGGACCACCGCATAGGCTGGAGCATGTACAACCTGCCCGTTTTCATGGACGGAGACATTCAGGAATGCATTGACCAGCTGCAGATAGCAGAAAACGCAGAGCGCCTCAAAGAGGCAGGGGAGGAATAGGCCATGTCACGTAATCCCAAAGAACTCAAGGCGCTGGGCCACGAGAGTATCTATAGCCAGCATTACGCACCGGAGGTACTGGAAACCTTCGAGAACCAGCACCGGGACAACGACTACTGGGTACGTTTCAACTGCCCGGAATTCACCACCCTTTGCCCCATCACAGGCCAGCCGGATTTTGCGGAAATCCGCATCTCCTATGTGCCGGATGCCAAAATGGTGGAATCCAAGTCCCTCAAACTCTATCTGTTCAGCTTCCGCTCCAACGGAGATTTCCACGAAGACTGTGTGAACACCATCATGAAGGACCTGGTCAAGCTCATGGATCCCAAATACATAGAGGTAACCGGTTTCTTTACGCCCCGCGGCGGTATCTCCATCTACCCTTACGCCAACTATGGCCGTCCCGGCACCAAGTGGGAAGCCCTGGCCTGGGACCGCATGGCCCATCACGAGTAATAGCCCTGCAATCCATGGCAGAGAGAAAAGTATTGGCTTTATTGCTAGCTGGCCTGATGGCTGTGGCCTTGGTGCAAACGGCTTCGGCCCAGGCGCTGTATGAGGCGGGGGAGATGCAGTTCAGGGCGCCCGCTGTGCCGGAGAGTGTCAGCTTTGCCGGACAGACTTACCGCTTTGACAGGCCGGACCTCTATGAGCGGATGGACCGCGAGTGCATGGCCTTTACCTACAGCCATATCCTTTCCAACCTCATGCTCAAAAGGGCGGATCGCATCTTCTCGCAGGTGGTTCCCGTCCTGGTCAAAAACGGCATCCCGGAAGACCTCAAGTACCTGATGGCCATCGAGAGCAACCTGGATCCCAAGGCCATTTCCGTAGCGGGAGCGGCCGGGCTGTGGCAGTTCATGAAAACCAGCGCCCGCGAGGCAGGCCTGGAGGTGAACGATGAGGTGGACGAGCGTTTCCACATCGCCAAAGCCACTGCGGCCGCCTGTAAATACCTGAAAAGCGCCTACGAAAAGTACGGTGACTGGATGACAGTAGCTGCCAGCTACAATGCCGGAAAAGGCGGTATCTCCAGGCGCCTGGAAGCCCAGAAGCAGACCAGTGCCCTGGATCTTCTCCTGCCGGAGGAAACTTCCCGCTACATGTTCCGTGTCCTTACGGCCAAACTGTTTTTTGAAAAACCGGAAGACTTTGGTTTTCGTCCGGAGCCCGGTGAGAGCTATCCCTACAAGGCGCCGCGCAAAACCGTAGAGGTAAAAGGCCCCATTCCCAGCCTGGCAGACTTTGCCAAGGAGCATGGCACCAGTTTCTTCCTCCTCCGTGAGGCCAATCCATGGCTTCGCTCGGACCGACTGACCAACAAGTCCGGAAAAACCTACTTTATCGCCATCCCGTAGGGGTTATTCGAAATCTACCCGAATGATATAAGGAACGCCGTTCAGGACATCTGTACGGCCGGAATACTCTACCCCGTATTTGCCATGGGTGGCCGTGACGGTTGTGGCGCAGAAAACGGAGATGTAGTACTTCCCGGCCCGGGGCTGAAGGATCTCCATCGTCTTGGATACTTTTTCTCCCACGTTGCCCCAGCTGGCCTCGTCTGCGTAGGCAAATCCCTTGCGGGAGGCATAGAGGTGCAGGTCAAAGTCATCGGAGCCCATAAGACCTTCCAGGCCGATGGTCATCCGCTCTACGCCCTTGGGCACTTCAATGCAGAAATGGTGGTACTGGCGGTCTCCCAGGGGAGCAAAGGCGGGATCGCGGCGCCGGGTCATTTCCCGGGGGACACCGGGGGTGAGAATTGCCTTGATCTGCGGCATTCCGTTGCCGGCCATGGCGTAGCGGACCATCGCAGCCATCAGGCCCAGGTTGTCGGCCTCAATGCGTGCCCCTTCAGGATGAGAGCCGCAAAGGACCACCCGGCCGGTCCAATCGGACTCCTTGTGGGCCCAAACCACCGGAAGGGCGTCAATGTTCCGCTCCATTTCGCGTCCTTTGGTGCTGTAGGTGGCCAGGATTTCCGTACCTTGCGGGGCGGTCTCCATGTTGGGGTAGCAGCCTCCGTTGTGCCGGACACTGTCTATGTGCATGCGTCCGTCAAAGTCGAAATACCTGGTGAGGGGACCGTCCGCGACGATGTCCACTGCCGTATAGGATTTATTGAGCCGGGTTGCCACGGCATGGCCGGGCCACAGGCCCATGTAGGTGTCGGTGTGGCTGACGTTAGTGTTGTCTCCGGGTTTTACGGAGCCGATACTGGCAATGTAAGCCCCGGCGCAGGAGCCCAGATAGCTGCCGCCTGCCTTCACGAAATCCTGGTAGGCCTTCCTTCCGGCGTCTCCCAGCGTCCGTCCGTGGTTCACCGCTTTTCCGCCGTTCATATAGACCATCCGGAAACGCGGCTGTCCGTCCGGATACAGCAGGATGCCGTTCTCATCGATGGGTGATCCGGCAATCAGTTCCCTTTGCCGCAAAGTGTCTGTCCGGGAGAACTTATATTTGGCGGTGGAGCTGTGCGGGGTGGACACGAATGCCTCCATGGACAGCCCCAGCATCTCTGTCACCGGCAGGTCTGTCCGGGAGTTGAGCATGATGCCGCTGTCCATGAAAATGTCCTTGTAATAACCTTTAGTGTTGTCCTGCCCCCAGCAGACACACGAGAGCGCGAGGGCAAAAAGAAGGAAAAAACGTTTCATGGGAAGAATTTTATCCTTTATAAGGCCGGAAGGCCAGGCAGGCATTGTGACCGCCGAAGCCGAAGGAGTTGGACAGCCCCAGGGTGAGGTCTGTCTTGACGGCTACGTTGGGGGTGTAGTCCAAGTCGCATTCCGGGTCCGGGGTGTCCAGGTTAATGGTGGGCGGGCAGATTCCCTCTTTGAGGGCCATGATGGTGGCAATGGCCTCTGCTGCGCCTGCCGCGCCGAACATGTGGCCGGTCATGGACTTGGTGGAGGAAATGTGGGCCTGGTAGGCGTACTCCCCGAGGGCCAGCTTGCAGGCCAGGGTTTCCGCTACGTCGTTGAGCTTGGTACCGGTGCCGTGGGCGTTGATATACAGGTTGTCCTTGGCGGGGTTGAAACCGGCCTCTGCGAGGGCGTCCTTGATGGACTGCGACTGGGTGCTGGCGTCCGGCCGGGGAGCGGTGGCGTGGAAAGCATCGCAGGTGTTGCCGTAGCCCACGATTTCTCCGTAAATGGTGGCTCCGCGCTCCAGCGCATGGTCCAGGGATTCCAGGACAATGACAGCGGCGCCGTCTCCCATGACAAAACCTTCCCGGTTCAGGTTGAAGGGCAGGGAAGCATACTTGGGATCCGTGGCACGGGTAAGGGCCTTGGCATTGTAGAAACCCGCCACGCCGATAGGAATGGACGCGTACTCGCTGCCGCCGGCGATGATGGCATCTGCGTAACCATGGCGTACGGCGCGGAAAGCCTCGCCGATACAGTGCGAAGAGGTGGCGCAGGCCGTCACGATATCCAGGCAGGGGCCCTTGGCCTGGTGCTTGATGGCAATGTGCCCGGCAGCAATGTTGGAGATCATGGTGGCAATGAAGAGCGGGGAAATCCACTTGCCGGAAGGATCCTCGATCATCTTGAGGGTTTCGCGGTACTGGACCTCGAAGCCGCCGATTCCGGAGCCCACGTACACGCCCAGGCGGAAGGGGTCAATGTTGCTGCCCTCTCCTTCGCTCAGGAGGCCGGCCTGCCGCATGGCCTGCCAGGTGGCCGCCATGGCGTAAAGGGTGAAGTTACCCTGCTTGCGGACAAAGGGCTTGTCAATGCCAAACTGTTCCGGGTCAAAGTTGGAGACCTTGCCGGCGAAGGTGACAGGCATGTCCTTGAATTCTTCTACATAGTCAATGCCGCAAACGCCGCTGATAAGGTTGTTCCAGAAGGTAGGAACATCCTGGCCGACGGACGAAATAACGCCCATCCCGGTGATAACCACTCTTTTAGGCTCCATAGATAAAGGTCTCTGCAATAAATAGTTTGCAAAGATAATAAAATTATTTCTTACTCCCTCTTTTTCGCCTGTCGCGGACACGGTAGGCGCTCTCTACCATCAGCTGGTCCTGGAAGCACCCGCGGGCGGCCAGAAGGTTCAGGATGAAGATAATCAGCGGGAAGATGACCGTCCATCTGAAAGCGGCGCCTTCAAAGCTGAAGTACATCCAGGCCAGCCAGCCCTGCATGCCAAGGGCGATTAAGCTTGACAGTACCGCCAGGCGCATCTGCAGGATACGGGACTTGTACACCACCAGCGCCAGGACAATAAGGAAAGCCAGAATACCCAGCAGGATGCCGAAAAAAGGCTTCTGGAGCTGCCAGTAAGAAACGCGCTGAAGGCCTTCGGGGCTGGCGAGGGTATAGGCGGTTCCCAAACACAGGGCGGCCACCAGGCCGGCCGAGAGGAGGAGGTACAAAGTCTGAATTCTTTGCCACATATTATTTACTGTTTAAATAGGCTTCCACGGCGGCCCTCACGTGACCATGGCGCAGGAGCAGCTCACGGGCTTTGTCGTAGTCCGTGATGCCGGTGCCGTCCATAATCATGCGGGTGCCGCGGTCCACCAGTTTTTGGTTGGTCAGTTGCATGTCCACCATCTTGTTGCCCTGCACGTGCCCCAGGCGGATCATGCTGGCGGTGGAAATCATGTTCAGAATCAGTTTGGCCGATGTCCCGGCCTTCATGCGGGTGCTGCCGGTAACAAACTCCGGACCTACCTCTGCCACGATGGGCACCTGGGCCACTTCCGTGACGGGGCTGCCGGGATTGTTGGTGACGGCGGCGGTGAGAAGGCCGGCTGCCCGGGCGGCTTTGAGGGCGCCCACTACATAAGGGGCGCTGCCGGAGGCGCTGATGCCCACCAGGGTGTCGTGCGGCCCCAGGGAGTAGGGCTGAAGGTCTTTCCAGCCCTGCTCAGAGGCATCTTCGGCGCCTTCCACGGCATGGCGGATGGCCTGGTCCCCGCCGGCCATAAGGCCAATGAAGGTGTTGTCCACGCCGTAGGTGGGGAGTATTTCCGAGGCATCCACGATGCCCAGGCGGCCGGAGGTGCCGGCCCCGCAGTAGAACACCCGTCCCCCCAGGGGGATGCGCTCCACAATGCCTTCCACCAGCTGTCCTATGGCAGGGATGGCGGCCGCCACCGCATCCGGGACCTTGCGGTCCTCTGCGTTGATGGCCTCCAGGATATCCAGCGTACCCATCTTGTCCAGATGGTCATAAAGGGATGATTGCTCTGTCGTTTTCATTTGCAGATGCGAAGATACGATTTTTTTGAGTATCTTTGTACGTCTGAACCATACTTGAAAGTATAAATCTGAAATATATGAAACCTACCTTACTTGTTCTGGCAGCCGGCATGGGCAGCCGCTACGGAGGCCTCAAGCAGATGGACGGCCTGGGCCCTCACGGGGAAACCATCATCGATTACAGCATCCACGATGCCGTGGAAGCAGGATTCGGCAAAGTGGTGTACATAGTCCGGGAGTCTTTCAAGGAGCAGATGGAAGCCGCTGTCAAGGAAAAATATGCCGGGGTTAAAACCGTGGACGGGCAGCCCCTGGAGTTTGTTTTCGTCACCCAGGAACTGGACAAGATTCCCGCTCCCTTCACTGTGCCTGAGGAGCGCGTAAAGCCCTGGGGAACCGCCCACGCCGTCCTGATGGCGGCAGAGGTAATCCGGGAGCCCTTTCTGGTCATCAACGGAGACGACTTCTACGGCAAGGAATCCTTCCGCATAGCGGCCGATTGGTGCCGCGCCCATGAAAACACCACGGGGCAGTACTGCATTGTAGGCTTCGAGCTGGAGAACACCCTCAGCGAAAACGGCAGCGTCTCCCGCGGCATCTGTTCCTATGACGGCGAAGGCCGCCTGCAGGATGTCACGGAACACCTGGAGATTGCCCGTGAGCAGGACGGGAAGGTATATGGCAACAACTCTGTCAGCGGGCAGGTCCACGTACAGCTGGATGCCAAGGCTCTCTGCTCCATGAACATGTGGGGCTTCACCCCGGATTATTTCACTAAGAGCGCAGAGATTTTCAAAGGCTTCCTGCAGGAGCATATCGGCCAGCCCAAGAAGGAATATTACATCCCTTATGCCGTGGATGTGATTGTCAAGAGCGGGGAAGGCAGCTGCGAAGTCCTTTCTACGCCCTCCCGCTGGTTTGGCGTCACCTTCAAGGAAGACCGTCCCGCCGTTGTGGCCAAATTCGCTGAATTGGTAGAAAAAGGTATTTATCCCAGCCCCCTCTATTGATATGGCAGCTCCCGTTTTTCTGAAAAAAGGCCGCAAGGTGAATAATTATGACTTGTTTGCCAACCATGCCTGGTATACACCGGGCGTGAAGGGTATGTTCGGCCTGCTGGGCTGGTTCCTGCTGGGCAATTTGCTGGGTTCTCTGGTGGTGCTCGTTTTAGGCGCCTTCGTCCCCCAGGAAGTGCTGCAAAAATACAGCATGCTGGTCCTGTACCCGCTTAGCTTCCTTCCGGCCATGGTATATGTAGCCGGCCGCAGCCAGCGAAACAGCCTGTTCGAGACCGGTTACAAGCTCAACAGCGGCAACTGGGCCCCTTTCAAATGCTGGCACATAGCCCTTATTACGGTGGCTCTTACCTATGCCACCATGGTAGTGGCAGACCTTCCCAACTACTACAATTACAAGCTCACCACTGCTTCGCCCGGCATGAAGGCTTTCTACGACGCTTTCGTGGAGATCATGAAAACCATCGTGGAAGGCCCATTCTGGAGCTCTTTCCTGGTTACGGCCATCTTTGCCCCCATCTTTGAAGAATGGTTGTGCCGGGGCATGGTGCTGCGCGGCCTGCTGACCAAGATGAAGCCTTTCTGGGCCATCGTAATCAGCGCCCTTTTCTTCGCGCTCATCCACATGAATCCCTGGCAGGCCCTGAATGCTTTTATCCTGGGCGTGGTCATGGGCTATGTGTACTACAAGACAGGCTCTCTCCTTCTTACCATCCTTATCCACTTTGTGAACAACGGCACCGCCGTGGTTCTGTCCCAGTTCACCTCGCAGGAAACGGAAACCTATATGATAGAAACTATGGACAAAGGTGAGTACATGGCGCTTTATGCCGTGGGGCTGGTGGTGCTGGTGGCCTGCCTCTATGCTTTCCGCCGCATTCCGCTGCAGCAGGAGCGGGGAAATATCGATACCGTAGAACTTCCCATTCCGGAGACCGATGCAACAGCAGGAGAATAAAGACCGCTGGGCCTGGCTCAAGCGCAGCGACCACAACTACCTGATACCCTTTGTGATAGTGACAACAACAGGGGTGGCGCTGTGGCTGCTCTTTTTTGCCCACACCAGCGTGCTCAACTGGGTCAAGGCCTCGATAGAGGTAAAAAGCCAGGAAAAGGAAATGCAGCGCCTGCAGCGGGAGATTGAGCAGATGGACAAGGAGATAGACAATCTCCGGAACAACCGGGACTCCCTGGAATCCTTTGCGCGCGGCACCTATCACTTTGCCGCCCCCGGGGACGACGTATATATTCTGGAATAAAGCCGGGCGGTCTGTACCGCTTCTTTCACGTCATGTGAGCGCAGCCAGGTGGCGCCGCGCTCCAGGGCGGCAAACTGCAGAACTTGCGTAGCAGGCATTGCCTCCAAGGGGGTGATGCCCAGCGCTTTGTATATCATGCTCTTTCGCGAGAGGCCCGCAAGGATGGGGCGTCCCAGCTCCAGCAGGCGCTCCATGCCGCGCAGCAGTTCATAGTTCTGCTCCAGGGTTTTTGCAAAGCCGAATCCAGGGTCCAGGATCCACTCCCGGATACCGGCATCGGCCGCCTGAAGTGCAAAGTCCCGGAAATAGGCCAGCACATCTTCTGTGATATCGCTATAGTCCGTGCAGCCTTGCATGGTCTGGGGCGTTCCCCTCATGTGCATGGCTACATACGGAAGCCCCAGTTGCCCTACGGTGGACAGCATCTGGGGGTCCAGTGTTCCGGCGCTCACGTCATTGACCAGGAAGGGGCCGATGATCCCGTACGAGCGCCGGACAATCTCTGCGCGGTAGGTGTCAATGGAGATGCTTCCGGGCGTGACGAAGGGGGCGATATCCTGAAGGACGGGCTCCAGGCGGCGCCACTCTTCCTCCAGGGAAGGCTGGGGGGAACCGGGACGGGTGGAGCAGGCACCAAGGTCTGCAATCTGGGCCCCCTCCTCCCACATTTTGCGGATACGGGCGGTGGCATCGGCCCCCTGTACCCGGCTGCCTTCAAAAAAGGAGTCCGGCGTAAGGTTCACGATGCCCATGATATGGATATTCTCTGCCATAGCCGTGCAAAGATAGCTAAAAAAAGCGTAACTTTGTGGGCCGATGAAAAGGCTTCTTCTCATAGGAGGGCTCCTGGGAGCTGTCTGGAGTGCCGGGGCGCAGGAGCTTCGCGACACGCTGGAGGCTTCTCGTGTGTCGGTGATCCGCGAAAAGATGCGCAATACCACACAGACGGGCCTGATGCGCATAGAGAGTAAGCAGCTTACCTCGGGGATGGCGGTTTTCGGCTCGCCGGACGTAATCAAGAAGCTGCAGATGCTTCCCGGGGTGGCTGCCGGCAACGAGCTCATGAGCGGCCTCTATGTCCATGGCGGCGACGGCAACGACAACCTCTTCCTCCTGGACGGCGTTCCGCTGTACAATATCACCCATTTCGGCGGCCTTTTCTCCAGTTTCAATACGGATGTAATAGACAACCTGGACTTCTATAAAAGCGGTTTTCCGGCGCGTTACGGCGGCCGCATGTCTTCCGTGGTAGATGTCCAGACAAGGGAGGGAAACCTGGAAAAATACCACGGCAGCGCCTCCCTGGGCCTGATAGACGGTCGCCTGCAGGTGGAAGGGCCCGTCGTGAAGGGAAAGAGCTCGTTCAACCTGGGGCTCCGGCGCTCATGGATGGACCTTGTCACCATCCCGGCCATCATGTATGCCAATCGTCGGAACGGAACGGACCAGACAGTAGGCGGCGGTTACGCCATGTGGGATGTGAATGCCCGCTTCACGCACCATTTTTCTCCGCAGCACAGCCTCAACGCCTGCTTCTACACCGGGGCCGACGACCTGCACGCCAGCATGGAGGACTCTGATGCCAAGATGCGGATAGGCGTAAACTGGGGAAGCCTTACAGGCTCCGTAGCGGATGAGTACCAGTTCTCCAAAAAGCTCAGGGCCAGGAACTTGCTCTACTATACCCAGAGCACATCGGATACCGGCTACCGCTTCGAGATAGGGGATGGGGATACGCAAACCGTGATGAACATGGACGACAGCGACATCTCCTATGTCCGGGAAATAGGTCTTGGCTCCCACTGGGACTGGTACCCCAATTCGTTCAACCATGTGCGTTTCGGGGCATCGGCCCAGTATCACTGGTACCATAGCGGGCGCTCGTTCAGTTCATCCACGGTGCAGGGGAGCACTGTTCTCCGGGAGGCCTCCGACAGCGAAAGCCAGGGCTACCGTTCCTTCGAGCCGGCCATCTACGCAGAGGACGAGTTTTTCCTCCGTTACAACCTTACGCTCAATGCGGGCATCCGGCTGGCCTTTTTCGCCACGCCGGGCAAGATATGGCCTTCCATAGAGCCCCGGGCTGCGTTCAAATGGCTCATTACCAGGGATATATCGGCCAAAATATCTTATACGCGCATGAGCCAGTTCGCGCACCTGGTGGCGGCACTTTATATGGACCTTCCCTCCAACAGCTGGATGCCTTCCACCGCCGCTGCCCGCCCCATGGTCAGTGACCAGCTGGCAGGCGGGCTGTACACTAGTTTTGGCCCGTTTACGCTTAACCTGGAAGGCTGGTACAAGACCATGGACCACATCCTGGTGTATAACGGCAGCAATACTTTTGTGCCGCCCATTACAGAATGGGAGAAAAGCTTCGCGGAGGGGAAAGGCCGCTCCTACGGCCTGGAGCTGGAGGCTACCTATGAGAAGGGGCCCCTTACTTTGTCGGCTTACTATACGCTGTCCTGGTCGCAGCGCTATTTTGAGGCCATCTACGGCAGTTGGTTCCCGGACCGCAACGACAACAGGCACAAAGTGAATCTGGTGGCTTCCTGGCATTTTGCCAGGCGCTGGGAACTTTTTGCCAACTGGAACTACCACAGCGGCAACCGCATCACTTTCCCTTCGCATTACCTGGAAGAGAATGGTTCGCGCCGATACCTCTATGACCAGCCCTACAACACCGCCCTGCCGGACTACCACCGGCTGGACGTGGGCCTGGATTTCTCCACTGCTTTCCGTAACGGTCATGTCCTTAAGTTCAACCTTAGCGTGTACAACGCTTACAACCACCTGAATGCCTCGCTGGCCTTTCTGGAAACAAAGGAAGACGGCTCTTTTACCGGCATGGCCTACGGCCTGGTACCCATCATTCCCACCCTTACGGTCACCTATAGATTCTGATGAAAAGGTTCCTTCATATAATGGGCCTCGCGGCGCTGCTCTCCTCCTGCGAGATTCCCTTCGACCTGAAAGAAGGAGGGGAGCCGAAGATTTACATGCAGAGTCAGGTGGGGGCGTGGGGCGTGTATGTGATGCCTCAGGTAGTGCAGCCGCTTGGCGGAAAGAGCGTGGATGTCTCTTCCCTGGATGTGGAGGTGTGGCTGGATGATGAGCAGGTTCCGGTGCAGCGTTACGGAGACTATTACGAGGGCTCCTACGGCCGCCTGTGTGAGGAAGGCCGCCGGGTGAGCGTGGTGGTGCGTGGGGAGGGCCTGGAGACAGCCAGGGGCGAAACCCGGGTGGTTCATTCCCCGAAAGTGGTCGATTACAGCTGGACCCGGGTGCAGGTGGATACCATCCGCGCCCTGCAGGTGAGCATTACCCTGGATCATGCTCCCGGCGAGGGAGAGTACTACGGCATCGAGATTTTGGAGCATGACCAAGTTGAATATCTTGACGGAAGCAAGAGGGCGTATTTGACTTTCTTAACCCCCGGCTATATTCTTACGGCGGCCGAAAGCGTGAGCCTGGACCTGGCGGACTTCGTGCAGGTAAACTACGATGGCTTTCGCCTGGGCGGCGCAGATTATCAGCCGCTGACCCTGCTTAGCGACAAGCATTTTGACGGCGCCACTTACCGCTTCTACCTGAATTCTTTCGACACCTCTGTCCTTTCAGGCATCCGGGACAGGCTGCCGGACCCGGATACCGGCATAGACGGTGGGGTGGACCCTTCCTGGATCCCCGTCAAAAAAGAAACTCGTTACGATTTTTATTTCCACAGGCTCTCTCCCGAGTTCTATTTCTATGCCCGTGCGCTTTACCAGAGCAATTTTGACTTTCTGGCCAACATGGGGCTCATTCCGGCCAACTTCACCTGGAGCAATGTCTCCGGCGGCATGGGTTATGTGGGGGCGAGGGGCTCCACCCGCTTCGAACTGGTGCCGGAGGAGGAAGAATTGTAAAAAATATTTTGGTATTTCGGGAAAAGGTACTACCTTTGCATCCCGCAACAGGGGCGTAGCTCAGCTGGTTTAGAGCGCTTCAGTCACATTGAAGAGGTCATCGGTTCGAATCCGATCGTCCCTACATAAGAGTTGATAATCAATAAGTTAGGTTCAGCTCGACCCCAAAAAGGCCCGAAAATCATTTTTTGGGGCCTTTTTTTCAGAATTTCTTTGTAGATAATAATAAGCGTACGGGAGGCTCATCTATAGCAGGGCCTTGTCTAGCAGGAAAGGAATGACCCCGACGTAACTGATACCGTCTTCGTCCGTCCATAGCTTCTGATTCCCGTCCAGAACGACAATCTTTCGGAAGAAATCCCCGGAGTTCTTGAGCGAGCACGTCTCCTGAGTTCTCTTTTCGTCGGTATCCACATTCAGCGCAGACTGAATATAGATCTTCTGTGAGCCGGTATTGACAATGAAATCAATCTCATATTGCACCTGGGCTCTCTTGCCGTCTTCTCCTTTGGTGACCACTTCGACGACGCCGACATCAACCGCAAAGCCCCGGATAACAAGTTCGTTGAAGATGATATTTTCCATAAGGTGAGAGCGCTCCTGCTGCCTGTAATTGAGTTTGGCATTGCGGAGGCCTACATCAGTTGCATAATACTTGAGCGGGGTGCAGTAGTACTTGCGGCCCTTGACATCATACCGCTTGGCATGCTTGAACAGGTAAGCATCTTCCAGATAGTCCAGATAGTTTTTTATGGTATGGTCAGAGGTGGGAATCCCAAGGCGAGATCCCGCCGTATTTGCTTGTTTATGGGTGTTGGTAAGGGAGCCGACCGCCGAGTACAGGGAATCTACCAGGGCGTCCAGGATGGTATCGTCTTTCAACTTATAGCGCTCAACTATATCCTTGAGATAGACACGCTTGTGAAGGGCGTTCAGGTATGAGCGCTTTTCTGTCTCATCCGGTTCCAGTACGGCCAGCGGCATGCCACCGTAGGTAAGGTATTCCTCAAATGCGTCGGCCTTTTCTCCTCCGACAAATGAATAGAACTCTGAAAAGGATAGCGGGAAAACGCGGATTTCGCTGCCCCTGTCACGGAAATTGGTGACAATGTCCGAGGACAGCATCTTGGAATTACTTCCGGTAACATAGACATCCAGGTACTTCTTGGAGAGGAGATCGTTCAGCGTGTCATAGAAGGTGGTGTATAGCAGATCCCTGTCTTCCTCCGGCACGCTGCTTTCATCGACGTCCGAGTTCTTGACTTTGTAGGACATCTGGATTTCATCGATGAAAACATAGTACTGCTCCTTGTGGTTGGATGCGCGGGAAAGTACGTATTCTCCAAGGACAATCGGATTTCTGTATGCAGCGTGTTCCTTCCTGTCAAGGGCCACCTCAATAATATGGTCTTCCGGAACACCGGATTCCAGCAGGTGGTGCTTGTACAGGTCGAAAAGCAAGAATGACTTACCACATCGGCGGATGCCGGTGATGATTTTCACTTTCCGATTCCACTTATGGGAGATAATCTTCTGAAGATAATGCGTTCTCTCGATAATCATAATCAAGTCCTATTAAGCCACTGCAAATTTAGTCAAAATTTCGACTGTTTTTGCAGTGGAGCTGCATATTTTCATCAATTGTATAGGAAAAGTGTAAAGCCGAGTGTTGTCCACATCTCCCAAACCCCCTTACCTTTTTTGGCTCGCCCGCGTGGCGTTTTTGGCAACTTTTTCTTTTAAAAAAAGTAATAAGGGAGAGGAAATGTATTTTTGGCTGTCTTTTTGGTATAAAAAAGCGAAATTTTGCAAATTTTAAAAATAGTTATTATCTTTGTCTCAAGGTCTAAAAACTAGTGCACTATGGAAGACAAAGGTTTTCATACGGTTGATATCCGGCGCATCAAAAAGTTTACGCCGTTCGTGGAAGAATACGCTTTAGGCAACGACTTCCTGCTGGGGGATCTCAGGTCAGAGGATCTTGCGAAGCATCCCAACCTGCTCACGGCTTTCCAACACCCTTTCCGTTTTGACGGCTTCATGTTCTTCTTCCTCCGCAAAGGGTATTTCTCCCTGGATATGAACCTCCATTCCTACCAGCTGCTGGAAAGTTCACTGCTGGTGGTGCTGCCGGGCAGTATAGTGCGCTTTACAGCAGGTGATTTCCCGGATCCGGAACTGGATCTTCTCTTTGTGCTGGTAGCCAGGGAGTATCTGGGCAACATCCCCTTCGACTTCAACAAAGTCTTCCAGGACAGCATGCGCATGTGGAAGCACCCCTGCATCCTCCTCAAGGGAGAGTCCTTCAGCATGGCGGTGGACTATATGCGCCTCACGCGCACGCTCATGCGCTCCCGCCATGAGAATAAGCGGGAGATTATCGGCTCGCTGCTTACCTCGTTCCTGTATATTGTGATGGACCTTTGGTCCACGCAAAAGCAGGAGGAACTGCTGGCGGGGGACAGCAAGTCCTCTACCCGCCTTGGCCAGCTGTTTGAGCGTTTCATCACCCTGGTCACGGAATACCACTGCGAGGAACGTACCGTAGCCTTCTACGCAGAGCAACTGTGCCTTACGCCCAAGTACCTTTCCCGCCTCGTGAGGGAAGCCAGCGGCCGCAGCGCCCCGGAGTGGATAGACTCCTTTGTGATCCTGGAGGCCAAGAACCTGCTCAAATACTCGGAAAAGAGCATCAAGGAAATAGTCTTTGCCCTCCACTTCCCCAACCAGTCAGTCTTCTACAAATTCTTCAAGGCCCACACCGGTCTCACCCCCAGCCAGTTCCGGAAGGAATAGTTTTTGTAAGAAAGCCTTGCATTTATTTGGTAAAATAAGTACATTTACCAGTTGAAAAAAAACGTGGCATGCGGGGGGGGGGGGGGGATAAAAAAACGAAAAAGTTAACTACAATAATAACCAAGCGGATCATGAAAGGAGTCGAAAAAGAAAAGTATCTCCCGCCCGTGTGCGAGGAGTTTGAGTTTATGCCGGAAGGCGTAATTGCCGGCAGCAACAAAAGTGCGACGGCCGAAGGCACCCAATGGGGTGGAGGTTATTGATGGATCTTTAAAGGACGCAACAATGAAAAGGTTTTTTTATGCAGCTTTTGCGGGTGCAGCCGTGCTTTTTGCCGCCTGCACCAAAAAGGAAGTGGAAGCTCCCGCAGAAAATCAGCAGCCGGAGGTAGTAAAATCCACCCCGGTTTATATCACGGCCGGCATCGACCCGGAAACCACCAAGTCCATGCTGAATGAAAGCAACGGTGCATTTGGTTTTACCGCTTCGGACGTAATCAAAATATGGGACGGCACCCGTATGGTGCAGAGTGAAAGCGTAGCACCTGATGGCTCCGATGTTTCCAAGGCCACCATCGCTTTCCCTGCCGGTTTTGACGAAGGCGGCACGGCAAGTGGCTGGTTCACCGCCTTCCCGGCCTCCCTCGTAAGTAATATCGAGGCCGATGGAGTCACCTTTACCCTCCCTGCCAGCTATACGTATGACGAAGTGGGCCATGAGGATCCCGACATCTCTTCCGTTCCCTGCCCCATGATAGGTACTTATACCCACGGCGAAGGCATTTCCTACAAGCAGGCCGGTGCTGTAATTCGTATCCGCCTTACTAACCTTGCGGCGGGTTCCCTTACCTTTATGTTCTCATCGCCTGTTACGGGCACCATGAAGCTCACGGGAGTTCCTACGGAGGAGCCCACCACCCCCGGCCTTGTCGCCAGCGGGATGGACGGGACCGGCACAACCATTACGGTAACAGACACCCCTTCCGTGGCAGACGGTAATTACATCTTCATCACCCTCCCCGTTCCCGTCGGTACGGCTCCCTATGAAATTGCCGTAATCAATGAGTGCGACAACGCTACGGACACTCGCATAGCTGCCATCAAAGGAAGTAATACGCCACTCAGCCGCAAGGGCGGATGGAAGCTTTCTGCAAGTCCGGAAGTCATTTCGCACACTTTCAAAGTGGCTGCCGACCGGTCCGTGGTCATCGCCCCCGGCAACCTGATGGCAAAGATTAGTGAGTATACACCAGTGGAGACCTCTGGATACGGATATGCCACTGCGAGTGAATGGAAGTTCGGAGGGTATTTTGAGTACATCGGCGGAACAAAAACATCATCAGAAATAACAGCTACTTTAGTGCCTCCCGCGACATGCACAACGGGTAACGACTTTTTTGCCAGTGCACACAATACCGCTGAAGATTTCAAAGGGGCCCTCATTGACAAATGGGTAGATCTGTTCGGCTTCCAGGGAAATTCTGTCGCTACTGATGATCATCGTTGTCATGGTTTGTATAACATGACCGGTGGTAGTAACGCTCCTTGGCGGGGAAATACCACAGGAGAGTCGTTGTATCCCGGCTGCTGGGACGGCCTCACCATTTCCAATGGAGGAGGTTACTCCTGGCGTCCCATGACCAAGGACGAGTGGGAGTATCTGCTTGTTGGCCGCGCTGCGACAGGAGGCGGTTCCACCGTGGGTACGCTTAATAATGCCCTGCATGGCCGTGCTACAGTGGCCGGTGTCAAGGGCCTTCTCATTTTCCCCGACGGAATCACTTGGCGCCGTAAAGAAGAAGGAGGAAGCATTTGCGGGTCGGATGCCCTGAATGCAGCCATGAACGCGATTGCAGCCAAAAACAAAGAGGAGGGCGTGGGATATCCCAAAAACTTGAATAAAAATGGCAAGAATAATCCGTATGACTACACAATCTCGTACTCGGCCTACGAGTTTGTCTGCATGGCCCAGAGTGGAATCGTATTCCTGCCTGCAGCGGGCTTCCGTGGTGGGACATCGATCCAACATGTAGGAACGTACGGCCGCTATTGGTCCAGCACATCAGGTGATGTTAAGACGGAGGCATTCAACCTGAGTTTCGACGAGACCAAGGTGGAGTTCAGCTCTGAAAGCCGAGCCAACGGCCGCAGCGTCCGCCTCGTCCGTGAACTGTAACCGCTCGTGACAGCGGGACCTACCTTTTAGGCTTGATGTAGCGCACGTAACCGAACTGGACACCCACGTAGTCCAGGTCTCGGGAAATATTGAAGGAGGACATGTTGGCCCGGCCCGTGTTCTCCTTCCATGTTTTTTCCTGGTGCGTGAGGCTCCACGCCGCACCGATGATGGGAATGCTCACCGTGAGGGCGCTGTTGTCCCGTAAACGGACGGCGGCGCCGCCGGCAATCTTGAGGCCCGCGCTGTAGGAAGTGGATACGCGAAGGCGGGTGCTCCCCTCCTTGCGGGGGTGCGAGTTGGTGGTACCGTACTGGCCATAGAGCCGCCCTTCGGCAAAAATGCCAAACACTTTGCTGCCGAAAAAGGACAGATAGCGCCGCCCCGAGAACGCCACACCGCCCTTATGGTGTTCCATGTGCCGGCTGGAAATGGTGAAGTTCAGGGCCTCGCTGTCGGAGGTAATTACGTCCCGGAGGTCTATCCGCAGGTCTGTGTCTACCAGGTAGCCGCTGTAGTCCAGGCTTACGCCCAGGGAAATGTCGTTGGCTACGAACCAGGAGAAGGTGGGCGATACACTCCACATTTGCAGCTGCCCTTCGCCAATGTTCAGCAGGGTGAGGATGCTGAAGCCGTCTCCGTTGGTTTCTCCGCTGGCGGTGAAACGGCGGCTCTTGATTTTTCCGGTAGTTTGTGGTAACTTTACAAATTCAAAAGCCACAAGCATGCCGGAAAACCTGTTAAGACCCCTCTTCGAGTCCTACACCGGAGGAACGCTCGCCCAGATGCAGGAGCTGCCTTCTTCGGGCAGCAACCGCCGTTATTTCCGCCTTCAGGGCGGCAACCTCTCCCTGATTGGCGTCCTGGGGAACAATTTGGAGGAAAACCAGGCTTTCATTAAGCTCTCCCGTCATTTCCGGGAAAAAGGCATCCACGTTCCCGCCGTGCTTTCCGTCAGTGAAGACGGCCTTTGCTACCTGCAGGAAGACCTGGGGGATAAGGTCCTTTTCAACCTGGTGTCGGAAGGCCGCGAAAGCGCCGTCTACAGCACCTGGGAAACAGATCTGCTGTGCCGCACCATCGAGCAGCTCCCCAAGCTGCAGTTCGTGGGCGCCCGCGGCCTGGACTGGAAGGAGTGCCTGTACCAGAGTTTCGACGGCCGCATGGTAGACTTCGACCTCAACTACTTCAAATACTGTTTCCTCAAGGCCACCGGCTTGGAATTCAACGAAGTAGCCCTCCAGGAAGACTTTGAGCACCTGAAGGCAGACCTTCTGGAAGAATGCGGCGAAACCTTCATGCACCGGGACTTCCAGGCCCGCAACATACTCATCCATGAGGGAGAGCCCTGGATCATTGATTTCCAAGGCGGCCGCCGCGGCCCCATCTATTATGATGTAGCTTCCTTCGTGTGGCAGGCTCGCTCCCGCTTCCCGGAAGAGCTCAAGCAAAAGCTCATCCAGGCCTACCTCCGCGCCCTCCGCAGCTACCGGGAGGTGGACGAAGCCCAGTTCATGGACCGCCTGCGCCTTTTTGTGCTCTTCCGCACCCTGCAGGTGCTGGGCGCCTACGGCTTCCGCGGCTACTTCGAGAAAAAGCCCCACTTCCTGGCCAGTGTCCCTTATGCGCTGGCGAACCTTCGCACCTTGTTGCAAACGCCCTTTTCGGCCTATCCGCACCTGAACAGCATTCTCCTGCAGCTCACCCAGATGCCCCAGTTCAACGACCTGGAGCAAGACAAACGGCTGGAAGTGCACATCTACAGCTTCGCGTACAAAAAGGGCATTCCGGCCGACACTACCGGCAACGGCGGCGGCTACGTCTTCGACTGCCGCTCCATCAACAATCCCGGCAAGTACGAGCATTACCGCCAGTTCAACGGGAACGACCCTGAGGTGATTAAATTCCTCGAAGACGACGGGGAGGTAACTACCTTCCTCGAAAGCGTTTACAAGCTCACGGACGCCCATGTCCAGCGCTTTATCGAGCGAAAGTTCACCCACCTGCAGGTGTGTTTTGGCTGCACCGGCGGGCAGCACCGTTCCGTCTACTGCGCGGAGCATCTGGGCAAGTACCTCTCCCACAAATACAATATCAAGGTAAAGATTACCCACCGGGAAATGAACATAGAAAAAACGCTGTAGCTCCATGAAAGCCTTTGTTTTTGCCGCAGGAGAGGGCACCCGCCTGCGCCCCCTGACTGACACCATGCCCAAAGCGCTGGTTCCCGTATGCGGGAAGCCGCTGCTGGGGCATGTGGTGGAAAAGCTCAAGGACGCCGGGTACACGCAGCTGGTGGTGAATGTCCACCATTTCCCGGGGCAAATCCGCGAATACCTCGCGGGCAGGGACTGGGGCGTGGAAATAAGCATTTCAGATGAGTCTGAGGCCCTTTTGGAAACCGGCGGGGCCATCCTTCATGCGAAAAAGCTCCTGCTCCCTTCGGCAGAACCTTTCCTGGTGCACAACGTGGACATCCTCTCCAACCTGGACCTTGCCTGGGTAAGGAGCAACACCCGGGCCGATGCCCTTGCCACCCTTGTCGTGAGCCCGCGCGAAACCCGCCGGCAGCTCCTTTTTTCGGAAGACATGCGCCTTGTGGGCTGGACAGACACCGCCACCGGGCAGGTCCGTTCCCCCTTCCCGGGGCTGGACCCTTCGCGGTGTCGGCGCTACGCTTTCACCGGCATCCACAACATTGCGCCCCGCATCTTCCCCCATTTCGAGCAGTGGGGCTTCGCGGGCCGCTTCCCCATCATGGACTTTTACCTCAAGAGTTGCGTGGGCGGCCGTATCTTCGGCCTGCCGGCAGAAGGGCTGAAACTCCTGGATATTGGTAAGCCGGACGCCCTTGCACAAGCAGAATCTTTTTATAAATCAATAACTTAAATCTTTTTAGCTTATGAAACTGGACGGAAGACGCGAAAGCTCCAACGTAGAAGACCGCAGAAGCGGTGCCGGAAAAGCAGTCGGCATGGGTCTGGGCGGTGTAGCCATCGTCGCCCTCATCACCCTGCTGATGGGCGGCAACATAGGTGACGTACTGCAGAATGTGGTACAGTCGGGCGGTATCGGCATGGGTACCGAATCTACCTACGAACCTACGGCCGAAAACGAGGCCCTGGCCAAATTCTCCAGCCAGATCCTCGCCTCCACGGAAGACGTATGGACCAAGTATTTTGCAGAGAACAACCTGGGCCAGTACAGGGCCCCCAAGCTGGTGCTCTATACCGGCGCCACCAGCTCGGCCTGCGGTACGGGCCAGGCGGCCATGGGACCGTTCTACTGCAGCGCAGACGAGAAAGTGTACCTGGACCTGTCCTTCTTCTCAAGCATGAAACAGCAACTGGGGGCCGACGGTGACTTCGCCTACGCCTACGTCATCGCCCATGAGGTGGGCCACCACGTGCAGCACCTGCTGGGCACGCTGGACCAGGCCCATCAGCAGATGCAGCGCATGAGCAAGACGGACTCCAACCGCATGAGCGTGCGCCTGGAACTCCAGGCCGACTTCTACGCCGGCCTCTGGGCCCATTACGAAAGCGCCCGCTTCGGCTCTCTGGAGGCAGGTGACATTGATGAGGCCCTCCGCTGTGCCTCTGTCATCGGCGACGACTATATCCAGAAAAAGTCCCAGGGCTACGTGGTGGAAGATTCCTTCACCCACGGTACCGCCGCCCAGCGCAACCGCTGGCTCAAAAAGGGCATGCAAACCGGCGATATCCGCCAGGGCAACACGTTCCAGCTGTCTGACAGCCAGCTGTAACGTGTTCGTACCCTCACCACTGGGGGGCTAATGTTACGGGGTAAAGTTACTCGCTCGAATAATTATCGAAATACCCTTGCACCAGCACAAGGGGCGTACCCTTGTCTCCGGAGCCGCTGGTAAGGTCACAGAGGGAACCTATCAGGTCCGTGAGCTGGCGGGGGGTGGTGCCTTCCGAAACCATCTGGCCCTTGAGGTCCGCGTCTTTGCGGCGGATGCTCTCCGAGATGGCCTCCCGCAGGGCTTCTCCCTTCAGGAGGGCAAACTCGCTGTCTGCCAGGTACTTGATTTTGAGTTCATTGGGCGTACCGCGAAGGCCGTCCGTGAAGGAAGGGGAGACCACTGGATCTGCCAGTTCCCAGATTTTTCCCTGGGGGTCCTTGAAGGCGCCGTCTCCGTAGATCATCACCTCCAGAAGCTTGCCGGTTGCGTCCAGGAGGCGCTGCTGCACCTCACGCACCAGGACGTCGCAGTCCCGGGGGAAGAGCTTGACGCTGTCCTCGGTGGCTTTGTTGGAGCCCAGCAGGCCGTAAGCGGGGTTGAAGCCGCTGCCGTCCACGGGCTGGGTGAGCAGCTGGTCCAGGCCCACTGCCAGGCGGGCGCCGGCTTTTTCCAGCAGGCGGCGGGTGCGGCGGCGGGTGTGGATGTCACAGTAGATGACGGTGTCCGTGTACTGGAGGATGGCCTCCGGGCGGTTGGCAAAGAGGATCTGGACCTCTGCGCCGGCTTCCCTCACCAGTTCTGCGTAGTAATCTACGTAGTCCACGCCGGTGAACTCATGCGGGTTGGTGCCGAAGAGCTCCCGGTACTTTTCCAGCGAAAGGACATCCGTGTAAGGGTTGATGCCGGCCTGGTCCAGGCGGTCCAGGCTGACCAGGTTGTTGCCTACCTCATCCGAGGGGTAGGAGAGCATGAGGACTACCTTCCGGCAGCCCATGGCAATACCCTTGAGGCAGATGGCAAAACGGTTGCGGCTGAGAATGGGGAAAATAACGCCCAGCGTGCCGCCGCCGGTTTTTTCCCTGACGTCCTTGGCTATCTGGCCGATGGTAGCGTAATTGCCCTGAACACGGGCAACGACAGACTCGGTGATACCCACCACGTCCCTGTCGCGGAGTGCAAAACCTTCTTCGCGGGAAGCGTCCAGAAGGCATTCGGTAATGGTTTGTGCAAGATTGTCTCCCTGGCGGAAGATAGGGCAGCGGATTCCCCGCGCCACGGTTCCGGTTTTTCTATTTTGAGATTTCATCGAAAAGGATGTTACCTGCAAAGGTATAACCCATTTCTGATTTATGCAAGAGCATCCGTCCACTTTTTTTGACGGTTAAAAAAAAGGTGAAAAAAATGATGCTGAGCATCTTGTGGGAATCAAGGAATAGTTGTAAATTCGCACCTTGTTTTGGTGGTCATAAACCCTATATTATTATATGAGAAAAGTTTACACTGGCAAAACCAAGGACGTCTTCGCACTGGAAGGCGGCAATTACCTCCTCAAATTCAAAGATGACTGCACCGGCAAGGACGGCGTGTTCGACCCCGGCGAGAATTCCGTAGGCCTCACCATCGAAGGGGTGGGGGACGTGAACCTGAGAATGTCCATCTATTTCTTCGAAAAGCTCAACGCTGCCGGTATCCGCACGCACTATGTGGGCGCCAACCTCAAGGACACCACCATGGAGGTGTTGCCCGCCAAGGTATTCGGCCACGGACTGGAAGTAATCTGCCGCAACAAGGCCGTGGGCAGCTTCACCCGCCGCTACGGAGAGTACATCGAAGAAGGCGCAGACCTTCCCTCCTATGTGGAGATGACCTTCAAGAACGACGCCAAGGGAGACCCGCTGGTTACCAAGGAAGGCCTGGTGGTCCTGGGCATCATGACGGAAAACCAGTATGAGGACATCGCCGCCATGACCCGCCGCATCACTGCCGTTGTAGCGGAAGAGATGCAAAAGAGGGGCCTTGTCCTCTACGACATCAAGTTCGAGTTCGGCTACGACGAGAATGGCCAGGTGATGCTCATCGACGAGATTGCCTCCGGCAACATGCGCGTTTACAAAGACGGCCAGTACATCGATCCCATGACCCTCTCCAAGCTCTTTTTCCAGGCATGAAGGTAGCGGTTATCATGGGTAGCGCCAGTGACCTCGAGGTCATGACGCCTGCATGCAGCACATTGGAGGAATTCGGGATTTCCTATGAAAAGCGGGTGCTCAGTGCTCACCGCAATCCCGGTCCGCTGGCCCAGTACGTGGAATCCCTGCCGGAACAAGGCTGCGAGATTGTGATTGCCGGTGCGGGCGGCGCCGCCCACCTTCCCGGGGTCATTGCAGCCCTCACCACCCTTCCGGTGATCGGCATTCCCGTCAAATCCAAGGCGCTGAACGGCCTGGATTCCCTGCTGTCCATCGTCCAGATGCCCTCCGGCATCCCCGTGGCCACCATGGCCATCGACGGAGCCAGGAATGCCGCGCTCTATGCCGTGGCCATCCTCGCGCTCAAAGACGATGTCCTGAAGCAGAAACTGCACCAGTTCCGCAAGCAGCAGAGCGACAAAGTCCTCAATACCGTCATATAGAGTACCCTGCCCACCCCGCACCCTGCGCCGGTGGGCTTTTAATTATTATATATGGAGAAAGCTAGGAGAATATTCGTGGAGAAGCGCGAGGGTTTTCGCGTAGAGGCTGCCAGCCTCCTGAAGGATTTCAACGAGAACCTTTCCCTGAACCTTCGTTCCTTGCGGCTGGTCAACGTGTACGACCTTTTCGGCTTCACGGACAGCCTGTTGGAAAAATGCCGCTACAGCGTTTTCGGGGAGCGCGTGACAGACCTGGTGACGGACTCCCTCCCGGAAGGGGGCCGATACCTTGCCGTAGAGTACCTGCCGGGCCAGTTTGACCAGCGGGCTTCGTCGGCCCGGGATTGCGTGCACCTGATAGAGCCGGATGCGCCCATCCGCATCAAAAGCGCGCAGGTGCTGCTTTTTGACCAGGATACCCCGCAGGAGGTCCTCTCCCGGATAGCCGCCTATTTCATCAACCCGGTAGAGTGCCGGCGCAAGGACCTGACGCTCCTGCAGGAAGACGAAAAAGCCAGCGTGAAGCCCGTGGAGGACTTCTCCGGCCTTAGGGAGCTGCCCCGCTCGTCCTACCCTGCCTTCTGCAAGGAAAAGGGCCTGGCCATGAACGCCGACGACCTGGCAGAAGTGGTGGCCTATTTCACCGCCGAAGGCCGGGACCCTTCCGGAACGGAACTGCGTATCCTGGACACCTACTGGAGCGACCACTGTCGCCACACCACCTTCACCACGGAGCTGGAGGAGATTACCGTGGACGAGTCCTTCATGAAGGCAGAGCTGGAGTCCTCCCTGGAGCTCTTTGAGTCCATGCGGCAGGAACTTGGCCGGGGAAACAAGCCCCGCTGCCTGATGGAACTGGCTACCATCGGCGCCCGTTGGCTCCGCAAGCAGGGCAAGCTGGACAATCTGGAGCAAAGCGAAGAGAACAACGCCTGCAGCATCTATGTGAATGTGGATGTAGATGGGAAACCGGAGAAATGGCTCCTGCAGTTCAAGAACGAAACCCACAACCATCCTACGGAAATTGAACCCTTCGGCGGCGCGGCCACTTGCCTGGGCGGCGCCATCCGGGACCCGCTTTCCGGCCGAGCTTACGTTTATCAGGCCATGCGCGTGACGGGTGCCGGGGACATCACGGCCACGGTTGCCGATACCATCCCGGGCAAACTGCCCCAGCGGATGATTTCCAAAAAGGCGGCCGCCGGCTATTCCAGCTACGGCAACCAGATTGGCCTGGCTACTACGCACGTGCGGGAAATCTACTCCGAAGGCTATACCGCCAAGCGCATGGAGATTGGCGCAGTGGTGGGAGCCGTCAAGGCCTCTTCCGTACGCCGGGAAAGCCCTGCCGCGGGGGATGTGATCCTGCTGCTGGGCGGCCGTACAGGCCGCGACGGCATCGGCGGTGCCACGGGCTCCTCCAAGGGACACACGGAAGCCTCCCTGGAAACCTGCGGCAGCGAAGTCCAGAAGGGCAACGCCCCGGAAGAGCGGCAGCTGCAGCGCCTTTTCCGCCGCCCGGAGGTAACGCGCCTGATCAAGAAATCCAACGACTTCGGTGCAGGTGGCGTAAGCGTAGCCATCGGCGAACTGGCCGCCGGCCTGGATATCTACCTGGACCGCGTTCCGGTCAAGTATGCCGGCCTCAACGCTACGGAACTGGCCATCAGCGAGTCCCAGGAACGCATGGCGGTGGTGGTGGAAGCACCTGACAAAGAGCGCTTTATGGCACTCTGCGCCCTGGACAACATAGAAGTCACCCACGTGGCCGATGTCACCGCCAGCGGCCGCATGCGCATGTTCTTCCACGGGGAGAAGGTATGTGACCTTTCCCGCGCCTTTATCGACAGCGCCGGAGCCCGGCACTTTGCCAAGGCCGCGATAGGCCCCGTCGAGGAGCGGAACCCTTTCCTCCGCCAGCGCAAAGGAGACCTTCACGCCGATCTGCTGGCGCTGATGGAAGACCCTAACGTAGCTTCTCAGAAGGGCCTGGTGGAGATGTTCGACTCCACTATTGGCCGCTCCACCGTTCTGATGCCCTATGGCGGCAAACGCCAGATGACAGAAACGCAGGTTTCGGTGCAGAAACTGCCCGTGGACGGTTACACGGACACGGCCAGCGTAATGGCTTTTGGCTACAATCCAGACCTGGCCCTCTGGAGCCCTTGCCACAGCGCCGCTTATGCCGTGGTGGAGGCCTGCACCAAGGTGGCCTGCGCAGGCGCAGACTGGTCCGGCATGCGTTTTTCGTACCAGGAATACTTCGAGCGCATGAGCGCAGACCCCCATACCTGGGGCAAGCCGCTCAGCGCCCTGCTGGGTACCCTCAAGATGCAGAAGGAACTGGGCCTTGCCTCTATCGGCGGCAAGGATTCCATGAGCGGCAGCTTCGAGAAACTGAACGTGCCTCCCACGCTGGTGGCATTTGGCGTCACCACCGTGGACGCGAAGGAAGTGATATCGCCGGAATTCAAAAAGCCCTGCAACCGGATTTACCTTCTGAAACATACGCCCAAGGCCAATTATATGCCTGATACGGAGCAGCTTAAGGAGCACTGGTCCTGGCTGCGGGGGCAGATTGTGTCCGGTAGCGTTGTCTCCGCATGGTCCCTGAGCTTTGGCGGCGTGGCCGAAGGCCTGGTGAAAATGGCCATGGGTAACGCCCTGGGAGTGGATGTGAGCCTTCCGGATCAGGAACTCTTCCAGCTGGGCTACGGTTCTGCCATCCTGGAAGCCGCCGGGGAACTCCACCATCCGGATGCCGTCTTGCTGGGAACGGTGACGGAGGCGGGCATAGCCATCAACGGCACCCGCTGGGAGCTCCAGGAACTGGAAAAGCGCTACGAGGGCCGCTACTACAAGCTCTATCCGCCGCGGGTAGAGATTCCCGGTCAAGCCGGGAATGACGGTCCTGTCATGGCCGACACCGATCGGCCATCTTCAGCGGTGACTTATCCCGGTGCGCCGGTGCAGACTCCCGTTGTGTGCCTGCCGGTATTCCCGGGCTCCAACTGCGACTACGACACAGCCAAGGCCTTCCGCACCGCCGGTGCCCAGGTCAGGCCCTTCGTCTTCCGGAACCTGACGGGGGCGGATGTGCTCCGCTCGATCGACGCCCTGGCAGAAGAGATAGCCCAGTGCCATATCCTGGCTTTCTGTGGAGGTTTCTCCTCCGGCGACGAGCCGGATGGCAGCGGCAAGTTCATTGCCAATGTAATAGGAAATGCCACCATCAGCGCCGCCATCGAGGCCCTGCTGGGCCGCGGCGGCCTCATTCTGGGCATCTGCAACGGCTTCCAGGCCCTGGTCAAAAGCGGCCTGCTGCCTTACGGGAAGCTGGGCTGCGTAACCCCTGCTTCGCCCACCCTTTTCCGCAACGACATCAATAGGCACATCTCCCTGATGGCCCGTACGGAGGTGGTTTCCACCCACTCTCCCTGGCTTGCCGGCATGGCTCCCGGGGAGGTGCGCAGCATTGCCTTCAGCCACGGCGAGGGCAAGTTTGTGGTGAGCGAGGAACTGGCCCGCGAGCTCTTTGCCGCCGGTCAGGTGGCCTTCCGTTACCTGGACAACCCCAACGGCTCCTGCCATGACATCGAGGGCGTCCTGAGCCCCGACGGCCGTATCCTGGGAAAGATGGGCCACAGCGAACGCTTCGAGCCTAACCTTTTCAAGAACATCGCAGGGGAGCGCAAGCAATCCATTTTTGAAAACGCAGTCCATTATTTCAGAAAAGACCGATGAAAAGAGAACTCATTTTCGAAGGCAACGAAAAACGCATCTACGCTACCGACAATCCCCACCTGGTGGTTTTCCACTTCAAGGACGTGACCGTGGCCTACAACAATGTCAAGCGCGCCCGCTTTGAAGGGAAGGGGGTGCTGGACAACCGGATATCGGCCTTCCTGTTGGGATACCTGAACCGCTGCGGGGTGCCCACCCACTTTGTGGAACTGTGCGGAGACCGCGAGCAGCTGTGCCGAAAGATAGAGATCATCCCCCTGGAAGTGGTGTTCCACAACCGCATGGCAGGCACCCTTGCCGCCAAACTGGGCGTGCCGGACGGCTTCAAGCCCGGAAACACGGTGGTGGACCTGTGCTTCAACAACGACGAGCTGGGCGACCCCCTGGTAAACAGCGACCAGGCCGTGGCCCTGGGCCTTGCCTCCTACGAGGAACTGGAGCAGATGTTCTCCATGGCCAAACGCGCCGGAGCCCTGCTCACGGAACTCTTCCACCGGGCAGGCATAGAGCTGGTGGATGCCAAATTCGAGTTTGGCCGCAGCTCCCAAACCGGAGAAATCATCATCTCCGACGAGCTGAGCCCCGACACCTGCCGCCTCTGGGACGAGGAAAGCGGCGAGCGCCTGGACAAGGACCGCTTCCGCCTGGACCTGGGGAAGGTGGTTCCATCCTATGCAAAAGTACTTGAAAGATTGGAGAATATCTAATGGGCGTATTGGGAGTATATGGCGTCACGGACGCCGCAGCGCGAATCTACTACGGTTTGCACAATCTTCAGCACCGGGGCCAGGAAGGCGGCGGCATTGCCACCTTCGACGAGGACGGCAAGTATTACCGTTTCCGGGGCTTGGGCCTGCTGAACGAGATTTTTACCAACGGCGAGGTGAGCCGCCTCAAAGGCCAGCTGGGCATTGGCAGCGTGATGTATGCCAATGCGTCCAAAGGCGGCCTGGAGAACGTGGCCCCCTTGTTTTTCCACCACCGCTCCGGCGACTTTGCAGTAGCGGCCGACGGCAACGTCATCAATTCCCGCCAGATTGCAGACTATCTGGAAAAACGGGGCACCATCTTCCAGACCGGAACGGACAGCGAGCTGCTGGCCCACCTGGTGAAAAAGACCGCCGGGGAAGACCGCATTGTGAACATTGTCAAGGCCCTGAACATGATGGAGGGCGGTTTCGCCATTGTAATCATGACCCCCAACCGCATCTATGCCTGCCGCGACAAACATGGCATCAAGCCCCTTTGCATCGGCACGCTGGACGGAGGATATGTGGTGAGCAGCGAGTCCTGCGCGTTCGAAATCATGGGCGCGCAGTTCCTGCGGGACGTCAGGCCCGGAGAGATTGTCTCGCTGGACAGCCACGGCCTTCGCAGCACGCTGTTTTCCCATTACAGCCGGCACCGGATGTGCGCCATGGAATACATCTATTTTGCCCGCCCGGACAGTGACATTGACGGCTGCAACGTACACGCTTACCGCAAGGAAGCCGGCCGCAGGCTCTACCGCGAGTGCCCGGCCCAGGCAGACATAGTGGTGGGCGTGCCGGAATCCAGCCTGAGCGCCGCCATGGGCTACAGCGAGGAAAGCGGCATCCCCTATGAGCTGGGCCTGGTCAAGCACAAGTACGTGGGCCGCACCTTCATCGCCCCCACGCAGTCCATGCGGGAGCTGGGCGTGAAGATGAAACTTTCCCCGGTACGGAGCATCGTGAGCGGCAAGCGCATAGTTCTGGTGGACGACTCCATCGTCCGCGGTACCACCTCCCTCAAGATCGTGAAACTGCTGCGGGAGGCCGGCGCCACGGAGGTACACGTGCGTATCGCCAGCCCCATGATGCGCTTTACCTGCCACTACGGCGTGGATACTTCCACCCCGGAGCAGCTGCTTTGTGCACACCGCACGCTGGAACAGGCACGCGAGGCTATCGGCGCCGATTCCCTGGGCTACCTGAGCCCGGAATCCACGCGGGACTCCTGCTTTGGCTGCGCAGACCCCTGCCAGGCCTGTTTCACCGGGGAGTATCCCACGCTTCTGTACGACGATATCATGAATGAAAACGAAGACTAATATGGCACAATCCTACGAAAAATCAGGCGTGAACCTGGAGGCCGGCTACGAGGTGGTCCGGCGCATCAAACAGCATGTGGCTTCCACTGCGCGTGTGGGCTCCATGGGTAACATCGGCTCATTCGGCGGCATGTTCGACCTCAGTGCCCTGGGCCTGAAGGAACCGGTGCTGGTGAGTGGCACCGACGGTGTGGGCACCAAGCTCAAGATAGCCTTTGCAATGGACAAGCACGACACCATCGGCATCGACGCCGTAGCCATGTGCGTGAACGACGTACTGGCCCAGGGCGCGGAACCGCTCTTTTTCCTGGACTACGTAGCGCTGGGACACAACATTCCCGCCAAGGTGGAAGCCATTGTGGCGGGTGTGGCCGAAGGCTGCCGCCAGGCAGGCTGTGCCCTCGTGGGCGGTGAAACGGCCGAAATGCCCGGCATGTACCCGGACGGGGAATACGACATTGCCGGCTTCACCACCGGCGTAGTGGAAAAATCCCGCCTCATCGACGGCTCCCGCGTGAAAGTGGGGGACGTTCTGGTGGGCATTGCCTCCAGCGGCGTACATTCCAACGGCTTCTCGCTGGTTAGAAGAATCGTGGCCGATGCAGACCTGCACTACAGCGACGAGATCGAGGAGCTGGGCGGCCGCAAGCTGGGCGAAGTGCTGCTGACCCCTACCAAAATCTATGTAAAGCCGGTGCTCCGCCTTATCCGCGAATGTGACGTGCACGGCATATGCCACATCACCGGCGGAGGCTTCGACGAGAACATCCCCCGCGTACTGCAGCCGGGCCAGGGCCTGGAAATCCGGGAAGGCAGCTGGGAGATTCTTCCCATCTTCCGGATGCTGGAAAAATGGGGCGGCGTGCCGCACCGCGAGATGTTCAACATCTTCAACATGGGCATTGGCATGATTGCCGTCATGGATGCGGCTCAGGCTCCTAAGGCTATCGAAATCCTGGAAGCAGCCGGTGAGAAAGCCTCTGTGATAGGTAAGGTAACGGATCAGGAAGGCGTATGCATCGTTTAGCCGTATTCGCTTCCGGGACAGGGTCCAACTTTGTGGCCATTGCCAAGGCCTGTGCAGAAGGTATCCTTGATGCGCAGGTGGCCGTGATGGTGTGCGACAAACCGGGTGCGCCCGTGATTGACCGTGCCCGTGAACTGGGCATCGAGACCTTTGTTTTCTCCCCCAGGGAGTATGCTTCCAAGGCGGCCTATGAGGCAGAAATCGTGCAGGTGCTGGACAGCAAAAAAGTGGAACTGGTGTGCCTGGCGGGCTATATGCGCATAGTGGGGGATACCCTCTTGAAAGCCTATGAGGGGAAGATCGTCAACATCCATCCTTCGCTGCTTCCTTCCTTCAAGGGTGCGCACGCCGTAGAGGATGCCGTAGCCTACGGCGTCAAGGTCTATGGCATCACCATCCACTGGGTGAACGCAGAACTGGACGGGGGCCGAATCATTGCCCAGCGCGCCTTTCCCTATGAAGGCTCAGACCCCGCAGAGGTGCACCGCCTGGGCCAGAAAATTGAACACGAATTATACGTAGAAACCATTAAGAAACTATTATGCGAGCGTTAGTCAGTGTAAGCGACAAGACCGGCCTTGTGCCGTTTGTGAAGGGCCTGGTAGAGCTGGGCTGGGAGATTATTGCCACGGGCGGCACCCAGAAGCTGCTGGAAAAAGAAGGGGTGAAGACCATCGGCATCAGCGAGGTCACCGGTTTCCCGGAGATCTGCGACGGGCGGGTGAAAACCCTGCACCCGAAGGTCCATGGCGGCATCCTGGGCCGCCGGGATGTGCCGGAGCACATGCAAACCCTCAAGGAGAACGGCATCCAGACCATCGAGCTGGTGTGTGTGAATCTCTATCCCTTCCGCCAGACCATAGCCAAAGAGGGCGTTACCCTGGAGGAGGCCATCGAGAATATTGACATCGGCGGGCCTTCCATGGTGCGCAGCGCCGCCAAGAACTGGAAGGACGTCACCATTGTCTGCGACCCTTCGGACTATGATACGGTGCTCTCAGAGCTGAAGGCGGACGGGAATACCTCCGATGCTACGCGCCTGCGTTTATCGGCCAAAGCCTATACGCATACGGCCCAGTACGATGCCTGCATCGCCACTTATATGCGCAAGGCGGCGGGCCTGAATGAGAAACTGTTCCTGGAGTACGACCTCAAGCAGGGTCTCCGCTACGGCGAGAACCCGCATCAGCAGGCGAAGTTTTATGCGGAGACGGCTCCCTCGGCCTTCTCGCTGGCCTTTGCTACCCAGATCCAGGGCAAGGAACTCTCCTACAACAATATCCAGGACGCTAATGCTGCGCTGAACGTGCTGCGGGACTTCGAGGAGCCTTTCTGCGTGGCGCTCAAGCACATGAATCCCTGCGGCGCCGCGGTGGGCAAAACCATCGAACAGGCTTGGCAGGCGGCCTATGAAGCCGACAAAGTGAGCATCTACGGCGGCATCGTGGGCGTGAACAGGGAACTTACCGCAGAGGTGGCCCTGGGCATGAAACCCATCTTCCTGGAAATAGTGATTGCCCCTTCCTTTACCCCCGAGGCCTTGGAAATCCTGAGCGCCAAGAAGAACCTTCGCGTAATGCAGGTGGACATGACGCGCTCGGACGCTCCGGTGCAGCAGTATATCAGCGTCAACGGCGGCCTGCTCTCCCAGCACCTGGATACCCAGGTAGAAGAAGTGGTGGCCGATATGTGCGTGACCAAAGTCCGTCCCACCCAGGAGCAGCTCGCAGGGGCCAACTTTGGCTGGAAGATAGTCAAACACGTGAAATCCAATGCGATAGCCGTTGTTCGGGACGGGCACACCATTGGGATTGGTGCCGGTCAGACCAACCGCGTGGGCTCTGCCCTCATCGCCCTGGAAGAAGCCCGGAAAGCCGGCTTCACCGAAGGCCTGGTACTGGCCTCGGACGGCTTCCTGCCCTTCGACGACACCGTGGCCCTGGCTGCCCAATACGGTGTAACGGTGATTGTCCAGCCCGGCGGCAGCATCCGCGACGAGGATGCCGTCAAGAAAGCCGACGAACTGGGTATCTGCATGCTCCTTACAGGAGTTCGCCACTTCAAACATTGATAGCATATGGGCCTTGTATATCCTCTTCCTTCGATGAAAAGTGCTGCCGGAGGCAAAGAAATTAATCTGGAAAACCTCTTGGGAAAGACCGTCCTGGTTATAGGCGGCGGCGGACGGGAGCATGCCATAGTGGATGCGCTCAGCCGCAGCCCGCAGGTGGCCAAAATCTATTGTGCCCCGGGCAATGCCGGGATAGGGGAGCAGGCGTTCAACGTCCCCCTCAAGGATACGGACGTGGAGGGCCTCAAGGCCTTCGCGCTGGAAAACAAGGTGGACCTGACGGTAGTGGGCCCCGAGGCTTCGCTGGCAGCTGGCGTGGTGGATGCCTTCCGGGCGGCCGGGCTGGCCATCTTCGGCCATACCCAGGCGGCAACGGCCATCGAGAGTTCCAAGGAGTTTGCCAAGCGCCTGATGGCCAAATACGGCGTTCCTACGGCCGCCTACCAAAGCTTCTCGGATTATGAGGAGGCGCTCGCTTACGTGGCTGCCCGTCCCTTCCCGGCCGTTCTCAAGTACGATGGACTGGCCGCCGGCAAGGGGGTCGTCATTGCCCAGGACCTGGACGAGGCCCGCAAAGCCCTGGCGGACATGCTCCTGGACAAGAGCTTCGGCGAAGGCCGCGTAGTGGTGGAGGATTTTCTCACCGGCCCGGAATTCTCCTTCCTCTGCTTTGTGGACGGGGAAAGGGTGTACCCGATGCCCCTGTCGCAGGACCACAAGCGCGCCTACGACGGGGACAAAGGCCCCAACACCGGCGGCATGGGCGCCTACACAGGCCTGCCCTTCATTACGGAAGAGGACCGGGAGTTCGCCTTCAGGGAGATCCTGTGCAAGACGGCATCGGCCATGGCGGCCGAAGGCCTCCCGCTCTCAGGCGTACTGTACGGCGGCCTGATCAAAACGCCGGACGGCATCAAGGTAATTGAGTTCAACGCCCGTTTCGGAGACCCGGAGACGGAGGTGGTGCTGCCGCTGCTGCAAAGCGACATCTACGACATCTTTGAAGGCGTGGCTACCGGCCATCCGGTGGAGGAGCCCCTGTGGTCCGGGGATGTCACCCTGGGCGTTGTACTGGCCTCCAAAGGTTACCCCGGCCACTATGAGAAAGGCTTCGACATAGGCGGCCTGGACAACGTGGATGCCAAGCTCTACCACATGGGAACGGGCGTTCGGGATGGCCGCTTCTTTACCGCCGGCGGCCGCGTGCTGATGGTAGTGGCCTCCGGCGGCGATGTCCTCCAGGCCCGGGAAAAGGTCTATCGCGAAATTGCCAAAATAGACTGCGAGAATCTCTATTACAGAAAAGATATAGCACACATTGCCTTAAAATAGTCATTCCCGGCCCGGCCGGGAATCTAATCAAAAGCTTATGGGAAACATTATTGACGGAAAAGCAATGAGTCTTCAGGTGAAGGACGAGGTAAAGGCCGATGTCCTTGCGCTGGAGGCCCGCTACGGGCGCAAGCCCTGCCTGGTGGTGATTATTGTGGGTGAAAACCCCGCCAGCCAGGTGTATGTTCGCAACAAAGTGAAGGCGGCGGCCTATACAGGCATGGAATCCCGCCTGGAGGAGCTTCCGGCCGGCATTTCGGAGGAGGCCCTCCTGTCGCAGATTGCGCAGCTGAACGCCGATCCCCTGGTGGACGGCATCCTGGTGCAGCTGCCCCTGCCCAAACATATCAACGAAGAGAAGGTGATTGACGCCATCGCCCGTGAAAAGGACGTGGACGGCTTCCATCCCGGCAATGTGGCCGGCCTGTGGCTGGGCAAGGACTGTATCGTTCCTTGCACGCCCGCCGGCATCATGCGCCTGATTGACAGCACCGGCATCGAGCTCAAGGGAAAAAATGCCGTGGTGGTGGGCCGCAGCAATATTGTGGGCAAGCCCGTGGCCAAGCTCCTGCTGGACCGCCACGCCACCGTAACCATCGCCCATTCCCGTACGGCAGACCTTGGCGCCGTGTGCCGCACCGCCGATGTCCTGGTGGTGGCGGTGGGGAAGGCCGGTGTGGTGACGGGCAGCATGGTCAAGCCCGGTGCCGTGGTCATCGACGTGGGCATGAACCGCGACGCTGAAGGAAAGCTTTGCGGCGACGTGGATTTCCCTTCGGCCCAGCCTGTGGCGTCCTGGATTACCCCCGTCCCCGGCGGCGTGGGGCCCATGACCATAGCCATGCTTATGAAAAACACCATTGCCTGCTTCCTTTCCCGGGAGGCACGCTAACCATTCCTTCCTTCCATGGATCAGCAGCAGCACGACTTGGCGCAGGTGATGGAAGTGGCCACAGAGGCAGGCCACATCCTGTTGGAAAACGGGGCCGAGATATCCCGCGTAGAGGATATCATGTCCCGTATTGCCACCTGCTTTGGGGTGGACTCGGGGAATTTCTTTGTCCTCTCCAACGGGATTTTCACCACCGGACGCTCTTCCGGCAAGATTTCCAAGGCCGGCGGACAGGCTTCTACCTATGCCAACGTGGAGTTCATCCCCATCCGGGGCATCCAGCTCTCGAAGGTGCGGGCGGTGAACCAGCTTAGCTACGACATCGCCGCCGGAGCCTGTTCCCTGGACCAGGCCAGGGAGCGCCTTCGCAGCATCCGCCTCAGCCCCGGCAAGCCGGCCTGGGAGCAGATGCTGGGCTCTGGTTTTGGCGCGGCAGGCTTTTGTGCCGTCTTCGGCGGCGGATACATGGACTGCGCGGCCGCCCTGGTTGTGGGCCTCCTTCTAAGCGTATGGACCGTCTTTGTGAGCGGCCGCTACCTCTCCAAGATAGTGGGCGGCATCTGCAATGCCCTTTTTGCCACGCTCCTTTGCATCCTGCTTTGGCGTCTGGGCCTTGGAGAGAGCCTGAGCAATGTCATCATAGGCGCCATTATGCCGCTGATTCCCGGAGTGCCCTTTGTGAACGGGGTACGTGACCTGGCCAACTCCGACTACCTGGCCGGCCTTACCCGCCTGACAGATGCCATGCTGGGCTTTTTCTGCATTGCCATGGGCGTATCCTTCGGCTTTTTGCTGGACGGCGCCCTTTTCGGGGGCGTGGTGGACCTGCCGGAAGTGGGGGTGAATCCCCAGACGGCAGGGTTCCTGATACAGGCGATTGCCGCCATGGTGGGTACGGCCGCCTTTGCCTGCCTTTTTGGCGCAGACCGTTCCCAGTACCTGGGGATGGGTGTTATCGGTGCTCTTGGCTGGGTATGTTACCTCTTGCTGGTACGCTATGCCGGCCTCACGGCCCCCGTGGCCACGGTCTTTTCCACCATTCTGGTTTGCCTGCTGTCCCGCATGGTAGCGGTTCCCACCCGCTCTCCGGCGCAGATTTTCCTGCTCTGCGGCATCTTCCCGCTGGTTCCCGGTGCGGGCGTATTCTGGTTCACTTACCACCTCAGTGCAGGTGAGCAGGACCTGGCCGGTTCTATCGGCTTTATGGCTGCCAAGGTGGCCATTGCCATTGTCCTGGGCATTATCTTTGCCATGGAACTTCCCCAGCGCCTCTTCTCCAGAAGAAACGGCGCCCATTGATGCCTGCAAAAAAAAGAAAAAGTGTATCTTTGCAGGATAGGAAATAAACAACGGATCAAGATGAATAGAATTCTATTGACTTTTGCTGCCCTGGCCCTTACTCTGGGGGCGCAGGCGCAGTCTATCCACACAGAGGCCGTCCAGGAGGCAGAAAAACAGCTGCAGCAGGCCCGCAAGGACCTCTCGGACGCAGAAAACAAAGCCGATGCCCAGATCCGGGACGCCAAAAGCAAGCTGGACAAACTGGAAAAGGAGGCCGATAACTACAAGAGCGAGTACAACGCCGGCCGCAAGTCCCTCCAGCTGATGAAAAAAAACGTGGATGCCAAGAAAGAGGTAGTCAAGGCCAAGAAAAATGCCCTCAAGGCAGAGAAGAAAAGCCGCAAAGCCGACGGCGGCGTCCTGAACGCCAATGACAAGATTTTCATCTCCCAGATGGAAGAGGAAATCAAAACCCTGGAAGCGGACTATAAAGCCGCAGAACGCGAGTACAAGCAGGCCCAGTCCAAGGTAAACCAGAGCAAGAAGGCCATGAAGGAGGCCCAGAAGAAAATCCGCTCCGGCAAAAAAGAGATTTCCGCTGCCAAAAAGGATGTGAAGGCCGCCCGCAAGGATGTGAAAAACAGTGAAAAGGATCTCAAGACCCACAGGGCCGCGCATGAGGCTGCCGTCAAGGCAGAGCAAGCTGCAGCGCAGGCGGAGCAGGCTGTGGAGAAGGTGCTTCCGGACTCGCTTAAAGTGCAGTAGCGTATGGGCAGGATTATTCTTACCGGAGACCGTCCCACCGGGAAACTCCACCTGGGCCATTATGTAGGCAGCCTCAGGAACCGCGTATTGCTGCAAAACGAAGGTAATTATGAGCGCATGTTTGTCTTTATCGCAGACGTACAGGCGCTTACGGACAACGCCGACAACCCGGAAAAGGTCCGCCAGAACATCATAGAGGTAGCCCTGGATTACCTTTCCTGCGGGCTGGACCCTAATAAAGTGACGCTCTTTATCCAGAGCCAGATACCGGAGCTGCATGAGATTACCCAGTTCTTCTCGAACCTTGTCACCGTGCAGCGCCTCCAGCGCAATCCCACCGTCAAGACGGAAATGGCCCTGAGGGGCTTTAACGGTGAGGGAGAGGATGACAACCGCCGCGGCCTGCCCGTAGGCTTTTTCACCTATCCCATCTCACAGGCGGCCGATATCTGCTTCTGCAAGGCCACCACGGTGCCGGTCGGCGAAGACCAGGAACCCATGATCGAACAGTGCCGGGAGATTGTGCGCAGTTTCAACGGCACCTACAAATGCGACGTCCTGGTAGAGCCGGAAATCCTCCTGCCTTCCAACCTGGCCTGCCGCCGCCTTCCCGGTACGGACGGAAAGGCCAAGATGAGCAAGTCCCTGGGCAACTGCATCTACCTCTCAGACTCCCCCAAGGAAGTGGAAAGGAAGGTGAAAGGCATGTTCACGGACCCCGGCCATCTTCGCGTGGAAGACCCCGGCAAGGTGGAAGGAAACCCCGTTTTTACCTACCTGGATGCTTTCTGCGAGGACAGCGACTTCCCCAAATACTGGCCGGAATATGCCAATCTGCAGGAAGTGAAGGACCACTACATGCGCGGTGGCCTGGGAGACATGAAGTGCAAGAAATTCCTCCTGAACGTGCTCAATGACCGCCTGGATCCCATCCGCGCCCGTCGGCACATGTTCGAGCAGGATATTCCCGGCGTCTATGAGATTCTGCGCAAGGGCTCCGAGGCTGCCCGTGAGGTGGCCGCCCGTACCCTTCACCAGATGAAGGATGCCATGCAGATCAACTACTTCTCCGATGCCTCCCTTATTGCGGAGCAGGCGGAAAAGTACCGGAGCATGAAAGGATAATGGACGCGCAGGGAAAGAAACTCACCCCCATGAAATTCCTGCCTCACGGGCAGCAGATGCCCTGGGGCGGTATGGAATACAAACTGGCCGATTTAGGCTTTGTGGACTCCATGGCCTGCGAAGGCTATCTGGGGGGCAATACCCTCAGCGACATCATGCAGACCTACCTGGAGCGCGTGGTGGGAGAAACAGCCTTCGAGTGGTATGGGACGCAGTTCCCGGTGCTGGTGAAGCGCCTGCAGGTCAAGGGCCGCACGGCCCTTCATGTGAACCCGGACGACGAGTCCGCCGCCCAGCGCTACGACGCCTTTGGCAAAACCGCCCTCTGGTATGTGGAAAAGGCCGGGCCGGACGCCAGGCTCTTCCTGGGTTTTAGAAAGACAGTCAGTGCCGCCGCCTTCTACAAGGCCTGCATGGAGGGAACCGTCCAGGAACTCCTGCAGGAAATCAGCCCCCGGGAAGGGGAGTGCTACCTGGTTCCCCCGGGAATGGTGCATGCAGCCCAGGATGTGACGCTGCTGGAAGTGGCGGAAAGCTCGGAACTCAGCTTCCGGCTGCACGACTGGGGCAGCACCGAAAGAGAACTCCACCTGGAAGAAGCTTTTGACCTGATAGACCTTTCGGCACGGCCTGTAAAACCTGTACAGAATGCTGTTACAGAACAGTTTACCCTGAATCTTATCCCGCTGTCCCAGGCCCTGCAAAGCCGCCGGGACGTGGACGATACTTTCCTTGTGTACCTGTGCCTGAAAGGCAGCGCCGCCCTTCGCGCAGACGGTAAGGACTATCCGCTCAAGGCCGGTGAACTGGTGCTGGTTCCCGCAGAGGTGAACGATTTCCTGCTTCTTCCCGCAGCCCCCGAAACCCTTCTGATGGAAGTGCGCATGGATCCCAGGCCGGAGCAGGAAGATATCATCGGCGAAGAAAAGGAGGAGCTATGGCCGACGTCCGAATAGACAAATACCTCTGGGCCATCCGGGCCTTCAAGACCCGCACGGACGCCGCCGATGCCTGCAAGGGCGGGAAGGTGAAAATAGGCCAGGTGAATGCCAAGCCTTCCAAAGTGGTGCAGGCGGGCGATGTGCTGCATGTGCGAAAGGGCCTGGTTACCTTCACCTACAAGGTGGTGCAGCCCACAGAGCATCGCGTGGGCGCCAAGCTGGTTCCCAATTTCGCGGAAAACCTTACCCCGCTCTCAGAGCTGGATAAACTGCGTGCCCCCGTGGAGAGCTTCTTTGTGACACGTGACCGCGGTGCCGGCCGTCCCACCAAGAAGGACCGCCGGGAGATAGAACAAATCTGGGACGCCCTGGATTTGCAGGACGTCCCGGATGATGTGGCGGCCAGTTTCGGCCTCTCCGAGGAGGACGAAGACGATTTCTAGCGAGCCGCTTCCTCGTACCCGAAGTAATAGCCTTTCTTGACATAGGGAACGCCGTCCTGCATCCAGGCGGGGGCGGGTTCTCCCTTCAAGTAGTGGTCAAAGAACTGCTGTAAGCGGATGGTGAGGTCCTTGCGGTTGCGGCGCTCCCGCAGGTTGTGTGCCTCGTTGTTGTACTGAAGCAGCCAGGCCGGTTTTCCCAGTCTTCGAAGTCCCATGAACATCTCGATGCCCTGGTACCACGGAACGGCACCGTCGGCGTCGTTGTGCATGATCAGGACGGGCGTGGTCACGTCCGGGAGGCGGAAGAGGGGAGAGTTCTCCACGTACAGTTCCGTCCCGTTCCAGAGGTCCCGGCCAATGCGGCTCTGCCCTTGCTCGTACTGTCCCTGGCGGCTGCTGCCGGATTCCCAGCGGATACCTCCGTAGGCCGATGTCATATTGCTCACGGGCGCCCCGGCGCCTGCTGCCTTGAACATGCCGGTGCGGGTAATCAGGTAGGCCACCTGGTAACCGCCCCAGCTCTGGCCCTGGATGGCCATGTTGTCGCTGTCAATCCAGGGGAAGCGGGTGAGGGATTCGGCCCCGCTCACAATGCAGTTGTAGGCGCTTTCGCCGGGAAGGCCGCGCGTGTACACAATGTCCGGTACAAACACTACATAGCCGCGGGACACGTAGAAGGGGATGTTGATGATGGACCAGCTGGGCTGCACAGGGTAGTGCGTATAGAGGTTCTCGCTGTTTCTCTCATAGAAGTAAATCATGGCGGGGTACTTCTTGCCGGCGTCAAAATCTTCCGGTTTGTACAGGAGACCGTCCATGGCGGTGCCGTCGTAGGCTGTCCAGTGATAGAGCTCTACCGTGCCCCAGTTGTAGTCCTTGAGCTGCGGGTTGATGGCGGTGAGCTTGCGCTCCTGCGTACCCGGGGCCGTGGTATAGTACAGGTCCAGGGGCTCCTGGAAATTGCCCTTGAGGTAGAGGTAAGCCTGTGCCTTACCGGCTTTCTTGGGATTCTTCCAGCTGTAAGGGCCCTTTGCCAGCGTCTTGAAAGTCTTGGTCGGTTTGTCCAGCTGCACGCTGGCAAAGCCGTTTTCCTTGCTTACCTGGTCAAAGAGGCTAAGAAGGAGCGTCTCGTCTGCCTTGAAGTGGCGTTCCTCTTCCATGTCCTTGAGCTGAAGGGTACGGTAGGTGACCTGCACCGGGCGGCCTTCCGTCAGGCGCTGGGGGGCAGTGCCGGCGGTGGGAACGCGCCAGATGTCGTAGCGGTCAAACAGCAGGACGTCGCGGTCTTCTTCCGTCCAGCCGCCAAAGCCGTAGGGGCCGGGGCGGGTGGGGTGGTCGTCGGTCTCGTCCCAGAAATACACGCCCAGGCCGCTGGCAAGGGTGCGGTTCTGAGCGGCGGCAATATCGTAAAGATGCCACTGGCAGGCGCCGTGGTCCCACCACAGCACGTACTTGGCCAGCGGGGAGAGGCTGATCATGGAGAAGGCCCCGGTGGCAATCTCCACCTTTCCCTTGGGACCGTCCAGCGTCAGGGTAACAGGGTTCTGGTAGTCCCATTGGTTGCGCACAGGGTCCGGCGTACTTACCAGCAGGGAGTAGGGGGAGTCTCCCCGGTTGCCCTGGTGCAGACGCGTGAGCTTGCTGTCATTGAGAAGATGCAGTTTGCCGGGGGCGAGAACCTCTGCGGGGAAGGTGCGGGCGGCATCGCGCTTGAGGTTCACTTTCTGGTAGGGCGGAAGCTCTGCGGCATCCCAGTTCCAGATATCCAGGCCGGGGGTTTCGAACGGAACCAGGGAAGTGTCCTTGGGCGGCACCAGCTCCTGCAGGCCCACAAAGATGCGCTGCCCGTTGTGGCTGAAGCGGTAGTCGCTGTTCTCCGTGATGCCCCAGCTTTCAGGTATGCCGGCGCTCTCGGGGCCGGCCAGCCGCCGGGGAGCCTGCTCACCTATCTTGTACTGGAAAAGGGAAGCGTGCTTGCTGCCGCTGGAAAGGGTATCCGGCGCCTGCAGGAAAAGGCAGGCCGATCCATCCTCGTTGAAACGCGGGACGGCGTGCCAGGCGGCGGTGTCCGGGAAGAAACGGCTTTCGCGGCGAAGGACGTCATACACGCCCGCAACTGTGCGGAACTTCCCCTCCTTTTGCACCAGTCCCAGCTGCTTTCCGTCCTTGGAGAAGCTGTATTCGCTGATATGGCGCAGGGTGTCCAGGTTGCCGCCGGCAAAGTGGTAAACGGCAAGCGGCCCCCCGATCTCCTTGTTCTTCCGCTCCTTCTTGGGGATGAAGGTGGTGTCTGTAGTGGCAAAGGCAATGGCCTGGAGGCCGTGCTTGGCGGCCTTGTAGCCCTTTACGTTGGCGAATTTGCGGATTTCCCCTGTTGTGAGATTGACAATGGCCAGGGAGTCCTTGGGCAGCTGGTCATCCTTTTTCTTGGCTATCTTGGCCTTTCGTGTCTCCTTGAAGTAGGGCTTGATAAGGCAGACGGCGTAGGACTCGTCTTCCAGCAGGGTGACGCGGTAGCCGCGGGGAATCTCGATGCTGCGGGTGATGCCCTTTTTCCCTACAACCTGCAGGGTGAGCATACCGTCGCCTTCCTGGGGATTCACTTCGTAGGCCATCACGTGCCCGGCGGGGGTGATGATGGGCTCACTGACGCTTTGCCAGCTGTCATAGACGCTGTGGTCCAGCACTTTTTTCTGGGCCTGAAGGCCGTTAGCGGCCAGCAGGGTGCACAGCAGAAGGGTGAGGGTTCGTTTCATAGGTTATGGTATTATTACAGATAAATCTACGGTTCCGGAGATGCCGTGTACTACGGCCTTGTCCGTGAACTGCCAGAACTTCCAGCCGGGAGTAAGGGGCGGCTCGCTGTTGTAGCGGGCTATCCAGAGGGGGTATTGCGCGGTGATGTCGGATGTCAGCCAATCGCGCGCAAAGGCGTCGCCGGTATAGACGATGGGTTTGCGCCCGTAGTACTTTTCCACGGCCTGCAGCCATTGGAGCGCTTTGCGGTTCAGCTCTTCCTTGGTACAGCCCTTGTGCGCGGTTTCGATGTCCAGGATGGGCGGGAGGTCCCGGTGCGTCAGGCTCACGCGGCTGGTGTAGTGCTGCGCCTGGCGCAGGGGGTCCTTGGAAGAGCGGAAAAAGTGGTAGGCGCCGCGCGAGAGGCCGGCTTGGGAAGACTCGGCCCACCAGGTGTCGAAGTGCCGGTCCAGGTGGTTTTCTCCTTCGGTGGCCTTGACTATCACGTGGGTCAGGGGCAGGATTTGCCGGGCGTGGGCGAGGTCCCTGCTGGTGCGGCCGTCTGTGTCCAGTACCACGCGCAGGGAGTCCCACACCACCTTGCGGGGATTGTGGTGGGAAAGGTCCACCATAAAGTGCCGATACCCCTGCGGCGCGGCCGCTCCCTTGTCCGGATTGCGGGTGGCCAGCACATGCGGGAGTGCCACCCCCAGGGCTAAAAGGACTACGGCCCCCAGGACCCACCAGGGGCTGAGGACCGTTTTGCCGCGTTTTTTCCGCCGGCGCTTATGAGCGGGACGGGAAGGCACTCAGTACAAGGTTTTCCAGGATATAGAAAACAAAGATGGCCAGGACGGCGAGGCTCCAGTGGAGGCCGGCCAGCACAACGGCCAGAAGGGCAGCCACGGCTACGCTTAGGAAGACTATGCGCTTGCCGTCCAGCAGTTTATGTCCCTTGCCGGCCTTCATCCCGAACATGGGGATTTCGCTGACCAGCAGCAGTCCCAGCACCACCGCAAGGGAGGGAAGGAACCACTGCGTGCCCACCAGGGAGTCTGCTACGCTGCCCGGGCGCACCGCTACATAGTGGCACAGTGCGCCGCATATGATGGCTGCAGTGGGAGTGGCTACGCCCAGGAAATCCGTTCCCTGGCGCTGGTCCACGTTGAATTTGGCCAGGCGAAGGGCGCTCATGACCGCCAGAAACAGCGGAACGAAGGAGAGCCAGCCTTGCGTGCCGTGCAGCTGCATGGTTTCCAGCAGCATGAGCGCGGGCAGCAGGCCGAAGCTCACCACATCCGCCAGGGAATCCAATTCTTTGCCGATGGGGGAGTAGGCCCCCAGCAGCCGGGCAGCAAGGCCGTCGCAGAAGTCGAAGACCGCCGCGGCCAGCATGAGCGGAAAGGCCAGCTCCAGCCGCCCCTGCATAGTAAACACCACTCCCATGGTCCCCGCGAGGAGATTCATGGAAGTGATGCTGTTGGGTATGTGCCGGGTAAGGCTCATTTACTTGAGACCCAGCTTCTTGAGGATTTCCTTGGGAACGGCCTTCTTGTTCACCACAATGTTGAGGGTCTTGCCCTTGGCGAAGTCCTCGGACATGTACCACAGGCCCTTGAAGGCACCGGTTTCTCCCCAGGAGTTCTTGATCATGTAGTACTTGTTGCCGTTCTGGTCCTTGGCGATGCCGTAGAGGTGCATGCCATGGTCATCGGTGGAGGTTTTCTCGTCGTAGTACTGCTGGCGGAGTTCCTGGGTGACCTTGATCTCCTTCACGGCCTTCTTCTCTGCGGGCTTGTCTTCTGCCTTGCCCACCCAACGCTCCTGGTCCGAACCGGTGGAAGCAGCAGCCTCTGTGTCAATCAGGAGGCCGATACCATCGCGGGTGAAGCCGGTTTCCGATACATCGCCGCCCCAGGCTACGGTGTAGCCGTTATCTACGGCGTAGTCCATGATGGCCATGAACTCATCCAGGGGAACGTTCCAGGACAGGCTGTGGCGCCAGTTGTCGCAGACCTCCATGGCGAAGGCGGTGTAGAAGGGATGGTGGGTGTAGGAGGTGAAGCCGATATAGTCGTCCAGGTTCAGGCCCTGGGCGTCACGGTAGCTTTCCGGGGTGTAGGTGACACCGTTTACCTCAAAGGTTTCCGGGACTTTGCCCATGTAGGCGTCCAGGATGCCCTCCAGGCCCTGGGGCCATACCTTGGTGAGCTTGCGGTTGGGGTTTTTGACGATGGCGTTCACATAGCCCTTGAGGCCGGCATCGAGCTCTCCCTGGACGGGGAGGTCATAGCCGTACTGGAGACCGGAGTAGGCTTTCTGGTCAATGAGGCCGTAGCGCTTGGCAGTTTCGATGGCGTCACCGAAGTCCGATCCCACGGCAAAGTTCATGTGACCGTCCATGCGGACAAACTGGACGGCGCGGTCCAGGTAAGACTTGCGGACAATGTACATTTCCGAGAAATCCGGGTACTGGGCGGGGTCCTTGAGGCCCTTGGCCTTGATTACTTCCGACTCCAGGAAAGACAGGGCGCTGAAACACCAACAGGTTCCGCTGCGGCTCTGGTTCTTGACAGAGGTGATGGGGTTCTCCTTAACTACGGTGAACTGATAGTCAGATGCTTTGACCGGGGAAGCGGGCCGCTGCTGGGCCATGGCGCCAAAAAGGCTCACGGAGAGCACAAGCGCGGATACGAGGATTCCTTTTTTCATTACTTTTAGTTACTAGTTTACCTACAAATTTAAGCAGAATGTTGTAATTTTGCAAGCGTGAAAAACATTCTTTACATCCATGGCATGGGAGGTGGCGCAGACAGCCGCATTCCCAATTACCTCCAGACCCTCTTCGACCCTTCCCGGGTGCGGGTTACGGTGCGCACCTATGACTTCGATCCGGAGCTGGGCCGTGCGCAAATCGCCTCCTGGGTGCAGGAGCTGCAGCCGGACCTGGTGATGGGCGAGTCACTAGGCGCCATCCAGGCGCTGCGCGTCCAGGGGGTTCCGCACCTTTTTGTCTCTCCCTCGCTGGGTGCTCCGGCCAATCTGTACAAAGCAGCACGCTGGGCCGCCTGGTCCTGGGGCCGATGGTACATGCACCGCAAGTTCCCCGTCAAGGAGGGAGACCGCCAGGAGCTCAAGTTCACCCGCCCCGTTCTCCTTAAATATAAGGAGCATGGGGAGGCCGCTTTCGCCGCCATCGAGCCGGAGGGGTACTATTACGCATTCTTCGGCACCCGGGACCATTACAAGGCCAGCGGCGTGGTGCGGCTGGACCTGTGGGAGCAGTACTTCGGTCCGGACAGCTATACGGAGTATGAGGGCGGGCACTTCATGGAGCCGGAGGTGATAGAAAGCCTGCTGTATCCCAAAATCTGCGAGCTGCTGTCGTTGGAAAAATAGCGGGAAATGTGTATTTTTGCGTTTTAATGCAAAACATGAGAAAAGTCGTCCTTTGGGGGCTTGCCGCCCTGTGCCTTACGCTTGCCGCCTGCAAGCGGAATGCGCCGCAGCCCCGTCCCACCATCCTGCTGGTGGAAAGCATCGTTTCGGACACCACCGGCACGGGCCGCCTGGCCGCCCAGGCGGGCGCTGTGGGTGCGGAAGGCAGCATAGCCATTATCGGCGAACCTGAATCCGCCCTGGCCCTGGCGCGTCGTTTCCAGAGCACGGACCGGATGGACAACGTGGACGGCCGCCCCGGCCGGGATTCCCTGCCGGACTTTGCCGGAGAAACCTTCTCCGTTGTCATGGACGTTTTCAATGCTCCTTATGAGCATTTTTTATCGGAGAGCCCGGATGCAGGGGCGCGCCTGGATAGCCTGCGTGAGGCCGCCGTCCTCAATGCCCTGTGGGCCTGGGACAGCACCGCCGTGCGTCCTGCTGCCAAGCTCCTCATTTTCACCTCCTCCCTGCAGGCCGAATATGGCCTCTTCGATGTAGATACCCTCCAGCAGCTCTGCGGAGGGAAGAGCATCCTCCTTTCGCCCGCAGACCTTCTGCTGGAAAGCTCCTACGAAAAAGGCGCCCGCAACATGGCCGTCTGGACCTCCCGCCCTGTGCGCAAGAGCGAAGCCTGGCAGTCCGTTTTCCGGCGCAAAGGCTGGGAAGGGACGAACTTAAGCGTCCTGTCGCCTTCCCCGGCCCTTGACAGCCGGACGCAGCTGAGAGAGCTCCTTCGCCAGTACCAGGCGGAAGGAAGACCCCTGGATGCCCTTCTGGTAGACAGTTACAAGGCAGACCTTAACGCCCTTGGCAGCGAGATAGCGATTATCCGTCAAGGACACACCGCTGAAGACGCCTCCCTTGCAAAGATGCTCTCACGGGACTTTTTCATCCTGGACCTTCCCACGCAGATTATCCAGTCCACCTACAGCCTGCTGCGCTCCCGGCGGCTTTTTGCCCATCGCATAGCGCTGCCGCGGCTGCAGTACTACCATGTGGTGGAATCGGCCCGGGGAGAACCCGCCCTGGAAGCTCTCTCGGCCTCATACGTTAACCAGACCTATGTTCAGGATATCCATTAGTCCGGAAGAGATAGGCGCGCTGGAACTGGCGGCCTTCCCCGGAGAGATAGTAGTGGTGGACAGCATGGGGGATGCCTTCCATGCAGCCATCCGCTATCTCAAACGCCAGAAAGTGCTGGGCTTTGACACCGAGACCCGCCCCACTTTCACCCCGGACCAGCACTCTTCGGGAACGGCCCTGCTGCAGCTTTCCGGCGGCGGGAAGGCCTTCCTTTTCCGTCTCAAGAAGCTGGGTTTCCCGCGTCAGCTGGCGTCCCTTCTCTCGAAGCCTTCCATCGTGAAGGTGGGGGCTGCCACCCAGGATGACGTCCGCGGCCTGCAGCGCATCTCAGGCTTCACCCCCAGAGGCTTTGTGGACCTGCAGAATATAGTCTGGGAATACGGCATCCGCGACAAAAGCGTGAAAAAGATGACAGCCATCATCCTGGGCGTCAAGATTTCCAAGGCCCAGCAGCTTTCCAACTGGGAGGCAGAGCAGCTCTCGGAAAGCCAGCAGCGCTATGCCGCCACCGATGCCTGGGTGTGCCGGGAGATGTACCTGCGCCTCCAGAAGGCAGAAAAACACCCTCTCACCCCGGAGCAGCTGCATCCGGAAAGATATGTAGAAAATGGATAGAATCATCCTCAAACCCCGGCGGGAGGAATCCCTCCTGCGCTACCACCCCTGGGTGTTCTCCGGCGCCATTGCCCAGATAGTGGGCCACCCGGCCGAGGGAGACCTTGTGAGCGTCTGCTCTTCGGAGGGAAAGCTTCTTGCCTGCGGGCATTACCAGATAGGCTCCATCGCCGTCCGCATCCTCTCCTTTGACGAGGATCCCACCCAGCCGGATTTCTGGCTGCGGATGCTCACCCGCGCCTACAAACTGCGGGAGGCATACGGACTGGCCCAGGGGACGCAGACCAACTGCTACCGCCTGGTGCACGGGGAAGGAGACGGCTTGCCGGGCCTGATTGTGGACTACTATGACGGTGTTTGCGTGCTGCAGGCCCATTCCGTTGGCATGTTCCGCGCCAAGGCTGCCATCAGTGAAGCGCTCCAAAACCTTTACGGAGAGCGCCTGAAAGCCGTTTATGACAAAAGCTCAGGAACCGCGCCCTTCAAGGCCGGCCTGGAGCTGGTGGACGGCTATCTGTGGAAGGCCCCGGCCTGGGACGAGCGGGAACAAACGGTCCTGGAGAACGGAAAACGCTTCCTGGTCAACTGGGCCGAAGGCCAGAAAACCGGCTTTTTCCTGGACCAGCGGGAAAACCGCGCCGCCGTGGGACGCTTGTCGGCCGGCCGCAGGGTGCTGAACCTTTTCTGCTATACGGGCGGCTTTTCCATCTATGCCCTTTCCGGCGGTGCGCTGCACGTAGATTCCGTGGACAGCTCCCAGCGCGCCATGGACATGGTGGAGCGGAATGTAGCCCTGAACGGTTTCTCCCCGGAGCAGCACACCTCCTACTGCACGGATGCCATCGACTTCGTGAAAAACGCGCAGGAGGGTGCGTATGACCTGATCATCGTGGATCCGCCGGCCTTTGCCAAGCACCGGGGCGCCCTGAAAAACGCCCTCCGGGCATACCAGCGCCTCAATGCCGCCGCCATCGCCAAAGTGGCCCCGGGCGGCTTCGTGTTCACCTTCAGCTGCTCGCAGGTGGTGGACAAGGAGGCTTTTGCGCTGGCAGTCTTTTCCGCCGCCGCAGAGACAGGGCGCTGCGTGCGCATCCTGGACCGCCTGAACCAACCCGCAGACCATTCCGTCAACATCTACCACCCCGAAGGCGAGTACCTCAAAGGCTTGCTGCTGTATGTGGAGTAGGGCTTAATCCTGGGAGAAATCCCTTAATTCCTGCCGGTAGGCATTGAAAATCTTGGACTTGGAAAGAAAACCTGCGTAGGTGCGGTCTTCCGACACCACGGGAAGGTTCCAGGCGCCCGTTTTCTCGAATTTTCGCATCACGGAGTCCATGGGTTCGTCCATGTAGATGTACTCCTGGGCCGTTCGCATATAGTTATAGACGTGCCGGGTCTGGTAAAGGTCCGGGCGGAACATGTCTTTGCGGATATCGGCCAGGGAAACATAGCCCTGGAAGCGGCCGCGCCCGTCCAGCACCGGGAAAAGGGAGCGCTCCGAGGCAGAAACCACCTCTACCAGTTCTCCCAGGGTGGCATCTATGCGCACGGGATGGAAGTCCGTCTCCAGCAGGCGGCCAATTTTCATGAGGGTGAGGACGGCCTGGTCCGAGTCGTGCGTGAGGAGTTCCCCGCTGGCGGCAATGCGTTTGGTATAAATGGAATAGCGCTCAAAAATGCGCGTTACGCCGTAAGCGATGGCCGATGTGAGGATGAGCGGAATCAGGAGCACATAGCCGCCGGAAATCTCTGCAATGAGGAAAATGGCGGTGAGGGGCGCCTGCATGACGCCGGCCATGAGCCCCGCCATGCCCACCAGCACGAAGTTGGAAACGGGGACGGCCCCGGCCTTGAGAAGGTTCACGGAACTGGCCAGCACAAAGCCCGCCAGGGCACCCATGAACAGCGTGGGGCCGAAGGTTCCGCCCACCCCGCCGCCGGCATTGGTGAAGGTCATGGAAAAGACCTTGAGGAGCATCACGCCAAAAAAGAAGACGGGGACGGCCCAGTGGCGGCTGAGGAAACGGTCCAGCGGAGTTTGACCGCCAAAATCTATGGCGCCGCCGTTGAGCAGGGGCGACAGGAAATTGTAGCCCTCCCCGTGCAGCGGCGGGAAAAGGAAGATGAGGATGCCCAGCGCCGCGGCGGAGAGAACCCACCTGAGGTAAGGGTTCTGCAGTTTGCCCAGCCGGTCTTCCATGGCCAGGGTGGTGCGGATGAAATACAGCGACCCCAGCCCGCAGAAAATGCCCAGCAGGATGTAGTAAGGCACATTGCCGATATTGAAATCCACCACCGTGGCCGCAAAGGGGCTGTGCGTTCCCAGGCAAAGGTAGCTCACCAGCGTAGCCGATATGGAACTCAGGAGCAGCGGCAGTATGCCCGACATGGACAGGTTGAAAAGCAGTATCTCGAGGGTGAACAGTACACCGGAGAGCGGAGCGTTGAAGATGCCCGCCACGGCGCCTGCGGCCCCGCAGCCCAGCAGCAGCGTCATGCCGCGGTATGACATCCCGAAGTGCCGGCCCAGATTGGAGCCGATGGCCGCACCGGTATAGACGATGGGCGCCTCCGCACCAACGGAACCGCCGAAGCCTATGGTGAGCGCGCTGGTGACAAGGGAGCTCCAGCAGTTGTGCCTTTTGATTTTGGATTCGTTCTTGGAAACAGCCTGCAGCACTTTGGTGACCCCGTGGCCGATATTGTCCCGTACCAGGTAGCGGACAATGAGGAGGCTCAGGAGCATGCCCATGCCCGGAAGTACCAGGTAGGGCCAGCGTCCATGGGCCATCAGGCCAGCAAGGCCGCTCTGGATAGCGTGGATGGAGATTTTTAGCGCTACGGCGGCAAGGCCGCAGAGGATGCCGGTGACGATGGACAGTACCAGCAGGGCCGTAGATTCAGGCATCTTACGCAAAAGGGCCCGTACAGGGCCCCATATCCATTGGATGCCTTTACGCATGGTTATTCGTCGTCTGCGCCGGTAGAATACTGGGCGATGTTGTCGTCCGGGAGGGTTTCGGCGCCGGTGTCCGAGGCGTCTGCGCTGCCGCCGGCCACTGCCTCGTTGCCGGCTTCTTCTTCTCCTTCCAGCCAACGGGCGACGTCTTCAAGGTCATCCGTCTTGACGTTGATCTTGACCAGGTAGATGGCGTCTGCCGTTTCTACTGTTACTGCGTAGAAGGAGGTGCCGTCCGGCTTGGGGTATTTGGTAAGGTCCGTGAGGTAATCACTGAAACCTTTGGGGTACTTTTCTGCGAATGCGGCGGCCAGATCCGGGTGCTGCCCGGACATCTTCTCGTAACTCACCACGTGTCTTTTCTTGCTGTCTGCCATATCGGTTACTTATGCTTAGGTTTTCGTCCTGCAATAATAGAACTTTGTTTTGAACCTTGCAAGCGCTTTTCGTTTTTTTTGGAAGAATTTTTAAAAAAGAAGGATTTTTGTTGCTGTTTACGCTCCGGATTCCGCTCTGTGAAAACGGGTTTGAGGTCCCGGGGGTCCAGTCCGGAGTAGTACATCACGGAGGAGGTGGTCATGGGGGTGGGGGTGAAATCCTGTACCTGGTCCATCCAGATGCCCTTGAGGGCAGGGTGGCCGGCAAGGCGCTCCATGTCCTTCATGGTGCAGCCGGGGTGGGAGGAGATAAAATACGGCACCAGACCCACGTGGGTGCCAGCTTCGCGGTTGATCCGGTCGAATTCCTTGCGCAGCTTTTCGAAAAGCTTGAAGCTGGGCTTGGCCATTTTCTGCAGCACGTGGTCTTCGGTGTGCTCCGGGGCTACCTTGAGACGGCCGGAGGTATGATGGAGCACCAGCGTTTCCAGGTAAGGCTTGGAGCTGGGGTCCACAAAGTCGCTTTCCGTGAGAAAGAGGTCATAGCGGATACCGCTGCCGATGTAGCTGTGCCGGATGCCCTTGGTGCTGTCTATCTTCCGGTACAGTTCCATCAGGCGGGTGTGGTCACAGTCCAGGTTGGGGCAGCGGACAGGGAAAAGGCAGCTGCGTCGGCGGCATTTGTCGCACAGTTCCGGCCGCTTGCCCTGCATGCCGTACATGTTGGCGGTGGGGGCGCCCACATCCGAGATATTGCCCGCAAAATCCGGCAGGTTGTTCAGCTCCTTCACTTCTTTGAGGATGGAGGTCTCGCTGCGGCTTTGGATGAACTTACCCTGATGCGCCGCGATGGTGCAGAAATTACAGCCCCCGAAGCAGCCCCTGTGCGTGTTCACGCTGAACTTGATCATGTCGTAGGCGGGGATGCGTTTGCCCTTGTAGCGGGGATGCGGCAGCTTGGTGAACGGCAGGTCCCAGAAGGAGTCCATCTCCTCGGTAGTAGCCGGCGGAAAGGGCGGATTGATCTGTACATATCCTTCTCCCACAGGCTCCAGGATGGTATCCGGGTGCATCATGTTGGCGTGCGTCTCTATCCAGTGGAAGTTCTCTGCAAAGGCCCGCTTGCTCCGGCAGCACTCCTCGTAACTGTGAAGGAGAAGCGTTCCTGCGGGGGTATGCTCTCCGGAATCTCTGGCCACCCTCGGCCGGATAAGAGGGAGGGGCCCATCCGCTGGATGGGAGGGGTCGCGTAGCGACGATTCCGGAGAGCATACCCCAGCAGGAACCTTACCTTTTACGAAAAAGGCTAACTGCGGAATCTGCTGCATGCGGCGGCGGGGCCAGCCTTTTTCAATGCCGGTGGTAAGTTCCAGCATGGGACGCTCGCCCATGCCGTAGCAGAGATAATCGGCCCCGGAGGAGACCAGGACGGAGGGCATCAGGCAGTCTTTCCAGTAGTCGTAGTGCGTGAGGCGGCGAAGGGAAGCCTCGATTCCGCCAATCACTACCGGCACATCCGGGAAGAGTTCTTTCAGAATCCTTGTATAAACGGTGACCGCGTAATCCGGGCGGGCGCCGGCCTTGCCGTCCGGGGTATAGGCATCGTCGTGCCGGAGCCGCTTGGAGGCGGTGTAGTGGTTTACCATGGAATCCATGGCCCCGGCATTGAGGCCGAAGTACAGGCGGGGCCTTCCCAGCTTGCGGAAGTCGCGGAGGTCGTCCCGCCAATTGGGCTGCGGAACCACGGCCACCCGGTAGCCCCATTTCTGGAGCCAGCGGGCAATGACTGCCGTGCCGAAGGAGGGGTGGTCCACAAAGGCATCGCCGCTGAAAAGGATGATGTCTATATAGTCCCATCCCAGCGCCTGAACCTCCTTGACGGAAGTGGGGAACATGTAAGCCTGCGTTGCCATGTGGCAAAAATAAGAAAAAAATGGAAAAGTGCGGAAAAATGATTAAATTTGAAGATATGAAGGAATTATACATCCAAGATATAGCTTCCAGGCTGGGCGTTCAGCCCTGGCAGGTGAACAATTGCATAGAACTTTTTGAGGACGGCTGTACCATTCCGTTCATCAGCCGCTACCGCAAGGAGCGCACGGGCGGCCTTACGGACATAGAGGTAGGGGAGATACAGCACTGGGCGGGCGTTTTCCAGGAGATGGAAAAACGCAAGGCTTCCATCCTGGGCACCATCGAGGAGCAGGGAAAACTGACGGAAGCGTTGCGTGCCAGGATTGAGAAATGCCTGGTTTCCAGTGAGCTGGAGGACCTTTACCTTCCTTATCGGCCCAAACGTAAAACGCGCGCAACGGTGGCGGTGGCAAAGGGTCTGGAGCCCCTGGCAGACCTTCTGTGGGCAGGAAAATCCCGTAACCCGGAGGCCGATGCCAGGCCTTTTGTCAAAGGCGAAGTGAAGGACGCGGAAGAGGCCCTGCAGGGCGCGCGCGACATCCTGGCAGAGCGCCTGAGCGAAACAGCCGCCGTGCGGGAGAACCTTCGCGGCATCTACCGTACGCGCCGGGTGGTTTCCAAGGTGACTAAAGCGGGGGAGAGTTCTCCGGACGCCGCCAAATACCGCAGCTACTTCAGCTTCAGTCAGCCCATAGCCAAAATCCCTTCGCACAACCTGCTGGCCATGCTCCGCGCCCGGGAAGAGGGCTTCCTTCGCATAGAGATAGACGCGGACGGGGAAAAGTGCGGCAACAAGATTTACTACGACTATTGCCAGCAGCAAGGCTATCCCCAGCGGGAGTCCGGCGCCCAGGTCAGGGAGGCCGTGGACGATGCCTGGAAGCGCCTGCTGGACCCTTCCATCACCACGGAGGTGCTCCGGGAAGCCAAGGAAAAGGCAGACGTAGAGAGTATTCAGGTGTTCGGGGAGAACCTTCGCCAGTTGCTGCTGGCCCCGCCTGTGGGGCAGAAGCGCGTAATGGCCATCGACCCGGGTTTCCGCACCGGCTGCAAGGTGGTGTGCCTGGATGCGCAGGGAAGCCTCCTGTGCCATGATGTCATCTTCCCCCATCCGCCGGTGGCCAGGAAAATAGAGGCCATCACGCTGGTCTCGGATTGGGTGGAAAAATATGCGATTGAGGTAATCGCCGTGGGAAACGGCACCGCGGGGCGGGAAACGGAAGATTTCCTGCGGCGCGTGGGGCTGCCGGAGAGCGTCCGCATCTTCTCTGTCAGCGAGGACGGCGCATCCGTCTATTCGGCCTCGGAAGTCGGGCGGGAGGAATTCCCGGAGCAGGATGTCACCGTCCGCGGGGCGGTTTCTATCGGACGGCGCCTGATGGACCCTTTGGCGGAACTGGTGAAGATAGACCCCAAGTCCCTGGGCGTGGGGCAGTACCAGCACGATGTAGATCAGGGGCTCCTGCGGGAAAAACTGGACCAGACCGTAGAAAGCTGCGTGAACAGCGTGGGCATCTCGCTCAATACGGCCAGCCCTTATCTGCTGCAGTATGTGTCGGGGATAGGTCCGGCGCTGTCCAAGGCTATCGTGGACTACCGCGGCTCGCATGGGGATTTTACCGCCCGGGAGCAGTTGAAGGAGGTTCCGCGCCTTGGGGCCAAGGCTTTCCAGCAGTGCGCGGGCTTTTTGCGCATCCCCGGGGCGGCCAATCCGCTGGACAACTCGGCCGTGCATCCGGAGGCCTACCATATTGTAGATAAGATGGCCCGCAGGCTGGGTGTAAGCAGCCGTGAGCTGGTGGGGAACGCTTCCCTCTGTGCGCAAATCCGGGCGCAGGACTTTGTGGAAGGGGAGTTCGGCCTGCCCACCATCCACGATATCATCCAGGAACTGCAAAAGCCCGGCCGGGATCCCAGGGAGGCTGCGCAGGAATTCTCCTTCGCGGAGGATATCCGCGATCTGGAGGACCTCAAAACGGGGATGGAACTTCCTGGCATCGTGACCAACCTTACGGCTTTCGGGGCGTTTGTGGATATCGGCCTGCATGAAAACGGGCTCATCCATGCCTCGCAGATGGGCGTGAAGGGAATGGCCGTGCCCTCGAAGGTGCTTCGGCTGCACCAGCATGTTCGCGTCCAGGTGCTCTCCGTGGACCTGGAGCGCAAACGGATAGGACTCAGATTAATCAAATGACAGATTGCTTATGAAACGTTTTCTTCTTGCCTTCTCGCTGCTGGCTATTTTTGCTTCGGCCACAGCCAAAGAGTACACGCTGGTGTCGCCGGACGGGCACCTCACGGTAACTGTAAACGCCGGAAAAACACTTACTTACGCTATCCAACGGGACGGTCTTTCCCTGATGGCGCCCTCTGAGCTTTCGCTCACCCTGCAGGACGGGACTGTCTGGGGGCCGGAAACACGTTTTCGCAAGGCCGTGCGCCGCAGCGTGGACGTAAGCGTGGACGCTCCGCTTTTCAAGCGCTCCCAGGTGCGGGACCATTTTAACGAGCTTTCGCTGCTTGCGAAGGATTTCAAGCTGGTTTTCCGCGCGTATGATGATGCCATCGCCTGGCGCTACCAGCCTGTGGCACCCGTTAATGTGAAGGCGGAGGAAGTGACCTTCTGCTTTGCCGGGGACTGGAACGCTTATATCCCTTACGTGAGCCAGCACACGGAGACGTTGGAAAGCCAGTTCTTCAGCTCGCAGGAGTCGCAGTACAGCCATCATCCGCTGTCCCAGTGGCGCTCGGACAGGCTGGCCTTCCCGCCGGTCACCGTGGATGCGCCCGGGGGTATCAAGCTGTGCATCGTAGAGGCAGACCTTACGGATTATCCTGGCCTGTACCTTTACAACGGGGAAGGCGGCCACACGCTCACCGGCATGCTGCCCCATGTGCCCGCTACTTACGCAGAAGAAGACGGCAGAACCTTCCAGCGGGTAATCCGCTCCCGCAAAGACCTTCTGGCCGAAAATGCCGCCACGCTGCCCTGGAGGGCCGTTATCGTGGCCCCGGAGGCCAAAGATCTCACGCAGAGCGACCTTACCTGGCGCCTCGCTGCCCCCAATGCCATAGGGGACGTCTCCTGGGTAAAGCCCGGCAAGGTAGCATGGGACTGGTGGAACGGCTGGAACCTCTACGGCGTAGATTTCGAGGCCGGCATCAATACCCGGACCTATAAGTATTACATCGATTTTGCCGCTTCCAAGGGCATCGAATACATAGTACTGGACGAGGGCTGGGCCCGCCATACCGTCCTTAACATGAAGGAAACCATTGACGCTATTGACCTTCCGGAGCTGGTTCGCTACGGGCAGTCCAAGGGCGTGGGCGTGATTCTCTGGACCATAGCCCGCCTCTTCGAGGATCAGATGGAAGAGCTTTGCGCGCAGTATTCGGCCATGGGCGTCAAGGGCTGGAAGATAGACTTCATGGACCGGGACGACCAAAGCATGGTGCGCTTCTACCGCGATGCTGCCGCCATGGCGGCCAAGTACCACATGGTGGTGGATTTCCATGGCGCCTACAAGCCCGTGGGCATGTCCCGCACCTATCCCAATGTGCTTAATTATGAGGGCGTATATGGCCTGGAGCAGATGAAATGGGGCCGGCAGGACGTAGATCAGGTCACCTACGATGTCACCATCCCCTTCACCCGCCTGGTAGCCGGCCCGGCAGACTATACCCAGGGCGCCATGCGCAACGCCCGCCGGGACAATTACCGCCCCGTGGGCGACGAGCCCATGTCCCAGGGTACCCGCTGCCACCAGCTGGCAGAATACGTGATTTTTGATGCGCCCCTGTCCATGCTCTGCGATTCTCCCTCCAACTACCTGCGTGAGCCGGAGTGCACGGACTGGATTGCCGCCATTCCCACTGTCTGGGACCAGACCATCGCCCTGGACGGGCAGATAGGGGAGTACGTGGTAATGGCCCGCCGCAAAGGCTCCACCTGGTATGTGGGGGCCCTGAACGGCTGGGAACCGCGGGATATTGAACTGGATCTGAGTTTCCTCAGGGGCAGGGCAACCGTCTTTGCCGACGGTCCAAACGCCCACCGTGCCGCCCGTGACTTCAAGGTCTCAGAGCTGGTGCTGGACGGCAGCCCGGTCAAGATTCACCTGGCCCCCGGCGGAGGTTGGGTTTTATCGCTCTGAAGCGAAGGGCGATAACGCCCCAGAAAGCTTCGCTGAAAATACCGCCGCTCATCTTGGAGGTGCCCTTTTGTCTGTTGGTAAAGACAATGGGCACCTCTTTCAGCTGGAAGCCCAGCTTCCAGGCGGTGTATTTCATCTCTATCTGGAAGCCGTAGCCTTTCATCTTCACGGCGTCCAGGTCCATGCTCTCCAGCACCCTCCGGCTGTAGCAGACAAAGCCGGCGGTGGTGTCATAGATGTGCATGCGCAGTACGCCGCGCACGTAACTGGATGCGAAATAGGACATGATGATGCGGCTGATGGGCCAGTCCACCACGCTCACGCCGTTGCAGTAACGGGAGCCGATGGCAAGGCCGGCCCCTTCCTCAGCGCAGGCATGATGCAGGCGCAGCAGGTCCTGCGGGTTGTGGGAAAAGTCCGCATCCATTTCAAAAATGTAGTCATAACCCCTTTCCAGGGCCCAGTGGAAACCGCAGAGGTAGGCGGTGCCCAGCCCCTGCTTGCCGCTGCGCTCCACAAGGTGAAGCTGTGCCGGGTATTGCACTTGAAGGTCCTTTACGATGCCAGCCGTCCCGTCCGGGGAGCCGTCGTCAATCACCAGAACGTGGAAATCTCCGGGAAGGGAGAACACAGCGGCGAGAATATCGGCTATGTTCTCCTTCTCGTTGTAAGTGGGGATAATGACTATTTTTTTATCCATTATCGGGCAATTTCTTTGAGCATTTCCGCCACGGCCCTTTCCAGCTGCAGGTCTTTTCCGCTGAGGCTGGAGGCGGGGTCGTTGTAGATGAGGATATCCGGCTCAATCTGGTTGTTCTCTATGTAGCGCTTGTCCGTGGTGTCCCAGTTGCCCACCTGCGGGATGCCGAACACCAGCTGCGGGTTAATCTGGTTTTCCCACCAGACGGCCGTCATGGTGCCCGGAACAGGGGCGCCAATCAGTTTGCCTATCCCCAGGTGACGATAGGCCAGCGGGAACCCCGAAGCATCCGAGTAATTGTTTTCTCCCACCAGCACGCAGCTGGGTTTGGTCCACTTGTTAAAGGGTTCGTGGCCGATATACTGGCCCCTGGGGGTGAAGAGGCAGTATTCGCGGCCGCCCAGGAAGGTGACAAGATCATCGTGGAGCCAGCCGCCGCCGTTGTGGCGGGTGTCCACAATGAGGGCCTCGCAGTTGCGGTACTTGCCAAGGGCCTTGGAATAGAGCTCCCTGTAGCTGGGGGAATCCATACCCTGGATATGTACATAGCCCACGCGGCCGCCGGAAAGGCGCTCTACCATGTCCTCGCGCTGGCGGACCCATCGGCGATAAAGGAGGGCATTGTCGGAGGCCGAAGGGGTTACGATATAGTCTTTTTCCTTGCCGCCGGTGCGGATGCTGATGACCGTCTTTTTGCCGTTGCGGTTGTACAGACAGGGCATCCAGGGCTCTCCGGCCTTGATGGCGTGCCCCTCTATGGAGGTAATGATGTCGCCGGCCTTGATGGAGGCGTCCGTATTGGCCAGCACGCCGCCGGGGAGCACTTCTGCTATACGCAGGCCGTCCCCCTTCCAGTCAAGGTCATAAAGCACGCCCAGGTGGCCCAGGCTACGGCTGGAGGTGCCGCGGTAGCGGGCGCCGGTGTGGGAGCCGTTGAGCTCTCCCAGCATCTCGGAGAGCATGTCGGCGAAGTCGTAGTAATTGTTGATGTAGGGGAGGAAGCGGACGTAGTTATCGTGGTAGTACTGCCAGTCCACGCCGTGAAGGTCTTCCACGTAGAATTTCTCCTTGACCTGCTTCCAGCAGTGCTCGAAAATGTACGTGCGCTCTTCCTGGGGCTTGAATTCATACTCTCCGGTGAAAGCCACGGGTTTGTCCTTGCCGGTAGCCGTGTCCAGTTTGAGGATATTGCTGCCGCCCCCGGCGATGATGAAGAGGGCTTTCCCGTCGGCCGAGGGAACAAAGCGGCCGGAGACGTTCTTTTTCACTACGCTTACGTCGCCTTTTTCGATGTCCAGGGCGCAAAGGTCAAAGCTCTTTTCCAGGCGCTGGGTGAAGTAGAGCTTGGCCCCGTCGGGGGTAAGGTAGTGGTCTCCCATCATGTTCGAAAAGCGGGTGAGGCGGCGCACGCGATCGTCCCGGGAGAGGAGGTCCAGCTCCACTTTTTCCACTTTCTTGGCCGTACTGTCTTTCTGGGCCTTTTTCTCTGCCTTGGCGGCGGCTTTTTCGCCCATGAGCATCTTGTCAATTTCCTTCTGCTCCTTGCTGCGGCCGAATTCTGTGTAGGCCTTGCCGTCGAAGAACATGATGTAGATGTCACCTTCGGCGCCCCAGCTGCCGTGGCTGCGGTAACCGTTTTTGTCGCTTTCCCAGGTCATGGCCTTGCCGCCCAGGGCCCAGCGGAAACTGCCGTCCGAGTAGCCGCTGCGGGTGAGGTTGGTGATGGCGCCGCTCTCTATGTCGATGACGGCCACATCCGAGTTGTTCCAGCCGCCGTGTTCCATCCAGGTGCTGAGGAGATAGCGGCTGTCGGGGCTCCAGGCAAAGCTTTGGTCACCGTCCGAGTAAGAGTAATTCACACTCTTGTGAAGGCTCTTGGGCGTACCGCCCTTGGTGGGCAGTATCACCAGTTCTGTACGGTCCCTCAGGTATGCCAGCCATTTGCCGTCCGGGGATACCTCCATCTGGAAGGAGGTCTCGCCTTCCGGGCTCACGCGCTCTTCCTTGAGCTGGACGGCGTAGGTGAAGAGCTGGTCTTCCTTGCGGGTGAGGGAAGTCTTGTAGATGCTCCAGCAGCCGTTGCGCTCTGCGGCGTAGAAGATTTCCCGTCCGTCCTTGGAAAAGGTCACGCCCCGCTCCTGTTCCGGCGTATTGGTAATGCGTCGGGTGGTATTGTACTCTACGGAAGTGACAAAAATGTCTCCGCGGATCACAAGGGCCAGTTCCTTCCCGTCCGGAGAGACCGCCATGGCCGATGCATTCTTCAGGCTTAGGGGATTGATGTCCCGCTGGTCTTCGTCGCGGTGAAGGGTGATGTTGACCTTGCCGCCCGCGAGGGTGTAGAGTTCCCCGTTATAGGAATAGGCCACGGTACCGTCCTTGGCCACGGAAAGGAAGCGGACTGGGTTTTTGTCGTAGAAAGTGAGCTGGGTCTGTACACCGGGTGAGGAAAGGCTGCTCTTATATATATTAGAGGTCTTTCCGTCTTGTTCGCTCAGGAAATAGAAGGTATCTCCGTCTGCGGCGAAAACGGGATTGCGGTCTTCGCCCTTGTAGGTGGAGAGCTTGGTGAAGCTGGCGTTGCCGTCAATTTTTCCGGCTTGGGCGGGCTTGCACAGCCAGATATCCCGGGTCACGGAGGAGGTATGGTGCTTGCGAAGCGGATCCTCGTAGCCTTTCCAATCCTCGTAGAGGAACTCTCCGTCCTTTTTGAAACTGAGGGCCGACAGGGTAAGCGATGTCACCAGCTGTGGTGCTGCGCCTTCCAGGTTGGTGCGGTAAAGGGCAGGAAAGCCGGGGAAGCCGTCGAAGCCTGGGCTCTGGAGGTTGGAATCCTGCCAGGTGAACCAGACGGTGCCGTCTTCGGTGACGGCGAGCGGTGTCTCCGTGCCGGGCAGGGTGGTCAGGCGTTTGGGAACGCCGCCCTCGCGGGGGCTCACGTAGATGTCTTTACTGTCTTCCCGCCAGGAGGAGAATACGATGTGCGTTCCGTCCGGCGTCCAGACAGGGTCACTTTCATAGGCGCGGTGGGAAGTAAGCTGACGGGCTTCTCCCCCGGAGACCGGAACGGTGAAAATGTCCCCCTTATAGCTGAAAGCCAGGGTTTTTCCATCCGGAGAAATGGCGTTATGGCGTATCCAGAGAGGATTTTCCTGTGCCCTGATACCCAGGGAAAGGAGGAGAAAGGCTGTGAGTAGAAGTAAAGACTTTTTCATTTTGTGGTTTTCAATTTGGACCCAAATATAACTAAAAATCAGAAAAAAACCTTATCTTTGGTGCCGGAATATCAGACGTTTAAGACCAGGAAGCGCTATGTCACATTTGGATTATAAATTATCTGCCCAAATGCGGGCCATGGAGCCCACCATCATCGGCCGGCAGCGCCTGGTGTTCCTGATAGCCGTGAGCATCATGTCCATCGTGCTTACGCTCAGCAGTTTCTTCCTGCATCCCAAGACGCCACCCTTGAAGATAGTGGACTTTTTTACCATGCTGGCAACCCTCTTCCTCCTGATTATGTACTTTCGGAAGAAAATCAACGTCAGGCTGGCTACAACCTTGCTTTTTATCCTCCTGCAGCTGGAGCTCAGTGCCCAGAAGCTTACTTTCGCCATGCACGGAACCCCGGAAAGCAGCGCGCTCATCATCCAGGCATCGTTCCTGTCGCTGCTCCTGATAACCATCTCGCTCATCTGTTTTCTCAAGTACAGCCCTACCATCATAGCGGCCATCTCCATCTTTACCTTTATGCTCTGTCTCACAATGGATCATTCTTCCATCCTGAGAACTTTCCTTCCTGTATATATAGTGGTATTGGTGGGTGTTATCATCTATGACCTCTTTTCCATGCGGGCGGTCCTGAACATGGAGGCGGAAAACCGCAACATGCGTCAGGAGATAGCGGACTTTTTCTACGCCACGGGACTGGACCTGGACAGTATGATAGCCATTGCCCAGGTTTCCCGCGAGAGCGGAAAAAGCGAAGGCATGCGGGAACTCCTTTCCCGGATGGATCCGGGTATCAAGGCCCGCCTGGTCGGCGGCCTTACCTCCATCCAGCAGGAGGATGACTCTTCCCGCAAGGATATCTCGGCCGTGTTCCCTATGCTCACTCCGACGCAGATTACCATCTGTCAGCTCATCCTGCAGGATAAAAAGCTGGCGGAAATCTGTAAAATCACAGGAAAAAGCGAGGGAAACATCACATCCCAGCGCGCCAGAATCCGCAACGTTCTGGGCCTTGAATCGGATGTAAAACTAAAAGATGCACTGCTGGAACGCATGAATTCCTACCGCGACACAGCAAATTTGCGGTAAAAAAGGAAAAAATGTGTATCAAAAAGGTTAAATAATTTACACTTAAAAACACTTACAATAAGTCATAACTCTCTGATAATCAGGATGTAAAGTCCACTAAAAACACTTAATGCTTTTTAAGTTTTTTTATTTTGAGAGTATATATCTTTTTTCATACCTTTGCACCCGTTAAAAAACGAGATAAATTTTAACGGTTAAAAATTGAAGTTAGCGGTATGAAAAATTTGGACAAAGGAATCGTCTTGGGTCTTGTCAGGGATCTCATCCTTTCGGTCAGCGCCTCCCTGTTCGCCCTTCTTCTCCTCCGTTGGGTCACTGCTCCTATCGGTGGTTTTACCGACCTCCTCTTCAAATGGCTGGGTCTTTCCCTCGTTGCTTCGGCAATAGCCTTCATCACCTCTAAATATTATAAGAGGGACCGTGACGTGGTTTCCCGCGGCAGCCTCCTTAACCTGGTTCTCGCCGTTTTCATCAAGGACGTCATCCTGGCTGTCTGCCTTATGGCAAGCCTGGTAGTATTCCCCGAAGTCTCGGAGGCAGTCCTTCTCATTTTCACGGATATCCTCTTTACGCTCCTGATTTGCCAGTACGTGCGCATTTCCCAGAGCAGTGAGGTGCGCCGCATCCGCCAGCTTTCCGCCGCCAAGACGGCCCTGGTGATGGGCACCGAAGAGGCTTCCGTAGCCATGGCCAACAGCCTTAACGAGTCCGGCGCATTTAATGTGGTGGGTCTCGTGACCTCGGACCGCAAGCTGGACGGCCACATCATCAGCGACTATCCCGTTTACTATGTGAGCAACCCCAGCAGCGTGGAGCGCCTCAAGTGGAAGCTGGGCGGCATCGACTGCCTCTTCTTTCCCCGCGCCAAAGCTGCCGGCTCCCTCGAATCCGAGGTGAACAATGACCAGGAACTCCTCTCCGAGGAAGCCATCACCAAGCTCAACGCTGTCGCAAAGCGCACTTTTGACATCGTGGTTTCCTTTATCCTTCTGGTGGTTTTCTCTCCGCTCATTCTCATCTGCGGTATTGCTGTAAAGCTTGGAGACGGTGGCCCCGCCTTCTACTGCCAGGAGAGAATCGGCAAGGGTGGCCGCAAGTTCAAGCTGGTCAAGTTCCGTTCCATGCGCATTGACGCAGAGTCCATGGGTACCCCTGCCCTTTGCAGCGGCGAGCAGGACCCCCGCCTCACCCGCGTGGGCCGCTTCATCCGCGCCCATCACCTGGACGAACTTCCCCAGATGTGGAACGTTCTGGTGGGCGACATGAGCTTCGTGGGCTGGCGTCCGGAACGCGAGTATTTCGTGAACGAAATCATGAAGCGCGACAACCGTTTCCAGTACCTGTACCAGATTCGTCCCGGTGTTACCAGCTTCGCTACCGTGTACAACGGTTATACGGATACCATGGAGAAGATGCTCACCCGCCTGGACCAGGACATCTACTACCTCCGTTCCCGCTCCATCGCGTTCGATGCCAAGATTCTCATGCTCACCTTCCTGAGCATTGTCTCGGGCAAGAAGTTCTAAGCTGCCATGTCTTCCAATTCTTCGCCTCAGCAGAAGCATTGGTACGTAGGACGCACCCGTTACTTCCGTAAAGAAATTCAAATGCGCGATCTCCTCACGGAGATGGGCGTGGAGAATTTCGTTCCTACCCTCAAAACGCGCCGCACGCGCGGGAAGGGCATGGCGGAGAAAGCGGCTGCCCCCAACCTGGTTTTCGTCCGTACGGACAAAGTATCGGCCTGTGCGCTCATAACTGAGCGGCATCTTCCCATGGAATGGATGCAGGATTGTGCCACGCACTGCATGTTGCAGGTGCCGGACAAGCAGATGGAGGATTTCCAGCGGGTTTTCTCTGTTGCTACGCTGGAAGAGGGCGGTATTTTGACGGAAGCTTTTGCCCCCGGGGACGCGGTTCAGGTAACGGAAGGGCCGCTTCGCGGCGTAGAAGGGAATATCGTGGAGGATGCGGGGAAGATATATGTGGTTGTGGGACTGGCCGGCAGCGTTTTCGCCCGGGCCATGGTTCCCAAAGCCTGGTTAAAAATTATGCGATAGAAACAAAAAAATGATTATCTTTGTAAGTTATTATCGGACTGGGTTCCATATTGATAAAAACGGTTTTGCACATGCAGGACTGACGGCGTAGCCGTGAGAGTCCTTTTATGATTTGATGAGAAGATGAAAAAACTTGCTGTAACGCTTTTCATTTTGGCCTGGGCCCTGGTGGCTATGGCTCAACCTAAATCTCCCGCCGGCTTTGCGGTGCGTGGCGGAGTGATGGCCAACTTGCATGAGAATGTCAGGTCTTATTTCAATCATCAGCGATTTGGAGACATCTTCACTTCGGGTTTTGCCCTGGACGGCATGTATGATTTTACCAATCTTTTTGGCGTGCGCCTGAGCGGAGCCATGGGCAGGAATGCCGGTGCCTGTAATTCCCAGGAAGTGGGCGGTGGCTTTTATCCCTACCTTTTCAGGAGCGTGAATCTTTTCGCGGATGCCATGCTGCACTTCGGCACGCCCTATGACGCCTTTTCTTCGCGCATTTACGCGGGCCTTGGCTACGCCCATACCTATGACCTGATAGAGGAGGAGAAGGACGGCGTTACCAGTTGGCCGCATCCCTGGGGAACGTCCGAAAAGTCGCTTCCCCACACCAATGAGCCCAACGATGTTTTCGGTTTCCGCGTGGGCTACCTTGGTGAGTGGCAC
>CADAJF010000004.1 GCA_902788175.1 uncultured Bacteroidia bacterium
AAAGTACTCCCGAATCAGAAACGTTTTTCCTATACGACGCCTGCCGTAAACGGCCAAAAACTGCGCCGTGGGTTCTTCTAACAACCTTTTGAGCGTGGCCTGCTCTCTTTCTCTTGCAATAATGAGTGATTTCATAAGTAATAAAAATATCCAGCCGCGAAGACACAAATAATATCGCTCACGGCTAAATATTTTTCAATTATTTAACTGTATTCTTGTTCCGTTCCATAGGTGGAGCGGAACAGACGGAACGGATGGAACAAGTTATAACAAGAAAGCCGTAGACTCTCACCTACGGCTTTTCTTATGACTTATTTACAACAGACAAAGGGATAATTCCGAATCAATCCGCTGAATTCGTGGGAAGCGCCCCGCCCAGTAGTTTTCGGCCAGATTTTTGCAGTCCATTCCCCCGTATGAAAAAAGTCCTGCTATTTTTGCTGATTCTCCTTTCTGCCGCCAAAGTCCAGGCGCAGGTTTTTATTCTCAATGACAATCTTACCACCGGACGGCTGAGCGAAATCCGCACTACGGTACTGGATTCCCTCACGAATGAACCGGTGGCTTTTGCGTCCGTATATGTGATACCGTCCAAGGACACCACCATCACCAACTTTACCATCACGGACGCCAAAGGAACAGCCAAGCTGGAAGAAGTCCCTTACGGAAGCTACACTTTCCGCGTGGAAATGATGGGCTACAAGCCCTTCGTGCGTGAACGCTACTTCCGCGAGCGGCGAGTGGACATGGGAACTATCCGCCTCCAGGTGGACGAGCAGTTCCTGCAGGCAGCCACCGTCACGGCGGCCGGCAATCCCATAGTAGTGAAAAAAGACACCGTGGAGTTCAACGCCTCCTCTTTCCGCGTGGGGACCAACGCCATGCTCAAAGACCTGCTGGTGCGCATGCCCGGCATGGAAATCACCGAGGACGGCAAGGTCAAATTCAACGGGGAGGCCATAGACCACCTCACAGTGGGCGGCCGCACCTTCTTCTTTGACGACCAAAGCACCGCCCTGAACAACCTCCCGGCGGCCGTAGTGGACAAAATCCGCGTCATTGACCGGGACTCCCAAGCCACCCGCGCCACGGGCATCCAGGACGGAAAACGGGAAAAAGTGCTGGACGTGGGCCTGAAGAAAGAATACGAGAAAGGCTGGTTCGGCAACGCCGGCATCAAGGGCGGCGCCACGCTGGACAAGGCCGGTGAAGACACGCCCCTGCGGGACAAGCGCGGCCTGCTGTACAACGCCAATGCGCTGGTATCGGCCTACTCGGAGAAGGACCAGATTACGCTTATCGGGAACACGCAGAACGTGAGCGACGGCAATATGGTGTTCACGATTGTCCGCGGTGACGGGACACGCAGCTCTTCCCTTGACCAGGGGCTTTCCTCCGCCGCGCAGCTGGGCCTGAACGCCAATACCTCCCGCATCAAGGATGTGGAGACCACTGTTGGCGCCAACTATAAATATACGGATACAGATGCTGCAACAAGCTCGGCCAGAACTACTTACATGGAAGGCGGGGATATGTACGGCGTAACGGAGGACAGCGGAAAGCAGTTTGCCAATTCCGTTTCCGCCGACTTAGAACTGAAAAAAGAGAAGGGGAAGGTCTGGTTCCAGGTAGGGTCCGGCTTCCGCTACAACCAGGCCAATACCTACAAAACCGGCACCTCCCAGACCAGCCGGAACGGGGCCACGGTGAACAGCTCGGAAAACGCCGTCCACTCGCTGGAAACCTCCCGCACCGCCATGCTTTCTTCCAGCGTCACTTTCCGGGAACTCTTCGGAAAAAATGGCCGATCACTTCGCCTGATGGTGGACGGAAACTACGACACCTCCGACGGCACCAGCGAGGAGAATTCCCTCCTTCGCACCGCCCTGCACACGGATTCCAAGGCCCTTAACTACATCTCCGACGGCTCTGCCCTCTCGCTGAACGGCGACATCCGCTATACGGAATCCCTGGGCGAAAAATGGACCCTGTCGGCGGGTGCAGGCCTCGGCTATTCCGGCTCCACGCAGGTGCGGGACGCCTCGGACGCCATGGGCCACAACGACTACTACTCCTCCTTGAGCCGCAACCGCTACCTGATCCAGCAGTACGACGCCACCATCCAGTACAAGTTCGCCGCCCAGAGCTGGCTCACCTTGGGCGCCAGGCTCAGCGGCGCTCTCAACGAGACCTTCTCCAGAAGCTACGGCATAGAAAAGGAAACGGGCATGGGCGAATGGCTGTGGTACGTGACACCCACCCTTCGCATCCGGCACACCGTGGGCAACAACCGCTACAACGCCTCCGCTTCCGGCTATACCAACAAGCCGTCGGCCGGCAGCATACTGCCCGTGCTGGATATCGCGGACCCTTCCCGCCTGGGTATCGGCAATATCTATCTTAAGCCCTACTCCAACACCAACTTCAGCCTTGGCTGGACCCGTAATGACCGGGAGCGCTTCTCTACCCTCATGCTGAACTTTTTCGGCTCCCTGACCCTGAACCCCGTGAGCTATGCCCGCTGGTACGACAGCGACGGCATCCTCTATTCCCTCCCCGTCAACAGCGCCAAACCGCAGCTTGGCGGTAACTTCTATGCCAGCTACACCACCCCGCTGAACAGCGACAAATCCTGGTCGCTTACCCTGGGCTCCTCCATCATGTACACGTCCTCCACCAGCTACCAGTCCAAGGGCACGCTCCCCGGCCTGGACAAGGAGACCTTCGACTACGCCGCCTTCATGGCCGATTTCTGGGGCGCCGACGCCAGCGGATCGCGTTTTTACGGCGGCCAGAGCGGCTTTGGAGAGAGCCGGACCCATACGCTGAACCCTTCCCTGGACGCCAGCGTCAAATACAACCAGGACCGCTACTCGGTGAGCGCAAACGCCGGTACAGGAGGCCGGCTTTCGCGCTACTCGCTGGATCCCAGCGTGAACATGAACACGCTGAACACGCACCTGGGCCTGAGAGGCACCTACACCACCCGCCATGAGTTTGACCTGAACTCGGACCTCACCTATGTATTTTACAACGGCTACGCGGAAGGCTACGGCCAGCCGGAGTGGCAGTGGAACGCGGAGGTGTCCAAGAATATCGGCGCCTTCAACCTGAGCATCAAGGTCAACGACATCCTGAACCAGACGCGGAACCTCACCCACACCGTCAACGCCAACTACGAGGAAGACACCTACCGCCTGGTCATGGGCCGATACATCCTCTTCGGCGTGAAATGGAACTTTGGCAAGATGAACGCCGCCCACAGCCAAAGGGCCCAGCAGGCCGCCTGGAGAATGGTCTTTTAAAAGAGCGCACAGCTGGCTAAAAGTTTTCCGCAAAATTTCTTAAATTTGCCGTATGGGAAAAACAGACTTCACTTCAAAAGAGCTGGAGCAGTACCGGAAGGACTTCACGGACAAGGACTTCTGGAAAAAACTCCAGCGTTTTGCCGTCAAGGCAGGTTCCAAGGCCGTGTACTACGCACTGGTGCTGTATTACACCTTAATGGACGACAATACCCCCGCCCGCTACAAGGCCATCATCGCCGGTGCGCTGGGCTACTTTATCCTCCCCATAGACCTGATTCCGGACTTTATCCCCTTCACCGGCCTGGCCGATGACTGGGCCGCCCTGGTGGCCGCCATCGCTTACGTAAGCACCGCCATCACGCCGGACATCAAGGCCAAGGCACGCCTCAAGCTCAAGGAATGGTTCCCGGAGGCCGAAGTCAAGGAAGAGTAAACCCCTAATCCCTTATACAGTATGAGTCAACTGCATGTAATAGACCATCCCATGATCCAGCACAAGCTCACGATCATGCGCAAGAAAGAAACCGGTTCCAAGGATTTCCGGGAGCTCCTTACGGAAATTTCCCTCCTGATGGGCTACGAAGTCACCCGCGACATCGCCCTGGAGGACATGCCCATCGAAACGCCCCTCTGCCCCATGACCGGCAAGGTGGTTAGCGGCCGCAAGCTGGCCATCGTCCCCATCCTGAGGGCGGGGATAGGCATGGTGGACGGACTCCTGAACCTGGTTCCCGTGGCCAGGGTGGGCCATATCGGCCTGTACCGGAACGAGGAAACCCACACCCCGGTGGTCTATTACTGCAAGCTCCCGGAAGATATCCAGCAGCGCATGGTCATCCTCACGGACCCCATGCTAGCTACCGGCGGCAGCGCCTGTGACGCCATCGCCATGCTCAAGGAGCGCGGCTGCAAGAACATCCGTCTCATGTGCCTGGTGGCCGCCCCGGACGGCGTGGCCAAGGTACAGCAGGAGCACCCGGATGTGGGCATTTACGTGGCCGCTGTGGACCAGTGCCTCAACGAGAACGCCTACATAGTCCCGGGCCTGGGAGACGCCGGAGACCGTATCTTCGGCACCAAGTAAGCCGTGAACAGCAAGGTTTTAGGGCTGGCGGCGGGGCTGCTGGCCTTGATGGGCTGCTCAAAGGAGCAAAAGCCCCTGGTGCTGCACTACAACGCTCCGGCGCAGCACTTTGAGGAGGCACTGCCCCTTGGAAACGGCACGCTGGGGGCCATGGTCTATGGCGGCACCGTCACAGACCGCATTTCCCTCAATGACATCACCCTCTGGACCGGAGAACCGGACCGTGGCGGGGAGCACCCGGATTTTGGAAAGGTGCCCGCCCTCACGCCCTGGGGAGAAGCCGCGCAGTGGCTGCCTCAGGTGCGCGAAGCCCTGGACAACGAAGATTATCGCCTGGCCGATGAGCTCCAGCGCAAGCTCCAGGGCCATTTCAGCGAGACTTACCAGCCGCTGGGCAGCCTGGAAATCACCTATCCGGAAGGGGAGGTGGAGGATTACAGGCGGCAGCTGGACCTCTCGGAGGCCCTTGCCACCATCGAGTACAAGCGCGGCGGAAAGGCCTTCAAGGCAGAATACCTGGTCTCGGCCCCGGACAGCGTCATAGCCATCCGTTTAAGCTCCGAGGCTCCCATAGAGGCCACTGTCCGGCTTTTTTCCGAGCAGCCGCACCAGACCGGCACGGACACCCACTGCCTTATCAGCGACGGCTACACCGCCTGGCATGCCCTGCCCGGCTATTACCAGGCCGACGAGCACTTTTTCTTCGACCCCTCCCGCGGCATCCATTACCGCACCGTAGTGCGCTGCGACCAGGCCCTTGCAGAGGACGGCGCCCTGCGCATTTCCGGTGTGAAGGAAGCCCTCATCCTGGTGAGCAACCTCACCAGCTTCAACGGCTTTGACAAAGACCCGGTAAAGGAAGGCCGCTCCTACCAGGAAGCCCCCCTCAGAAATACAGGCCGGGCCGCAGAGGCAGGCTGGGAAGAGCTGAAAAAACGCCACCTGAAGGATTACCAGGCCCTTTTTAACCGCGTAAGCCTGGACCTTGGAGACACAGACCCGGCCATCAGCGCCCTTCCCACGGACCAGCAGCTGCTGCGCTACGCAGAAGGGGAAGCCAACCCGGAGCTGGAAGCCCTCTATTTCCAGTACGGCCGATACCTCCTCATCGCCAGCTCCCGCACCCCGGGCGTCCCCGCCAACCTGCAGGGCCTCTGGAACGAGAGCACCAACCCGCCGTGGAGCAGCAACTACACGGTGAACATCAACCTGGAAGAGAATTACTGGGCGGCAGAGGCCGCCGGCCTGCCGGAAATGCATGAGGTCCTGCTGGCTTTCCTGCACAATCTCTCCCGCACCGGCACCACCACCGCCCGGAACTATTATGGGGTGGAGGAAGGCTGGTGCCTGGCCCATAACAGCGACCTCTGGGCCATGACCTGCCCCGTGGGCCTGGGCACCGGAGACCCCTCCTGGGCCAACTGGAACATGGGCGGCGCCTGGCTCAGCACCCACATCTGGGAGCACTGGCTTTTTACGCGGGACCGCGCGGCCCTGGAGCGGGACTATCCCGTGCTAAAAGGCGCGGCACAGTTCTGCCTGGGCTACCTGACAGAAAAAGACGGGGAACTCATCCCTTCCCCCACCACCTCCCCGGAGAACCTTTACCGCGCCCCGGACGGCTACCTGGGCCGCACCCTGTACGGATCCACGTCGGACCTTGCCATCACCCGGGAATGCCTCACGGATGCCCTCCTGGCCGCCCGGGAACTGGGAGACGAGGAATTCGCCGCCCGCGTGGAGGCCGTTCTCCCGCGCCTTCGCGGCTATCACACAGGAGCCGACGGCGCCCTGCAGGAGTGGTACCACGACTGGGAGGACTGGGACCCCCGCCACCGGCACCAGTCGCACCTGATAGGCGTGTATCCCGGCCACCAGATTGCGGCCGGAACGCCTCTGGCCCAGGCGGCCCTCCAATCCCTGGAAATGCGGGGCTTCGAGACCACCGGCTGGAGCTGCGGCTGGCGGGTGAACCTGTATGCGCGCCTGGGAGACGGCGAAAACGCCTACCGCATGTACCGGCGCCTGCTCCGCTACGTGAGCCCGGACGGTTACCAGGGCGAGGATGCCCGGCGCGGCGGCGGCACCTATCCCAACCTCCTGGACGCCCACTCCCCCTTCCAGATTGACGGCAACTTCGGCGGCTGCGCCGGCGTTATCGAGATGCTGGTCCAGTCCACGCCCGATGAGGTGAAAGCCCTGCCGGCCCTTCCCGCCGCCTGGCCCAGCGGCCATATCAGGGGCGTTCGCACCCGCACCGGACAAACGGTGGACCTTAGCTGGAAAGACGGGAAAGTAAAGAAGTTTAAACTATATTGATTATGAGGCGTTTACTCCTTCTGGCAAGCCTTCTTGCCAGCCTTGGCGCCGCCGCCCAGACCCCGCTGCAGCAGTACGTGAAGCGGCTGCAGCAAAGCGGGCCGCTCGCAGAGGCTGCCTGGGGCATGGTGGCCATAGACCGCGAAGGGCGCGTGCTGGTAAGCCACAACCCCACCCAGCGGCTGGTGCCGGCTTCCAACCTCAAGCTGGTCACCACGGGCACGGCCCTGCATGCCTTCGGCGAGCAGGCGCGCTTTGCCACCGAGCTGGGCTATACCGGCGAAATCCGCGAAGACGGCGTGCTGGAGGGGGATGTCTATATCATCGGCCACGGGGACCCTACCATCGGCGCGCGGGACAGCATTGCCCTTAAGCCCGATGCCCTGTTCTGGAAGTGGAAAAGCCTGCTCAAACAGGCCGGCATCCAGAAAATCAACGGCCGGATCGTCGGCGACGGCAGCTCCTACGAAGGCCAGCTGGAGCACCCCAGCTGGAATTACAACGACGTGGGCACCTACTACGGCGCCGGCACCAGCGCCCTTTGCTTCTACCAGAACGCCATAGACTTTGCCGTGCAGGCAGGCAGCCCCGGAAAGCCCGTTTCCGTGCGGCAAAGCTACCCGGAAACGCCCTGGCTGCACCTCCAGAACCACAGTTTCACAGGGCCCGCCGGCAGCGGCAACAGCCTCTACCTCTACACCACGGACCTGGCGCCCTACGCAGAGCTGCACGGCACTTTTGCCACGGACAGAAAGCCCAAGACAGAGCATTTTGCCAATAAATTCGGCGCGCTCACCTGCGCCTACTACTTCTGGAAAAACCTCTGCAGCACCGGCTGGGAAGTCAGCGGGGGTTACGCCGATATCGACCGCAACGGCTACATCCGCCCCGGCACCGACTTTGTGCCCGCCCAGAAGGCCGGAAAGCCCGTTGTGGTGGGGGCCACGGAAAGTGCGCCCCTGAAGGACATTGTGCGCATCACCAATGTTCGCAGCGACAATTTCTACGCAGAGGCGCTGCTCCGGGCCATGGGCGAAGAAGCCTCGCAGACAGCCGTTTACGACAGCTGCCTGGTGGCCCAGCGGGAGGTCCTGGAAGACTTGGGACTGGACCCCGGAGGCATCCGCCAGGTAGATGGCAGCGGCCTTTCGCACATGAACTACGTGTCCCCGCAGTGGATGGTGGACTTCCTGCAGGCCATGCGCCGCAGCCCGGCCTTCGGGGCCTTCCTGGGCTCACTCCCGAAGCCCGGAGAGGGCACCCTTTCCTCGCTGCTGCAGGGCGTTCAGGGCCGGGAGCGTGTCCGCATCAAGAGCGGTTCCATGGACGGGGTGCTGTGCTACTCGGGCTACATCCTGGACACGGACGGACAGCCCGCCGTCACCCTCTCCATCCTCACCAACCACAGCACAGTTCCCCAGGCCGAGGTCCGCGCCGCCCTGAGCCGCCTGCTGAAACTGTTATTGGAAGAAAATTAGTATCTTTGCAAGATTATGCGCAAAAGCCTTTTCATAGCCCTTATGGGCATCCTGGCGGTCTCGTGCGAACTGGCCGACACCGCCGCAGAGCTGTTCCGCGGAGAGGTGGTTGCCCGTGCAGGGGACCACAAGCTCCACCGGAGCCAGCTGGAAGACTATATTCCGCAGGGCGTGTCGGCCCAGGACAGCGCCCAGCTGGCCCGCCAGTACATCGAAGCCTGGGCCAAGGACCTCCTGATGCTGGACATGGCCAATGAGCAGTTGTCGGACCAGGAGAAGGACGTCTCGCAGGAGCTGGAAGAGTACCGCCGCACCCTCCTGAAGTACCGCTATGAGCAGCTGTACATTTCCCAGCGGCTGGACACCCTGGTAAGCGCAGAGGAAATTGCCCGCTTCTTCCGGGAAAACCCGCACATGTTCACGCTGGAGCGTCCCGTAGTGAAGGCCCGCAGCCTGGTCATTCCCGCCGATTCCAAAAACTACCGGGCACTCCGCCTGATGATTTGCTCGGCGGAGCAGGAACAGGTGATGGAGGCCGCCAGCCTTGCCGCTACATCGGCCATCCGCTTCCTGGACCTGGCGGACAACTGGACGGACGTACTGGCCCTTTCCCGGGAGCTGGGGGCAGAGCACCATCGGCTCTTTTCCAACGTCCGCTCCGGCTACAACGAGTACACGGACGCAGACGGCATTGCTTACATATGCTACGTGAGGGAACTGATTCCGGAGGACAAAACCGCCCCGGAGGAGTTTGTCACCCAGCGGGTCCGGGACCTGATCCTGAGCGAGCGCCGGCACAAGCTGGAAACCCAGCTGGAACGGAGTTTGCTGGAGAACGCCCGTGCCAAGGATAAATTCGTTATTTATTGAACCTATGAATAGAAGCTTTTTTCTGACGATAGCCGCCCTGCTCTGCTGCCTGAGCCTCAGCGCCCAGAAATACAAAGGCGTAGTGGACAAGACCATCGCCGTGGTGGGCGGGGAAACCATCCTCCTCTCAGACCTGGAATCAGAGGTACAGCAGATGCGCGCCAGCGGCGCCTCCTCGGACAAAGACGTGCGCTGCGAAGTGCTGGAAGCCATGCTGGACGCCAAACTCTACCTCATGCAGGCCCGCCTGGACTCCCTCTCCGTGAACCAGGATATGGTGGACGGGAACCTCACCCAGCGCATGGACTGGTTCCGCACCCAGCTGGGCGGCGACGAAGAGATGGAAAAATACTTTGGCAAGCCCCTTTACAAGCTGCGCCAGGAATGGCAGAAAGCACTTGAGGAGCAAAGCCTTATAGAGCAGGAGCGGATGCAGGTGGCCGGAAATATCCCGGAAGTGACCCCCTACGATGTCAAAAAGTACATAGAGGCCACGGACCCGGAAGACCTTCCCGTAGTCCCGGTCAAGTACCAGCTTAGCCAGGTTTGCCTGTACCCGGACCGCGCCAAGGCTGCCCTTGCGGTGAAAGAGAAGCTCCTGAGCCTGCGGGAAAGAATCATGAACGGGGAGAAGTTCGCCACCCTGGCCCGTATTTATTCCGAAGACCCGGGCAGCGCCCGCCGCGGCGGGGAACTGGGCCTGGCGTCCCGCTCCATCTTCTGGCCCGCCTTCTCGGATGCCGCCATGGCCCTCAGGCCCGGCACCATTTCCCAGATAGTGGAAACCCCGGACGGCTTCCACATCATCGAAGTCATCGAGAAAAAAGGCGACATGTTCAACGCCCGCCACATCCTCATCAAGCCCCAGTACACAGGGGAGGACAGGGAAACGGCCTTCCACAAGCTGGACAGCATCCGCACCAAGATCCAGGAAGGGGAAATAGCCTTCGAGATGGCCGCCCGCTTCTTCTCCGAGGACCCGGCCACCCGCACCAACGGCGGCCAGATGTCGGACCCTTCCACCGGCTCTTCCTACTTTGAGATAGACCAGTTGAAGCCGGCCGACTACACCGCCATCAAGGACCTCCAGGTGGGTGACATCTCGGAGCCCGTGGAGTCCCAGGACAACGAAGGCTACCTGCAGGGCCGCAGCGGCAACCTCATCTACAAGATTATCCGCGTGGACAAGATCCTGCCCGCCCACACCGCCACCTTCGAGAACGACTACACCGAAATCCTGGACAAGGTGCGCATGGACAAGCAAATGGAGGCCCTGGATGCCTTCCTGAACCAAAAGGTGAAAAACACCTACATCATCATCGACCCGCTTTTCTCCGAATGCGAGTTCTCGCGGGAGGCCTGGAACCAGCTTAAACAGTAGCTGTGCACCGCCTGGCCGCTTATATCCTCCTGACCTTGGGGACGCTGTTTGCGGCGTCCGCCCCGCTTGCAGCCCAGCAGGGGCAGCAGGACGACAAAGTCAAGCTCCTGAGCGCCCAGAGCGCCCATCTGCTGGAGGTGAACGGAGAGAATTTCCGCAAAGTGATAGGCCCGGCCAAGTTCTTCCACAACAACACTTACCTCCTGTGCGACACCGCCCTCTGGAACGTCAATACCAATATCATTGACGCTGTGGGCAACGTGCGCATTATCCAGGACCAGACCCAGCTGAGCAGTGCCACCCTGCAGTACGTGGTGGACGACAACATGGCCCGTTTCCGCGGCTCGCTGGTGCAGCTGGAAGACAAGGACAAGAACATCCTGCGCACCCGCTACCTGGACTACAACACCAAGGATTCCGTGGCCATTTTCCAGGGCGGCGGCGCCATGCGGGACAAAGACGGCCAGGTCATCGAAAGCCTTTACGGCACCTACGACTCCAAGGCCCGCCTCTTTGTGTTCAACGACCAGGTGAACATGTACCTGGACACCACTTTTGTGAAAACATCGCGCCTGGAGTACCGCAGCGACCTTTCCACCGCCTACTTTGGCTACGGCACCGACATGTGGCAGGACGACAAGATGCTCAGCGCCCACGACGGCTGGTACGACCGGGGCCGAGAGCTCTTCTTCTTCCGCCGCAAGGTGCACGTCCTCACCAAGGACCAGGAAACCTGGGCCGATACCCTCTACTACTACCGGGACATCAAGGACGCGGACCTTCGGGGCAACGTGGAAATCATGGATACCACCCGCAACGTGTATGCGCTGGCGGGGCGTTTCCAGTACATGGATTCGCTCTCGCAGGTGCGCATGACGCGGGAGCCCGCCGTCATGTCCATAAGCGACGAAAAAGGCGTCCGCGACACCCTCTACGTGGGGGCCGATACCCTCCTGATGCGGGGCATCCAGCGCTGCGACGTGCCGGAGCCCTGGGTGAAGGATGCAGAAAAACGCCTGGGCGACGTAAGCGGGGACCCTATCATGGAATACCGCCGGAAAGCGGCCGAGGAAGCTGCCAAGGCCGCAGAAGAAGCCGCCAAAAACGACCCCAACCGCCCGCCGGATCCGCCCAACAAGGGGAAAGGCGCGAAGGGCGCCTCCGAGGAGCAGCCCCCGGCAGAAACGCCGCCCGCAGAGCCCCCGGCAGAAGAACCCCCGGCAGAAGAGCCCCCGCCGCCCCCGGAACCGCCTGCAGCACAGCCGGACAGCCTGGCGGTGCTACCGCCACTGGACTCCCTGAAAGCTGCCCCTACAGACAGCCTGAAGGCGGCGTTGCCGGCCCTGGACAGCCTGAAATCGGCCCCCAGGGATAGTCTGAAGGCACTTCAGGAAAAGAAGCTGGACCTGCCGGACAGCCTGGGAGGCGGCGCTGCACCGCCGGACAGCATCGCCCCGCCAAAGGATACCACCAAGGTCAATTTCATCTGGGGCCATAAGCGGGTACGCCTTTTCCGCCGCAAGATGCAGATGTCGGCAGACTCCCTCATGTACACGGACCTGGACTCGCTGGTGCGCGTGTACCAGAACCCCATCTTCTTCAGCGACGGCAACAGGCAGTACGCCGCCGACAGCATCTACATGGTCATCAAGGACAAGCAGATGCAGAAAGCCCACCTGCTCTCCAACGCCTTCATCACCATCGAGGAAGCCCCCAAGAGCTATGACCAGATCCGCGGCGCGGAGATGGTGGCGTACTTTGACTCCACCTCCTCCCTCACCCGTTTTGACGCGCTGGGCGGCGCTTCCTCCATCTTCTACCTGGAAGAGAACGGCGCGCTGGCCACGGTGAACAAAGTGGACGCCAAGATGATGTACGCCATCTTCCAGGACGGGGAACTGGACCGCATCCACTACTACGAGAACCCCAAGAACGACGGCTACCCCTCCGTCCAGATGCCCGAGGATGAACGCACCCTGAAGGGCTTCCGCTGGGAGCCGGAAAAACGGCCCTCGTCGCCGCGGGATGTCACTTCGCTTGTTCCCCGGCCCAGCGAGCGCCTCTCCTACTTGGCCCGTCCGCACACGGAATTCAAGCAGACCCAGGACTACTTCCCGGGCCACATCAAGAAAATTTACCGCGAGATTGCCATCCGCGACTCCCTGCAGGTGGTGCGGGAAAGAAAGCGCAATCGGGAGCGGGATTCCCTGGCCCGCGCTGCGGCCGATACCCTCTCCCTGGCAGACAGCCTGGCGGTTCCCCGGGACAGCCTGAAGGGCGTGTTGGACAGCCTTAAAACGCCCCTGGATAGCCTGAAAGTGCCGCTGGATAGCCTCCGGGGGGCATTGGACAGCCTGGCGGTAGCGGCAGACAGCCTCTCCACCGCCCCTGCAGACAGCAGCCTGACGGCCCCTTCCCCGCAGCTGACGGAAAAGGAAATCAAGGCCCGGGAGAAAGCGGAAAGGGATGCCCAAAAGGAGCGCGAAAAACAGGAGCGCCAGGCCGCCCGCGAAGCCAAATGGGCCGAGGAAGACCGCATCTACGAGGAAAAACAGGCCGCCAAGGCCCAGCGCAAGCTGGACAAGGAACGGGCCAAGAAACTCAAGCTGCTGCGCAAGCTGGAGAAGAAGGCCCAGCGGGAACGTCTCCTCTTTGAACGTTACCTGGAGCGCGAGCGCAAAAAGGAATTGAAATTGAAAAACATAAGCGAATGAAAAAGACTGTTCTGGTATCGGGCGGGGCCGGATTCATCGGCAGCCATGTAACGGTAGAACTGCTGGAAGCCGGCTACGAGGTAGTGGTGGCCGACAATTTCTCCAACTGCGACCGCACCTGCTTCGAGGGCGTGAAGAAAATCACTGGCCGGGAAGACCTTCCCCTGGAAGTGGTGGATTTCTGCGACATGGAGGCCGTACGAGCCCTTTTTGCCAAGTATCCCATTGACGCGGTGATTCACTTTGCCGCCTTCAAGGCCGTGGGAGAATCCGTGGCCAAGCCCCTCATGTACTACAAGAACAACCTGGTAAGCTTTCTCAACGTACTGGAGGTAGCCCAGGAGAAGGGCGGGTGCAATGTGCTCTTCTCTTCATCGGCCACGGTCTATGGGGAGCCGGATGCCGTGCCCGTGACGGAGGCTACCCCGCGAAAGCCCGCTACGTCGCCCTACGGCAACACCAAGTCCATGTGCGAGGATATCCTGCGGGACACCGTAAAGGCCACCGAGGGTGCCGTCAAGGGCATCCTGCTGCGCTATTTCAATCCTATCGGCGCCCATCCCAGCGCCCTGATCGGGGAGCTTCCGCGCGGAGTGCCCAACAACCTGGTGCCTTTCATCACGCAAACGGCTATAGGCAAGCGCGAAGTGCTGAGCATCTTCGGCAACGACTACCCCACCCCGGACGGCACCTGCCTGCGGGATTACATTGACATTGTGGACCTTGCACGGGCGCATGTGTTTGCCGTCACGCGCATGGTGGAGGGAAAGATGGCCCAGCCCTGCGAGGTCTTCAACGTGGGCACAGGCCGCCCTGTAAGCGTGCTGGAGCTGGTGAATGCCTTCGAGAAAGTGAACGGCGTAAAGCTCAATTACAAGTTTGCTCCCCGCCGCCCCGGAGACGTCACCGCCATCTGGGCAGACCCTGGCCTGGCCAACACCGTCCTGGGCTGGAAAGCCACCCGCACAGTGGAGCAGACCCTGGCCGCAGCCTGGGCCTGGGAAAAACACCTGGCCGGGAAATAAGCTACTCTTTAGGACGGCGCAAGTAGAAGCGGAAACCGGGGCGGCGTTCCAGGAAGACGGCGTCGGGGACGTCCTGCTCCAGGCGGGTCACTTCGGCCGGAATGTCCTTCACCACAAAGTAGCAGGGCTTGTCAATGGGGCCCTGGCTTAGCCATTGGAAATCCTCGCAGGTGTTGCCCGGCTGCCGGTCTGTGTAGAAATACTGCGCGTAGCTTTTGAAGTAGGCCGGCTGCACGTAGCAGTCTTCCCCCTTCCGTTCCTCATAAAAGTCCAGGGCCGATGCCTGGCTGTACTTCTCCACCTCGGGGACGGCACAGAAGAGCGCTGTCATCAGAAACAGGATGTTGCCCACCGCCAGCGGCAGGAAGGAGGAGAGAGTCCTCTGGCGGGGGAAGCGCACGCAGAACCAGATGGTCATGCCCAGCAGAATCGCGCCCAGAAAAGGCTCGAAGCCTATCCAGGAAGACTCCGCGTCCATGCAGCTCACGGCAAAGGGGTCCGCCACCATGGGGGCCAGCTTGTCTTTCCAGCGGTCAAAGAGCGTGAGGGCCGTAAAGGCAAGGCCGAAAACGGCCGCCGTGGCTATCAGGGACGTCTTGTGCCACCACTTGAAGCGGATTCTTCCGTCTATCATGCGGGAGGCGGCCCAGGCGGCCAGATAAGTGAGCGGGAAGTAGCAGAAGGAGGAATAATGGATAATCTTGGTGCGCACGATGCTGAAGAGGATGAGCACCACCCAGAAGGAGACCATCATCCAGCGGAAGAGGTCCTTGTTGCGGCTGTCGTGCTCCTGCTCCAGGACCCCTCGGCGGAAGGTGGAAAGAGCCAGGAAAGAGGCCGGGGTAACGCCAAACAGCAGAATCACAAAGTGGTAGAGCGGGAAGCCCCCGTGACCGGCGTCCTGCGTCTGGAAAAGGCGCACCTGGTATTCCAGGAAGTCCTGGATCACTTCCCCGTGGCCCGTTGCCAGGAGGGCCAGGAACCAGGCGCCGCCGGAAAGGGCGAGGGTGAGCAGGTACACCAGGACATCGGCCCAGCGGAAGCTGAAGCGGAAGCCGCGGAAGACCAGCCAACCCGCGAAGGTGAGGGCAAAAATCAGGAAGCCCACCGGGCCCTTGGTAAGCACCGCAAGCCCCGTAAACAGGCCGCTCAGCGCCGCGTGGCGCGTTTGCATCGTGTCATCGTAGCGGGAGAAAAAGTAGATGCCCAGGAAGATGAAATAGTTGAACCAGGGGTCTATGATGCCGCTTTTGAAATAGATGAAAGGCAGGAAGGAAATGGCATAAAGGCCTGCCCAGAGAATCCCGAAGCGCAGGTTCTCGCTCTTGAGCCCGCAGTGGAAAAGGGTAAGGAGCGTGACCACGCCCATCACGGCGTTGGGGAAGCGGGCGGCGAACTCGTTCACGCCAAAAAGCTTCATGCTCAGGGCCTGCGCCCAGATAAAGAGCGGCGGCTTCTCCCAGAAGGAGATGTAATTGATCTGGACATTGAACCAGTCACCGGTAACCAGCATCTCGCGGGCGCTCTCGGCGAAGTTGATCTCGTCCCAGTCAAAAAGGCGCACGCCGCCTATCCCCGTCAAAAACAGCAGGGAACCCAGCACAATGATGATGCCGTCTATCAGCCGGACCTTGTTACTATTCATCGGAAAAGAAGGAGTTTTTTGGCGGCGAAGTTCCAGATGAACACCAGCGCCGTGGTTATCAGTTTGGAAGGCAGGTAGTGAAGCCCGGCCCGGGAGGCAAAAAGCCACATCATCAGTTCCGTAAGCGCCAGGCCTGTCACGCCGATCAGCACAAAGACCGTCACCTCCACCGTGCGGTTGCTGACGCTGCGCTTGTCAAAGACCCAGCGGATACTGAAAAGGTAGGTGATCAGCAGCCCGACGGAAAAGGCGATAGCGGTCCACAGGAGCAGGTACTTGCTGCCGAAGACTTCCGTCAGGAGGGTGAGCAGGGCTGTATCGGCCAGAAAAGCCGTTCCGCCGCTTATCAGGTAGCGGAAGGCCTGGATGCGGAGGTCTCCGCTGGGGCCCTTGAGCAGTTTTTCTATGAAGGCCGGCAGCTTCATGCAGGGAAAAGGGCACTCCGCATCAGCTTCCACTTGCAAAGCCTGTAGAGCAGCGAGACGCGCAGCACGCCCAGTCCGTAAATAGTGCTGCGTTTGAGGCTGATGGAGGATGCGTCGTCGAAGTACTTGGTGGGGCAGGTGACCTCCCCTATCTCGTAGCCTGCCCAGAAAATCTGGGCGGCCATCTCGTTGTCCAGGATAAAGTCGTCCGAGCACTGGTGGTAGTCCACTTTCCGCAGGACCTCTGCGCTGAAGGCGCGGTAACCGGTATGATACTCAGAGAGTTTCTGGTTCATGAGGACGTTCTGGAAGAAGGTGAGGCTGCGGTTGGCGATGTACTTGACCAGCGGCATGCCGCCTTTGCGGGCGCCTTTTCCCAGGATACGGGAACCGAAAACCACGGGATACACGCCGTTGGCGATGATATAGGCCATGGCCTCTATGAGCTTGGGGGTGTATTGGTAGTCCGGGTGCAGCATGATCACAATGTCCGCTCCCAGTTCCAGGGCGCGGTCATAGCAGGTTTTCTGGTTGCCGCCGTAGCCTCTGTTCCGGGGATGGATAAGGACTTCCCGAATGCCCAGTTCGCGGGCTTTGCGGACGGTGGAGTCGCGGCTGCAATCGTCGGTGAGGATGACCTCGTCCACAACATCCATGGGAATCTCCATGTATGTTTGCTCCAGGGTCTTTTCTGCGTTGTACGCAGGCATTACCACCACTATTTTCTTTCCGTGTATCATGCGCGCTCGTTCAAAAACCTCGCAAAGGTACACATTTCCGGCCGATTTTCCCAATCCCCGACTGCCGTGGACCGTGAGGAGCACACCTGGCCCGGCGGGGTGTGTTTTGGGGTGCGGAAAGACGTAAAAATGTCACTTTTTGCAGATTTGAGACATTTTTTTGCAAATTTGAGACATCCATTTGTCCGAGAGGGGGTATTTTTGCGGGAGAAATTGATTTTTTACGCCATCTTTTAATTATGCGAACAGAGAAAGAAATCTACCGTACACCGGAGAGTGTAGCGGTGGCAATCAGGCCAGAAAGTTGCATTCTTCAATTGAGTGATCCGGATGATTACATCCCCGGCGGCGATCCGTTTAATCCATAATGAAGGGAGGACAAAGTAATGAAGAAAGTATTTGCAATGCTCGCCCTGGCTTTTGCCATGCTGGCCTGCAACAAAGTTCAGCAAGAGGGACTCCAGCCGCTCGGTAATTCCATCCCCGAGATGGAAGCAATCACCATTACCACCAAGCTGGATTCGAAGTCCGGCGACACCAAGGCTGTGGCCGAAGATGGAAATAAAATCACCTCCACCTGGGCCGTGGACGAGCACCTGGCCATCCTGTACCAGGCAGGCGAAGAGAGGAAAATGGCCGATGCCCGCATCACGGAGGTGGACGCCACCGGCTCTGCCACCATTGAATTTGTAGTGGAAGGCGCGGAGAACGACACTCCCTGCATCATTGTATATCCCCTCTCCGCCGCCAAGGATGACTGCACAGATGTTAAAGACGCCGCCGAGCTGCTTGCCGCACAGGATGGCACGTTGAGCGCAAACCTGGACGTGAGGGTGGGCTCCGGCACTATCCAGATTGCCGAACCCGGCCTCACCGTCACCGCCCAGCCGGTGGCCCTGTTTGCTATCTTCAAGCTCATGCTTCGCAACGTTGACGGCACCACAGCCCTGAGTGCAAAGTCGCTCTCTGTCACCATTGGGAATCAGGAATATGTCATCACATCATCTGCGGCCACGGATGTCCTCTATGCCGCACTTCCGGCTGTTTCCGGGGAGAAGGTGACTTTCGATGCCGTGGACGGCGACAAAAGGACTTGGCTGTTCTCGGCCCCCAGCGTAAGCTTCACGGCAGGAAAATATTTCCAGTCCACCCTGAGGATGCGTGAATATGTCGATATGGGCACAGTTACAATAGCAGGGGAGAAAAAGAACCTCAGATGGGCCACCTGCAACGTGGGTGCGGATAATCCCTGGGACTACGGTGATTATTTTGCCTGGGGTGACCCTGTGCCTTATTACAAGCCTGGCCATGCGCTTGACAACCCTTTTGACGCCTCGAATTGGAAGGAGGGAAAAACCGGGTACAACTGGGAAAGCTATTCGTGGAGCGGAGATGATATTGCCGCTGCGCTTTGGGGAGACCCATGGCGTATGCCCTCAAGCCAGGACTGGAAGACTCTCGATTCTGACCTGTTCATCTGTACCTGGGTCTCAGATTATCGTTCTTCCGGCGTCGCCGGATTGTTGATAAAGCGCAAGGACGGGCCTTGCAAAGGGAACCAAATCTTTCTTCCTGCCGGGGATATTTGGGACGATTACGGATCCCCGAATCTTTCCAACCCCAGTTGCCACTACTGGTCTTCCACCACCCATGGTGAACGTCTCGCGGTTTTATTTACCGCCCACATGTTCCTGGGGACATTATCTTATGGTCGTTCTGAGGTAGACTCATGCTTCGGTGCTTCTGTCCGTCCCGTCATGTATGCAAAGGCCAGCGAATCTGAAAACGAGTCAGGCGAGGACGTTGATTTTGATGGACACTTAGAAAATGGAGGCTCGGGTGGAGGCTCGGGTGGAGGCTCGGAAGAAGACCCGGGAGAAAAACCGGTAGAAGGAGGCGGCGACGATGGAAAAATAGTTCAGGAAGACGATTCTTTCTGATGAAAATAGATAAGGCGGTCTTTTTCCCTTCCGCAGGGTTATCACTTTTCGCACTATAGGGAGCCCGCTTACCGGCGGAGGATTTCGATTTCGCCGCGGAGGCCTACTTTGAGGATTTGGGAGGCGCGGCCGGTAGAGGCGGTGTCCACGGAGGGCGGAACCACAAAGTCCACGGCGTCCTTGAGCGCCTGCGGAATCTGGGAAAAACGCAGCGGCGCAGGCTCCCCGGAGATATTGGCCGATGTACTCACCAGCGGCCGCCCCAGCTTGAACACCAGCTGGCGGCACCATTCCATCAGGGGGATGCGGATGCCTACGCTGCCGTCGGCCGCCACTACGGCGGGAGAGAGGTGCCAGCGGTCGCCGGCCGACCCTTCCTCTGCGACGATGGCGCCCGGATAGATGATGGTCATGGGGGCGTCGTTCACCTCCACCAGGTCCACGGCCATGGGCGGGACCTCCTTCACGTAGCGGGCCACCATGTCCAGGTCACTGGCCAGCAGGACCAGGGATTTGGCGTCCGAGCGCTGCTTGATCTCGAAGATGCGCGCTACGGCGGCGGGGTTGGTGGCGTCGCAGCCCAGGCCCCAGAGCGTGTCCGTGGGATAAAGGATGGTACCGCCGGAGCGCAGTGCCTGAAGGGCCTCATGGAGTATTTCTTCCGGTTTCATGGTAGGTGGCGATGATGGGATAATGGTCTGAATACTTTACGTGGGGAACCTGATAGGTGATGGCTTCCAGGTCCGGCGGGTACAGGATGTAGTCTATCCTGAGAAGGGGCCAGAGCGTGCGGTAGGTGGCGCCGAAACCCTTCCCTGCCTTTACGAAACTGTCTTTCCGGCCCCGCAGGAGGCGGTAATAGGTGTAGGAGAGGGGGTTGTCGTTGAAGTCTCCCACCACCAGCGAGCGCACGGGGGCGTTGTCCACTCCGTGCAGGACCTCTGCCACCTGCTTGGGGCGCTCGATGATGGAGCGCCGCATCTTCCGCTCGGTTTCCTCCACGGCCCCGTCCTTTTTCACCAGATTGGACAGGGAAATGTTGTAACTCTGGAAGTGGCAGTTATAGACGCGCACCGTGGAGCTGTCCAGGCGGATGTCTGTCCACAGGGCCAGGTTGCTGGATTTTTCAAAGTCTATCTTCCCCTTCCCTACCACCGGGTACCGCGAGAGGGTGACGTTGCCGGAATGCCCGGACTTTCCCGTGTGCACGTAATACTCCACTTTATAGCCGGGGAAACGGGCGGCCAGCCATCTGTCCATGGACATCTGGGCCGGAAGGTGGAACTCCTGCAGGCAAATCAGGTCTGCGTTCTGGCGCAAGAGCCAGCGGCAGAGGGAATCGGCCCGCGTGTTGCGGGAAAGGTTTTCGTCGCCGTGGGCAAAGAGCCCTACGTTGTAGGAAATCACCTTCAGGGGGCCTTCAGATTCGGGGGCATGGCGGCGAAGCTGGAGGTATCGGCCGGCAAAGAAAAAGGAGGGCAGAAGGACCGCCAGCAGCAATCCCCGCATGCGGGAGCGCCGCAGCACCGCCCATACCAAGAGCCCTATGGTGAGCGGCATCACCAGCGGATACAGCAGGCCGAAGAGCGTGAAAATCCACGCCTTGGCCGGGTTCACCACCACCGAAAGGTACGCAAGGACCATCAGGGCGGAGAGCACCAGCGAAACCGTCCCGAACGACAGCCGCGACAGCCAGTGCCGCTTCTTTTTCTCCGTAGTTGCCATTTAAATCTCGCGTTTTTTGCGCCAGTAACGGATCAGGAGCCAGCCAAAGAGCGCACCGCCCAGGTGGGCAAAATGGGCGATACCCATCATGGTGCCGCTGATGCCGGTAAAGAGTTCTATGCCAACGAAGATGAGCACCCACCACTTGGCATCCAGCGTGATGGGCGGGAAAATGAGGGTGAGGCGGGCGTGCGGATACAGCATGGCAAAGCCCACCAGCACGCCGTAAACGGCACCGGAGGCGCCCAGGATGCCGGGTATGCTGTTGTAGATGCTTTGGGCTGCCTCCTGGGGATACTCTTTCAGGAGAGACTGCACTTCCATAAACTGGACCCCCGTGTGCAGCAGCACCGCGCCAAAGCCGGTGATGGCGTAGAACCAGAGGAACTTCCTGGTGCCCAGGGTGCGCTCTACCAGGGCGCCGAACATCACCAGCGAGTACATGTTGAAGAAGAGGTGGAGGAAGCCGTCGTGCATGAACATGTGGGTGAGCGGCTGCCACCAGCGGAACTCCGTGCTCAAGGGGAAGGCCATGGAGAAGGTCTCCTTCATGAACGCGGGGTTGATGAGGGTAGCGACAAACATAATCAGGTTCACGTACAGGAGGTTACGTGTCACTACCGGGATATTCTGAAGGGGGTTGGAAGTCATGTCAGAAACGTTTTTCTAGTTCATCGGCGGGGATGATGGAGAGGATGCGGCGGCCTGCGGCGGTGAACTCCGGATTCTCGCTTTGCAGGAGGGCGTCCACCAGGCGCTGGGCTTCCAGGGGGGAAGTGATTTTCTGGGCCCCGGAGGCTCCCAGGACGGCGAATTTCTGCGCCAGGTTCTGTTCCATCACTTCCGGGAGGGACTGGGTCTCGTCGGAGAGCAGCAGCAGCAGGTCCCCTACCAGGGTGTGCACTGCACCGCTATCCACGCTGTAACCCTCCGGAACGCCGTTTACTACCACTGTATCCGTGCCGAAGGGGACAATGTCGAAGCCCAGATTTCGAAGTAATTCGGCGTGGGCGTCCAGCAGCAGGCGGCCTTCTACGCCCACCGTCACCTGCACCGGGAAAAGGGCGCTCTGGCTAACGTGGGAGGAGTCCCTGAGGGCCTTGGAGAAGCGGTCGAAGAAGAGGCGTTCCCGCGCCCTGCGCACATGCACGGCCATAATGCCGGAGGCCGACTGGGTAAGGATGTACCTCCCCTGCACAATGAGCACCTGGGCCGACGGCAGTGTCCGTTCCTCGAAAAGGGCGCCGTAGTTGGGGTCCGGGCTCACGTAGCGGCGGCCTGCCCCGCCAGAATGCCGGTCGGGGCCGGCTATGACGGAACCTCCGCCATGCCCGGTTCCCCCGTCATGCCCGGCCTGCCCGGGCATCTCTCCGGCTTCGAAGGGATTGTACGTCACATCCACCCCCTCGCCGGGCACCTGCGCGGGCCAGTAATCCTGGAAACGGGAGCCTATCACCGGTATATCGCGGGCTTCCGGGTTGTCGAACTCGATGGAGCCGGCCACCCCCACGCGGCCCATGGCCTCTTTCACGGCGGCCAGGACTGCCTGGAACACCAGCTGCTCCTCCTCGAACTTGATTTCCGCCTTGGTAGGGTGGATGTTCACGTCCACGCTGGCAGGGTCCACCTCCATGTAGATAAAGTACGAGGGTGTGACGCCTTCCGGAATCAGGTGTTCGTAGGCTTTCATTACAGCCTTGTGCAGATAGGGACTGCGGAAATAGCGGCCGTTCACAAAGAGGTATTGGTTGCCAAGGCCTTTGCGGGCGCCTTCCGGCTTGCCCACATAGCCGCTCAGGGAAACGATGCTGGTGGTGGCCTCTATGTCCACTAATTCGCCCACCAGGGCGGCTCCCAGCAGCGCCTGGATGCGGAATTTATAGCTTTTGGCGGGTTTTACCACATGGATATCCTTCCCGTTATGCGTGAGCGAGAAGGCTACTTCCGGCCGTGTGAGCGCCACCCGCTGGAATTCCTCCAGAATGTGGCGGAGCTCTGCGTTGTCGCTTTTGAGGAACTTGCGGCGGGCCGGGATGTTGTAGAAAAGGTTGCGCACGGCGATATTGGTCCCCGCCGGACAGCTCACCTCACGGGTGCCTTTGTTCTCGCTTCCGGCCATGGTCACTTCTACGCCGACTTCCTGCTCCGGGGTGCGGGTACGGAGGGTCACTTCCGCCACGGCCGCAATGGAAGCCAGGGCCTCTCCGCGGAAACCGAAGGTAAGGATGCTGTGCAGGTCTTCGGCCGATGAGAGCTTACTGGTAGCATGCCGCTCGAAGCACAGCACGGCATCGTCCGGGGTCATGCCGCTGCCGTTGTCTATCACCTGGATGAGGGTGCGGCCGGCGTCCGTAACCACCACCTTCACATCCGTGGCGCCGGCATCCACCGCATTCTCCATCAGTTCCTTCACCACGGAGGCAGGCCTTTGCACCACCTCCCCCGCAGCGATCATATCGGCGATATTTTTGGGTAATATCTTCAGTTCCATGGCAGCCTGTTGTTGATGGGACCAGGGCATAGTTATATCTGTCCGCTATAGCATTTCGAAGAATTTGGCCATATAGATGAGGACGACTACTATCAGGACCAGGGTGACGATGGTGATGATGGTGTGGGCCGTTCCCATGGAGCTGCGGGTTTTCTGGTAGTTGCCGCCGCGGAATGCGCCCCGCAGGCTGCTGCCGGGGGTGTATTCTCCGTTTTCGCGGGCTTGCTGGTTGCTGCCGTCCACGTCTCCGAACATCTGGCGACGCTTTTCCTCCTCCGGGTCATAGTAGCGGGGCTTGTAATTGAACACCCTGTGCGGCTGGTTTCCAAAAAAGCCGAAATTGAACAGACTGGCCATAATGCTTTCGTTTCTTAATGCACAAAAGTATCAAAAAAACGCGTGCCTTGCAAGACAAACGTATGGGTTTTACGGATGAGGCCTGTTTTTTAAAGCGGAAAAATTGATTCTGCGTAAAAATCTGCCCCGGATTTTTGACTCTGCGTAAAAACTGTGCTCCGGCCCCTTGACGAGGCATTTTTGTTGCGCTACATTTGCATGAAGCTTCGTGTTAAAGGCAACGAATACTTAACCAAATCAGCATAACGAAAATGAAACAGAAGTACCAAACTCCTACGGCCGAGGCCCTGGAGGTGAAAATCGAAGGCGTTATATGCGGCAGCGTATTACGAAACTCTTATGGTGAAAGTAATAACGGGGTCGACCCCGGTTCACTTGACGGAGAAGGAATCTGGAACTGGTAAACCAATGGAGGAAAGAATGATGAAAAGCATTTTGAATTATACGGCAGCTTTTGCTGCCATGCTGGCCGCCGCCTCCTGCCAGAAGGAAATGGAGCTGGCTCCGGAAGTGACGGCTCCTGAGGAGCCCGCCGTGAAGGAATACACCCTTAGCGTGAACGCGTCCAAGGGCGAGGATACCAAAGCGCTGTCCCTGGACGGGAAAACGCTGAACGTCAAGTGGGCCGATACCGACCAGGTGAGCGTATTCCCGGAAAGCTGGGCCACCCCGGCTATGGGCACCCTGACCGCTGCCGCCAGCGAGACCGGCAGCACCACCCTGACGGGCACCATTAGTCCGGAACCTTCCATCGGCGACAACCTGAATCTGCTCTTCCCCCGTGCCGAATGGAATTACACCGGTCAGAAGGGTATTCTGCTGAGCGATGACGGTTCCATTGAAAAGAAGTATGACTACGCTTTGGCCACGGTTGAGGTGGACGAGGTGACCGGCGGTGAGATTATCACCACGGCTCCGGCCAACTTTGACAGCCAACAGGCTATCGTGAGGTTCCGCCTGACCGATGGAACCGCCCCCATCGCCGTCAACAGCCTGAAAATCGCAGCGTCCAGTAATAAGTTGGTTACCAACAAAAGCTACCGTGGCGCCGGCAACAAGACGTATTACTATGGTAGCGGATACTACACGGTTACCGCTGGTTCGGGTGGCAACACGAATGAAAAACACGGAAACCTGGTTGACAACAATCTGAGCACCAAGTGGTGTCAAGATAAGCCCGGTGGTGGCTGGTATATCGAGTTCCACACCGCCAGCGCCATTCAGGTGGACGGCTATATGCTTAGAACCGGTGATGACACTGGGCGATGGGGTCAGTGGACACGCAATCCCCAAGATTGGGTGCTGAAAGGCAAAAAGAACAGCGGAGACAGCTGGGCCATCATCGATTCGAAGAGTGATAATCACGATATGCCCAACGCCGACAATACCGAGAAGGATTTCGATGTGGATGTTCCCGGTGAATACAAGTATTTCCGCCTTGAGATAAGCAACAACAGAGGAAATGGCGGAGCTATGCAGCTCTCGGAAATGCGGCTGTTCAGCTATGAATATTATGAGATGGGCACCACCTATGGCGCCATTACCGTAACGCCCGATGACGCAGCCAGTGAACTCACCGTAGCCTTGCGCAACGAGAACGCCAGTGCCGACACATATACCCTGACGGCAACCGTCGGAAGTGGCACCTATACTTTCAGCAAGAGCGGCATTGCCTTTGAAAATGGCAAATACTACGACATCCGTGTGCCGATGAATCCGAAGAAAGTATCCTCTATTTCACTGAACAAGACCTCGGCCAGTCTGGCTATCGGAGGCACTGTAGAGCTGTCAGTTTCTAACGTTTCTCCTTCAGATGCCGTAGATAAAACTGTGACCTGGAGCAGCAGCAACTCATCCGTCGCCTCTGTCAATGCCTCTACGGGTGTGGTTACCGCAGTAGCCGCGGGCAGTGCTACCATCACCGCTACCGCCCACGATGGCAGCGGCAAAACAGCCACTTGCTCAGTGACGGTTTATCCCGCAGGCACGATAGTCTGGGATAGCAGCAACATCAGTGACCTTTATGTCTCGGGCACTTCATCCTATACGAAGGAGGGCATCACGCTGAGTGCTAATGCCGACATGATTTTTGCCATGTGGTATGACGGATATAATAGTGGCATCCGCTTCAGCGCGAACGAATCCGGCGGCTTTACCTTTACGGCACCGACCGGCAAGACGTTCACAAAGATCGAGATGACGCTCAATGGCCCTGCTGGATGGGACATGGCTGCTATGGAAAGTAAACTCGGCACTGGATGGTCGTATAGTGAAGATTATATGGCAGGAATATATAAAGTTACATGGACGGGCACTGCCGCCTCGGTAGACCTGCTGACGGGCGCTTCCGATTTCAGCGGCGAGTATGTGAAAAGCATCGCGTTCTTCGTACAGTAGCATCCCATCTCCTGAAATTTTCCGCCAACCCCTCCGGGCTGGCGGAATTTTTTTTACCTTTGTAGGGTATGGCAACAACGGTGAAAAAGACCAAGTCCGTGTGGTTTTGCTCCCACTGCGGCAACGAATATTCCAAATGGATGGGCAAATGCCCTTCCTGCGGGGAGTGGAACACCCTGGTAGAGAAGGAGGTGGTCCTTGGCGGCGGCAAGGCCCCGCGCATGGCCGTTCCCGGTGGCTCCTCAAGCCCCATGCCCCTGAAGGACGTCTCCACCTCGCAGGAAGACCGCCTTTCCCTTGGCAGCGCGGAAGTGGACCGCCTGCTGGGCGGGGGCATCGTGCGGGGCTCGCTGGTGCTGATGGGCGGTGAGCCGGGTATCGGCAAAAGTACCCTTTCCCTGCAGCTGCCCCTGCACAGGCCGGAGCTGAAAACCCTGTATGTCACCGGCGAAGAAAGCGTAAAACAGGTAAAAATGCGGGCCGACAGGCTGGGAGGCTCTCCCGATAACTGTCTCATTTACAGCCAGACGGACATGGGCGCCATCCTGGAACAGGCGGAGGCCGTGGCCCCGGACCTGATGATTGTGGATTCCGTGCAAACCATGTACTGCCAGCACGTGGATTCCACCGCCGGCAGCGTGAGCCAGATCAAGGAAGTGGCCGCCCAGCTGCTGCGTTTTGCCAAATCCAGTGGCATTCCGGTCATTCTGATTGGCCACATTACCAAGGAAGGTACCATTGCAGGGCCCAAGATCCTGGAGCACATTGTAGATGTGGTGCTGCAGTTCGAAGGGGAAAACCGCGGCGCCTACCGCGTGCTCCGCAGCATCAAGAACCGCTTTGGCTCCACCAGCGAGCTGGCCGTTTTCGAAATGACGGGGACCGGCCTGCGGGAAGTGGCCAACCCCTCGGAAATGCTCATTCCCCTGCACCAGGAAGGCCTTAGCGGAACGGCCATCAGCGCCATGCTGGACGGGAACCGGCCCTTCCTCTTTGAGGTGCAGGCCCTGGTTTCTTCCGCCGTATACGGAACTGCCCAGCGCAGTGCCACGGGCTTTGACGTGCGCCGGCTGAACATGCTCCTGGCGGTGCTGGAGCGCCGCGCCGGCTTCAAACTGGGGCAGAAGGACGTCTTCCTGAATATGGCCGGCGGTCTGCGCATCACAGACCCTGCCTGCGACCTGGCCGTCGTGTGCGCAGTCCTTTCCTCCACCTTCGACGCCCCCATCCCCTCCAATGTCTGCTTTGCCGGAGAGGTGGGCCTCAGCGGAGAAATCCGGCCCGTCTCCCAGGCCGCCCGCCGCGCTGTAGAAGCCGCCCGCGTGGGCTTCAAGCGCATTTTCTTAAGCTCCTACACCCACCTGGACGTAAAGCCCGAAGGCATAGAAGTAGTAAAAGTAGCCGACATTCCCGCCCTCGTCCGTGCCTTGTTCAAATAAAATTTGTATCTTTGCAGGCGTATCCCCTATGACAATAAGTCCCTCCCCCGAGGGGAGGGGTTTCGGGAGGGGGTAACGTTTACATTTTTATTTATTTTTGAAAAAAATGAATTTAAGAGACATCAAGAAAGACATCCAGTATGTGATTGGCGCATTCATCGATGACTGCACCGTTTTTCTGGACATCAACCCCGGCAAGAACGCAGACGAGATTACCACCCTCATCGACAAAGCCGTTGACCTGTACAATGAGCTCCGTGACAAGATTGTCTCCGCTCCCAAGGAAGGCGCCCGTGCGTACTACAAGGGCATCAGCCAGGAACTCTTTGAAAAGACGGACGCCCTCTATGAGGAGCTCAGCGCTTCCGTAAAGAAGGGCCTGGGCAAATAAGCCTCTTCGGCAAACAACTAATAATCAACCCCATACCCTTTCCTCCCGGCCCACCCGCCGGGAGGATTTTTTTACTGCCCCTGTCATTCTCGGCCCGCTCCGTCATTCCCCGCTCTGACCGTGAATTCCCCGATAGTCAAGTGTGTGACAGTCAGCCATTTATGAAAATCAATCGTTGCAAATTGCAACGATTGATTTCTGTAACAACCTGTGTATCAGACGGTTAGTCATCACGGATTTGGGGCCGATGGGAGATACCTGGGCGGGGGGCAGGGTTTAGCCTTGGCGCTGTAGCAGGGCGGTGGCCCAGACTTCGCAGCCTTCGCATCGGCCCACAAAGCCCAGGCGCTCGGTGGTGGTGGCTTTGACGGAAACGCGGTCCTCCTCCACGGCCAGGATGCCGGAGAGGGTGCGGCGCATATCGGCAATGAAAGGGGCCAGTTTGGGGCGCTGGAGAGCAATGGTAATGTCCACATTCCCAACTACATACCCCTTCTCATGCACCAGGGCCACTACGCGGGAGAGGAGGTCTTTGCTGTCCGCGCCCTTCCACTCAGGAGATGTGTCCGGAAACAGATGGCCGATATCCCCCAGCGCCAGGCAGCCCAGCAGGGCGTCGCAGAGCGCATGGATGGCTACGTCCCCGTCCGAGTGGGCCACGAAGCCCGTTTCAGAGGGGATGCGCACCCCGCCCAGCCACATGGGAAGGCCGGGCGCGAGCGCATGTACGTCGTATCCGTTACCAATACGGATGTCCATAGCCGGAATCAGAGCATGGTCACTATCTGCTCCAGGGGCTTGCGGACGGAGTGGAGCTCCGTGGGCCGGCCTTCTCCGTCTGCGGGATAGCCAATGGCCAGGAGGGCATATACCCCGTGCTCACGCGTTTCCGGAAGGACTTCCCGGATTTTGCTGGGGTTGAAGTCCCAGATCCACATGTTGGCCAGACCGGCGTCCGTGGCCGTGAGCATCAGGTGGGTAAGGACGATGGCGGCGTCCGTCTTGGCGGCGTTGACACCGTCGCTTTCGCGGATCCAGGCTTCCTCGTTGCGGCAGCCCACAATCAGGACCATGGGGGCGCCATAGCAGGGATGGACGCTCCGCAGGCGCGCAAGGGCTTCTTCGCTCTGGACCACCCAGATGCGGGTGGGCTGGAGGTTCTTGGCCGAAGGAGCCAGCCGCCCGGCTTCCAGGATCATGTTCAGCTTGGACTCCGGTACAGGGAAATTGCCAAAAGCGTGGCAGGAGTATCGGCTTTCCAGGATTTGCATGAAGGCATCCGAGCCAAAGTGGTACTTGGTTATCTTCTGGTGAACATCCGAGAAGTTGGCACGATTGGTAATCTTGCCGATGGTGCTGAAGCGGGATAAGAATTTCTTGATCATAGTCGGTTTAATTTTAGTCAGTTATGCTTACACGCCCATAATGGCCTTGACCAGGAAGTACACCAGCGGGATGGTGACGGCAAACACGCCAATCACATCCAGGATAAGGCCGGCCTTGATCATCTTGGTGATGGGGATGTAGCCGGAGGAATAGGTGATGGCATTGGGCGGGGTGGAAACCGGAAGCATGAAGGCCAGCGAGGTGCAGAGGGCCATAACCACGCAAACGGGCACAGGGCTGAAGCCCAGGGAGACAGCCGTAGCGATGGCGATGGGGCCCATCAGGTTGGCAACGGCCGTGTTGGAGGTGAGCTCTGACAGGAAAAGGGCGGTGACGGCAAACAGCGTCAGGAACAGATACTCTGAAGGCTGGCCGCCCAGCAGGCTGGTAAGGGATTCGCCGATCCATTTGGACAGACCGGTAGAGAAGACCATTCCGCCGATAGCCAGACCGCCGCCGAAGAGCAGCAGCGTGCCCCAGTCGATGCCGGCCACGCCGTCCTTCCACTTAAGGGTCATTTCTCCCTTCTTGATATCCGTGGGCATCAGGAACAGGAGCAGGCCGCCCACCATGGCGGCAATGGCCTCCGGGAAGTGCTTGTTGTAGGTTTTCAGGAGCTCCGGATCGATGGCATCCGGCGAAATGCCCTGGATGGCGTTGAGTACGCCGGGGAACACCCACAGGACTACGGCCACGATGAATGCGATGAGCGTATTCTTCTGGGCGCGCGTCCAGTTGCCCAGGGCATTCTTGTGGTGCTGGATGAACTCCTGGGCACCCTCGATGTGCTTCACATCGGCGGGGAACATCTTCCACAGCACAAAGTAAGTAATCAGGAAATAGAGCACCATGGCAATCAGGCCCCAGGTCATCCAGTTGAAGAAGGTAATCTGGGGAGCCTCGGGGGCCAGTTCCCGGATAAAGCCAATCATGATAATGTTGGGAGGCGTGCCGATAGGCGTGAGCACGCCGCCGATGGAGCAGGCATACGCGGTCATGAGCATCAGGCCCGTGGCAAACTTATAGCTTCTGAGGTCTATCTGCTTGCCGTTGGCGGCCATCATCTCGCGGATGGCTTCCAGCAGGCCCAGGGCGATGGGGAACATCATGGCAGCCGTGGCGGTGTTGCTGATCCAGCCCGAGCAGAGCATACACGCCAGGCCGATGGCCAGGAAGATGCGGCGCGGGGAGTCCCCCACCCATTTCATGGACATGATGCCGTAGGCGATGCGTTTGTCCAGGCCGTTCACCATCATGCCCTTGGCGATGAGGAAACCGCCCATGAAAAGGAAAATCATGGGATTGGCAAAGGCCTTGAAGGCATCTGTGGCCGATACTACGCCAAAAATGACGCACAGGGTAGGGCCCAGCAGGGAGGTGACCGGGATGGGTACCGGCTCACAAATCCACCAGAAGGCCACGAAGGTGACGATGGCCAGCAGTTTGTGGGCTTCGGGGGTAAGGCCTGCGATGGGCGTGAAATACACCAGCAGGGCGCAGATGGGCCCGAAAATGGCTCCGACGATGTGTCTTCTGCGATCAAAAGACGACTCCTGTGTTGCTTTTGAGTTCATTGGTTTAGTTTATATTTTCCCGGGGGAAAAGATAGCGTCTTACAAATACAAAGATATGATTTTTAAGCGACTTTCAAACAATATGCTCCAAAAATGTAGTAACTTTACAGGCATGGAACTGTTTTATGCTTATGAGGCCGGGAATGCGGTGTGCCGGCTGGACGCTGATGAAAGCGCCCACTGCGTGCGGGTACTGCGGCATCGTGCAGGGGACGAGATTGACGTCATGGACGGAGAGGGCACCCTCTACCACTGCCGGCTGACGGACGACAATCCCAAGGGGGTATCGGCCACCGTGTTATACAGCCGGGAAGGATTCGGCGGGCATCCTTATCACCTGACCATCGGCTGCTGCCCTACCAAAAGCAACGAGCGCTTTGAGTGGTTCGTGGAAAAGGCCACGGAACTGGGCATAGACCGGATTGTACCGCTTATCGGCGAGCACTCGGAGCGCAAAGTGTACAAGAGCGAGCGGGCTGCGCGCATAGCTCTGTCGGCAGCCAAACAGTCGCTCAAAGCGCGTATTCCGGAGATTACGGAGCCTGTGCGCGTGAAGGATTTCCTGCGGGAAGGCGGCGCTTCGCTTCGGCTTATCGCCTACTGCTTTGAGGACCCTTCCGTTCCCCGTATCGGCATCAGGGAGGCGCTGGAGAAAGCGTTTCCCGCCGGGGCGCATTGCAGCATGCCGGAAATCTGCGTCCTGATTGGACCGGAGGGAGATTTTTCCCCGGAAGAGGCAAGCCTTGCCCTGCAGCACGGATACCTCCCCGTTCACCTTGGCCCCTCCCGCCTAAGAACCGAAACCGCCGCCGTCACCGCCACCACCACCGTCTATCTCCACTTTCAACCGTAATACATAAGCGTCTGATTCACAGCCGTTTCCTAAAATCAATCGTTGCAAATTGCAACGATTGATTTTTATAAGTCGCTGACTGTTAGGCGTTTGGCTATTCGGGCCGATTTTGCAACTGGGTTGCATAAAAGGGTTTGTACCTTTGCGGTGAGAAAAAACGCACTGCTATGGAGAAGAAGCATCACGGGCACGAGTGCCATTGCCATGAACATGGGCATGAGCATGAACATGAACATGAACATGGACATGAGCATGAGCATGGATACGAGCACGAATACGAACACGAACACGAGCACGAGCACGGACACGAGCACGAGCACGGACACGGGCACGAGCATCACCACCACCATCACGAGGAGGAAGGGAACAGGATGACAAGGATTGTTGCCGGGGCCATCCTTTTGGCGGCGGCGGTCCTTATTGAGAAGAGAACGGACTGGACCACTTGGCAGTATCTGGTCCTGTACCTGATTCCCTACCTGACAGTGGGCTGGGAAACGCTGAAGGAAGCCGCCGAAGGCCTGCTGCACGGCCGGATGCTGGGAGAGGATTTCCTCATGAGCGTAGCCACTCTGGGAGCGCTGGGCATCGGCTTTTTACCGGAAGCTCAAACGCAATTCCCTGAGGCTGTTTTTGTTATGCTCTTTTTCCAGCTGGGCGAATGGTTTGAGCAGCGGGCCGAGGGAAAGAGCCGCCAGAGCATAGCGCACCTGATGGATATCCGGCCGGACAGCGCCCATGTCCTGCGGGCTGGAGAGCTGCAAACGCTCCCTCCTGACCAGGTGGTCCCCGGCGAGGTCATTGTGATTCGGCCCGGAGAAAAAGTGCCCCTGGACGGCATTGTGCTGGAAGGAAGTTCCAGCCTGGACACCGTTGCCCTTACCGGCGAGAGCGTTCCCCGCAGCATCGGAGAAGGCGACGAAATCCTTTCCGGCTGCGTGAACCAAAGCGGTGTCCTGAAGGTAAAGACCACCAAGGCTTTCGGGGAATCCACCGCCGCCAAAATCCTGGACCTGGTGGAAAATGCCGCCGCCAGCAAATCCCGCAGCGAGCGCTTTATCACCCGCTTTGCCCGCATCTACACCCCTATCGTAGTGGCCCTGGCGCTGCTGGTAGCTGTGGTACCCAGCCTTATTACCGGAGAGTGGAGCACCTGGATTTACCGCGGGCTGCTGTTCCTGGTGGTCTCCTGCCCCTGCGCTCTGGTGATTTCCGTGCCGCTTACTTTCTTCGGCGGCCTGGGCGGCGCTTCGCGCAAAGGCATCCTTATCAAAGGCTCGCAGCTGATGGACAGGCTTTCCAGCCTCCGGACGGTTGTTTTTGACAAAACCGGCACCCTCACCGAGGGCGTTTTCGAGGTAACGGCCGTGCATCCGGAGGTGATCGGCGAGGAGGAACTCCTGCACCTGGCGGCCCACGTAGAACGGCACTCCACGCACCCCATTGCCATGGCGCTGCGCAACGCCTACCCCGGCGAGGCCGATGACTGCCGCGTAGAAAACCTCCGGGAAACGGCAGGGCACGGGATAATGGGCCTGATTAACGGACAGGAAGTGGCCGTAGGGAATGAGAAGCTGATGACGCAGCTGGGAGTGAGCTGGCGGCCCTGCCACCACGAAGGAACGCTGGTGCATGTGGCCATCGACGGCACCTATGCCGGACACATCGCCATCAGCGACCGCCTCAAGGCCGACGCAAGCCAGTCGATCAGCACCCTGAAAAGCCTGGGCGTGGAGCGCACGGTCCTTCTTACCGGCGACAGGGAAAGCGTGGCCGCCGCCGTTGCCGGAGCGCTTGGGGTGGACGAGTACCACGCCCAGCTGCTGCCCGCCGACAAAGTGGCGCAGGTGGAACGCCTTCTGCCGCAGGGCACGCTGGCTTTTGTGGGCGACGGCATCAACGACGCCCCCGTCCTCACCCGCGCCGACATAGGCATCGCCATGGGCGCCCTGGGCTCCGACGCCGCCATCGAAGCGGCCGACGTAGTCCTCATGGACGACAAACCCTCCAAACTGGCCGATGCCGTCCGCATCGCCCGCCGGACGCTGCGCATCGCCAAAGAGAATATCGGCTTTGCCATTGGGGTAAAAGTGCTGGTACTCCTGCTTGCCGCCTTAGGCCTTGCAAGCATGTGGATGGCCGTTTTTGCCGATGTCGGCGTTACCGTCCTGGCGGTACTGAACGCCATGCGCGCACTGAGGAGTTAGCTAAGCCTCCACTACGGCCAGCGTGGCAATGGAAATGCGTACGGAGTGCCCCAGGGCGCTCCGCAGCGCGTTATAACAGGCAAAGAGCGTGGCACCGGTGGTGAAGGTGTCATCTACCAGCAGGATGTGACGGGCCTGCAGCGGAGCGCGGCGAAGGCGGAAAACACCGGAGACGTTCTTCAGACGCTCCTGGGCATCCAGGCGGGTCTGGCTGCGGGTGCGGCGCGCGCGGGACAGCACATCCGTGCGCAGCGTGGCGCCCAGCGCGCGGGACAGCTCCCCGGCAATCACCTCCGCCTGGTTATACCCGCGCCTGAAACGGCGCCACCGGTGCAGCGGTACGGGGATGACGGTATCTACACTGGCCCAATGCGGGGCCGCTGCCATCTTTTTTCCAAAATCGGCAGCAAAATAGCGGCCGGCCGAGAGCCTGGAGCCATACTTCAAAGCCTTGGGAATGAGTTTGTAGGGGTTCTCGTGGTGGTAAAAAAGCAGGGCGGCGGCATAGGCGTATTCCATGGGCTCTCCGGGCTGCCGATACCGCTCCAGCAGCGCATTGAACTGATTGGCCATGGGGTTGTGCGTCTGCTCCCAATAAAAGGTATAAGGCAAGTCTTCTGCGCACCAGATGCAAAGCTGCTCCTCCTGCGCCCCCAGCTGCCGCCCGCACACCAGGCACTCCCGCGGCATCAGCAAGTCCAGTAACTCCCGGATCATGCTTCCGGGAGGGGAACCAGCTCTGCCGGGCCGGTGAGAAAGACTTCCGTGAACTTATCGCCGGGCTGCGGGAGAAAATCCACCTGCAGCCAGTCTCCCCGGCGGCATTGCAGCCGGTAGCTGTTGCCTGTGAAGGCAGGAATACCATGCCTGTACGCCGCCAGGGCCGATGCAGTAAGTCCCGTTCCACAAGCCAGCGTCTCCCCTTCCACGCCTTTTTCGAAAGTGCGCACGTGCAGGCCGTCGGCGCTTGCCTCCACGAAGTTCACGTTGGTGCCTTCGGGGGCGAAGGCAGGGTCCCAGCGGAGGGGCTTTGCCACGGCATCTATGTCCAGCTGTTCCACCGAGTCCACAAAGCGCACCAGGTGTCGCGTGCCCGTGTTCAGGAAATAGCCGCCAGCCATGGGCTCAATCCCTTGAACATCAATCATTTTCAGCCTCACTGTCCAGGTGTCCCCGGAGCTGGAGAGGATACTGGCCTGGTGCGGGCCGTCCGGAGCCTGGAAGAGCCAGGTACCGTCCGGGGCGGCAGGCCTGATGCCCAGATAATCGGCAAAAGCCACTATGCAGCGCCCGCCGTTACCGCACATCATGCCGCCGGAGCCGTCCGGGTTGTAGAACTCCATGGTAAAGTCCGCGCCGGGGCTGTCCTGGGTAAGGATCATGAGACCGTCTGTGCGGTATGCGCGGCAAAGCTCCCCTATACGACCGGGCTCCCTGAAGGATTCCATCCCCCCGGAGCGGCCGTCCAGCACCACAAAGTCGTTCCCCGCACCGGAGAACCTAAAAAAACGTGACACGTAACTCTCTATCATTCAATTGTTTTCAGCACAATAACTCACTCTATATCAGGCACTTCGCTGCCACTCACCAGAGCGGCCAGCAGGCGAATGCCGGGCTCCATCTTGGCCTCGTCCACAAAAGAGAAGTTCAGGCGCATGGTGTTGCGGTGGCTGCCGTCTGTGTAGAAGAAGGAACCGGCCACATAGGCAACGCCCCTGGCCAGGGCTTTGTCGTACATCCGGACAGTATCTACCTGCGGCGGCAGGGTGAGCCAAAGGAAGAGACCGCCCTCCGGGTGGGTCCAGGTTACGCCTGATGGCATGTACTTTTCCAGCAGCGACACCATCTTGTCGCGGCGCTGCCTGTAAGCGTCTATGGTCTTGACCAGATTGGCGTCCAGGGCCCCTGAACTGATGAATTCCGCCGCCAGGAACTGGTTCAGCACCGGCGGACAAAGGTCCAGGCACTGCTTGCAGGTGTAAATCTTGTCCAGCAGTGCCTCCGGGCCGATAATCCAGCCCAGCCGGAAACCCGGGGCAAAGATTTTGGAGAAACTGCCCAGATGCAGCGTGCGCTCCGGAGCCAGTTCCCGGATGGTTTTCACGGGCTCCCCGCTGTAACGGAGCTCCCGGTACGGGCTGTCCTCCACAATGAGCACATCCAGCTCCCGGGCTATCCGTACCAGTTCCTCGCGCTCCTGAAGGGTCATGGTGCGGCCGGAAGGGTTGTTGAAATCCGGGATTACGTAGATGAATTTGGGCTTGCCGGGGCGGCAGGAAGGGGCTGCGGCCTGGGAGAGGTAGTCCTCTATCCCCACTACCTTGGCGCGGTAGGAGCTAAAGCTTTGCAGGGCGCCCAGGTACACGGGATTATTGGCCAGGACAATGTCTCCTGGGTCCACCAGCACGCGGGTGCAAACGTCAATGCCCTGCTGGGAAGAGGTGGTAATCTGCACCTGCGACACCGGCACGTTGTAGCGCCGGGCAATCACTTCGCACAGCTCCGGGATGCCCTGCGTGGCGCCGTACTGCAAAGGGCGGGTGCCGTACTTTTCTAGTACTCGGGCTGTCAGGGCGGGCATTTCGGCCACGGGGAAGGTATCGGCGGCGGGGTAGCCACCGGCAAAAGAACACACGTTGGAAAGATCCACCGCCCGGAAAATCTCGCGGACGGGACTCTTCAGGAAAGACGGCACATCGGCCGAGTAAAACTTATTGTAATCCATTAGTATTAGTGTTGCCGGGCGGGCCGGCAGTGGTGGTTAGGCGCGGGTTATGCGGGCCCCGAGGGCGTTGAGGCGGCCTTCTATGTCTTCGTAGCCGCGGTCAATCTGCTCTATGTTGTCGATGGTGGAGGTGCCGCGGGCGCTCATGGCGGCCAGCAGCATGGCAATACCGGCACGGATATCCGGCGACACCAGGCGCGAGGCCTTCAGGGAAATTCTGTGGTCGTGGCCGATCACTACCGCCCGGTGAGGGTCACAGAGGATAATCTGTGCGCCCATGTCTATGAGGCGGTCCACAAAGAAGAGGCGGCTCTCGAACATCTTCTGGTGAATGAGCACGCTGCCCTTGCACTGGGTGGCCACAACCAGCATAACTGACAGCAGGTCAGGCGTCAAACCGGGCCAGGGGGCATCGGCCAGGGTCATGATGGAGCCGTCCAGGAAGGAGTCTATCTCATAGCTTTCCTGCGCAGGGACGAAGATGTCGTCGCCGCGTTGCTCCAGCTTGATGCCCAGGCGGCGGAAGGCATCCGGAATGATGCCCAGGTCCCACCAGGAAACGTTTTTGATGGTGATGCTGCTTTGGCAGATGGCGGCCATCCCTATGAAGGAACCGACCTCAATCATGTCCGGCAGTATCTTGTGGAGGGTGCCGTGGAGGGCCTCTACGCCGTGGATTCTGAGCAGGTTGGAGCCTACGCCGTCAATGAAGGCGCCCATGCGGTTGAGCATCTTGCACAGCTGCTGGAGGTAGGGTTCACAGGCGGCATTGTAGATGGTGGTGGTGCCTTTGGCCAGTACGGCCGCCATCACAATGTTGGCGGTACCGGTGACGGAGGCTTCTTCCAGGAGCATGTATCGGCCCACCAGGCGGTCTTCGCGGGTAAGTTGGAAGGCGCGGCGGGAGGGGTCGTACTGCATGGCGGCGCCCAGTTTCACCATGCCGTCCAGATGGGTATCCACTCTTCGGCGGCCAATTTTGTCACCGCCCGGCTTGGCAAACCACGCGTGGCCGAAACGGGACAGCAGCGGACCCACCACCATCACGCTTCCGCGCAGCTGGGCGCACTTTTGGACAAACTCCGGCGTGTTTATGTAGTCGGTGTCCACTTCGTCGGCCCGGAAGGTGTACATGCCCCTTGCGAGACGCGTCACCTTCACGCCCATTTTCTGCAGCAAATCTATCAGGTTCTTGACATCCAGGATTTCCGGAATATTGGAAATGGTTACTGGCTCGCTGGTCAGGAGCACGGCGCTGATGACCTCCAGCGCTTCGTTCTTCGCCCCCTGCGGGGTAATGGTACCGGAAAGCTTGTGCCCTCCCTCAATGATGAATTTTGCCATAATTGCGGTTCAACTTTCAAAGATAGCAAAAAATCGGCACTTTTGAGCACCGCTCGGTGGAAAACGGCGGCCCGTGCGCGAAAACGGGCATTTTTGTTCACCGCTCGGCGAAAATCGGCTCTCCGTGTGCAAAATTGGCCGATTTTGAGCACCGACCGACAATAATCGGCTCGCCGTGTGCGAAAATGGGCGATTTTGAGCACGGGGCGCCAAAACGCCTTTTGCCCCAGTCTAGCCCTGAAGCCTAACCACCTGACTCACAGCGACTTCCAGAAATCAATCGGCGCAAAATGCAACGATTGATTTTCATAAATAGGTCAGAATCAGCGGGTTAGCTATCATGAGCCGATGGGGCGGGAGATGCCCGGTCGGGGGCGGGCAGGACAAAGGGATGAACCGGAAATGACAGCGGGTGCATGGCGTGAAATTTGTTGCGAAATGCCGGAATGTCTATTTCACGTCATGCCGGCAATCTTTCCCGGGCCACGGTGGTGAGCCCGGAGACGATGTATGATACCGTGATGGAGCTGGGGATTATCCCGTTTTTTGAGAATGTGGTGCCTGGCTATTCCATTGAGGAGCTTACCCCGCCGCAGTTCTGGTTTGACGGCGACGGTGCAGCCCTGGGGCCCTGGGACTGGAAAATCGAGTGTGTCCAAAGCGGCGACATCGCCTACGGGAAGTTCCTCCTGGGCGGCAAGGCGGCCTTTGCCACGGTGGAGTGGTACCGGGAACTGATGAACTGGCGGCGGAGCTTGCCCTCGTGCAGGCCTTCGGCCGACGGGGAGAAGATCCTGGCGTACCTTGAGCGCGAAGGCAGCATAGGTATCCGGGAGGTACGCGGACTTCTGGGCGTGAAAAAGAGTGCGGCCGATGCAGCCATCACCCGCCTCCAGCGACAGTGCCGGGTGGTGACCGGGGACATCACCCGCGTGTACCGCGGCGAGGACCTGAGTTACAAAGGCTGGCAAACTTCCTCTTTCTGCACCCCGGAGGCGCTGTTCGGGGAGGAGGCGCCGGCAGGCTTTCCCTTCGGCCCTTCCACGTCGCTGAAGGTGGATCACAGCCCGGAAGAGTCTTTCCGGCGGCTGGAAGCCCATCTCCGCGATCTTGTTCCTGGAATCAGCGAAAAACAGCTCCAGAAACTGCTGGCTTAAATGTGCTCCACCTCGGGACGGAGGATGATGGCGTATTTGGCCGAGACGGCGGCAATGACCTGCCGCTCCAGGCCCAGGATGTCTTCCGGGGTGGCGCTGCCGCTCTCGTTGACTATCACAAGCGGCTGGTTCTGATAGACTTGCGCGCCGCCCAGGCGTTTTCCCTTGAAACCGCACTGATCAATCATCCAGGCGGCGGGCACTTTGATGCCGTCCGGAGTGTCGTAGTGCGGCACTCGGTAGTCCGGTCCGTTGTCGGCCCGGGCGATGGCCTCAATGCGATGGAAGTGCTCGCGGGAGATGACCGGATTGCAGAAAAAACTTCCGGCACTGCCCACCTCCGCCGGGTCCGGCAGTTTCGCCCGCCGGATGCCGATGATGGTTTCCCGAAGCAGTTGAGGGGTAAGCACATATCCCGAAATCGCCTCCGCTTCGCTGCGGCCCCTCCCACTGCCTTCGGCGGCGGGCCCCTCCCTCTTATCCGGCCGAGGGTGGCCAGAGATTTCGGGATATGTGCTTACCCCTTTTTCCTCCAGCGCTTTGCGCACACCGCCGTAGTCCAGGACAGGGCGGGGGTCACGGCTTAGGCGGTAGGTGACGGCGGTGATGATGTAACGGCCTTTCCAGGCGGTCTTGAAGTTGGAGCGGCGGTAGCCGTAGGCGCAGCTGGCCGGGGCAATATGTACAAATCGGCTTTCCAGGCGGTCCCAGGCGCGGATATCGGCCAGGATGTCTTTTACCTCCACGCCGTAGGCGCCAATGTTTTGCACGGCGCTGGCACCGCACTCTCCGGGGATGAGCGAGAGGTTCTCCGGCCCCCAAAGGCCCTCCCCCGCCGCCCAGGCGCAGAAGTCGTCGAAGACTACGCCGGCCCCTACGGTGACCAGTACCTCGCCCGGCTTTTCCTCATGCAGCTGCGGGGCGGTACGGATGGCCAGGTGCAGCACGGTGCCGGGATAATCGGCGGTGAAAAGGAGGTTGGAGCCGCCGCCCAGCACCAGTATGGGTTGGGGCAGCGCGGCCCAGTCCAGGGCCGGAAAGCCTACTTCCTCCGTCACCTCCACATACAGGGCACAACGGACCTTCATCCGGAAAGTGTTCCGGGCGCTAAGGTCAAAGTCTGTGTACTTCTTGATCATAGGCCGGCCATCACAAGCAAGCCTTCAGGCTACTCCGACTTCACATCCAGCTTTATCTGGAGCTCTTCCAGCTGGGAAGCGTCAATCTCCGAGGGGCTGTCTATCATGACGTCGCGGCCCTGGTTGTTCTTGGGGAAGGCTATGTAGTCGCGGATGGTGTCCTGACCGCCCATGAGGGCACAGACGCGGTCGAAGCCGAAGGCCAGCCCACCGTGCGGCGGCGCACCAAACTGGAAGGCGTTGATGATGAAGCCAAACTTGTACTCTGCCTCCTCCGGGCCGATTCCCAGCACCTCGAACATGCGCTTCTGCATGTCTGCGTTGTGGATACGGATGCTGCCGCCGCCTAGCTCGCTGCCGTTGAGCACAAAGTCATAGGCGTTGGCGCAGACGCGCTCCAGGTCTTCTTTGGCATTGGAATAGAACCACTGCTCATGCTCCGGCTTGGGGGCGGTGAAGGGGTGGTGCATGGCGTAGAAACGCTGGGTTTCTTCGTCCCACTCCAGGAGCGGGAAGTCCACAATCCAGAGCGGGGCAAACTCCTGGGGATTGCGAAGACCCAGGCGGCTGCCCATTTCCAGGCGCAGCACGCCCAGCATCGTCTGGGTCTTGCGCCGGGCTCCGCACAGGACCAGGATGAGGTCGCCGGGCTGCGCCCCGGCGGCGTCGGCGATGGCGCGAAGGTCATCGGCCCCGTAGAATTTGTCGATGGAGCTTTTGAAGCTGCCGTCGGCGTTGACGCGGATGTAAATCAGGCCTTTGGCACCCACCTGGGGGCGTTTGACCCATTCGGTGAGCTCGTCCACTTGCTTGCGGGTATATTCCGCCGCGCCGGGGACACAGATGGCGCCTACGTAGGCTGCATCGTCCAGGACAGCGAAGCCGCGGCCCTTCACCAGCGGGGTAATCTCATGGATGGTCATGCCAAAACGCACGTCCGGTTTGTCGGAGCCGTACTGGTCCATGGCATCGTACCAGCTCATGCGCGGGAGAGGATTGGGGATATCCACGCCCAGCACGTTCTTGAAAAGCTGGCGCATCATGCCCTCGAAGGTGCCCAGGACGTCTTCCTGCTCTACAAAGGACATCTCGCAGTCTATCTGGGTGAATTCCGGCTGACGATCTGCGCGGAGGTCTTCGTCGCGGAAGCAGCGCACAATCTGGAAGTAACGGTCATAGCCGGCAACCATGAGCAGCTGCTTGAAGGTCTGGGGGCTTTGCGGCAGGGCGTAGAACTGGCCGGGATTCATGCGGGAAGGGACCACAAAGTCGCGGGCGCCTTCCGGGGTGCTCTTGATAAGGTAGGGGGTTTCGATTTCCATGAAACCCTTGGCGTCCAGGTAGTTGCGTACCTCATGGGCCACTTTGTGCCGAAGGTTGAGGGCGCGCTGCAGCGGCGGCCGCCGAAGGTCCAGGTAGCGGTACTTCATGCGAAGGTCTTCGCCGCCGTCGCTCTCTTCCTCGATGGTGAAGGGCGGGACCGCGCTCTTATTCAGTACGGTAATGTCCGTAAGCCTTATCTCGATGTCTCCGGTGGGCATTTTGGCGTTTTTAGCGCTGCGCTCCACTACTTCGCCGCTGGCCTGGATCACATATTCGCGGCCCAGGGAGGTGGCGGTGTCCACCAGGGCGGCGGGGGCATCGGCCTCCACTACCAGTTGGGTGATGCCGTAACGGTCCCTGAGGTCGATAAACGTCATGCCGCCCAGCTTGCGGGCTTTCTGCACCCATCCTGCCAGCGTCACCTGCCGGCCCTTGTCTTCGATGCGGAGTTCTCCGCAGGTATGCGTTCTGTACATAGTTTTTGCAATTCTTGCCGATTAACCTACAAAAATAGTAAAAAATTATCAGTATCTTTGACAAACTAATACAACTCCTATTATGAAAAAGACCTTCTTCTCCCTTGTGGCCGTTTTGATGGCAGTTAGCCTGCAGGCACAGGACAAAGTGACCAAGGCCGTACTGGAAATGGGCCGCAGCGACAACCAGGTCATGCAGCACGCAGAGTATATGGCCCGCAACATAGGCGGCCGGCTGGTGGGCACCCACATGCTCAATCACGCAGAGGACTGGGTTATCCAGCAGTTCCGCTCCTGGGGCCTGGATGTCCAGGTGCAGGAGGCCGTGGTGATTGGCGTAGGCTTCGACCGGGGTCCCTGGAGCGGCCGCATGCTCTCCGAGGACGGCATGCAGCTGCACTTCGGCACGCCCGCTTACACCGCCGGAACCTGCGGAAGGCAGAAGGGACGAGTGCTGTTGGAGCCCAAAGACCAGAACGGCTTCAATAGGATCAAAGGTGCCTTGAAGGGCGCCTGGGTGCTGCTGGAGACAGGCCCCGACACTGGCCTGGCCCTGGACGCCAGCCCCAAGGCCGATTCCCTGCGCGCCGTCGCCCTTGCGGAAGGGAAGAAGGTAGATGTGCCTTATTATCGGCAGATGGTGGAAGCGGGCGTAGCGGGTTTCATCCGTCCCGCGAAAAGGCCCATGCAGGTGCTTTACAACCGCGCCATGTGCTTTAAGCTGACCATGGAAACCCTTCCCACGGCCTGCGACATTCTCCTGGACGAGCACCAGTTTGCCATCATCAAGCGCAAGGCGGAGAACAGGGAAGACTTCCAGCTGGAATTTGACATCCGCAACCACTTCTTCCCGGGCCCCATGAAATACCATAATATCCTGGCCACCATCAAGGGCACCAAGTACCCGGACGAGTACGTGATGATGGGCAGCCACCTGGATTCCTATGATATTGCCACCGGCGCCGTGGATGACGGGCAGGGCGTGTGCGTAACCATGGAAGCTGCGCGCCTTCTTGCAGCGGCGGGTGCCAAGCCCAAGCGCTCCATCATGTTCTGCATTTGGACGGCGGAGGAATACGGCCTGCTAGGTTCCCTGCATTTTGTGAAAAACAAAACCGTTCCGTGGAACAAGATTTCCAACTACTTCAACCGCGACGGAGGTCCCCTGGCAGCCACTTCCATCACTGTTTCCCCGGCTATGTACGAGGATTTCAAGACGGTGTGCGAGCCCCTGTTTGACTACAATCCGGAGTTCCCCTTCACCGTACACAAGTGGGATGAGCCCCGTCCCCGCCCGGACCGTCCCCGCGGATCGGACCAGTCCTCCTTTGCCGTGCAGGGCATTCCGGCCATCTCTTTCCGCGAAAGCGATGTGTACGGTCACAATTTCCGCTACCGGGACATTTGGCATACGGAAGACGACTTGTTTAACAAGCTTATTCCCGCTTACCTGGAGCATTCCGCTGTTGTTCAGGCGGTTACGGCTTATGGCCTGGCCAATCTGAACCACCTGCTCTCCCGCGAGGGCCTTTACAAGGAATAGAGGATGGCCGAAGTTCGCGCAAAGAAGGCCCTGGGGCAGCACTTTCTCACGGACCAGAAGATAGCCCGGGCCATTGTGGAAGCCCTCAGGCCCGGGGCTGCCCCCTTCCCTGTTTTGGAAGTGGGGCCCGGCATGGGGGTGCTCACCCAGTACCTGCTGGAGCGGGAGGACCTGGACCTTCGCCTGGTAGAAATTGACTCGGAGAGCGTGGCGTACCTGCTCACGCACTTTCAGGGCATGCAGGGCCGCCTGATGGAGGCGGACTTCCTGACGTTGCCGCTGGAGAGGATTTTCCCGGAGCAGTTTGCTGTGATCGGCAATTTCCCTTACAATATTTCCTCGCAGATTTTCTTCAAAGTACTTGATTATAAGGAGCGTATCCCGGAAGTGGTGGGGATGGTCCAGAAGGAGGTGGCCCAGCGGCTGGCCTGCCCCCCGGGCTCCAAAACCTACGGCATCCTGAGCGTTCTGCTGCAGGCGTGGTACGACATCGAGTACCTCTTTACCGTTGGGTCCGGCTGCTTTGCGCCGCCGCCCAAGGTGGAAAGCGCCGTGATTCGGCTCACCCGCAACAGCCGCACTTCCCTTGGCTGCGACGAGCGCCTTTTCAAGGCGGTGGTCAAGACGGCTTTCGGCCAGCGGCGCAAGATGATGCGCAATCCCCTCAAGCCCCTTGCCCGCGCCAAGGCAGAGCGCTGCGGCTGGTCCGAGGATGAGCTGGCCGCCTTCCTGGCCCAGGACGTCTTCACCCTTCGCCCGGAAAAACTCTCCGTCGAAGACTTCATCGCCCTCACCCAACTGCTAAGCTAGCGCTATGGTGGCGCCGAGCTTCATGAAGGCCAACCACCTGATTCTGAGTCGTTTATGAAAATCAATCGTTGCATTTTGCAACGATTGATTTCTGGAAGCGACTGTGGTTCAGGCGGTTAAGCTATCGGGGTAGACTGGGGCAAAAGGTGTTTTGGGCGCTCGGTGCACAAAATCGGGCAAATTTGTGTACGGGGAGACGTTTTTCGCTTGACGGTGCGCAAAAACGGGCAAATTTGTACACGGGGGGCTGTTTTTCGCCGAGTGGTGCGCAAAAACGGGCAATTTTGAGCACGGGGGGGCGGGGGCGGGTTAGAATTGGAAGTAGATGAAGGATTGGAGGTCCGCGGTGATGAATTGGTAGATGAAGACGATGGTGAGAACCACCACCAGGGCCATCACGGGAAGGGGCAGGCGGGAGAATACCAGCCGATAACGCCGTTTGAAGCGCTCCGGGAGCCAGTGGATGAGCATGCCCGCCAGGAAGATAAGGAGCACGGCGCGGTGCTGCCAGGCCATGGCCGGGAGCAGCCGCATCTCCCAGGGACCGCCAATCTGGTTCACCATGTTCTTGGCGGTATTCCAGGCCTGCTCGTTGGCAAGGGCGGGGTCCAGGTTGGAGCCGCTGCGGAAAAACAGGCGGGTGAAGGTGATGAAGACGAAGGTCTGGAAGATGTCCCAGATTGTCCCCAATCTGGGACATCTGGATTTGAGGGGGCCCTGCCCCCTATTATCCCCCGCGGCCTCCGGCCGGGCAGGACGGGAGGCGTCGGACTGGGCATGACCGGAGGAGTCAAGCCGGACAGGACCGGAGGAGTCGAGCTGGGCAGGACGGGGCGGGCCAAACAGCGCCTTTACGGCGGTGCCCGTAAAAAGGATGAGGGTCCAGACGAAGAACATGTTCCAGACGGGGTAGCGGAGGGTGAGGGAAAGTGCCCCGCACAGCGCTGTTACCAGGCTGATAATAAGGAGTTTCACCCATGTCTTACGCTTGGTCCATACCTTGTAAATGACCATGCCCAGGCCGTTGAGGCCGCCCCAGATCATGAAGTTCCAGCTGGCGCCGTGCCACAGGCCGCCCAGCAGCATGGTGTTCATGGAATTGATGTTGGTGGTGATGGTTTTGCGGTCCGCCGGCCTTAACCAGGCCCAAAGACCTATCCCCGCCGCCAGCACAAAAACGCCGAATGCCACCCACCAGGAGCCGCTGAGGAAACTGCCGAAAACCGCCACCGCCAGGATGATGACGAAGGTGGCCGGTGTAGCGCTGCGGTTGCCGCCCAGCGGGATGTAGAGGTAGTCGCGGAGCCATCGGCTCAAAGTCATGTGCCAGCGGCGCCAGAACTGCTGGGTATTCTCTGCTTTGTACGGCGAGTTGAAGTTCTTGGGCAGATAGAAGCCCATGAGCATGGCAACGCCGGTGGCGATGTCCGTGTAGCCGGAGAAGTCCGCATACACCTGCAGGGAATAGCAGAAAAGGGCGCTCAGATTCTCAAAGCCACTGTACAGCAGCGGATTCTCGAAGACGCGGTCGCAGAAGTTGACGGCCAGATAATCGGCCAGAATCAGCTTTTTGAGGAGGCCGTTCAGGATCCAGAAGACGGCGATGCCGAACCATCGGCGGGAAAGGTTGTAGGGCTTATGGAGCTGCTCCACAAACTCTACCGCGCGCACGATGGGCCCTGCCACCAGCTGGGGAAAGAAGCTCAGGTAAAAGCCGAAGTCCAGGAAATTGCGCACAGGCTCGATCTTGCCCCGCTTCACGTCCACCACGTAGCTCACCGCCTGGAAGGTGAAAAAAGAGATGCCCACCGGCAGGATGATGGCATCTACGCGGAAAAGGGAGGTGCCCGTGAGCATGTTCAGCCACTCGCCCAGGACGTCGTGCACCTGGAGGGAGAGGCCGAAAAGGTTGTTCACAAAGTCCGTGAGGAAATACGCGTACTTGAAATAGGCCAGGATGCCCAGGTCCACTACCACGCTAAGGGCCACCAGCCCCCTTTTCCACCCCTCCTTTTTGAGCCGATGCAAACCCCTGGCAGCGTAGTAGTTATAGACAATAACAAAGAGCAGCAGGGCCAGGAAAACGCCGCTGGTTTTGTAATAGAAAAAGAGGGAGCAGGCAAAGAGGTAGCCGTTGCGCAGCAGCGGCTTGCTGTGAAAGAGCGAAAACACCGCAAAGACCAGCGCGAAAAACGCCCAGAAGTAGAACTGGGTAAAGAGCAGCGGATGCGCCTGGTCAAAAGAGAAAAGGCCCTGCAGAAAGTCCCGTATGATATCCCAGAGCGTCATTTTCGATAATACTCGTCCATGATGGCGTCGAAGAGCAGATCTCCTATTACTTTATAGCCGGCAGGGGTGAAATGAATCTTGTCGCCCTGGGCCAGGCCGGCTTCCTGCCAGCTGGCCATGGAGCCGTGACCGCCCATAACCTCATACCAGTCCCAGAAAACGGCGTCAAACTCCTTAGCCAGCTCCCGGGAGGCCGCCTGTACTGCCTGGGTGTGCCCGTTGACGGAGCGACGGCGCCAGCTGTCGTTGATGCCGGTAAAGAGGATGGCGCAGCGGGGGTTCACCCGACGTACTCTTTTCACCAGTTCCCGGTAGTTGGCTTTGAAGCGGCGGAGGTCGAAATCGGCCCCTTGGATGTCGTTCACGCCTATGGAGAAGATGACCAGGTCCGGCATTACGCGGCGAAGTTCCTGTTCCCAGCGCGTGCAGCGGAGCCAGGCGGCGGTGGAGGCACCGTTGATGCCGGCTTCGCTGAGCGAAAACCCGCTACCGGGCTTGTCCAGGTACAGGCCCCGGAGCGTAAAATGTCCTTTTCCGCTGAAGGCCAGCTGAACCCAGTCCGTATAGTAGGGAAGATCGAAGTGACGCAGGCCCTTGGTTCCCACTCCGCGCACGGTATCCCGGCCATTGACCAGTAGAAAGGGCTCCAGGCTGCCTTCGCCCAGGACATCCACGCGGTTAAAAGTATATTTTTGCTGCAGCAGCTGTTTCTCCTTGGGCACCAGGTCAATGACAGCCCGCGCCGATGTATCCCTGGCCATCACAGCAATGCCGCTGAGTCCCAGTTCCTGGTCTTCTGGTTTGAGGCAATTGACGCTTTCCCAATTTCCCTGCCAGGAGCTGCTGTAGCTGACCGGCGTATTGGTTTGGGCGGCCGAAAAAGGAAAAACCAGCCCCCTGCCGCCGTCTATGCCATATCTGAGGCTCAGGAAGCGGCGCCTGAGCCGGTCGCTCAGGGTGCCGGCCTGCACATGGGAACCGCCCACATGGAGGATGCGCACATCCGTGCCGCCGGTAAGGAGCAGGGTGTCCAGTTTTCGGCAGAAAAGATCGAATTCCGGTGCCTCCCCGCCAGGTCTCTGGAGGAAACTTTTCTCTGTGCGGATAAAGGGAAAACGCGGCTGCCGACGGGCCTGTCCAGGCACCAGCAGCAGGGCTAGGAGGAGTGTCAGGACCAGCTTTTTCATGGACGCATGGCCTTGTTCACGCGCTCTGCGGGAAGGGTTCTCCGCAGACGGTAAAAGTCATGATAAGTGAGCAGGGAGCGGGACAGGGCCTCTCCCACGCGGCGCGCACCGGCGGGAGTGAAGTGGATGTAGTCCGGTCCTGCGTAGGCCGGGTAGTGCTTTACCCACTGGGCCATGGAGTTTTCCCCGCCCATCATGCGGAATAAGTCCCAGTAAGCCACGTTGTTACGTAGCGCGGTGGCCTTAAGCGAATCCACCATCTCCGGAAGGTGCGGCCAGGTAACTATGCGCCCGTTCACGCTCTTTCCCATATCCGACGGGCCGATGAAAAGAATCCTGGCCTTAGGCGCCGCCTGCTGGAAATAGCGGAGCTGCTTTTCGATTTGCTCCTGGTACTGCTCGATGTTTTTGGTACTGCGGACCATCGGCATCATGTTGCCGCCGAACTGCAGGATGATGAGCCGCGTGTCCGTGAGGGACAGACAGTCCTGCATGAGCGGTTGGGAGATGCGGCTGAAAATGGTGCCGGAAGAGCCTCTGAGCGGGATATTATCTACGGCAATGCCGTTTTCCCCATCTGCGCTGACCCCGTAAATCTCTGCGTTGCCCTTGATGGTGATCACGGCTTTCTGGACCGGTTTTCCAAAATGCCAGGTAACCCAGGTGCCGTTTTCTGTCTGGCGGACCACGGGCTGCGGCTTACAGGTGTCGGAGGCGGCCTTTATCTCAAATTTCTCGCTTTCGCGGCCGTAGAGGACGGAAACGCTCTCAAAGTTTTTCACCCGTTCCCGGGCGTTTTTGTTGCGGGTACTGCGGACAGAGATGGTTCCGCCGCCGCTTAACTGCACCACCTGCGCCATCAGGCCATAGCGGTTGTGCCCGGCGCGGCGCGTGGTGGAATCCCCGTACATGGTATATTGGACAAATCCGCCGGAGGCCGACTTATAGATACTGGCCGACGGAACATTGCCCACCACCGGGAACAAGCCAGTCCCGCTGCCGCCGAATCTGATTTGCAGCGCTTCCCGCAAATCCTGGGAGATCCGGTCCATTTCTATCTGCGAATCTCCGTAATGAACCACCCTTACGACACCACTTTTGGCTGCTTCCATTTGACGGAAAACGTCATCAAAATAGTGGTAATCGTCATTTGGAAGGTAAATCCGGTCCGGATTCTCGTAGAAAAAGCTGCGGTAATAGCTAAGGGTATCTTCCTCCATGCGGAAGCGCGCCTCCACGGCCTGAAGGACGGAATCCACGTCCACTTTTTGCTCCCTGGCATCCCGGAGCGCACCCCGGTAGGAGGCAAAGCGAAGGTTCAGCGGACCCAGCGGGATGCCATCGGCGGGGGTGGCCAGCCACAGCACTCCCAGCAGGGCAAACACCCCGCACAGAAATATGAGAACTTGCTTCGCTTTCATAGCCTGCAAAGATACGGAAAAGAAACTCCGCTTGCAAGAGCCCCTGCCGGGCATTGTTACCCGGCAGGGATGAAAGCGTTATAGGGAGTACCAGAAATTGAAGAAATAGAACAAGGCTGCCCGCTTCAGGTCTGCCAGGGGCTCTACGCGGCCTACGATGGAACCGCCTTTGTAAACATCGCCCTGGTCACTGATCCCTCCAATGATGGAGCCGTTAATGCGCACATTGCCTTCGCTGTCAATGCTGCCCACCACGTGGCCGTTTTTCAGGACTTCACCGTTGTCGCGTAAGCCGCCTTCGATGTGGCCGCCCACGTAGATATTATTGTCGGCGTCAATCTTTCCCACAATGGAGCCGCCCACGTAAACAGTTCCGTCGGGCAGGATACGGCCTACGATGCTGCCACCTTTGCGAAGCGCCATCTCAACGGCCTGGCCGGAGGAAGAGGAGCCGCCCCGCCATGCCGCTTCTCGATTTCCGCGTTCATCTGTGCGCGCCACTCCTCGTCGGTGGGATTCTCAGTCATAGTGGCCTCCTGATACCCCTTTTTGGTAGCCAGCAGCTGCTCGTTGCTTTGCAGGATGCCAAAGAGGAAGTATCCCAGCACCACTCCGTTCATCTTGTCCGACACGTCTATGAACGAGCCGTCTCCCAAAATGGCCATTTTGGGGTTGGAAACGGCGCCCACATTGGTATTGTCCACGAAGATGATGCCAATCTCGTCGCAGCGAAGCTGCTCACCACGGGGCGTCGTAAACGTCTGGCCATCAATGCTTCCAAGCTTGGCGCCGGAAGCATCGGCCACTGTACCGTCCTCCTGGAAAATGAAGGTGGCGCCGCTGCTGGTAGTGAGCTTGCAGGCGGCACGGTCGTATGTGCCCAGCACCTTGCCGGTCTTGCGCTGCGTGATGGTAACCACGCCGGGCTCTCCGGGGCCAAGCTTTGCCAGGACTTTTTCCTGTGCTTTGGATTGCGCCTCTACCGCAGCCGGGGCCTCTTTGCGGGCGGCATCTTTCTCTTTCACCAGGCTCTTTGCTTTCCCCAGCAGCCCGCCCAGCTGGGCACCGGCTGCACTCTCTGCGCCAGACAGGATGACAAAGGTCATCAGGGCGCTGCTAATAATCCGATTCATTCTCATAGTGTGTAATTGTGTAGTTTCGATGGTACAAAAATAACGCAAGCACACGTTTTATGCGTAATGAATTTTCAGTAATCTGGCGTTCGGAACGCGATATTACTGAAAAATAGTGAATGGGGAAAAAGGGGCCGATGTATATCTTCGCCGCCGGAAACGCCGTGAAATGCGCAAGAACATTTAATCCTGATAACGTATGAAAGAAAAACAAGAGTATTGCTCGCCGGGGACGGAAGTCCTGGAACTGCGGAGCGAAGGTGTCATTTGCACCAGCGATCACAACCTGACGGTAACGGACCCGTTTGATGGTCTCATTGAAAACCTGTGGTAAACTTTAAAGGACAAGAGCAATGAAAAAGACGCTTACCCTTCTTTGGATGGCCGCCGCCTTTTTGGCCGCCGCCTCCTGCAGCAAAAGCGAGATGGATATTCAGGAAGCCGACATTCCGGAGGCCGTCGTTCCGCCTTCCGTGGAATCTGTGGATTCCGTGAAAGTGAATATCAGCGTATCTGGCCTCACCCCCGACACCAAGGCCGTCAAGAAAGGCTGGGAAAAGGGGGACATCCTGAACGTGTACTTGAACGACAACAAAAACATCCTTACTCCCGATTTCACCCTCACCTACGACGGCAGCAGCTGGAAAGCCTCTGCCCTGGACGCATCCGTAGCGGCGCGCCTGAAAACAAGCGGCGGCACCCTCTTCGGATTCTGGGAGGACAGCAATTCCTGCATGAGCAATGACGCCTGGAAAAAAATTTCGGTCGGAAGTAGATATATATACTTCCCTGGCAGGGACGAAGATTATACCACAGGAGTTGAAATGCATCTGTTAGCCTCTTTTCAGGAGATCTCTTACACATATTCCAATGGGGTTCTTACGGCTAACATTAACAACTGGAAATTCGAGCAAGAACTCCAGATTGTGGTTTCCGGACTTACTTATTCGCCTGGCAGGTACACGATGTATTCTGAGGGATTAATGGTGCATGGGGACATCTATGTATCTGATTATCATAATTTCCCGTGTATTACAATCACCAATAGAGGCACCGGTGAATATGGTCATCGCATTGCGGGCATTAATAATCAGGACGGCGTAGCGTTTTATGCTAGCTCACCCGTTGATAAATATTGGGAAGACATCAATCTCTACCTTATTGATAACCAAGAAGGTAAAACATATGTATTCGAAAAAGAAGGTAAAGTCTTAATCGGCGATAGAGCGCTTTACTCTGTCAAGATTCCATTCAGCAAGTTCCGTGAAGTGCAGGTCATGGATGCCGTAGACCTTGGCCTCAGCGTAAAATGGGGCACATGTAACCTTGGTGCCGCGGAGGCGCACAATCCGGGCGACTACCTTGCCTGGGGAGAGACTGCACCCTACTACACCCCGGGTCACGCGACAGATTATACCTGCTCGTCCTGGAAAGACGGGAAGACCGGTTATAACTGGTGGCCTTCCTACCAATTTGCTTTAGAGCCTACAGTTTATACTCCCAATCCTCTTTGGAAATACACGGTCCGGGGCGATGGTACTGATCACAGCGGAAACTGGTGGTCGTGGACTGGTTCTGAATGGATATTCACAGGCGACAATCGGGGCACTCTTTTGAAGGAGGACGACGCAGCACATGCTTTGCTTGGCGGGCTGTGGCACATCCCCACTGCCGAGCAATGGCAGGAACTCATTGACAACTGCACCTGGAAGTGGGATGAAGACTATAGCGAAAACGTCTGGGTGGTCACCAGCAAGAAAAACGGCGCCAGCATCATCCTTCCCGCAGTTGGCTGGCGGACAGACGACAAGCTGAATGAGAGGTATAACTTCGCCGCTTATTGGTCCTCCTCCATATTTGAAAATGACCCCACTAATGCCAGATGTCTGTTCTTTGGAGGCGCCAATGCTCCAGCGACCTACAACCTCCTCCGCAGCTACGGCTTATCCATCCGTCCTGTCAAGGAAACAACATAAATATTGATACCATCTTGCTGCCGCCGGCCCCTCATGGACTGGCGGCAGCTGGTAACATAACCCATCTCCCGTGAGAAAGCGCCCAACGGTGCACAAAAACGGCCGAATCTGAGCACCGTACGGCAAAAAACGACTACCCGTGCACAAAAACGGCCGAATCTGAACACCGCACGCCAAAAAACGACTCCCCGTGCACAAAATCGGCCGAATCTGAGCACCGCACGGCAAAAAACGACTCCCGGTGCGCAAAAACGGCCGAATCTGAGCACCGCACGCCAAAAAACGACTTCCGGTGCACAAAAACTGCCGAATCTGAGCACCGCACGGCAAAAAACAACTCCCCGTGCACAAAAACTGCCGAATCTGAGCACCGCACGCCAAAAAACGACTCCCCGAGCACAAATAGGGCCGTTTTTGAGCACGGGTGGGGCGGCTCTGGGCGGCACTACGCCGTAAGCCAACTACCCTCCCCCGAAATGAAGGTCGGGAGAGGGTAAAGTCCCTCCCCCGAGGGGAGGGGTTTAAGACCAAAGGTCTTTCCCCTCTACTCACCTCGGAAATTCGAACAAGTTCGATTTCACTCGGTTCGGGCGAGGGGTCGGGAGGGGGTAACGTAAGGCACTACGCTGCATTATGCGGCACGCTAGTGCAGCATGACGGTAAGGCCGGCCATGACGATACTCACCATGCTCATGAGTTTGATGAGGATGTTGAGCGAAGGGCCGGAAGTGTCCTTGAAGGGATCGCCTACGGTGTCACCCACGATGGTGGCCTTGTGGGCCGGGGAGTTCTTGCCGCCGTGATGGCCTTCTTCCACGTACTTCTTGGCATTGTCCCAGGCACCGCCGGAATTAGCCAGGAAAATGGCCAGCACAAATCCGGCGCCCAGGCCGCCTGCGAGCAGGCCGATAACCCCTGCAGGGCCCAGCAGCACACCCACCAGCATGGGAACCAGTATAGCCAGCAAGGACGGGAAAATCATCTCCTGCTGTGCAGCCAAGGTGGAAATACGGACACAGGAAGTGTAGTCCGGGCGCTGCTTGCCGTCCAGGATGCCGGCAATCTCGCGGAACTGACGACGCACTTCCACCACCATCTTGGAGGCGGCACGGCCCACGGCCTGCATGGTGAGGCCGCAGAAGAGGAAGGCCATCATGGAGCCCACGAAGATACCTACCAGTACTTTGGGGTTCATGAGGGTGATGTCGTAGTAAGCCACAATATCCGTGATATTGGCCTGGGAGAGGCGGGTGAATTCCGCTGCCATCTCTCCGCCCTTGGCGGCCATGTGGCTGAAGCCAATCTTGATTTCTTCAATGTAGGAAGCCAGCAGGGCCAGGGCCGTAAGGGCGGCAGAGCCAATGGCGAATCCCTTGCCGGTGGCCGCCGTGGTGTTGCCCAGGGCATCCAGAACGTCCGTCTTCTCGCGGACGGAAGGATCCAGTTCGCTCATCTGGGCATTGCCGCCGGCGTTGTCCGCGATGGGACCGTAAGCATCTGTGGCCAAGGTGATTCCCAGCGTGGAGAGCATACCCACCGCCGCGATGGAAATGCCATAAAGACCCAGGCTAAGGGTGCCGGCGTTGAACACAAAGTCCGTCACAAAACCGTAGGAAAGGAGGATGGCGGCGCAGATAGTGACCACGGGTATGGCGGTGGAACGCATGCCCAGGCCCACACCGTTGATGACTACGGTGGCAGAGCCGGTATTGGCAGCCTCTGCCAGCTTTTGCGTGGGCTTGTAGGAATGAGAAGTGTAATATTCCGTGACTTTGCCAATCACCACGCCCGCCAGCAGGCCGGAAATGACGCTGAGCGAGAGTTTCCACCAGTTGGGGAAGCCCAGGATATAGAAAATGCCGAAGCTCAGGACCGCAATGAGGACGGAGGAGAGGTTGGTGCCCACGGACAGGGATTTGAGAAGGTCCTTCAGGTGGGCGCCTTCCTTGGTGCGCACAAAGTAAATACCTATAATAGAAAGGACTACGCCGATAGCAGCAATCATCATGGGGGCCATGATGGCGCGAAGCTGCACCTCTGTCCCCTGACTGAAGAAGGCCGATGCTCCCAGCGCCATGGTGGCGAGGATGGAACCGCAGTAGCTCTCGTACAGGTCTGCGCCCATGCCGGCTACGTCGCCCACGTTGTCGCCCACGTTGTCTGCGATGGTGGCGGGGTTGCGGGGGTCATCCTCCGGGATGTCCTGCTCTACCTTGCCCACTATATCGGCCCCCACATCTGCGGCTTTGGTGTAGATGCCGCCGCCCACGCGGGCAAAGAGCGCCTGCGTAGAGGCACCCATGCCGAAGGTGAGCATGGTGGTGGTGATGATGACCAGGTTCTGCGCCTGGGAAGGGTCATAGAAAATGCGGAGCAGGAACCACCAGAGGGCGATATCCAGCAGGCCCAGGCCCACTACGGTGAGGCCCATGACGGCGCCGCTGCGGAAAGCGACCTTAAGGCCGGAGTTGAGGCTGCGCATGGTGGCGTTGGCCGTACGTGCACTGGCGTAGGTGGCCGTTTTCATGCCCACGAAACCCGCCAGGCCGCTGAAAAAGCCGCCCGTGAGGAAGGCAAACGGCACCCAGGGATTCTGCACCCCGAAGCCATAGGCCAGCACTGCAAACAGGATGGCCAGGATTACAAATACCACAACCACCACTTTGTACTGCTGCTTGAGGTAGGCCATGGCGCCTTCCCGCACGTACTGGGCAATTTCCTTCATGGTGGGAGTACCCTCGCTTTCCTTCATCATCTGACGAAAGAAAATCCATGCGAACAGCAGCGCAATCACTGCCGCTGCAGGGACCAGATAGAATAGATAGGTCATTGTTTTATAGTATTATTAATCTTTCAGTATGGCCTGCAAATATAATAAAAAAATCCCCGTTCTGCGCTTGAACGAGGATTTTCTCTTAAACTTCTGTGGCTGTGGCGAACTGCGCGAGGAAGCGCATGTCGTTCTCGAAGTAGTGGCGCAGGTCATTTACCTGCCACTTGAGCATGGCTATGCGCTCCACGCCCATGCCGAAGGCGAAGCCGCTGTACTGCTCCGGGTCTATGCCGCTGGCCTTGAGGACATTGGGATCCACCATGCCGCAGCCCATGATTTCCAGCCAGCCGGTGCCTTTGCAGATGTTACAGCCCTTGCCCTTGCAGATGTTGCAACTTACGTCCACCTCTGCGGAAGGCTCCGTGAAGGGGAAATAGGAAGGGCGCATGCGGATTTGGGTCTCCGGGCCGAACATCTCCCGCGCAAAGAGCAGGATGGCCTGCTTGAGGTCTGCAAAGGTGACGTCCTTGTCAATGTACAGGCCCTCCACCTGATGGAAAATGCAATGTGCGCGTGCCGATATGGCCTCATTGCGGAAAACCCTGCCGGGGCACACGACGCGGATAGGGAGGGGCTGGGTTTCCATGGTGCGCACCTGCACTGACGAGGTGTGGGTGCGCAGCAGCAGGGGATTCAGGTGGCCGGAGCTTACGAAGAAGGTATCCTGCATCTCGCGCGCGGGGTGGTTGGGCGGGAAATTGAGGGCTTCGAAGACGTGGTAGTCGTCCTCGATCTCGGGGCCTTCGGCGACGTCGTAGCCGAATTTGCGGAAGATGTCCACAATCTGCTGCCGGACAATGGAGACAGGGTGGCGCGAGCCCATGGGCACGACGTCCCCGGGCATGGTAAGGTCCTCTGCGGGGGCATCCGAAGATGCCGCCTGGCAGGCCTGGGCCTTCAGCTCCTCTATGCGGGCCAGGGCCTCTTTCTTGAGCTCATTGAGCTTCTGGCCGTATTCACGCTTAAGCTCCGGCGCCACGCTACGGAACTGCTCCATGAGGGCGGTGATTTCCCCTTTCTTGCCCAGAAAACGGATGCGGGCCTCTTCCACCTCTTTCTGGGTGGCGGCCTTCAACTGGGAGAGATCCTGAAAAATTTTCTCGATGGTATCTTTCATAACTATTTCTTTTTCCTTTTGTTACGGCTTTCCTGCGCACGTTTGCCGCCGTTTTTCCAGTACTTTTTCCATTGCTCTTCCGTAAAAAAGCGCTTGTAGCTGTCGTCTATCTGCTGCAGCCACTTGTCCTGGACGTTGAGGTACAGGTCCGGGTTCTCCACCTTGGCACCCTGCATCTGCTCCATTTCCTGCGACATGGCTTTGTAGTCATGCGTGAGGGTGGAGTCCACGTAAAACTCCTGCCAGTATTCCAGTTCCAGGAGGGAGCTCAGGCGCTGAACCTCCTTGTCTATCCATTCCAGCAGCTGTTTTTCCTTCTGTTCCGGGGTTTGCGGCGGCTGATTCTGGGCCCCGGACACAAAAACTGACAAGCAGAGAATGGCAAGAACGCTTAAGAAACGATAAAATTTCATACCTTTGTAAACTGTTGTCGGACGCAAAATTACGCAATAATATCGAAAAAGCCCAAAATACGATGAGAAAATCGCTCCTGAAAATGCTTGCCCTGAGCCTGGCCGTGCTGCTGGGAACCGTAGAAGGCAACACTTGTACCAATGTCATTGTCTCCCGCGGCGCCAGCCGGGACGGCTCTGTCCTGGTCTCCTACTCGGCAGACTCCCACTACCTTTACGGAGAGCTTTACTACAAGCCCGCGGCAGACTGGAAGCTGGGCTCTCTCCTGAAGGTCTATGAATGGGACACCAACCGCTACCTGGGAGAAATAGAGCAAGTGGCCCATACCTACCAGACGGTGGGCAATATGAACGAGCACCAGCTCATCATCACGGAGACCACCTGGGGCGGCCGGGAAGAGCTGGAGGACAAGAAAGGCGGAATCGACTATGGCTCACTCATTTACATCACCCTTCAGCGGGCAAAGACAGCCCGCGAGGCCATCGACATCATCGTAGATCTGGCCAACGAGTACGGCTACGCCTCTTCCGGCGAAAGCTTCTCCATCGCAGACAAGAACGAGGCCTGGATTATGGAGCTTATCGGCAAGGGAACCAACCTGCGGAACGGGGTCAACACCAACAAGGGCATCGTGTGGGTGGCCATGCGCGTGCCGGACGGCGCCATTTGTGCGCATGCCAACCAGGCGCGTATCGGCAAGTTCCCGCTCAATGACCCGGACAATTGCCTGTATGCCCCGGACGTGATCAGTTTTGCCCGCCGGAAAGGCTATTTCGAGGGCCTGGACAGCGAATTCAGCTTCAAGAAAGCCTATAACCCCGCCGACTTTGGCACCGTCCGCGGCTGCGACGCCCGCGCCTGGAGCGCTTTCAACATCCTCACGGAGGGCTGGTTCTCCTTCTACGACGAAAACGGCAACCCCGTCACGCGGGACGCCTTCTCCTACCTGGATTACGTGATGGGCCGGGACCTGGAAGGGGACTTCCCTCTCTTCGTCTATCCCCGCAAGAAAATCGGCGTGAAGGAAGTGGCCGATGTCATGCGCGACCACTTCGAGGGTACGCCCATGGACATGACACAGGATATCGGCGCCGGCGGAAACGCCCTCCCGTACCGCTGGAGGCCCATGGAATGGAAAAATTATGAGGGAAATACCTTCACCAACGAGCGCGCCATCGCCACCCAGCAAACCGGCTTCTGGATGGTGGGACAGGCCCGCAGCTACGTGCCGGACGTGGTGGGCGGCATCCTGTGGTTCGGCACGGACGACGCTGCCACCTCCTACCTCACGCCCATCTACACCTCCATCACCAAGGTGCCCAGGTGCTTCCGCGAGGGCAACGGAGACCTCCTGCACTACTCGGACGAGTCCTCCTTCTGGATCAACAACCGCATCTCCAACGCCTGCTACAAGATGTACAACGTGATGGCACCCCATGTCCGCGCCAAGATTGACCTCTTTGAGATTGACCAGATGGAGCGCCGCACCCACTCCGTGGACAGCATGGCCGTGGTCCTGTACAACCAGATTGTGGTGAAGATGCAGAAAAAACTCTCCTCAAAAGGGGATGTCATGGTTTCCAGGGAACCTTTTACCAAAGTCATCAAGTACGTCACGGACTACTCAGTAAACACCGCCCAGGACCAGTTCAAGGCCTGGAAGGACCTGGAAGTGGAACTGCTGGTCAAGTACATGGACGGCAACGTGAAACCCCAGGACCAGAATGGCCTTTTCAAGCATTCCCAGCACTCGGAAGGCATGCCTGAAAAGATTGAGTGGCCCGGCTACACGGAGCTCTGGAAAGAGACCGTAGCCCAGGAGCACGGAGAGATTATCCGCGTCCCCTAATTAAAAGGTAGGTACCTCGAAGACGGAAGGGTCAACATCGCCTTCGGTGAGTTCTTTTACCGTGGCGGTCACTTCCATACCCCCGGCGCTGGTGAGGGTTTTCATGGGAATTCCGCACCAGACAGAAACGGTGAGTTTGGCCGTCTGGCCCATCTGAGTCACTTCCAGGCTGTATTTGACACAGTCTTTACCTCCCACGGTTTCTTTGCCAAGCTCCTTGATCTGGTACTTGGCAACAACCTCGTCCGTGAGGTCCAGGTAGTTGATGGACTCCTGGGCGGGCATTTCCTGAACCTGTTTGGCGGAATGGTTCACCATATACACCTTGCCATCCCGGGAGATGGTAGAGATGACCATCCCGAAGGTATTTACCTTGGAGGTCTCCAGCCGGCCAAAATCGTCAAAGTAGGTGGTGGACTCGATAGTCTGCCCCATCACCTCGGAAACGGTGGTGAAGGTACCGGATTTGATTTCATACTTCTTAGGGGCATCCTGGGCCATCATCACGCCCGTTGCCACTATCAGCGCCGAAAAGAGTGCAATAAAACGTTTCATACTGTTCTGAGTTTAATAGCTGTATATATATACGGTCGGTTATTTTTTCATGGCTTTCATGATGCCGTCGATGGCGGCGAGGTTGGATTTGACGCTCTTGTCCGTGGCGGAGACGGGAACGAGGTTACCGGCGAAAGCGGCAGAGGTTGCCTTGGTGAGGACCGAGGTGTCCGTTCCGGCCAGGTTCTTGAGGGCCGATATAACACCATTCACATTGCCGCTGTTGATCATGTTGTTGGAACCGCTGATGAGGTCTTTGGCGAACTGGTCCGTGTAGGACTGGCTGGCATCTACCAGGGAGTTGGCGCCGGTGAGGATCTGGCCCAGGTTGATGAGGTTGGTGAGGTTGCCCAGATCCAGGGCGCCGGTATTCTTAAGCACGTTGAAAATGGCCGAAAGAGCAGAGCCTGTGGTGCTTCCGGTAGAGTTGGAAGTGTTGGAGGACATCCCGCCCAGCAGGGCGCAGGATGAGAGGAGGGACAGGGTGGCAACAATGGCCACAGCGCGTTTGATTGCTTTCATAATTGTGATCGTTAAAGTTTTGTGTTTCAATGGTTTCCAGTACAATCCTCGTTCGATTTTTGAACGAGGATTTGTATATAAACGCCTGTGTTACAGGCGGTTGGGTATCACAGTTTCGCGGCGAATAAGGCAGCACAGGCCGATAACCGTAAAAACGGCGTTCATAAGCAGAAGCTCATAGCTGAAGTGGTAACCGCCAAACCAGCGGACGGAATTGAGGTCCAGCACCAGGCACAGCAGGGGGGCCGCCAGGGCCACCAGCGGCACCCAGCTGTCCCGCACCTGCGCCTTGCAGCAAAGGCCGAAGGCAAACATGCCCAGGATGGGGCCATAAGTATAGCTGGCCAGCCGGTACACGGCATCTATCACGGAAGTGGAATTAAGCGCATTGAACACCAGGATGCAAAGGGCCATCAGGACAGCCATACCCGTGTGTACCCAGCTGCGTTTTTCTTCCTTCCCGCCCAGAATATCGATGGTAAACGACGTAGTTAAGGCGGTTAACGCACTTCCGCCGGCCGGAAAGCCCGCCATCACCAGCCCTACGATAAAGAGCGTGGCCACCACTCCGGAGGCCGGCAGCAGGCCGCTCCAGGTTACCTCCGGGAAGAGGGCGTCCCCGCTGGCCTGGATGCCGTGCAGGGCGGCAAACTGGTACAGGTACACGCCCAGCAGGAGGAAGAGGGCGATGGTGGCAATTTGCAGCAGGATGGAAACCATGAGGTTCTTCTGGGAATCCCGTACATTCTTGCAGGCCAGTGTGCGCTGCATCATGTCCTGGTCCAGGCCTGTGGCAGCCACCACCGTAAAGAGGCCGCCCAGCAGCTGTTTCCAGAAAAACTGCGGATGGTTGACATCGTCAAAATAAAATACCCGCATGAGCGACTTGTCCGGCGCACCCACTTCCCGCGCAATGAGCACCAGGCAAAGGAGCACCGACACCACCATGGCCAGCGTTTTGACTATATCCAGGCCGATTACAGCCTTTACCCCGCCCCGTACGGTATAGAGCCATTCCAGGGCCACCACCACCAGCACCGTTACCCAGAAGGGAATGCCCACGGGACCGGCCACCAGCAGCTGCAGCGTAGCTATCATGAGGAAAAGGCGGACGGAGGCCCCCAGCATCTTGGACAGGAAGAAAAACCACGCCCCCGTCTTGTGCGAAGCCACCCCGAAACGCTGGTTAAGGTACTCGTACACGGACACCACGTTGAGGCGGAAGTACAGCGGCGTGAGCACAAAGGCAATGACCAGGTAACCCAGGAAAAAGCCCAGGCACATCTGGAGGTAGCCGAACCCCACGCTGCCCACCATGCCGGGAACCGACACAAAAGTCACCCCCGACAGGCAGGAACCTATCATGGCAATTGCTACTTTCCACCACGCAGTGGACCTGGTTGCATAAAAATCTTTAGCCATTGTTCAAGTTGTCTTTATGGGCCCTTCCCACCGGAAGCGGGGTTTCCAGGCCCATCAGCTTTACCCAGTTGCCCTTGCGGTTTTCTATTCTCCAGCGCGGGACTATATACGAGCGGTGTATACGCACAAAAGAGCCCTCCGGCAGCATTTCCAGCACGTTTTTAAGAGGAATCTGGGACACTACGTCTTCCCTGTGGTCCAGGTGGAAGCACGCATAATTGTTCCGTCCCTCTATGTATTGGATGGCCGATAGCGGGATGTGTATCGTCTTGTAATCGGCCTTAACCTGGATTTCCTCCCCTGTGTCTGCCTCTGAGCGGCGGGTTTCCAGGGCCATGAGGGCGTTGTCCAGGGCCTCATGCACGTCTTTGCGGGCGGTAGCCAGTTTAAGCTGGCGGGAAAGCATCCCCACCGGCAGGCCGTTTCCCACCACCGCCGCCAGCAGCACCCACATAGCCCTGACGTGCAGTTCCATCCGCCCGATCTCTGCCGTGCGGGGGAAATCCACCGGCGTCAGGCTCATCAGGAAGGTGACCGCTCCTATGAGGAAGAGGGCACCCGCTACCGTAATTACGCCCCGCCATCCATGCAGCAGCGACGGCCCCAGCATCCGGCGGCACAGCAGCCATACGGCAAACAGCCACAGGGCATAGGCGGCCACGTAGCCGGAATGCCACTGAAGCCATTCCCCCACCGGGAAAAGGAACATCATCCCCGGCAGCAGGATGGCGCAGAAGATGATGTCCAGGATGAGGCCGCGAGACACTGCTTAGAAAGTGTATCCGGCGAATTCGATGTCGTTGGCGGCACGCTCCTTGAGGGCCTGGCTCTTGAAGGCCTTCTCCAGGTTGGTCTTCACGCCTTCCGCGTTGCCCTGGCGGGCGGCGATGATGGCCTTCAGGTACTGGACCTTGAGGTCCCCGCAGCTAACCCTCGCGGAGGCTTTGTCCAGCTGGTCCGTGAGGATGTACGCCAGGACGCTGTTGTGGCAGCAGCCCTTCACGTCCTTGAGGACCTGGGCGGCTTCATCGTACTGGCCGGTGAGGATGAGGACGGTGCCCAGGTTGGCCTTGGCATCCTCCGTGCCGGCCTTGCGGAAAGCATTCTCCGCGGCGGCGTAGTCACCCTTGTGGAGTGCCAGCACACCCTTGGCATTGACTACGTCCGGGTCATTGGCGTTGAGCTCTGCCAGGCCGGCCTCCGCCTTGGCGTCCTTGCCCTGGCCCAGGTAAAGGGCAGCCAGGTTGAACAGGCCGCGGGCGCTGCCGAAGCGGTCTATGGCTTTCTTGTAGATTTCCTCCTTCTGCTCGGGCTTTTTGACCAGGGAGGCCACGCGGAGGAGGGCTTCCTCGTCCAGGAGACCCTGGTTGTTTTCAATCAGGTCCAGGAGTTCCTCGTTGGTGTAGTTCTTATACTCCACGTTGGCGATGAGGCGGGCGCGGCGAAGCTCCGGCAGGACCTCTCCCTTGAGGGCGGTGTACACCTGCGACATGTTGCGGATTTCGTTCTCGCGGACGGCAGGGTCGCTGTACATGCTCAGGACGCGGAGAATGAGGTCTTTGTCCTCCAGGTTGCTCTGGGAAACCAGCTGCTGGAAGCCTTCCCAGTCCTCGCCTACGCTGCGGACCGTGGGGTCTGCCGCTTCATGGCCCTTGGTCACCTTGTTCCAGGCCTTGGAGGCCGATGCGGAACGGTTGTCCGAGAGTTTCTCGTTCTTGTCCACGGCACCTTCCGGGGAGGCATAGGCCACGATTTCCGTGCTGACGACGTTGCTGCGCTCATCCTTGGCGATGCGGTCCAGGGAGGCCAGGAATTCCCTCACGGAGTCTCCCTTGAGCTCCGTGCCGCGCACCTCCGAGCTGTTCACCAGGTATTTGATCTGGCCTTCGGTGGTGGAGGAGATGACTTCCTGGTAATTGTCGGCCTTGGGGGTTACGTTGCCGGCCTTTTTCACCAGCATGTAGGTGGTGTTCAGGCCATCGGCGACTTTCCGGGTGGGGAGGTTGATGGTCTTGGTGCCTGCCAGGACCTTGCCACGAAGCTCCAGGTAGCATTTTTCCATGCCTTCCACGTAGTCGAAGTGGAGTTTTTCCACTACCTTCTGGCCGCCTGCCGAGACCACTTTGTAGTTGTCCTTCACTTTTTCGCCCTGGTACTTGAAGGGCTTCATGGCGGCCTGACCGCCTTCATAGACCAGCACGGGCGTTACCTCCACAATCACTTTGGGGTTGAAGTAATCTTTGGGGTAATTGACCACCACGGTGGCGTCGATGGAGCCACCCACGGCCTCCAGGACGGCGGGCTGGCATTCTACTTGGACATTCTGGGCCAGTTGGGCCATTTTTTCAGGGGATGCGCAGGCTACGGCGGCAAGCGCCAGGGCTGCAGCGGCAAGTTGCTTGAACGTTTTTTTCATATACTGAGACAATTGTTGATTTCCCGTTTTCTTTCCAAGGCAATTATCCTGCTTGAAACGCAAATATAAACATTTTATTCAAAAAATCCGTATCTTGAAGACGTGTCTTCATCGTTCATGCACTCACAAATATAATTACTTGTTTTATGTCTTCCAAAACTTTTTCTACGGAAGTTTGACAGCAAAATTACCAGCAGAGTTCCGTGGGGTTGTCGGCTTTTCCCAAAAAAACCAGCTTGTCCGTTGCATATATATCCAATGCTTGGCGTCAGGGACCGTAGTACAGGCCGATGAATCGAACCGCAAAATTGATTCTGCGTAAAAAATTGCCCGGGATTTTTGACTCTGCGTAAAAATCGTGCTCCAGCCCCTTGCCGGGGCATTTTTGTTGTGCTACATTTACATGACCCTTTGTGTCAAAGGCGACGAATATTAAACCATAAAATGATAACGAAAATGAAAAAGGAAAAGTACGATGCTCCCGTGGCCGAAGCCCTGGAAGTGAAAATTGAAGGTGTCATCTGCCAGAGCCTTGCTGGTGCCGGAGTCAATGACTATGGCTGGAACACAATACCGGAGGAGTAACCCATTAAGATGAAGAGCAAAAATGAAAAAGACAACAAGAATTCTTAGCATAGCCGCCCTCGTTGCAATGGGCATTATGGGCGCTGCTTGTTCCAAGATTGAGAGCCTGGAGATTGAAACTCCTGAAACTCAGAAAGAAAACATCGTCACCCTGACCAGCACCGTGGGCTTCGCTGCGGACGACACCAAGGCACTGACCGGCGCGGGCGTGAAGACCTTCGCCGATGGCGAGACGATGGCCGTGATTTACAACAACGGCACTTCTACGGTAAAAGCCGTGAGCCATGCCCTCGAAGTAGGCGACATCACCGATGGCGGCAAGAAGGCTACCTTTACCTTCGACCTCGAAACGCCCAACAAGTCGGAGAACGTGACCTACATCTACCCCGCAGCGATGGCCAACGACAACGGCACGGTGAACTTCGCCGCCCTCAACTCGCAGGACGGCACGCTCACTTCGCTGGCTGCCAACCTGGACTACTGCACGAAATCGGGTGCCTGGGACGGCGAGAATCTGCCCACGCTGACGCTGGAGAACCAGCTGGCCATCCTGGCCATCACGCTGAAGGATGAAGCAGGCACGAGCGAAATCACAGGCAGCACCACGAAGCTGACCGTCAGCGACGGCACCAACACCTACAACGTCAACCGCTCGGTAGCAGCAGGCCCCATCTACGTAGCCATCCGTCCCACCTCCGATGCCACCATCGACATTACAGCCACCAGCGACAGTAAAGGCTACTACAAAATCTTGACCACCCCCAAGTCCTACACTGCCGGCAACGGCTACTCGGTAAGCTGGAAAATGACGCAAGGTGCTAACCTCTCGAAGCTCACAGCCGCCTACACGGCGCAGAACGGCGACAAACTCACCGGTGAATTGGGCGAAAACGTAAAAATCAGCATTGCAGACGGTGCTACCGTGACACTCGATGGTGTAAGCATCAATGCCACAGGTACATGGGGTAGTGGTAACTATGCTGGCATCACCTGCGCGGGCGATGCCACCATCACCCTCGAAGGCACGAACACGGTGAAGGGATTCGCCGATGGTTATCCCGGTATCTTTGTAAGTTCTGGAAAGACGCTCGTCATTAACGGGACTGGGGAACTTAACGCCAGCTCTAACGGTTCTTATGACACTGGCTCAGGCGGAGCAGGCATTGGCGGAGGAGACAATATGAACTGTGGAAACATCGAAATACAAAGTGGCACTGTAACAGCGACTGGTAACCAATATGGCGCTGGCATTGGCGGCGGACAGAATGCTAACTGCGGCAATATTACCATCAGCGGTGGTACCGTGACTGCTACAGGCGGGTATCGTGCTGCCGGTATCGGCGGAGGCAGACGAGGTACAAATGGTACAAAGAATGGATATGATTCTGCTAGCTGCGGCAATATTACCATCAGCGGTGGAACCGTCATTGCTACAGGCGGTCAAAATGCGGCCGGTATTGGCGGAGGTAGAGGTAACACCGTTTATTATAAATCCAGCTGCGGAACGATTACAATTACTTCAGGCGTGACCAGTGTGACTGCTACAAAAGGAAGTGGTGCTGACAACAGCATCGGCGCAGGCAATGTGGGCATTTGCGGCACAGTAACCATCGAAGACCCGTCGAAAGTTACGCAGAACTAAATAGCACACGGGCATAGATCCCCTATGCGATAAGAACTAGATAATAATCTGGCCGCCATCTCTTCACATTCAAGAGGTGGCGGTTTTACTTTGGCAGGACATCGACATAGAAATCTCCCTACTCCGGCTCTACCAAGCTTGTCTACTCCGTCCACTCCGTGCAGTCCGGGCACGGATAGTTGGAAAAAAGATTGGAAAAAGTTGGAAAAAATGAGAAATCCATGTTGGAAAAAAGGAAGAAACGGCTTAATTTTGCGTTGAAAAAAAGGACAACGATGATTACACGCAAACTCGACGCCTTCCTGGATGAGTTCTACAGGACGCAAAATAAGGCATTGCTCCTCACGGGTGCAAGGCAAGTAGGAAAAACTGAAGCCTTCCGGAGACTGGCAGCACGAACATACGAGCACTTTATCGAAATCAACTTCATCAAAACCCCCAGAGCTATCGGCATCTTTGACGGAGTGCAGAGCGCAAGCGATATTCTGTTGAGACTGTCTGCTTTTACCGATGTTCCTATGGTCCCCGGGAAAACCTTCATCTTGTTTGACGAGATTCAAGATTGCAAGGAGTGCGTGACGCAGATCAAGTTCCTCGTTGATGAAGGCAGTTTCAGATATGGATTGACCGGCTCGCTGCTGGGCGTGGAACTGAACGATGTCCGCTCGGAGCCCGTCGGTTATCTCGACGTTGTGGATGTATTTCCGCTTGATTTCGAAGAATTCGCATTGGCAATCGGGGTGGCTCCGAAGGTCATCGATGCGCTTCGTGATTCATTTGAAGAAAGAAAGCCTGTCGACACTGTAGTTCACAACCAGATGATGTCTGTATTCAATCTGTATCTGATTGTCGGCGGAATGCCTGCAGCCGTTTGGAAATACATCCAGACAAAGAACATGCAGCACGTGGTGGCCGAGCAGCGCGCAATCATCAAAATCTACAAACGCGATATCGCCCGATACGATAAAGACGACAAGTTGTACTTGGACGAAGTGTTCGATCTCATCCCCTCCGAACTCAACGCAAAGAACAAGCGTTTCATCCTGAAGAACCTGAATGAGAACGCCAAGTTCAATATGTATGAGAACAGCTTCCTGTGGCTCAAGAAAGCCGGCGTAGCCATTCCCGTGTTCAATGTTGAAGAGCCCCTCGTTCCCCTGCTCCTGAACAAACAGAGAAACCTTCTGAAATTGTTCCAGAACGACGTAGGACTGCTCGCGTATCAATACGCCGACGGCATCCAACTCCGGATTCTCCGCGGAGAAGTCAATATCAATCACGGCGCCATTTACGAGAATGTGGTTGCCCAGGAACTGCTCTCGCACGGGTTTGAGCATCTATACTATTTCAACAACAAGAAGCAGGGCGAGGTTGACTTTGTTCTGGAAAAGGGCGACGGCACCATCCTGCCCGTGGAGGTTAAGTCCGGCAAGGACTACGCCTTCCATCTGGCATTGAACAATATCCTGAACAACGCAGAGTACAATATCCCTGAGGCCATTGTCCTATGCAACGACAACGTGCGTGTCGTTGGAAAAGTCGTTTACCTGCCTGTCTATATGGCCATGTTCCTTCAGCGGAAGCGCGAGAGCAACGTCGGCGAATACATCCCCGATATCTCCGCACTAAAGTGAAAATGTGAACAGGTTGAGGTTCAAAAGGGCATAGAAAAGCAGCTGGCCAAACTCAAAGCCGAAGGCTTCATCAGGCGAGAAGGGCCGGATAAAGGCGGAGACTTACTCCTGGGTCCATTTCCGTCCAAAACAAATATTTTCTTGAAATACCCAAAGTCTTTTGCAAGAAAAGCAGTATCTTTGCAGGACGGTTATGGACTTACAGGCATTAAAGAACAAGTACGATATCATCGGCAACGATCCGGCGCTCAATGAGGCGCTGGAAACGGCCGTGAAGTTTGCTCCTACCGGGCTCAGCGTCCTCATTCAGGGGGAAAGCGGCGTGGGCAAGGAGAATGTGGCCCGTATCATCCATCAGTTCAGCGCCCGCAGGCAAGGGGCCTTTTTTGCCGTCAACTGCGGTGCACTGCCCCGGGAGCTGGTAAATTCTGAACTTTTCGGCCATGTAAAAGGCTCGTTCACCGGCGCCGTGGATTCCCGCAAGGGTTATTTCGAGGAGGCCGACGGCGGCACCCTCTTCCTGGACGAGATTGCAGAGCTTCCCCTGGAAAGCCAGGCGCTGCTGCTGCGCGTGCTCCAGAGCGGGGAATACCGCAAGGTGGGCTCCAACAAGGTGGAGCATACGGACGTGCGCATAGTGGCTGCCACCAACATCCACCTGTACGAGGCCGTCAAACGCGGCAAGTTCCGCGAGGACCTGTACTTCCGCCTCAGCGCCGCCCAAATCCGCATTCCCGCACTAAGGGACCGCAAATCAGACATTTATCTGCTCTTCCGCAAGTTTACCTCAGACTTTTCGGAGGTGAACGGCATGTGCAAGATCAGTCTTCGGCCGGATGCCATCCGCCTGCTGGAACAGTACCGCTGGCCCGGCAATATCCGCCAGCTGCAGGGCTTCACGCAAAGCCTCACGGCGCAGCTTTCGGTCAAGGTGACACCCACCCTGCAACGCATAGAGCTGGGCGCCCAGCAGCTGCTTCCCTTCATGCCCCGGGAGGAAGGAGAGCCCATTCCGGCACTTTACGAGGGGCCGCAGCCTTCACAGGATTTCAACGCCGATCAGCGCCAGGCCATCTTCAAAGCCATCTTCGACCTGAAACAGGAAGTGGACATCCTCAAAGCCCGCCTGGACCGCCGGGAGCTGCCCCCTCCTCCGGTACCGCCCATGGAAGAAGAGGCCGAGTGGCAGGGCCAGGAAGACTACGAGGAGCACCTTCCGCAGGAGACCAGCCTGAGCGTCAAGCGCAAAGAGGAAGACCTTATCCGCCAGGCGCTGGAGAAGTTCCACGGCAACCGCAAGAAGGCAGCGGAAGAGCTGGGCATGAGCGAACGCACCCTCTACCGCAAACTTCCCCCCGAATTCCGCAAAAAATGAAGCGCAGAACCCTCATACTGAGTTTGTTGCTGCCGATCCTCGTCTCGGCCTGCGGCGGCTATTCCTTATCCGGGCCGTCCATTCAGGCGGATGTCCAGACCATCACCATCCCCTACGTGGAGTACCGTGCGCTGCGCGTGAACCCTTCCCTGTCCAACGACCTGACGGAAGCCCTGCAGGAGAAATTCCGCAAGCTCACCCGCCTGGAGCAGGTAGATGTGGACGGAGACCTGGAACTGGTGTGCGAGATTACCGGCTACGATGTCAAGGCCACCGCCGTCACCGCGGACGAAATGGCTTCCCAGAACCGCCTTACCGTCACGGTCACAGCCAGTTTCACCAACCGCAAATACCCGGAAGACGACTTCGAGAACAAGAGCTTCAGCGCCTACGAGGACTTTGACGCCACCATGTCGCTGGACGCCGTGGAGGCCGGCCTGTGCGAGAGCATCATCGAAAAGATAGTGGAAGACATCTTTAACGCAAGCGTGGCGCAATGGTAGGTTCCTCCATAGATATCCACACGCTCCTGATGGACGAGCTGGCCGGTGTAGTGAACCTCTACCCCTGGTACGGAGCGGCGCGCGTGGAGCTTTGCCGCCGCATGTCCCGCATGGGAGAAGACTGGGGAGAGGAGCAGTACGCCGATGAAGCCCTCTACATCCCGGACCGCGGCATCCTGGCGGCCCTGCTGCGCCACAGCCGCACGGTGGACTGCTCGGACAAGGACCTGGAGGAACTGCTGGCCTCTTTTGTGGAGCAGCCGTCGACCCGGGAGGAAGAAGAAGGCCGGCAGGTGCAAGTGGTGGGCGGGGACTATTTCTCCCAGTCGCAGTACGACAACGTGCGCAGCAGCGGGGACAATATCTTCACCCGTTTTGCCCGGAAAACGCGCCCGGACGGCGGTTCGGACGACGAATCCGGCAGCGAAATGGCAGACCGTTTTGCCACCGAAACCCTGGCCCGTATCTTCCAGGAACAGGGCCGCGTGGAGGAAGCCCGGCGCATTTATTCCCGCCTGATTTTGGAAATCCCGGAAAAAAGTGCTTACTTTGCATCCCTTATTGATAATTTGGACAAATAATAGGTAAAAAGATATGAACGCAGCATTTACAGTATTGGTCGTTCTCATCATCATCGCGGCCGTTCTTCTGATTGCGGTCGTCCTCCTGCAAAACGGCAAGGACGGCGGCCTGGCTACCAATTTCACCTCTGCCAACCAAACCCTGGGCGTGCGCCAGACGGCCACCATCCTGGAAAAGGCAACCTGGTATCTGGTAGCTTTCATCCTGGTGGTTTCCATCATCACCGTCTTCGTGGGCCGCGGCCACACCCGTGGCGGTGCCAACGAGGCCATGAGCACGGAAATCATGAACCAGGCAGAGCAGGCGGCAGACCAGACCCCCGCTTTCCCGCTGCAGGAAAACCCCGAGGAGACCAACTAAGTCCCCGTCTTAAGCCCCTTTACGGCTGCCTGCCCCCACGGACAGGCGGCCTTGTTTGTATCTGGTCCCATCTGCCATTTTGGCAGGAAATTGCCTACGGAACGGAGATTGAAACATTCCGGGGAAAATGGAGGACCAGATTATGGAAAACAACAATAGCAACTTTTTACAGCGCTTCGCCATCAATTTGAACGAGCGCGCGGCCAAAGGGGCCCTGGACCCCGTGATTGGCCGGGACGACGAAATCCGGCGCGTGCTGCAGATCCTTAGCCGCCGCACCAAGAACAACCCTATCCTGGTGGGCGAGCCCGGCGTGGGCAAAACCGCTATCAGTGAAGGGATTGCGCAGAACATCGTGAACGGGCAGGTGCCCGAGAACCTCAAATCCAAGAAGGTGTACTCCCTGGACATGGGTGCCCTCATCGCGGGTGCCAAGTACCAGGGAGAGTTCGAAGAGCGCCTCAAGGGCGTGGTGAAGGAAGTGGTGGACAGCGCCGGGGAGATTATCCTTTTCATCGACGAAATCCACACGCTGGTGGGAGCCGGCCGCTCCAGCGGTGCCATGGACGCTTCCAACATCCTCAAGCCGGCCTTGGCCCGCGGGGAACTGCGCACAATAGGCTCCACCACCCTGGATGAGTACCAGAAGTACTTCGAGGCCGACAAAGCCCTGGAGCGCCGTTTCCAGATGGTGATGGTGGACGAGCCCTCCCCGGCCGAGAGCATCGCCATCCTGCGCGGCCTGAAGGAGCGCTATGAGAACCACCACAAGGTGCGTATCGAGGACGACGCCCTCATTGCCGCCGTGAACCTGAGTCACCGCTACATCACCTCCCGCTTCCTGCCGGACAAGGCCATCGACCTGGTGGACGAAGCCGCTTCCAAGCTGCGCCTGGAGATGAACTCCGTACCGGAGCCCATCGACAACCTTAATTCCGCCATCCGGCAGAAAGAAATTGAGCGCGAGGCGATTAAGCGGGAGGGAAGCTCGGCCAAACTGGACAAGCTGGAGGCGGAACTGAAGGAGCTGCAGGCGCAGCAGGAAGAGCTGATGAAGCGTTGGAGCGAGGAGAAGGACATCCTGGGAAGCCTGCAGACGGCCCGGCAACAGATGGAGTCGCTGCGGCAGGAGGCCGCCTCGGCCGAGCGTTCCGGCGACTACGGCAAGGTGGCGGAAATCCGCTACGGCAAGATGGGCGCTACCCAGCAGCGGATAGACGAGCTTACCGCCAAGGCGGAGGCCATCTCGCATCCGCTTGTCACTGAGGCGGTTACGCCTGAGGATATTGCGGAGGTAGTGGCCAAGTGGACCGGCATTCCCGTGAAACGGATGCTGGAAAGCGAGAAGGAAAAGCTCCTGAGGATGGAGACGGAGCTGCACAAGCGGGTGGTGGGCCAGGACCAGGCCATCCGTGCCGTGGCCGATGCCGTCCGCCGCAGCCGCGCTGGCCTTTCCAGCGAGAAGCGGCCCATCGGCTCCTTCCTCTTTATGGGTACCACCGGCGTGGGCAAGACGGAACTGGCCAAAGCCCTGGCGGAGTTCCTCTTCAACGACGAGAACATGCTCACGCGCATCGACATGAGCGAGTACCAGGAGCGGCACACCGTCTCCCGCCTGGTGGGCGCGCCTCCGGGATACGTGGGTTACGACGAAGGCGGCCAGCTCACCGAGGCCGTACGCCGCAAGCCCTACTCAGTAGTGCTTCTGGACGAGATTGAGAAAGCCCACCCGGACGTTTTCAACGTGCTGTTGCAGGTGCTGGACGACGGCCGTCTCACCGACAACAAAGGCCGCACCGTGGATTTCAAGAACACCATCCTCATCATGACCTCCAACGCCGGGGCCGATATCATCCAGTCCTACATGGAACGCCTGCCGGAGGTAAGTGGAGTGGATATGCAGGCCATCGCCAGTCGCCGCTCCCTGCTGGACGAATGCGGGAAAAAGGTGCTGGAAGTGCTGAAAACGACCGTTCGGCCCGAGTTCCTGAACCGCATCGACGAGATCATCATGTTTGACCCGCTCACCAAGGCCGATATCCGCGACATCCTGCACCTGCAGGAGGAGGACCTGCAGCGCAAGCTCTCCGAGAGCGGCATCACCGTGGCCTTCACCCCCGCCTTCGAGGACTACATGGTGGAGCACGGCTACGACCCCTCCTACGGCGCCCGTCCCGTCAAACGCCTGATGCAGCGCGAGCTGGTGAACCTCCTGGCCAAGTCCATCCTGGACGGCAGCGTCCACAAAGCATCCGTCATCACCATAGACACCGCCGGCAACGAAGTAGTAGTCCGGAACGGGTAAGGCGGAGGATCTGTGGCTCTGGGCAGCTTTTGCCGTCTTGACACCAAATGTGCCTCCTACGGTACTCTACGCGTCAAGACGGCAAGCTTTTACGCCCGAAACGCCATTTCTCCTGCCGTCTTGACAAGCAGACAGCCCTAAAACGCCATTTCTGCGTCAAGACGGCGGGGAAGGGGCAGGGGCCGCTACTGCACCTTCACTTTGGGAAGGTCCTGCCAGAGGGTGGTGTAGTGGGGGGACTGGTGGTTGCGGGCCATGTGGATGGTGCCGTCGCCCTGCGCGCCAAAAAGGAGGGCGCCGGGGCCGAAGGAAGCATGGATGCTGTCGATGGCCCGGGAGAGGCGCTGGTCGCGCTGCGCAGCCTCCTGGTCGGCGAAAAGGGAGGGGGTGTAATGGTCGGCCTGCACCAGGCGGGTGATGACCACCCCGGCTTTCTTGTACGCAAAGGCTGGCCGATACAGCTTGCGGCAGGCCTCCACGGCCGCCAGGATGATGGCTTTGTGGTCGGCGGTGGCTTCCGGCAGGGCGGCATAGGCGCAGGCGGTCGTCTGCGGGGCGCTTTCCTTGAAGCGGTTGGTCATGGCAAAAACGGCCATCTCCAGGGCCAGGGAGCCCTGTTTGCGCAGTTTGGCCACCGCTCCTTCGGCAAAATTGGCCACTTGCTGGCTTAGCTCCGGCAGCTGCGTTATCTCATGGGCAAACGAACGGGAAACGCAGATGCTCTGCTTGGGCTCGATATAATCCTCAAAGCCGATACAAGGGGTTCCCTGCAGCTCCTTCCAGGTCCGGAAGCCCGGCAGCATGAAGAGCTTGCGGACGGTGGTTTCCGGCAGCCGGATATAGTCCCAAGCCGTTTTGACGCCCATGGTTTCCAGCTTTTTGACAGAGCGTCGGCCGATTCCCCAGACATCCTCCACGGGGTATTTCCGCAGGACCTTCCCGATATCCTCCGGGCGGTGCATGTAGCAGCCCCCTTGCAGCCGGGGATACTGCTTGCACAGCTTGGAGGCAATCTTCGCCAGCGTCTTGGTGGGGGCGATGCCCACGGAAACGGGAATCGTCGTCAGACGCCTGCAGGCGGCGGAAATCTCCTTGGCATAGGCGTCGAAATCCACCCCTTCCATGCCGCTCAGGTCCAGGAAAGCCTCGTCAATGGAGTATTGCTCCAGCGAGGGCGCAAAGCCCCGCAGGACTTCCTGCACCCTGCGGGACATGTCCCCGTAAAGGGCAAAGTTGGAGGAGAAAACGGCCACCTGGTTGCGCTCCGCGATGTCCCGGAATTTGAAAAAGGGGTCCCCCATCCTGATGCCCAGGGCCTTGGCCTCGTTGGAGCGGGACACGGCGCAGCCGTCGTTGTTGGAGAGCACTACGACAGGCCGGCCGTTGAGTTCCGGCCGGAATACTCTTTCGCAGGAAACGAAGAAGTTATTGCAGTCTGCCAGGGCATACATGTCATGCCTTTTTGAGGATCCAGGTCACTACGCCCCAGATGAGAAACTCGTTGCCGGGGCCCACGGGAATGGGTTTGAAGCTGGTATTGTGCTCATTGCAGGGCAGAAGGACGGCGCCTTCGGCGTCCTTGATGGCCACTTTTTTCACAGTGTATTCCCCGTCTATGAAACAGACGGCCTTGCAGTCATTGTAGGGCTCTACCGAGCGGTCCACGATGATGATATCCCCCTCGTCCATGTCCGCGTCCACCATGGACACGCCGTCTATGCGGAAGAAGAAGGTGGACGCACTGTGGCGGACCAGGAGTTTTACCAGGTCCAGTTTTTCCCGGATATCCTCGGCCGGGGAGGGGAAACCCGCCTTGACCTCTCCCATGAAGGAGAATTCAAGGGGATCCGTGACAGAAAGGGGCTGCGGAATCATTCTATGGCAAAGATACATCAATCTTAGGATAGTAGCAAGATAATCTCTATCTTTGCGAAAAACCGTATTTAGCCATGAACTTTCGCACTTTCCTTTTGCTGGCAGCCGCTCCCGCACTCATTGCAGCCTGCTGCTCCTCTCCCAAATGCACCATCAACGGAACCGTCACCTCGCCGCTGGACAGTGTCTGGCTGGTAGATGCGGACGGCGACATCCTCAACGTCGCCGCCGTCCGGGACGGGGCCTTCAGCTTCACCTGTGACCGCAACAACCATTCGCTGGTACTGGTCTCTCCCGGCCAGTATGCCATGCCGGCCTCGGTGATTCCGGATGTCAAGGAGGTCCAGGTGACGCTGGGAGAAGGCTCCCCCGCCGTGTCCGGAAGCCCGCTTTCAGAGGAGTTGCAGACTTTCCAGCAGTGGATTATGCAGCACTTCAACGAGTACAACGAAAAAGCCATGGCCCTTCACCAAGAAGGTCAGCAGGAGGCCGCCGATGATGTTATGCAGGAAATGCGCCAGGCGCTCACTGACCGCTGCAAGGAAGTCTATATCCGGCACTCGCAGGATTATATCGGCATTCAGGCCATGACCTTCCTAATGGACGAAATCCCCGCCGAAGAGTTCATCGCCCTGTACGAGCAAGGCGGCGAGCCTGTGCGCCAGGACGCCAATCTGGGCGGGTACTATGAGTCCCTGACCCGGCGCGGCGACAAACTTCTCCAGCAAAACGAAGATGGCACTTTCACGGAATCCGAAGGACTGCTGGAGGATTTTATCGGCCAGGGGAATTATGTCCTGGTGGACTTCTGGGCCTCCTGGTGCGGCCCCTGCATAGAGGAAACGCCTTTCGTGGTGAAGGCCTTCAACGACTATAAGGACAAAGGCCTGGTGGTGCTGGGCATCCCTGTCAGGGACAAGCAGGAAGCTACCCGGAAAGCCATGACCAAACTGGGCATCTTCTACCCGCAGATACTTGATCCCCAGACCAAACTGGCCCGGCGCTTTGACGTGACCGGCATCCCGCACCTATTCCTTTTCGGCCCGGACGGGGAAATCGTAAAAGAGGGCATGCGCGGCGAAGAGACCGACGCCCTCCTCAGGACTATCTTCCAGTAGCTGTTCTTGCCGATTTTGGGGGCGAAGCTTCCGGACAAAGTCAACGCCTTAGGCCGGTCATTGCCGATAATCTCCCTCCCCCGGGCGTTATTGGCCGTTCCGTGCGCATAATCGGCCGTATTTGATCACCGCTGGACGATTTTCGCCGTTCCGTGCGCAAAATCGGCCATATTTGATCACCGGCGGGCGATTTTCGCCGTCCCGTGCGCAAAATCGGCCATATTTGATCACCGCTGGGCGATTTTAGCCGTTCCGTGCGCAAAATCGGGCATATTTGATCACCGCTGGACGATTTTAGCCGGTCCGTGCGCAGAATCGGCCGTATTGCGTTCACGGACGGGCGATTTTTGCTAACTTTGTCACCGGAGCCATGACAACCTTATTTCTCATACTCATCGTAATCGTTATCCTGACCTGTATCTGGCTCAATGATATGTCGGCCAGGATTGGGGTGCCTACGCTGCTGGCGTTTATCCTTCTGGGTATCATCTTCGGTAACGTGGGGGCCATTCCAGTGTACCTGGACGACCATTCCTTTGCCAAGGAGCTCTGTACCGTAGCGCTGATATTCATCATGTTCTACGGTGGATTCGGCACGCGATGGGAGGCGGTCCGGCCGGTAGTGCGGGAGTCTGTGCTGCTGGCTTCCGTGGGTGTGATTGTGACGGCGGGCCTTACGGGGCTTTTCTGCCACTATGCACTGCAATGGGGATGGGCAGAGAGCCTTATGCTGGGCGCTGTGGTCAGTTCCACCGACGCGGCTTCCGTTTTCTCCATCCTGCGCGCCAAGAAACTGGGCCTGAAAAACAATACGGCGCCGATGCTGGAGATGGAAAGCGGAAGCAACGACCCCTGCGCCTATATGCTTACGGCCATCATGATCTCCGTGATGAACCATACAGCCAGCGGCAGCTCTACGGCCTGGATGCTCTTTGCCCAGATAGCTTTTGGCGCCGGTCTGGGATTCGGTATTGCAAAAGCGGCTTCCTGGGCACTTCAACGGGTGAAATTCACCACGGACGGCTTTGACACGCTCTTTATTTTCGCGGTAGCCATCGCCTCGTATGCCATCCCGGACTTGCTGGGCGGAAACGGCTACCTGAGCGCCTACATTGTGGGAATTATCCTTGGAAACGAGGACTTCAAAGGGAAGAAGTCCCTGGTGGGGTTCTTCGACGGGGTAACCGGGCTGATGCAAGTGCTCATCTTCTTCGTCCTGGGTCTGCTGGCACGCCCGGCCGAGCTCCACAAAGCCATCCTTCCGGCGCTGGGGATATCGGCCTTCCTGCTGCTGGTGGCACGGCCTGCGGCGGTGTTCGGCATCCTGACTCCGTTTGGGAAATACCCTTTCAAGCAGCAGGGACTCATCTCTTTTGTGGGGCTGCGCGGGGCGGCGTCCATTGTGTTTGCCATTATGGCCATCACCGGTGTGGAGGCGCTGGATACGGAGCTTTTCAATATCGTTTTCTGCATCGTCCTCATTTCCATATCCTTGCAGGGTTCGCTCATCCCTTGGTCGGCCCGCAAGCTGGATATGCTGGATGCCGGGACGGATGTCATGAAGACCTTCAGCGACTATTCAGAGAACACAGAGATGCAGTTCAGCCAGGTAAAAATTGGCCCCGGAAGCGCCTGGGAGGGCAAACGGGTCATGAACCTGGGCCTTCCCAGAAACATGCTCATCGCCCTTGTGGTCCGTGGACAGGAACGGATCGTTGCCCGCGGGGATACTCTTCTGCAGGCCGGCGACAAAGCCATAGTGGTAACCAAGGCCTTCGAGGACACGGAAACCTATCTGGTGGAGAAAACCATCAAGCCGGGCGGGAAACGCGCCGGCCGTCCCATCTGCGAGTTTGCCGGCGAAGGACTGGTGCTGCTGGTTAAACGCGGAGACCGGGAAATCATCCCCAGCGGCAGCACCGTACTGGAGGCCGGAGACCTGCTGGTGCTCCTGAAAGACAGGTAATCAGCTCACGTTGAATGGCCATTTCGCGCGAAGGCTAACTGCCTGTACCACAGGCGCTTACAGAAATCAATCGTTGCAAAATGCAACGATTGATTTTCATAAATGACTGAGAATCACGTACTTGCGTATCACGGGGAATGCCGATTGACGGCGGGGGGATTCCGGGTCAGGCCGGGAAGGACGGAGGGTCCGAACAAAGCAGCGACGGCCCTTGGCCGGGTAAGCGGACAGGCGGCTTCTGCCGCCAGCCCCTCTCCCGAGGAGAGGGGTTTGGGGTGAGGGTAACGTGGGGCCGCAGGCGGGGGACAGTCCCCGAAGCAAAAAAGACTGCCGGGGGCAGTCTTTTGATGCGGAGGGGACGAGATTCGAACTCGTGGTACAGAATAACCCGTACGGCAGTTTAGCAAACTGCTGGTTTCAGCCACTCACCCACCCCTCCGGGCTTAAAATAACCCGTACGGCAGTTTAGCAAACTGCTGGTTTCAGCCACTCACCCACCCCTCCGGGCTTAAAGCGTTGAATTTGCGCGGGGCTGGCCCCGGCTCCCGCCCAAAAGACGGGACTGCAAAGATACGGATTTTTTTGCGACCGCCAAATATTTTCTTACTTTTGTGCTAAGCAACACTAACGCTATGAAAGCAAAAAACTATTCCTGGATAATTCCCGGGCTGTTTTTCCTTCTTTGCGCCCTGCTAAACCTGACGGGACGCATAGGGTGGGAACCCCTTGCCCGCGGCACCAAACCCGCCCTGCTGCCCCTGATTGCCCTCACTTCGGTGGCGGCGGCCGGCGGCATGGACTCCCGCGGCATGCGGCTGCTGGTCACTGCCCAGCTCCTGGGCTGCGCGGGAGACGTATTCCTCATGTACAACGGCTTCTACCCCTTCATCTGCGGCATGATTGCCTTCCTGGCGGGGCACGTCTTCTACATGACCCTTTTCGGCGGCCTTTCCTGGAAGGGCCTGGGCATCAGGACCTGGATTCCGGCGCTGCTGGTGATGATGGGACTGGTGGCCACCCTGATTACTGTTATCGGCGTGGAGGGAGACCTGCTGGTTCCCATGTGCGTGTACGGCATGGCGCTGATGCTGCTGTGCTTCACCGGCATCGCGGGCGTTGCCCGGCTCAAGGGAGAAGCCTGGTGGAGGGTACTTTGCGGCGCCCTGCTTTTCACCATCTCGGACGCCCTCATAGCCGTGGAAACGTTCCAGGAGAGCCCCGCCCGCTGGATGGGCTTTGCCGTCATGTTCACCTATATCAGCGCCCAGGCGCTCCTGGCAACCGGCGCCGTCAAACTCTTGAAAGAGAACTGATTACTCCTCGTTTCTTGCCTGCAGGACAGTTACCTGGCGGCCATCCCGCCAGGCGGTGATGCGTGCCTGAGGGAAGCCCAGCTTGCGTACTGAGTTCAGTTCCAGAAGGGCATCGGCGTAAGTAGGGAAAGTGCCCACGAAGTAGCTGTAGCGCAGGTTGGCGCCCAGCCGCTCATACACCGGCGACAAGCCGTGAAGGTCCTCCAGGGAGGCATGCCGGGGCGAGGAAAACAGCTCAATCTGATACACGATTCCGGCGGGGAGGGTGTTGTCGGGGGAGAATCGGCCCATGGGCATCACGCGGTAGGAGCGGTTGCGGACATGGCGGCCAAGACGCAGCTTCAGGCGCCCTCCCAGTGCATTTTTGGCAAAGGTGTAGGCCGACGAAGCACCCACCACCTCGCGGTCCTCGCCGCCGCTGACCACCCCGCTTTGCAGGAAGCTCTGCTCTATGAGCCGAAGCTCCAGGTTCACCTCCTCCAGCAGGGAACGGAGCGAGTCCAGCACCTGCTGCGAAGGGCCGGAAGCAATGGCGTCGATAATTCCCCGCGCCTCTTCCATCTTACGCGCGTAAAGCCGCGTATTCGCGTTTCCGGGCAGCTGCGACGAGACCGCCGACCGGTTGTCCATCCGGGCAGGATCCTTCACCGGAGAGAGGGAGGCGATGCGCAGCAGCTCCTCCTGGCTGCGCACGGGCTTTCTCTCACGCGAGGAAGCGAATTCCAGCACATAGATATACACGCTGTCCGGAGAGCAGTCGCGGTTGGAGGCAAACAGGCTGTACTTCCCGTCCTCGGTGTCCATCAGGAGAAAATCGTCGGCGGGGGAACTGAAGGGGAAGCCCATGTTCACCGGGGCGCCCCAGCAGCCGTTTTCGGCATCCCAGGCCGATGAATAAAGGTCATAACCGCCCATCCCGTAAAGCCCGTCCGAGGCAAAATACAGCGTTTTCCCGTCCGGGGAAAGCATGGGGAAAATCTCGCTGCCGGTGGACAGGAGTTCCTCCCCCAGGTGCCGGGGCGCACGCCAGAGGCTGTCCAGATCTTCGGTGACAAAGAGGCTGCGGCTGCCGGAGCGGTCCGGAGCGGAGTAGTAGATGGCATCGGCCCCCTTGGGGAAATAGAGCGGGAAGCCTTCCAGCGAATCCAGCGGATTGGGCGAGCCGCGCCAGGCGTTCTGCGGTAGCGGATAGTAAAGGAAGAAGTCCCGGCGGGAGAAACGCTGGCGCGCCACCACGTGGGGAGAAGCGCAGAAGTCCCTCATATTCAGGCCGTTCTGCGAAGCGGCAGCCTTCTCCTCCTCCCCTACCGAGAGGTACAGCTCCATGGCCTCCTGGAAGCGGTAGGCGCGGTGAAGGCTGTCGGCCCGGTCCAAAACCGTCTGGGCCGACAAGGATGGCAGAGGCAGCAAAAACAGCCAGATGAGCCAAAAAAAGCGCTTCATAAGGATTGCAGTGTGCAAAAATAAGAAAAATTGATTAAATTTGCAGCCTATTTTGCGGTGGTGTCCCCGGACGCTGCCTCAAACTTGACTTAAGTAATTCATTAACATAAACTAACATGCAAAGCAAAGGTTGGATTCGATTCGTAGCGATTCTGCTTGCCATTGCCAGCATCTGGCAGCTTTCCTTCACCTACGTAACCCGCAGGCAGGAAAGCAAAGCCGCCAAGTACGCTGAGCAGCAGGCCCTGCAGTTCGTTCAATCAAACAATGTGCCCGCCGAAGTCCGTGAATACATCCAGGACTCCGTGGCCAACATCAGAAACAGAGCCTACATTGACTCCATCAACTCCGAGAAAGTGTTCTTCGGTTACACTTTCAAGGGCGTAAAGGAAAAGGAAATCAACCTAGGTCTGGACCTCAAAGGCGGTATGAACGTCATGCTGCAGGTCCAGCTCGAAGACCTGGTGAAAGCCCTCTCCGGTAACAGCGCAGACCCTGACTTCGTGGCTGCCCTCTCCAAG
>CADAJF010000005.1 GCA_902788175.1 uncultured Bacteroidia bacterium
ATCCTGCCCGGCATCACGGACAAGGACTACTACACCAACTCCAACCACGTACCCGTGTACTTCAAGTGTACGCCGGAGCACAAGGCGCGGATTGAGGCCCCCTACCATGAGATTACCCGCGGCGGCCACATCTTCTACGTGGAGGTGGACGGCGACGCCACGCACAACCCGGAGGCCATCATGCGCATCGTGGACCTGATGGACAAGTACAATGTGGGTTACGGCTCGGTGAACCACAACCGCAACCGTTGCCTGGACTGCGGCTACGAGAACGCAGAGAAAGACCTGGAGGAATGCCCGCACTGCCACGGCCACCACATTGACACCCTGCAGCGCATCACCGGTTACCTGGTGGGCACCACGGACCGCTGGAACGCCGGCAAACTGGCCGAGCTTAAAGACCGCGTCACCCACGAATAAGGAGCGGCAGCATGCAAATTAAGGTACTGGATATCCTGGAACAGACCATGGCCGACGGGCCAGGGTTCCGGACTGCCATCTACTGCGCAGGGTGCAAGCACGCCTGCAAGGGCTGCCACAACCCCCAGAGCTGGAGTTTTGACGCCGGCAAATGGATGGACGTGGAGGACCTCCTGGAGGTAATCAAAGGCGACGACCTGTCGGACGTCACCTTCTCCGGCGGGGACCCTTTCTATCAGGTGGAGGCTTTCACGGAACTGGCCCGGCGCATCAAGGAGGAGACTTCCAAGACCATCTGGTGCTGGACAGGCTTCACCCTGGAGGAAATCCAGGCATCGGAGCGGCTCTCCCAGCTGCTTCCCTGGCTGGATGTCCTGGTGGACGGCCCCTTCATCCAGGAGCAGCGGGACACAGACCTTCGCTTCCGCGGCAGTCCCAACCAGCGCATTCTCTACCTGCACGGTCAGCCCCCCGTGGATTTCATCCCCGGTACCGTGGAAATGGTTCACGCAAGGTAGTTACATCGGCCAGAATAACAGCCCCAACCTGTAGGCGGTCCAGGCGCACAGCCAGGCCACCAGCATGGTGTACAGGGCCAGGAGGATGGCCCGGCGCCAGGAACCTGTCTCGTTCTTGATGGCCACGAAAGTGGCGATGCAGGGGAAATACAGCAGCACAAAGACCATGAAAGAGAGCGCCGCCGCCGTGGGAACGGTAGATTTGAGGGCGGCCTGCAGCTGCGTATCGTCCTGCTCCTGGTATGCCTCCCCCTCCTGCGCATACATGACACCCATGGTGCTGATAACCAATTCTTTGGCGCCAACACCGGCCAGCAGTCCCACGTCCATCTTCCAGTTAAAGCCCAGCGGCTCCATGGCGGGCTCTATGGCCTTGCCCAGCATGCCAATGTAGGAGTGCTCCTGCTGGACGGCCCTTGAAACGCCCTCCTGCTGCGGGAAGTAGCCCAGGAACCAGATGGCTATGGAGAAAAGCAGGATGGTACTGGCCATCTTCTCCAGGTACTGCTTGCCCTTTTCCCAGGTATGGCGCCAGATAGCCTTGCCGGTAGGGACGCGGTAAGGCGGCAGTTCCATCACGAAGGGAAGGTCGTCGTCCTTCACGAATTTATTGAATACCAGCGCACTCAAAACAGCCAGTATCACCCCCAGCAGGTAAATGCCCAGCAGGGCCGATGCAGGATGAGCCGGGAAGAAAGCCCCCGCAAAAAGCACGAAGATGGGAAGGCGCCCCGCGCAGGACATGAAAGGGATGATGGCGATGGTAATAAGCCGACTTTTCCGGCTTTCGATGGTGCGGGTGGCCATAATGGCCGGGACGTTGCAGCCGAAACCCATCACCATGGGAATGAAGCTCTTTCCGTGCAGGCCTATCCTGTGCATCAGCTTGTCCACGATGAACGCCGCCCGTGCCATGTAGCCGCTGTCTTCCAGGATGGAGATGAAAAAGTACAGGATCATGATGTTGGGCAGGAACACCAGTACGCTGCCCACGCCGGCTATCACGCCATCTACCAGCAGGTCCCGCAGCCAGCCTTCGGGCATCAGGCCGCCCACTTGGTCTCCCAGCCAGGCCATGGAAGCGTCTATCCAGTCCATGGGGTATTGGCCCAGCGTGAAGGTGGCCCAGAAGATGAACCAGAGCAGCACTATAAAAATGGGGAAAGCCGCCCACTGGTTGGTGACCAGGGCGTCTATGCGGTCAGTGACGGTGCGCCGCGGCCGCTCCTGGTGGTAACGCTCATAGGTCTCTGTCAGGGCGCCCTGGATAAAGGCATATTTGGCATCCACCAGGGCACTTTCCGCCGATGTTCCCAGCAGCGTGCCGATCCGGGCCTCTTCCTGGGCCCGCGCAGCTTCTATATCGGCCGCATTTGGCAGCCTCCGGATGATCTGGGTCACGTCTTTGTCCCCTTCCAGCGTTTTGATGGCCAGGTAGCGGGACGAGTAATGCAAACGGATCTCCGGGTTGCTGTAAATCAATTCCTTCAGGCGCGAGATGCTCTTTTCCAGCTCTGCCCCGTGGTTGATGTGGATGTGCCGGGCCAGGTGGGGATCCTGGCGCTCGTACACTTTGATGACGGTGTCCAGCAGCTCCGGGATGCCCTCTCCGCTGCGGCACACGGTAGGGCACACCGGCATGCCCAGCAGGTAACCTAACTGCTTGGTATCCAGTTTGTCGCCTTTGTGCAGCAGCTCGTCGTACATATTCAGGGCCATCACCACCCGCAGGTTCATGTCTATGAGCTGGGTGGTCAGGTAGAGGTTGCGCTCCACGGAAGAGGCATCCACCACGTTCACCACTACGTCCGGCATGGTCTCCAGAAGGTTCTTACGGACATACAGCTCCTCGGGGGAGTAGGCGCTGAGGGAATAGGTGCCGGGCAGGTCCACCAGGGTAATCTCGTAGTCCTTGTAACGGAAGTGGCCTTCCTTGGCATCTACGGTAACGCCGGAGTAGTTGCCCACATGCTCATGGCTGCCGGAAGCAATGTTGAAAAGGGAGGTTTTGCCGCAGTTGGGATTGCCCACCAGCGCCACGCGGATGTTGTGGCGGCGCTCCTGGGCAATATGGGAGAGGGCGCGTTCCAAGCGTTCCTCCTCGTCCAGATCCCCGGGCAGGGCCTGCAGGTGCTCGTCGCTCAGGAGGGCTTCGCGGGCATCGGCCTCCGTCACCACTTCTATCAGCGCAGCTTCTTCCCGCCTCAGGGAAACCCTATAGCCGATAATCTCATACTCGATAGGATCCCGAAGCGGCGCATTCAGCACCACCCGTATCTCTTTTCCCTGGATAAACCCCATCTCAATGAGGCGTTTACGAAAACTCCCGTGACCGTGCACACGCACAATCACGGCCTTCTGGCCGGTAGGGAGCTGGGAAAGGTTCATACCATTTGCGTTTTCCACTGCAAAGGTACGCTGCCAAGGCCCCCCTGTCAATCCCTATTTATTGGTATTTCCGGGCTGGAGGTTGTCCTAACGGTAAATGGAGTTGACGCTTACCTGGTTCCAGGTGGGGAGAGAACTGTCGTCAATGGCGGCATCTACCCGGCGGGGATTGCCCAGGATGACATTCTGCTCCAGGAAAGCCTTTTCCAGGTCCCAGAGGTAGTTCATGTAAGCCGCCACATCGTGGCCGATTCCCTCAAAACGGTAGATACAGTAGTTCCGGAAGCCTTGTTTCTCCCACTTGGAGGCCAGGTACTTGCTTCCCCACAGGCCGCGCCGCAGCGTCCCCAACCTGTTGTAGGCTACGGCTTTGTCTGCCGTTCCGTGCAAAAGCAGCGTGGGACAGGGAGCCTGCGGGTATTTGGGCGCACCCTTCTGGCCGATAATCCCTCCGGCAAACGACATCACGCCCCGGAAGCGGAAGCCCTCCGGGAGGTCCGGAATCCGACCATTGATAAGCTGGTTTTCAGCCGCCAAGGCCGTAATGGCCCCTGCCGAGCTTCCGGCAAGAACGATATTGTCCGGGTCCAGTCCCAGCTGCTCCTTCTTTTGGATGAGGAAGCGCACGGCATCAAAGAGGTCCTCCACCGCCATCTGCTGCGACTGGTAGAAACGCTCCGACGACTTGGCCAGTCCGGAGAGTCCCTTCCCCATCTTGTACCCCTTCATTCCCTGCCTGTACTGGATGTCCACCACGGTATAACCGTTGGCGTTGAGGGTCTCGAACCAGTCGTACACGTAGTCACCCGGGCTCATGCGCACAAAACCACCGCCTACGATAAAGAGGATAAGTGGCTTTGGATGGCCCTGGAAAGCGGTTTCGGTCCCGGGATTGGCTTCATAGACATCCATATAGAGGGCCAGTGTGTCCCGCTGGGCAAATTGGTAACGCTCCTGCGCCCGCACCCCCGGTGAGAGCAGCAGTATAAGAAGCAAAAATACAGCCTTTTTCATGCCACAAAGGTAAAACATTTTTTCTTTTGAGCATGAAAATAATCTTGTAAGCTACATACCCAACCACCTCTATACGAGCGTGTTACAGAAATCAATCGTTGCAAATTGCAACGATTGATTTCAGGATGCGCCTGAGAGTCAAGTGGTTACGCATCACCACAGAACCCGTAGTTTACACTCACAAATCCAGGAGATTTCTGCGGTCGAGGAAGCGGTAGCCGGCGGCTTCGGCCAGGTGGGCCGGCTGGATGTCGCGGGAGGCGGAGAGGTCTGCGATGGTGCGGGCTATCTTGATGATGCGGGCATAGGCACGGGCGCTGAGCCCCAGCCGGTCGATGACCCGCTCCAGCAGCTGCTTACACTCGTCGGACAGGGGGCAGAAACTCTCCAGCTGCCGGGTGTTCATCTCTGAATTGGCAAATATTCCGCTGCCGGCAAAGCGCTCCCGCTGGATGTCCCTGGTCTTCAGCACCCTTTGGGCAATGGCGGCCGATGGCTCCGCCTTGGCACCCTGGATAAGCGCCGTGGTCTGGACGGGACGGCAAAGCAGCTGAATATCGATGCGGTCTATGATAGGGCCCGAGAGCTTGGAGAGGTAGGCCTGCCGCTGGCCGGGCGTACAGGTGCAGCGGTCCCCTTCACCATAATACCCGCACGGGCAGGGATTGGAGGCCGCCACCAGCATGAACGAAGCCGGATACTCTATCTTGGCCTTGAGCCGCGAAATGGTCACTTTCCTGTCCTCAAGCGGCGCCCTCAGCGCCTCCAGCGTGGACTTGGGCGCCTCACAGAACTCGTCCAGAAAGAGGACGCCATTGGTGGCCAGCGAAACCTCTCCGGGAAGAAGATTCTCGCCGCTGCCGCCGCCCAGCATGGCCGCCTTGGAGGCCGATATATGCGGCGCACGAAAAGGCCTCCGGTGAAGCAGGCCCGGCCGCCCGGCCGAGCGTCCCGCCACTGAATACACCTTGGACGTAAGGGCCGATTCCTCCAGGCTCATCGGCGGCAAAATGCCCGCCAGGGCCTTGGCAATGGAGCTTTTCCCGGAGCCCGGAGCACCGATGAGCAGCACGTTGTGCATCCCGGCGCAGGCTATTTCCACCCCTCGCTTTGCGCCTTCCTGGCCAATGATATCGGCAAAGTCCATCCAATCCCCGGCCAGGGGCTGGGGGGCTTCCAGGGCGCGCTGAAAAGCCTCGGTATTACGGATCAACAGCGGCGACACGTCCTTCCTGCCCTCCAGGATGAGCAGCACGTCCTCCAGCGTCCGCACCCCGAAAACTTGCGTTTGCGTATAATCGGCCGCCTCAAGGGCCGACTCCTCCGGCAGGATGCAGCCCCGGAACCTGCGCTGCATGGCCAGCTCCACCATGGGAAGTGCACCGCTGACCGGCCGGATGCTTCCGTCCAGCCCCAGCTCCCCCATGATCAGGTACTCCTCCAGCGCCGGAAGGGGCCGCTGCTCCGATGCCGCGATAATGCCCAGGGCTATGGGGAGGTCATAGCCGCTGCCCTGCTTGTGAAGATCGGCAGGAGCCAGGTTGATCACTATCTTTTTGCCCGGAATGCGGAAGCCCTTGGCCTGCAGGGCTGTTACTGTGCGGAGGAGGCTTTCCTTGACGGCGGCATCGGCCAGCCCTACCAGATATCAAAACAAATAACGGTGAGCTAAATTCTTGTCTTCTCGAAGGGATAAGATTAGTACACTTTTCTGAACTTTCCTCGAAGGAAGTGAGGAGAGGCAACGTCCAGACGTAGGGCGCAATTTGTTGTTTATTTGCTCGTTGTTCCGAAGAGTGCTTGTGTTGTTTAAATTGTTTATAACATCTGTTTCGTTATTTTGGTGTAATCACCCATTTCCTTATCTATTATTATCGACTTGAAGGTTCGTTACATATTGTCTTAGGCCGAGCTTGGTTTAACCGAAACTATAAGTCTCGTTAAGTGATAAAGGGAATTTCATTTTGTGATTAAGGATTTCTTTTTAACCTTGCCTCCCCCGAGGTATTATTAAATTATTTAATAGAGTATTAAAAAGGATATGGAGACAAATAATAAAAAAAGGGTAATTTCCGTAGATAAAAAGGAAATTTACAAACAAACTTCACGCGTTAATTACTATAAGGCCAAGTCTGAAAGAAAGAAGGAGAAGGAAGAAAACAGGGAAAACGAAAGACGCCTTGCATTTCTTCACACACTCATCAAATCACGCGGACTGACGCTTAAGGCGGTCGCCGAAAAGCTTGGCGTTACCCAGCAGCTGTTTACCTGGATCTTCTCGATAAGGGACGACTGCCGCCTTTCCATGGCGCAGGGCATTGCGGCCGCCATCGGATACCGCCTCGGGATTGAATTCACCAAAGATGCGGCCATGCCCAGCGACAGTTCATTCCAAAGCAGCGGCGGAGTGAACGTCCGCGTCCAGATTGACCAGGATGACATTATCCTCGGAAGGGCCAACCCTTTGCCGAAGTATGTACGCAACTGCAAGCCGGAAGACAGGATGTATTTCCTTGCATGTTACATGGACAGCATCAATAAGCCCATCACCAAGCTCTGCCAAACCATGCAGACAGATATGAGCACAATCAGGTATATCTTTATCAATGACGATGTGAAAGTCTCGAAACTGTTCCAGATTGCACAGACTACCGGAGGAAAGATTACCTGGAAGCTTTCCAGGGCGTGATACTCCCACGGCAAACATGGATCCTCCGCAATAACGCGCCCCCACAATTTCATGCTCACCGCAAAAAAGAAGAGAGGGCGTCAGTTTTGCAAGCCCTCTCTCTATGGATTTGTTTTTCTATTTCCACGCGACTGTTATCTTCTGCGGAATAAGTGATTTTGACGTTTTAATTTCGTCCTTGGTTTTATCACGCAGCAAAGACTGCTTGACCTTTTTAGCCAAGTCGCCAGTTATTGTCTGTGGTATGTACTTTTGTCCTATCATAAGTACAGTTCTTCTATGCAAAGATGGTTTATTGTTTTGAAAAATACAATTATTTCTACTGATGTACCTTGAATAAACTTGTCCCGATGTTGTCGATTGGTGGGAGAGTATCATCCATTGTCTTTGAATCTTCCAATATCCAGTTCCGCCTCGCATCTTTCGTTAAGCTCTTTTGACACTGGATTACTGAGAAGTTCCTCTATTTCCTTTCTATATTATTCTTCCCTCTTGCGCCAAGCGACCAATTCCAGGATGAGGAGTTCCTTTCCTTGCCCCATCCATGTTCAGTCAGGTCCTGCTCGAGTGTTTGCTTTTTGATGCCGAATTCAAAGAAGTCCTCCAGGACAACCATAAACGAATCCTTTGCCTCTTCTTCATTGTATCCGTATCCGACCACATCAAGGGCCGGTGAATATGCATAGAAAACACCGTCCTTCTTGAAATAGAACACGTCAAGACGCGCATCTATCCAGCCGTTCTGATTCTTGATGTAATTACTTACTGTCATGGACTAGTGTTCTTGTGTCTTGCAAAGTAATAAAGAAACCGTCAATAATCCAAATATATTCCATAATCCCTCTCCCCTTCATCCCCTTGGATATGTACATCTTACTGCATGTCGTGTAATGTCGCTCCATCCTACTCTCCAGGGACAGACAACACGGGCAACAGCCAAGGCGCGTCCGGGACCGCTTAGCCGTCATCCTTCACCCCGAAGTGGAGCACGTGCAGGTTTCCGCCTCGTCACAGGTTCTGGACCGAGGCGGGTTTAGGCAACGGGCTGTTTTTGTTAAACAGCTGATATTTTATGCAGCGTTCCCTTCAACTTCGGGAGCCGCATCTAAACTGGCTCCCATTACGGCAGACTCTACTTGCAACTTCACTGCCTCGCTCTCCGGTGAGTAGTAAGTTTCTTTGTCGTTTGTTTTCATAGGACTATTATTCAATGTATTCTTGCTATTTTACTGTCCAACTGCACGTTACGCCATCTCCCTTCACATGCAAAGAAAGCAGATTATTTCAAACTCCATGTCTCATACACGCAATTTTATGTCTCAAATCCGCAAAAAGTGATGGTTTTGGCCCTTTTCCGGCCTATTTTGGCGGCATGTTTCACATAATTACCCATTTTAAATTTAAAGTATGTTTTCAACATGTTTAAAATACGTTTTAAAAGAGTTTAAAGTACACTTTCAATTTGTTTAAAATACACTTTGGTATTTTGAGGCCTTGACTCAAGGGAGACTTGATGGTATGCAGCCCGCCTTTCCCTTTAGAAAAAAAACGGGGACCGGCCTGAAAAGCAGCCAGCCCCCGTTGGTCATGCGGAGCCCTCGACATTTAATCTGATGCAAAGATACAAAGAAAAGCCAATATACCAATGCCATGTTTTGGCATTGTGGCGGTCTATCTTTGCCTCATGACCACCTATTACTACTCCACCATCGAGGAAGCCTTGAGGCAAGCGCGCCTATCCGCTCGCAGACCTGGGCGTCACTACGGCGGCATTACCCTGCCAAGCGGGAGACGTGGTTTCGCCGTGTATGAAGGCACAACAGTTATTGAGAGATACAGTTTCCATTCTCTAAGGGCCACAAGCATGCTCGAGTAATATTTTATATAATAGACCTAATGGGAAGTTAGTATAGGGTAGTAACTTCCCATTTCTAAATCCAATAGAAGACATTCTCCCGACACATCCCTAGTTTCTGTACCAGTTCTACATATATATTCTTTATATTTCTTATTTTTGTGGAAGACTAAGGATACTAAACCATCACATTATGCAATTCATAGAAACAACCGTACGTGGTATTTTCAGGTCGGGAATCCGTTTTCAGATTCCTGTATATCAGAGAGCTTACTCTTGGAACGAAGATCAATGGCGCGTCTTCTTAGAGGACTTGACTGAGAGATTATCCATGGGCAATGATTACTCGTACGGCAATATTCTTCTTGAGATAGTAAAGAAGGATGATCTGTATGACATTATTGACGGGCAGCAGCGTATCACGACATTGGTAATCTTCATGAGAGCGATGATCAATGTTTTGATTGAGAAGGGTGTACAGTGTAATCCGCCGACAAAGGAAATGGTGAAGTATTTCATTATTGATAATGGGAATCAGAAATTACAAACGGTGACTTCGGATAGTGCATGCTTTGACGCTTTGATTATCCAAAATAAGGGCACTTACACGGCTGCGAGCAAATCCCAAACGAATATAAAGGACGCAAAGAGTTTCTTCACAACCGAACTGCGGAAACTCGATCCGCAAGATTTGGATAAGCTTGTAGACATTGTGATGGACGCCACTGTGAATCGAATGGAGATGAATGGGAAAATGGAATCCGCCCTGATGTTCGAACTACAGAACAACCGAGGAAAAGATCTGACGAACTTGGAGAAACTTAAGTCTTTCTTCATGTACCAGACCTATGTTCACAGTGGTCAGGCTGAAATCCCGGGGAATATCAATTCGGTCTACTCTTATTTCACGAGCATCTATACGAATCTGTACAACCTGGGGGCCATCGACGAGGATAGTCTGCTTAGATATCATTGTTTCGCCTACCTCCCAGTTGCATTCGGCTACAGGAACCTCAATGACCTCATCCAGGAGTTTAAAAAAGCCTCGGACAAAATCAAGTGGATCAAGGATTTCTCCTATGAACTTGACCAGACGTTCGCCAATATCAAGGCACTGATCAATTCCAAGGATATATATCTGAAGAAGCTCAAAGATTATGATATCCCGCCTTTCGCATACGCTTTCATCATCAAAGGACTTAATCTTTTCGGATATGACAAACAGAAGATGGGGCAGCTCTATCAATTGATGGAGGCGGTTACGTTCCGGGTGAAAGTGATTGGTAGCCGAGCTGATTTCAACAGCCGGATGTCGGATCTGATCAGAGGTTTCAACGGCGATGTCGACCAGTTGAAAATAGACATGGCGGTCAAACTAAATGGAACACCCTACTGGTCTGATGCGGTACTCAAACAAAGATTGGAAGGCTACATGTACCAGCACGGCATGTTGAGCCCCATTCTATGGGAGTACGAATCATCGCTTGGGCCCAAGGGGTATGTTGCGCAAAAAGGTCTTATCCCCGATGAATCCATCGAGCATATTTCACCCCAGACACCTACAGACCCTAACGAGAAGATCGCTTCCGGATATGACGTGGATGCGAACAACAAATATTCCAAGGATTTCCAGGAAAAGTATCTGAACTGTATTGGAAATCTGATGCTGATTTCCCGTTCTCAAAATTCGGTTGTGGGGAACAGAAAATTCTCGGAGAAGTTGACTTCTTACAATACCTGCAAGCTTCTTAATCAACAGCAGGAAATCAGTTCCTTCGTGAAGAATACCCTTCCTGAGTGGAAGGTAATTGAGATTGAGGCTAGGAGGGATAAGATTGTGGCGTTCTGCATGAAACGGTGGACAATCTAACATTTAATCAACCCACAAAACTCACTAGCTTTATGGTAGGGATTGTCGTAAAATAGTAAAAATTTATAATAAATTGATTGTCAATGCGTTAGAAATTTTACGTTTTTGATATAATAATATCGGAAAGTATTTCGCTCTTGCTTATTGTGGTCCGTGAGGATCCCCCAGGAGAGGGCGGTCGTCCAGATATAAGGTCATTGATGTCCGCCGTCCCTATCCGAGGACCTCAAAGGTGAAATCCGCCACGGAGCAGTTTGCTTTCCCGTAATCGAACCCGTAGATTCGCATATAGGTTTCCCGGAGTTCCCGTGCTCCGTTGTAAAAGGGGCTGTTGCAATGGCTGCGCGTCGTGACGGTGACGATCATGTCGGGGGTCAGGACTTCCCCGTTCCGCCGGAGAGTCCTCTTGGGTGTCACTTCGAATACTTTCGGCATATCTTTCTGTTTGGATTTTCGTTAAACGGCCGCAGGGTTTCAATGGCACGGGCTATTCGAAGAATGTATCTATCTCCCGGATGTTCGCCGCATCTTCTTCGATGTCCCGGAACCGCTCGAGGAGCTTCACGGCATATCCCTCGTAGTACCGGGAGATTGTCTTCCGATAGGTGCCGCCCGGGTTCTCCACCCCTTCGGGCCTGTAGCTTACGCGCTCCACCACCACGTTGGCGCACGAGGTCGAGCCGTCGTCCCCGTAACTCGCGTAGATATCGTACTGCTGGAGGATGGCCTGGACCCGCTCATCCCGTATGGCGTTCTTCCCTTCCTGAGGAAGGACATGAGGGACTCCCTCGGAAGTGAACTCCTCTACGCATCGGTCGGCGTCGTACTTGAACACCCGCCAGCCCTTCGCCCGGAATACCCCGGCGTATTTCTTGGCCCCGCGGAAGAGGAAGACGAGATCTCCCTTCTTCACCTGCTGGACGAGTCCCGTCCTCCAGGATTCCTGATACTCAACGAGGGACAACTCATTGAACCCTTCGTTGAGCCTTCGGAGTTGGGTGGTGTCCAGCTCGCAGAAATGCCATGCCTGGACTCCCCGCCTGAGAGATCCGGACGGTTTCTCCGCCCCGTCCCCGCCGGCTTCCGCCACCGGTTCCTCCACTTCTTCCGCCTGGTCATAGTTCCCGATCCACTCATTGAACTTATCCCAGAGTTCCTGGCAGACATCCTTGTAGTCATCCCCCTGGGTGTTTTCATCCGGAGAATCCAGGAGGTTTTTCCCGGCGTTGCGGTTCAGAATGTCAATGATGGCTGAGAGGATTACCGGGAAATTGCTGCCCTTTCCCTTCCCCTTAGGAGCGCTTTCTACGATCTTGACAATCTCCCTCACTTCCTCCGCGTTGAGGTACAGGATGGCCCTCCCGTAAAGTTCCTTGCGTATGTTCTCCACGTTGTCCGCCGCTTTCTCGTCATCCCCCAGTTCCTTCGTCCAGACCGCCTTGTTGAAGGCGGAGAAAGCGGCAATCTTGTTGGCATAGATGCGTACATCCTTGTCTCGGGCGGCCTCCCCGTTCCTTTGCTGAGAGAGCATTTCCTTCTGGGTGTCAGATTGCCCCTTCAGGAGCAGGAGCGTAATCACGCCAGAGACGGCGGCCGCTACGACAATCCCGATGAACTGCTGGAGCGAGAAGCCGGAGCTGTCCCCTCCCATAAGGTAAAACGCGAACAGAAGGACCAGGACGGCGATGACCGTTGCCGAGACGATCTTGAAGGTTGAATTCATCTTTGCGAACATCATTCGGAGTTTTAGTTTCCTGCAAAGTTAACTTTTTTTGGGGACAATCGCCCGCCTCTACCAATGTAATTCGCGGTGATTTCTTCCCAGAACAGTCCTCATACGGGTGCTAGCAAAAGCGAAAGAAGCGAAAGACAAAGGGAACTATATACCAAAGACAATCTTCGCATAGTTATAATTGAAAATCTTGATGATATGAAAAACGCCATGGCTTTTTTTTAGGGTAAACAGGCATATAGCTCCCTTTAAAAAGTTTAAAGTACACTTTCAATTTGTTTAAAATACACTTTGGTATTTGAGGCCTTGACTCAAACGAGACTTGATGGTATGCAGCCCGCCTTTCCCCTTAGAAAAAAACGGGGACCGGCCTGAAAAGCAGCCAGCCCCCGTTGGTCATGCGGAACCCTCGACATTAGATCTAATGCAAAGATACAAAGAAAAACCAATATACCAATGCCATGTTTTGGCATCGTGGCGGTCTATCTTTGCCTCATGACCACCTATTACTACTCCACCATCGAGGAAGCCTTGAGGCAAGCGCGCCTATCCTTTCGTAGACCCGGCCGTCACTACGGCGGAATTACCCTGCCCAGCGGGAGACGTGGCTTCGCCGTGTATGAAGGCACAACGGTTGTTGAGAGGTACAGCTACCATTCTCAAAGGGCCAAAAGCATGCACGAGTAGTTCTTTGAGTTTCGAGATAATTTGTCTATTTTTGCCTATGGCTGAAGGTTTATATTCAGTTTGTTTGACAACATGGGAGAATTTTTAATTATCGTATTTGGACATATAGGGGTCAATACCCAGATGCGCATCAGGTCTGCACACTTTATCCATAACTTTTAATTATTTGCATTAATAAAACCAATCCATAACCGATATGAAACATTATTCATTTTGTCTAGCTTTTATTTTGCTCTCTCTTAATACTTATGCTCAATTAGGGAGCATCAAAAAAACAAACAGGGAAACAATGAATCTAAAAGGTCCTGTTGTTCAGGTTGTTGAAGAAGCGTATGGAGTCAAAGAGGCTTTTGGAGAATGGGAAAAGGGCGATAAGTGTCTTTCTCGTCTCACAATCTTTAATGATAACGGTCTTCTACTCCTTGATACAAAAGAGCCTATTCAACTTAATTTCGATGAAAAGACGGAGTATGTATCTGATATTGGAAGAATCCCCGTTGTTAAAAAGGTCCTCATTTATTCTTATGATTCTTCAAATAGAGTATCACATGTGGAATGTGTCCAAACCATTTCAACAGATTATTTAGCTAAATATGAAGATTTACCGGCATGGTATGTAGATTATACAAAATGGGGTAAGGAACGCGTATTAAAGCTATATGACTACAATGCCGACGGCACGCTTAAGTCTATTACGTCAAGGCTTACATTGATGTGGTACGATATTGAGCCTACAATTGTGGGAAAAGACGTTTATAAATACAATAGTGATGGGTACGAAATCTGGTTTTATGATTCGGATGGTACTAGAAATACCAGAAAGCTTTACAATGTAATACAGAGCGAAAGAAAAATCCAAAAGAGAGACGACGGGGCTGTTACTGAGTTTTATAATAACCAAGGTCAACTCGAGGCAAGTGCAATGGCTTTAACGGCAAGTAACGGACAATTGAGAGGTGATTATTTCTATGGTTATAATGGTCATGGAGATTTAAAAGCAATTGCTTCCAGTCTTGATGCGGTAAAATCTGTAAAAGGATTTGAAGACTTTTACCCTATCATTAAAGATAATCTCAAATCAAATAATATCGTAGCATATGAATACGAATACGACTCTCACGATAATTGGGTTGTACGTAAAGAGTATAAAGTCAGGGGACAAGAAGTTATCGTATCCGGGTGGGTTGAACGTATTATTAGATATGCCGACGGAACTTTTGATGGTGAATCCTATTGTAAGAATCTGGTGTCTTCATTAAATTCTAAAGTATCTGTAGACTCTGCCGCAGAAAAAGCTCGTAAAGAATGGGAGTCCTTAGAACCTTGGTCAGAAATCGCAAGTGATATGAAAGAATGGCTGAAATCCCATCTTTCTTACCCCGATCCTTCTACTACTTTAGCTTCATTGCTTTCAGTTAATGGTTCTGTTCTATATATTGACCTCTGTCTTCGGGTTGATGAAACGGGCAAAATAACTACACCCTCTAGTATTGTAGAAGTAGATTATAGTTCTAGTTATGGCGATAATATCATACAATGGAGATTTCACAACAAAAAGTCATATTGGGTTAATAGCGCTAGAGCTAAAGATGAAGCCAAGGTTAAAGCAGAAGTAACAGAAATGCTAAATCAATTGTTAGAAGACCTCAAGGATGCACCAATTGGAACCAGAGGGCAAAACTCAAGTCAAAAGATAATTAACATCAAATTCGAGGAAGGAAAAGTAAAAATACACAGGTAGGATAACACCCGAATCATTTCAATGGTTCGGGTGTTAATTATCAATATAAAGGAAGTCGTGTTGTCAGTTTTACGAGGGAAATAAAAAGCGTATTGAAGATATCGGATTTTGACAACAATAATGCATCGACAATAAACGAATTATCAAAATTTAAGCCTTTTTATATCATTTTTTCACTTAAGGAATAGAATGGTATAGGAAATGCTCCACCCCACATAAGTATAAACTACAGCTTTATCGTTAACAATATATTCTTTGATTAAGATTTCTACGTTTCATTCTGCGTTTTCTTTTGTTTCCACGATTTATTTTGCTACATTTGTAAATGGTAAACACAAAGCCCCTTGTATGAACTATAGAATCAATAGAATAATGAAAAGAATTCTCGCCATCCTTACCTTATTCCTTTTCGTTCTTCCAGCAATTGCGCAGGAGGTGTATGTTCGAAAGGGTTATCCTGACAACGATATCCCGTCGTTCTCATATTATGTTGTTAACGACGATCCTGTAGCGGATTTCATCAAGACGTATGCGCCTAACTATTTCTTTCAGGAGATGGAGGTCGCAGAGAGATTGGACATATATATGACAATCCGGACGTTTTATAATTTTGATGACCAAAAGAGCCTTTCCCAGATTATCCTTGCAACTCGGGCTGGGGAGGTCTTAAGGGAGAAATCTCTGATAAAGACTGACGATTACTTTATTTGGGAGTCCATCGATGCGGATGAAGTGGACGGTATCTTATCCTTTCTTTCTTCTGTTGCTCCATTAAAAGTGAGATATGATGACCCCATGACAAGGGTATATAACACTAAACACGGATTACTCCTTATGGGTCGGGATGACAAAATTTACATGAAGTTCCCAGACAGTGGAGTGGTAAAGGAAATAAGCGCAAACCGCTGGATTCCGTTATTTGAAAAAGCCAGAGACATGATTGCCGACGCGATGAAAGGGAAAGAACCGTTTCTTTTAGGCGCATCAGATAATGGTGAATTTGGTTCTACCTTTCAAGAATCATCTTTTGGAGGCACAGCTAACGCACACGTGAAGGGGCGAAACGTGCTGGGCGTCCTGCCCAGGCCAACCTACAACGCCAAGCTGGAAGGCACCGTAGTGGTGCAGGTAAAAGTTGACCAGTACGGCAACGTAACGGAAGCCATCGCCGGCGCAGAAGGGACTACCGTTAAGGATAAGGCCCTGTGGACGGCCGCCCGAAACGCTGCCCTCAAGGCCCATTTCAACATGGACGCCGGTGCCCCTGACGTGCAATCGGGAACGATAACTTTCATTTTCAAAAAAAATGAGTAAAAGGGCTGTCATTTATGCTCGCGTCTCCTCCGAAGGGGATCGGCAAAACACAGACCGACAGGTACTGGACCTGCAGGCCTATGCCAATGGCGCCGGCCTGGAGGTGGTACGCGTCTTCACAGAAAAAGCCTCTGGCGCCCGTGACGACCGACCGATACTCGCCGAATGCCTGGACTGGTGCTGCGAGGGCAACACCGACGTATTGCTCCTATCGGAAATCTCCCGCCTCGGCCGAACAGTAAAAATTATCGTCGATGCGGTTGACCGCCTAACAAAGGCCGGGATTAACATCCATTTCCAGGACATGAATGTCGACACGCTCCTCCCTTCCGGAGAGGAGAACACCTACGCTACCATGCTGGTTACGATGCTCGGCCTGGGCGCCCAACTGGAACGCAAACTGATTATGGGCCGCCTGAATAGCGGTCGAAAACACGCCATCGAGAATGGCGTCAAGATGGGTCGCAAACACGGTTCCGTGAAAACGAGGGAACAGAAGGAGGTCGAATATGCCAACGTGATTAGGTTGCTCAAGAAAGGCATTTCCATTCGCAATACGGCCAAGCTCTGTGACGTTTCATCAAGAACTGTTCAGGCCATAAAGAATGACTTCATAAACTTTAAAGAAAGATGAATAGATTATCAACTTTCCCTACCGGGTAAGTCTTTTCTATTCATGCATACGTTAACGATGTTGATGTACGAGGATAAAAACCAGCTGGCCATAAGACTTGGAAACATAATCCGGGAACGAGAAACAGAGTCGCCGAAGGCTGGAGATGTTTGAGGAATTACAAAAACTGAGAGGAATCGTATAATGAGAGATCCTGATTCCATAGAGTCATTGGCAGTTGGTCCCGTAAGAGACGCTATTTCGAAATGCCTATACGCAAAGGAAGACATCAAGACGAACGACAAAAGTCCGTCTTGGGATGGGGATATTTATATTTATTCAAAGCAAGGTAAGAAAAAAGAGGATCTCCTCGGTATTATTCATTCACAGATCAAAGGAAGAGAAGTTGATACTCTCTCTAATAGTGAAATTAAATATCAGGCGGAAGTTTCCGATCTAAAAAATTACCTCAATAACGGAGGAACTCTCTTTTTCGTTGTTGAGATAGATCCCAATGATAATAGAAAGATTTTTTATTCAACTCTTCTGCCAATCAAACTTCAGCTTCTTTTTGATAATGTCGATGAAGGGCAAGAAACGAAATCCATCACGCTAATACCATTCCCTTCTGATGACAAAAATGAGGTGGCCACAATTTTGACAAACTTTTATATTGATTCGCATAAGCAGACTAGTTTCGCAGATGTTAAGCTTCCCACGTTTAAAGATTTATCTGGCAACAAGAATGTTGAGAGGATATTGTTTTCCACAAATAAAATAGGGCTGCGTGATAATAATAATGCAGATGCTATCAGAGCGTTTGTTGAAAACGAAATATGCTTTTATGCTCAGTTCAAAGGTAGTCCAGCACCTGTTCCTGTCAAAGAATCAGGAAGCAAAATGGTCTTTTCTAGCTTGATTAATAATCCTGTTACTATAGACGAAAGAAAATTCTTTGACAAATATCGAATAAGCTATTCAGCAAGGGGTCTTTGTATTACTTTTGCATATGGCGTAAAACTTTCTTGGCCTATCGATGGCCAACAAGGCAAATTTAACTATGTGGCACCGAATAGTCTTCGACAAAGGATAGCTTCCCTTGAGTTTATGACTGCACTTGGTAAAAGCGGGTATTTCAACCTTGGTGATACCCGCTACACTATGGATGATCCTGTTTTTGATGGCAATAAGATAGAGCGGGAGTATTTGATGTGTAAACGAACAACTAAGCTTCTAGAGATTCTTCACATTGAGGATGATTTAGACATCTCTCGCCTCAAGAAGAGCGACTCTTTTGCTTTATTTTGCCTCGAAACAGCTTTTGTAGACAATAAACCCGTTAGTGGAATAACCCATATACAAGAAGGACCCGCATATCAAGATATTTCAATCTCCAATTTGAAGATTAGAGTTATTATTGCCCCTAACGAAAAGGATAACAAGTTGACCGATATAGAAGATTTCTTCAATCCGAAACGGCACATCATCACTTACAAAAAAGAAAATGATGACAAGTATTATGTCATTCCAGGATTATCTTTATTAGACTTAGATGCGCTCAGCTCTCTTTCCAATATCGATTTTTCGCGAACGATTGCCGATTATAAGGAATTGTCGCAGTCCAATACTCATATGTTGCTGATTGCTAATGAAACATTAAATAAGATGATTTTGTCTTATGACAAAAAGGCAGATGAACGCATGTTCTCTGCCGCCCTAGAACTTGCGACTTGGCTTTCCACTCAATCCATTCCATACATTTCTTCAAATGGTTGCAAGCTAGACGTTCTTCAGTTGATGAAGCGAAAAAGAAAACTCAACAAAGAAGAGGACGCTACACTTAAAGGTATTATTACACAAAAAGAGTTGGACCCTTATGATCGGATAGGTGCACTTTTGCTTTTGGGAAAGAAAAAGGAAGCCAAGGCTTTTTACAAGACAATGAATATAGAACAGCAAAAGGGATTCAATTTATCCCCGATGCATAAGTTTTGGAAATAATTATAACTCTCTATGGATAAATTGAAAATGCATACTGTGGATATCACGGAAAGCAACATTGAGAAAATCGGTCAGCTTTTTCCGAACTGCCTTACGGAGCGTATTGGCGTGGATGGCAAGATCGAAAAGGTCATCGACTTTGATCAACTCAGGCAGGAACTCTCCAAGGAGATTGTCGAGGGGCCGCAGGAAAGGTATCAGTTCATCTGGCCGGATAAGAAGAAGTCCATCCGGCTGGCAAATGCCCCGTCCAGTATGACCCTACGCCCTTGTCGGGAAGAGAGCGTCAACTTTGATAATACAGAAAATCTTTACATCGAAGGCGACAACCTGGAGGTGCTGAAACTACTGCGAGAAGACTACTTGGGCAAGGTTAAGTTGATTTACATCGATCCCCCATACAACACCGGGAGCGATTTCGTTTATGAAGATGATTTTTCACAAGCAGCCGCAGAGTATTTAGGTAATTCTGGGCAGATTGATGAAGTGGGCAATCGCTTAGTTCAAAACACAGAAAGCAATGGTCGTTTCCATACAGATTGGCTTAATATGATATATCCGCGAATTAAGGTCGCTAGAGATTTATTATCTCCTGATGGGATAATGTGTGTATCTATTGATTCTAATGAAGTTAACAATCTAAAGAAAGTTTGTTCGGAAATATTTGGCGCTCAAAATTATATTGCGGAGATAGTTATTCAGAATAATCCTCGTGGACGACAGTCCGATCGTTTTTTCGCCACTGCCCATGAATATCTCGTTTGCATTGCTAAAAATGTCCACCAATGTACTATTCTAGGTGAGCATCTTGATGAAGGCGCACAAAGTGAGTATAAATTCGAGGACGAGAATGGAAGATACCGTCTTTTAGGATTACGACAAAGAGGCGTTGCTTCTTTGAGGGAAGATAGGCCTGAAATGTTTTTCCCTATTTATGTTAACCCAGATACACTTGAGGTATCTTTGGAGAATATAGATGGCTGGGTTGCTTCAATTCCACATAAATCAGATGGGCGTGAGGGCCGCTGGATGTGGGGTAAAACAAAATGCCAATCTGATCATGCGCGGTTAGTTGCTAAACTAATTGGTAAAAGGCGTGAATATGATATTTTCGTGAAAGACTATTTAAATAAGGGAGATGAGGTCCGCTCAAGAAAGCATAAGACAGTTTGGAGCGAGAGTTTCTTGAATAATCAAACCGGAACGCAAGAAGTAAAGGCAATCCTTGGTGGTAATTATATGTCATTTCCAAAGTCTAGGCCTTATATCCAGAAAGTCATCTCTCTTGTAGATTCTGATGCTTTGATTATGGACTTCTTCTCGGGTTCTGCGACAACTGCACATGCCGTTATGCAGTTAAACGCAGAAGATGGTGGAAGTAGAAAGTATATCATGGTTCAACTTCCTGAAGAAACGGATTCTACTACAGAAGCTTTTAAGGCCGGTTATCGAAATATCTGTGAGATCGGTAAAGAGCGCATTCGTAGGGCCGGTTCTCAAATTGCAACATCGTATAGGAAAGACAACGCGTCTAATGGAGTTTTATTCTCTCAAGTTGAAGAAGGAAACAATAAACTTGATGTTGGCTTCCGTGTGTTGAAACTCGACTCCAGCAATATGGAAGATGTATATTACAAGCCTGAGGACTCTTCGGAGGCAACGCTCTTTGAGGACAATGTCAAGCCAGATCGTACGGGTGAGGATTTGCTGTTTCAGGTAATGCTGGAGTGCAACCTTCCACTGTCTGCAAAGATTCAGACAGAGAAGATTGCCGGCAAGGAGGTTTTCTCTGTCAACAATGGCTATCTGATTACCTGTTTCGATGAAGACGTGAATGAAGCGGTAATTACGGCCGTGGCCAAGCGCAAGCCCTATTACTTCATCATGCGGGATAAGTCCCTTTCATCCGATAACGTTGCTGACAACTTCGAGCAAATCTTCCAGGCATACTCCAAAGAAACCATCCGTAGAATCCTGTAGTTATGAAATTCAACTTCAAAATACAGCAGTACCAGACGGATGCCGTTGAGAGTACCGTGGATATCTTCGCTGGGCAACCGTCCAGGGATGGTTTCCAATACCGGCGCGACCTTGGTAAAGATGCGGCAGGAATACTGCTCACGGAGGTTGATTACGCCGGTTATCGAAATGCTGATATAGAGCTCACCGACCAACAGCTTCTCGCCAATGTACGTGGGATGCAGCGTATCTGGAGCATTCCGGAATCCAAGAATTTGTCTCACAATCTGGGGCGTCTGGGCCTAGATATAGAGATGGAGACCGGCACTGGTAAGACATACGTCTACATCAAGACCATGTTCGAACTCAACAAGCGCTACGGCTGGTCAAAGTTCATTGTGGTCGTTCCGTCTATCGCAATCCGTGAGGGTGTCCATAAGTCCTTCACAATGCTGGAGGACCACTTCATGGAATACTATGGAAAGAAGGCTCGTTTCTTCATCTACAACTCGTCCAACCTACAGCAGCTGGATTCCTTCTCATCCGATGCCGGCATCAATGTGATGATCATCAATACGCAGGCCTTTGCTACAGATATGAAGGAGGGTGCCGCGCGTGGAGCCAGCCGCATCATCTACACCGAACGCGATGATTTTGGTTCTCGTAAGCCCATCGACGTGATTGCGGCCAACCGCCCCATCATCATTATGGATGAGCCCCAGAAGATGGAGGGTGTGGCCACGCAAAGCGCTCTGCAGCGTTTCAAGCCACTTTTTGTCCTGTACTATTCTGCAACCCATAAGACCTCCCATAACTGCATCTACGCCCTCGACGCACTGGATGCTTACAAACAGAAGTTGGTCAAGAAGATCCAGGTGAAAGGCTTCGAAGTCAAGAATCTTAAGGGCACCAGCTCTTACCTGTATTTGGATGACATTCTCCTTTCCAAGACTCAGCCGCCTGTAGCCCGCATCGAACTGGAAGTGCGGAGGAATACTGGCATCCGCCGCGAAAGGCACAAACTGGGATTCGGGGATTCCCTCTATGATGAGTCTCAGGGCCTGGCGCAATACGATGGCTATACCATCTCTGAGATTGACCCGCTAACCAACCGTGTGGTCTTCCTTAACGGTGAATCTATCCGCAAGGGCGAGGTATATGGTGACAACTCCTTAATTGCTATGCAGCGAGTCCAAATTCGCGAGACAATTGCATCCCATTTGGATAAGGAGCGTGAGCTTTTCAAGAAGGGCATCAAGACATTATCCCTGTTCTTCATTGATGAGGTGAGGAATTACAAGGGTTATGATGATGACGGCAACGAGGTTCACGGACCGTTCTGGAAGATCTTTGAGGAGGAGTATGCCAATGCTCTGAACGAGCGCATGTCCATCTTTGAAGATGACTATCAGGAGTACCTCCGTCGTTTCACGCCGGACCAGGTACATAATGGCTATTTTTCCATCGATAAGCGCACAGGTCGTGCTATTGACAGTGAGACTGGCCGTAGAAGCGATATTTCCGACGATATTACCGCATACGACCTCATTCTCAAGAATAAAGAGCGGCTCCTTAACTTTGATGAGCCAACGCGCTTTATATTTTCACACTCCGCCCTCCGGGAAGGCTGGGACAACCCCAATGTCTTCCAAATTTGCACTCTGCGTCATGCCTCCTCAGCTATCGCTAAGCGTCAGGAAGTTGGCCGTGGTCTGCGCATCTGTGTGGATCAAAATGGTAACCGCATGGATATGGAAGAACTGGGCGAAGAAGCTGTGCAGGAAGTCAACGCCCTCACTGTTATTGCCAACGAGTCCTATTCCGATTTCGTGAAAGGGCTCCAGAATGAAACCAGAGAGGCTTTGCGTGAGCGCCCGACGAAAGCCAATGCTAAATACTTCGAAGGGCAAATTATCGAAGTCGATGGTCGAAAGTATCAGCTTGACCGCAAGGATGCAAATGTAATTTGCGCATGGCTTACTCTCAATGATTATGTTGATGAGAATGAACAGATCACACTCAGCTTTAAGGAAGATTTACAAAATGGGAATTTGCCTCTTATGGGTAGGAAACTCATAGGTAAGGAAGAACAAATCCACAGACTAATCCAAGCCATCTTCGATGAGTCTGTGGAGCTGTCCGAAATGGTGGAAGATGCCAATGCATCCGCGTCCTTTGAGAACAAACTCAACGACAACTTCTACAAGAAGGAGTTCCAGGCCCTATGGAATGAAATCAACCATCAGTACGCCTACACGGTCCATTATGACAGCAAGGAGCTCATTGAGAAGGCCGTCAATGCCATCAATGCTGAACTGTTTGTCACCGAACTCAAGTATGTGATGACGGAAGGCGAACAGGAAGAAGTGGACACCTATGGCAACACCCAGACCATCACCCGTTCACTGTCTACTATCAGTACTTCTTCCATTCGCTACGATTTGGTGGGAGATATAGCACGGAAGACCACGCTCACACGTAAAACCGTGGCGGAGATTCTTCGGACCATCCTTCCAACCAAGCTGCAGCTCTTCCGTAACAATCCTGAGGAGTTCATCAAGAATGTCTCCCGCATTATAAAAGAGCAGAAGGCTACGATGATTGTGGAGCATATCCAGTACGACAAGATTGACCAGGTGTACGACAGCACCATCTTCACCAAAGAGAAGTCCTCCCAGCCAGTCAGCAAGGCCTATCAAAGCTCCAAGAGCATCCAAGATTACGTCTTTACAGATGGATTTGCGGAGGAGAGCATAGAGAAGAAATTCGCAAAGGCCCTGGATGAAGCCACCGAGGTCTGCGTATATGCCAAACTGCCACGCAGCTTCCATATCCCGACACCGGTTGGCAGCTATTCTCCGGACTGGGCCATCGCCTTCAACAAGGGCACCGTCAAGCACATCTTCTTCATCGCAGAAACTAAAGGTTCGATGGATTCCTTAAACATCACGCAAATCGAACAGGCCAAGATTAACTGCGCGGAGAAGCTGTTCAACGATATATCCACTTCCAACGTCCGCTACCGTAAGGTGGATAGCTACCAGGCGCTTCTGGATGCCATGAAATCTATAGATTAAACAATCATAATCCAAATAAACAATGGAATGGAGCACTATTATAATGATTGCGGCCGTTTTTGCCTTCTTCGTGCTGGCCATTATCTGGCAGCGCTCCAAGGGAAAACGAGGGGAAAAGCAGGTCGCAGCTTTATTGGCGCTCCTTCCCAAAAAAAACTATAAGGTCATCAATGACTTGCTGATTCAGTCAGGAGGGCATAGTACCCAGATAGACCACGTTGTCTTATCCATCTATGGAATCTTCGTCATCGAGACCAAATACTACCAGGGCTGGATTTATGGTGGCGAGAATAGTGAATACTGGACACAAAACATCTACGGCAATAAGTATCAGCTTCGGAATCCATTGTGGCAAAATCAGGGCCATGTGAAAACCATAGCCCGGATGATTGGTGATGAAAGGAATGTTCCCATTTACAACATCGTCGCGTTCTCTCGTCGGGCCACAATCAAAGTGGATCGCTCGCTTCCGGTTATGTATTGGTGGAATGTTGTTCCCTACATCAAGCGCCATAAGGAGGTTCATCTGACTGATGACCAAGCTAATGAGATTTACAACACACTCCTGTCCGCCAATGTTACCGACAGGGCGGCACGCAAGCAGCACGTCACCAGTGTAAAACACAATCAGGCCCGGCGGAACACGGCTGTAGCCAACGGGAAATGTCCCCGTTGCGGCGGTAATCTGGTGCTAAGGAATGGGCGTTATGGCCGATTCTACGGTTGCTCAAACTATCCAAATTGTAAGTATATACTGAAATGATCGGCAAATATCCCGTCATAACCCTCTGCGGGTCGACACGTTTCAAGGACGCATTCCTTGAAGCCCAGAAGCGCCTGACCCTCGCCGGCAACATCGTCATCAGTCTCGGTCTGTTCGGCCACTCCGGCGACGACGAAGTCTGGGCCGAAGGCACCAAGGAAATGTTAGACGATATGCATAAGCGCAAGATTGACATGGCCGACGGCATCTATGTCATCAACGTGGGCGGTTATATCGGCCAGAGCACGCAGAGCGAAATTGACTACGCCCGCAGCCAGGGTAAAACCATCGAGTATTTGGAGGAGGCATAGCGTACGGAACATACCAAAATAGTGAAGATGCTTCGCCTGATGAAGCTGTTCACCGGGAATGTGAGCAGGACTATCGACCTGATGGCATCAGTGCCGTAAACGATAGGCTCACTCCGGTAATTCCCTCCTTCTCACCTTTGCGCGCGCGCGCGATAACGTAGTTCTATAAACCGCGCGCACATGTAATAATATACACAAAACAAACTGTCCTTGCGAGAGATAAAACCCTTGCAAAGGTAGTTTGTTCTTCGCATCTTTACCGCGCATAATTGTAACCAAAAATGCTCCTTCATCGCATGAAAGTAAAAGAACTGATAGAAACTCTGCAAAAGATGGATCCGGAAGCCAATGTAATTACTTCTTTCTGGAATGGCCATGTGGATACATATACCCTGATAACCCAAGCATTCGAACTGAAGCAGAATGGGGTTGAAAGTGACTATTTCGGGGCTCCCGGAGCACTGGATTATGACGTGTGGAAATCGGATGCTGAAACGGTTGTATTCCTGAGGTCAAACTTTGTCAGTACAGACAAGAGGGTCTTTTATGCAAGAAGGGTCCTTTGGCGAATCCAGCTGATACTGGACATGCATCGCTCGAGAGAGTGGAAGAAGGAAAGGGTGTACAGAGAACTCAAGGAGTTAGATGAGGACCAAGAGCGGATTTGGTTCGATAATTGGAGGCCGAGAATGAGGTGTCCCAAATGGGTGGACGAGTTGATAAAGAATCACAGTAGCAAGTAGTTCAAATGGGAAAATACTCACATTACGACGGCCATATCGATACCCTCCCCATGGAGCGTATCCCCGAGTTCGATTGCCATTCCCATATCCTTCCCGGCCTGGATGACGGAGCGCAGACGATGGAGGATGCCGTCTATCTTGCCGGCCGCCTGGCTGCCTACGGGTTCAAGCGGGCCGTCTGCACGGCACACAGCTCATTCTTGTACCGTAATACTCCCGAGACAGTCGTCCCCACTTGCGAGAGGCTGCAGGAGGAGTTGGACAAAGCCGGGATCAAGCTTGCGCTCACCCCTTCGATGGAGTACAGGCTTATCCCTGAGACCTGGCCGGAGCAGCGCCGCAGGGGACTCCTTCCGTGGGAGGGCAACCACATCCTCATCGAGCTTCCCATTCGGCAAAGGGAGCAGATGGGTGACATTGACCCGGTCAACGAAATCAAGGCCCTCGTTGCAGACGGGTATCGGCCGGTTCTGGCACATCCGGAGCGCTACCTCTGGGCCGGAAGGGAGGACTTCGACCGCTTCCGCGAGGCCGGAGCACTATTCCAGCGCAATCTGGGGTCGCTCGAAGGGGCCTACGGTAAGGAATCGGCCCAGCGTGCGGAAGCCCTGCTTCGCTGGGGATACTACTCATTCCTTGGAACGGACACCCACGATCGCCGATACACAGACAAGTTTGACAAGATACTCAAGCAAAACGGATTATGAAGAAAAGGCACAAGATTGTCATCGATGACAGCTATAGCGTGGACGGTCTCCTCCTGTCGCAGGCAGCCAGGGAATGGCTGCTGGAGCGCGGAGTGGACGCCAGTTGCTTTGATAGCGACGGACGTTGCTCCCTGCCGCGGCATGACTCCCGGCTGGTAGAGTGCGTCGAGACGCTGGGAGCGATGGCAGATGGCGAATGGGGCTGGAAATTCATCAAGCCAACGAAGGTCGACTTGATCGTCGTCGAAATCGAGACCGAAGCCTATTGCATCGTTTCCCATGAAGGGAGAGAGTTCGTGATTACTCTTGAGGATATGATATTTATTGAAAAAAATGATTGACAACGAGCAGTACATACAGTGCGTCGACAACGTCTACCGCACATTCGAACCCGACAACGTCTGGTTCACTTCGGACACGCACTTCTACCACGAGAACATCCTGAAGTTTTGTTCCCGCCCCTTCAAGGATATTGAGGAGATGAACCATGAGCTGGTGCGCCGCTGGAACGAGACGGTTCCTCCGGACGGGGTGGTCTTCCACCTCGGGGACTTCGCCTTCGCCAGCCCCGAGGAGTGGAACGATATCCTCGGCCAGCTTAACGGCCAAATCTATCTTATCCTCGGGAACCATGATTTCAAGCAAATCAAACAGGGTTTCATGAGGCGCTTCGCCCATGTTACCCAGCAGATGACCATCCGTGTGGGCGGACAGGCCATCGTCCTTAATCACAACCCCTTCCTCTGCTACGGAGGAGCCTACCGGAGGGTGTGGCAGCTCTTTGGCCACGTCCACAGCGGCCCAGCCTCTCACCGCGGCCTGGATCTCCCGCGCCTCAATATGCTCTTCCCGCTACAATACGACGTCGGGGTAGACAACAACGACTATCGGCCGGTGTCATTCAAGGAGGTGAAAGAAAGGATTGAAGCTCAAGTGCAGATGGCAGGGAGTCAAAAAACGGAATCCGTATCTCTCATGTCCTCTGGTGTACCTGTCGTATTTCTTGATGTGGATGGCGTACTGGTATTGGATCCAACGACAGGGCAACTGGCTGATGGCCCTTCAAGCCATCTTTCCTGGTTACTGCAAGAAAGCGGTGCCGGGCTTGTTTTAATTGGTGGCTGGACCGCGTTCGACATAGAGGAACTTAAGAAGGGGTCGCTCAAGGAATACTCGCAGTGCCTGGTCGGTGCTACCCCGAGAGCCTCGTCCTATACGGAATCTGTCGCGCAGTGGCTGTCAACATCTGGTGGAAAACACCCTTACGTGATTTTGTCTGCGGCGTCGATTAGTGACGATAGGGCGATTGCCATTAATCCCCAGAACGGCTTGTCACGGGATGATGTACAGAAAGCAATCGGGTTAATCGGAAGCAAAAACAAGTAGCGAATGAAGGAAAACAGACAAGAATTAAAAAGGTGGCTGAGACAGCAATACCCGCTCACAATTATCAAAGACAGATATGGAGGTTTGTATACCGGCCTTGGTTCTGAAGGGGAATACAAAAGGAAGGAATGGATTGCGTTTCCGCTCCGTTTTGATGATATACCAGCGCAGGTGAATGGTTCAGACTTGGAACAATTACACTTCCTGGAGTCATATAGCGAGCCGTTCGGAGCAGGAGAAACGCCGGAGGATGCGGTGCGTGAACTAGAAGAGAGAATGATAGCTATCATTGACGGAAGGGTATGACTGAATTAAATCCCGAATGGAAAAACTGGCTTTACGATGAGTCGCTTCACGATGAAACGGAAAAAAGAGATCATCGATTGTCTTCCGAAAATGGTGGGAGAACAAGTTAGGGAGTCAGAACGCATAGAACAATTGGAGAAACAGAAAGAAAATGACAAATAGAAGATTATGAGGATTATTTTTTTAGATTTCGATGGCGTTCTTAACACGGAAGCCTGGCAGCGGCATTGCAAGACTCGCGCTCTTCCTACGGAGGATGGATTCGGCCCTGTCTTTGACCCCGAGGCCGTAGCCAACCTGGCGGCCATCATTGATGCCGTCCCGGATGTCGGGGTGGTCATCACCTCCAGCTGGAAATGGGAAGGGGTGGAAAAGATGAAACGCCTCTGGCAGAAAAGGGGCCTTCCCGGAACGCTCCTTGGAATCACATCGGATTACGTGCCGGATTTCGACGAACGCACTTTCGAACGGGTCCTTCAAGGCGAGCTTCCGGTATGCCGCGGTGCCGAGATTGTAGCCTGGCAGGAGCAGAACAATGCGCAGGACTGCCCGTACGTCATATTTGACGACCTGCCGGACTTTTATCCTGAGCAGCAGCCCTACTATATCAAAACGGATCCGCACATCGGCATCACCGGGGAGGATGCAAGTACTGCAATCAAAATCCTAAGAGGTTGGTAATCTTGATGTCGTTATGAAAAAAACCAAGAAACCATTCACCCCCTTTGAACTTTTCGGGGTGGACGTACACAAAGGCTGGTGGCCAATCATCAAGCCCATTTGCGATCGTATCCAGCAGTTGAACGCTGAAGGAGCAGACATCAAGATAATCCAGATTAAAGAGAAATTCGGGGACCTGTGCTTTTACGTTCAAAATGCCCCGGAGGAAATCCATAACATGATTGCCGAAGCTCAAAAACGTTGTGCCCGTACTTGTGAAGACTGCGGCCAACCGGCCCAACAGGTCGTTGGAAATAATCGATGGATTTATACCTTATGCGCGGATTGCCTTAGAAACGGGGAATTGTTTTGCCGGATTGCGGTTCTTCCCAGTGATACCGCGGCTGGGAGAAATTTCCAAAAAAATTTTCATTAAATTATGTTTTATTCATAATTTTATTGAATTCTCGAAGAGACGGATACCTAATGGATTGTTACGTTTTAGACTAAGTGGTATGATAACAAGAAAACAGTATGAATGGGCCCGGAGAAAAGTTGAAAAGCTTCGCCCTCTTGTCAATGACGACACTCCGCCGGATGCACCCGAAGGCATCGAACTGGAGTTACTCTCGGGTTTAGTGGCCGATTATGAAGATGCATGTTATCCGACTGATAAGCCCAGTCTTCCAAAACTAAACGAGGAGGACTTCCGCGTTAACGAGGCAATTCAATCGATTTGTGGCTCCGTAAAAACCCCTTCTTTGAACGAGGGTATTCCTAACAGAGTCACGCCGCAAGAACTAAAAGATGCCGCAGACTGCTATGAAGAGGCTGATAACCGGTGGAAAGACTTATTCAAAAAGTCCGACCTGGCTGCCAAAGAAGACGCCGGAGACCATCTGTACTGCCTTGTGAGAGGCTTGCTAAAAAACGGGGGCTTCTCTTCGTCCCCTGATTCTGTGACGAATTCCCAGGGTGAAGACACTCCCGCCCCGAATGACAATGAACAATAAACCAAATTACGATATGGAGAAAAAACGCAACTTAAACGAAACCGTAACCGTGTTGATAGACCCACACGGTGGGAAACGCGACCTTATGTGGAAGCGCCTTGAAAGGGAGGCAGATTCTGTCCGGGAATCCCGTCCCCGCACAGGCCAAATCAATTGGAGCCGCTTTTGGGAGGGTCTTAGTTAGCATGTGCGTATGAAGAGAGAAGTGACGAAGGTCGTTTTCAACGACGGCGAGCGGGGCCCCAGGCTCTCGCGGGAGGCGACATCCTGGATGAAGCAACACGGATATAGCGGGAAGTTTCATGATTATTTCGGCCGCCTGATCGTTCCGAGGCATCATCCGGTCCTGGTTGCCTGCATCGAGACGCTCGGGGATGCAGCAAGCGACGGGTGTAAGCTACGCGTTACTGAAATAGAGGGCAATCGCTATTATCTCGTTCCCGATGATACGATAAGGGAATGGGTTATTGAAGAGAAGGATCTCATCTTGGCCAAACGCAAGGAGGGCAATCCCTTCGTGGATTACTTCGATCCCGAGAAAGTCTTCTTCACCGCCGATACCCACTTCGGCAACCGTAAGCTCTTCCACTACTGCAAAAGGCCTTTCGAGGACGCCGGGCTGATGGAGGAGGAACTCATCCGTCGCTGGAACGAGACGGTCCCGGAGGATGGGATCGTATTCCATCTGGGGGACTTCGCACATGGCTCGGCTTCCCACTGGAATGAGGTCCTCGGGCGGCTCAACGGAGCCATCCACCTTGTAGTCGGGAACCACGACAGTTCCACAGCAAAACTGAAGGGGCTGGAAAACTTCGCCTCCGTCCGGGAGCAACGGCTTATAGACGTCGGCGGGCAGAAGATCTATCTCAACCACTATCCTTTCCTCTGCTATGCCGGTTCCTATAATGGAGTGTGGCAGCTCTATGGGCATGTCCATTCCGGCCCCCATTCGAACTCGGGGCTCGACCATCCACGTTTGAGGAAGCTCTTCCCCCTTCAGTACGATGTCGGAGTGGACAATAATGACTATCGGCCAGTTCCTTTTGCCATGGTGAAAGAGAAGATAGACTCAAGGGTACAGATGGCCGGAGGTACGAACGAGAGCTAAGCACCCGTCCCTTCGGGAAGCCCCGTCGTCTTTCTCGACGTGGACGGAGTTCTTGTGACCCGCCCGACCACACGACAACCGGATACTGAGCCATCGAGGCATCTTGACTGGTTGCTTCGCGAAAGTGGTGCCAGCATTGTTATTATAGGCGGTTGGGCGGCCTTTACTACGGAGGCGTTGAAAAACGGTCCTCTGAAAGGTCTCTCAAAGAGCATCATCGGAACGGCACCACAGGCGCTCTCCCAGAAAGAGTCCGTTGCCGGATGGCTATCTTGTGCAGGAGATAAGCACAGGTATATCATCTTATCTACGACACCCACGGACGACACCAGGGCCGTGCAGGTCAACCCGTTGGTGGGCCTCAGTCGGGAGGATGTGGAGAGAGCTCTGGAGATTCTGAGTTAAGACAATGAGAGTGATTCAGGATATGCGTTTCGTTACTCGCGATTGACAATTATTCCGTCCCTTTTCATTCTTCTGTGTCACTGTACACTTGGTTTTATTTATGAAATTTTCATAGATAACAGGTATATAGCTCGCAAAAAATATTATGATTTTAAGAAATTATTACTATATTTGCAGCGGCTTACATAGGGGCGGTTTTCTGCAGGGCTTTCGCTCTCCGTCTCGGCACAAGAACATTTTTACAAGAGAAAGGCTGCCTTATGGCGGCCTTTCTTGACTAATCTAGCACTTCTTTCCAAATACAATTCTTTCAAGTTCCTGGACTCTTTTTTCAAGTTCTGCGTATGCGTCCGGACCATAATATCGTTCCCCCCTTAACAATAGTTCTTCTGGATAATCCAACGCTTTAGCTATTTTACCGAGTGTTTTTGGGGATATCGGTTTGGTTGACATATAATTGTTGACCGTTTGTATCTTAAGATTCAGGCGGTCGGCCAAATCCTGATAACTTAAACCTTTTGTTTGAAGGAAGGATTTTATGCAGTCGCGTACTGCTCTTTGGTCTATGTTGGGCATTTTGCAAAAAACAATATTTAGTAAGCGCTTGCGAAACTCTTACTACTTTTCGATTAGGTGTAGCTTACATCCCAAAGATAAAAAATAATGTTCAGTTAGCAAAACAAGGAAGGGCCCGTCAGGAGCCCTTCTTGTTGAATATGATTGCTTCAATCCTGTCTATTATTTCACATTGTTTTTTGAATACCCGGTTTTTGAATTCAATCTCATAATCCTTTTCACTTCCCTGGAAATCCCTCATGTCAATTCTGACATGATATGGGATTTCAACATAAGCTTTCATTTCATTTCCCAGATTCATGAAGTTCTGGTTATTTAACTGACGAAAAGCTTCTTGAGTCCAGTTCAAGATATCACGGATATCATCTGCAAGGATTTCGTTGATCAGAGCTTTCGTTTCAGGTTTATAATAACGTTCCAGAATAGGACTGGTAACATCAGGTACTGCTATTAGTTGACCAAATCCGGTCATTAAGTATTCGATGCTGAAGTCAAAAGCGGTATTAAACCTTGCTGCTTGTTTTCTGGTTAGGTATTTCTTACTTGACAGTAAATTAGATAATGTTTGTTTGCTTTTTATCCCCATTCTTTCTGCCGCTTCGGCATGGGTGATGCCATGGGATTTAAAAAACCTGGTGACGGTTTGTAGAACCGCTTCTGGAGTCTGGACTGTCATTGATTGGCTCTTAAGTGTATCTGAGGCAAAGGTATAAAAAAAGTGGGAAACGGTAATCGTTTCCTTAAAAAAAATTTAAGTGACGCTATCCCGAGGCGTGCTTATCCTCCTTTGGGTGTTTGATTTGGGTGCTTATCTAGCCGCATATCATTAACAGATTACCAAAAAATCAGTAATTGTTTACGTTTTTCAAAAAAAAACACTACCTTTGTCTCGTAAAAATGTTTTGAGTGCCGCAATGACAGCATTCTCGCATATACTATGTATACTTACATGGTTGTTTTTTCCTGGTCAAATCGAGCAGGAACCCCGTTACGTTAAATACACTAGTCAGATGATTACCCTCCAACAAAAGAAGATTGGCCACCATTATCTTTACGTCAGGATTGACACTGACGCTTATGGGCACGAAGTTTTAGTCCGCGAATGTGATCTCAGAGTCCTGCAAACCAAAATCGACCGGCAAATTTTTTTTATTCTTTTGGATGGTAACGGAGCCACAAATCTGCGGTTCCATCAGTATGTTAACCTGTGGATGATTGAAAACCGTCGTGGCGTGAATTCCCGACGAAAAGCGGCATCAGCTTTGTGCAAGCTCTTCTCGTTTTGCGCTCTTATGGATTATGAAGTGAACGCGCTGGACGCCACCGAAATCAATCAGTTCGTGACTTTTTTGGTCGGTGAAGGTCGCCTACAGTGTTCTAACGAAACAGTAAACTCATATTTAAGCATTATACGACATTTTTTTAAGACCTTGGAGATTCGTTGTGACGCAATCTTTAACCAACATAACACCTTATCCAATAATGCTTTAGCATCCGGATTTCAAACGATGGCGTATGATGTTAACCTCCCAACCGATCCACATAAACGGGAGAAGGCCCCAAAGTACATTTCATTGGATTATTATATTCGATTGATCGAAATTGCTCAGTCAAAAGGAGACTGGACTGGTGTTATGCTGATGCATTTGATGTTCCGATATGGCATGAGGCTAGGTGAGTGCCTGGGTCTTACCGAGGAAGACATCGTTGTATACAAAATCAAAGGCCAGGATGTATGGACACTAATTGTACGAAACAGACTTTCGGACGAGCCCTGGCAGCACGCAAAAAGAAAGCTTATCCCGTTGAAGGAGGTGGATTATGATGCAAAACCATACATTGACCAGTGGAGAGATGACGATTATGCGCATTATTACTTGACGGAGTCTGGCGACTTTGTAGAAGCGTTTAAAAGGTTTGTTCGGATCTCAAAAGAGACTGCGGAAAGGAATTATCCCGAGAATTATAAAAGTTGCGAGGCGGACATCGTTTATCCACAGACCTTTAGGGGGGAAAAGAATCGCTATATTTTCCAAAATAGGCTGGGAAAACGCCTATCGGCACAAGTCTGGGGAAAGAGATTGAAGGAGTATTTTGTTGAAGCGCGAATCCCTTTTGACGTAGACAAGAAGGATAGTAACCTTTCTCACCGCTTCCGCCATGGCTTCGCAATGATGCACGCGCGTTATATGGATCCGCCAACACCGCCTCATGAACTGCAGAAAATGATGCATCACCGTCATCTTTCGAGCACGTTAATATATTACAATCCGACTCTCGAGGACGAATTCGACTATAAAACTAAACTCCAGAACCAGTTATTTGACAATAATCCTCGTTTGAGATCAATCCTTGCAGATTTTTTCAAAAATGAATAAAATTGTTCTTAAGCCAAGCGAACGCGAAGAACGTCTTCGCCAGTTATATCCATTTTTTTCTCCGGACATCGAGACAGCTGTCTGGTCAACCATGATTGAAATCTGGGGGCTGCCCAGTAAGTGGAAGAGATTTCAAGTTCCTGCTGCTCATATCGTCCTGTCTATCATGTCGTTATTAACTGTCGAAACATTATCTCTAGAAGTAATAAAAGTACAGCTTACCGGAAATACCCACGCATTTTGCTGCGCACATAAAGTCTTGTTCTATTGCCTTGCTAGGTTAAAGGGCGTGTATCATGCGGATGATACTTATATGTTTCGCAATGTTATCTGCTACCTAGAGAATGCCGGGCGAACATATTATGTTCTTTGGGACAAGGACGTGAAAAGCTTTGATGATATTGCTTTTAACAGTAGTACAAGGGGAAAAACCTTTTACGTCGTGCGTGTAAAAAACACGATGTTGAAATGCTTCTTAAGGGAGGCGATGATGCATACATCTTGGACATTTGCGGGGGAGCCGAACCAACGTCGTTTTGATGATCTGGCAGCGTTGCTCGACAATGTCGCAATTAGTTGTCCGGTGTATCGCATGAACGACTTTAACCTCCATTATTTTTTTGAGGCGATTGATGAAATCAATCGTCAATTCAAAAATGGTCAAATCACTACAGAGATTCGTGAGTTTCTTGTTAAGGACCTTATTCATTTGTTCCGTTATGCTACAAAGGTGGTACGTCTTGAGCCGTATGGCCCAATCCGGGATGTCAAAATTCTCGATAAGAAATCCACGGTTCGTTTTTTTCTTGAGGAGTATGTAAGCCTTGACAAGACATATCGTTACCCTCATTGGCAAGGTGGAAATTTTTGTGATACTTTGGTGTCGCTGGATATTGAAAACAGCTATCTTCGCGATGCCTACGGAAAACTGCTGGAAAGTGGCAGGGAATGCCGTGTCGGCTTTGGCATGTGTCGGCATTCTCTGGTTGAGTCACTGGGACCGTTTGCAAATAGTGTCGGTAGCCCGGAGCATCCCTTTAACGAAGAAACTTTCCTCAGCCAGATGAATTTTTTTATCGCGCTTTATAGCGGGAACCCTCATCGTTCGGAGGCCCTTTCTTTCGTGAAAAATTTTTATTTGTCAATAGACGCAGAAAGTGGAGGGGCATTTTTTAGTCGTGCGAAAATCTTGACTTATAAACTTGTCACTTCGGGGCGTTTTGAGTATTATTGCGAGCAGGGTTTTGTCTTTCGTAGGTATAGTCCGTATGATACTGATTATCAGGGGGATAAGTATGTTTTGTTGGTCTCGGGAATGGATCAGTATCGCAAAAACCATCTTAAAGAGGATTATTTAGCGTTCGATTTTTCCTTCATCGAAAATGGTTTTTATCGCCATATTGCCTGGCGGGCTGTTACCTCTTCCGTTCGGCGCATCTACAGAAAGTCGTTTTACTATATGCTGCGGGACGTACTGCCGTTTCTTATAAAATTGAAAACTTCCCCGGGTTATCCTGTTCCGCAACTTGACGTTATAGCCGGTTGGGACGCATTGTTCGTTGCGGAATATTTTGACAGGAAGTATAAAGTCGCGATAACGTACAATCACAATCTGAGGGAGGTCCGTGATTTTCTAAAATGGGCTTCGGCAGAAAAGTTTCTTGTTGTTAATCCAGGGGCATTACTGTGCCTGAAGGGGAAGAAGACAAAGCAGCATCCCACGAACACTCCAGTTTTAGCCGACAATGAAATAGCAGAAATAACGGCTTATTTGGCGAAAAAGGCAAAGCATAATAGTATTTTTGGTCAAGTTCTAATAATAATGCAACTAAGCTTGTTGACGCCGCTACGTGTGAGTCATTCGTGTTCATTGCGTTTATCGGAACTTGTTTACGATGAAAACACGAAATCTTATTTTGTTTATTCCACCAGCAAGACATCACACGGAAAAAAACACGAAACGGCGCTTGGAAGGCGCGCAAGTGAGTTTATTATAAAAGCATTATCGTTTCACAGAAAGATCGTGAAGGCATGTCCTGACGAGAATCTGATAGATCATCTTTTCATATATCAGTCAACAAAAGGAATGTTTACGGTTTTGGGCTCACGAGCCTTTGATCACTATTTTAAAAAGGCATGTGAGGCCGTTGGCGTCCCCACTTATACGGCGCGTAATCTTCGTGCAACGTACATGACAAAGGCATATATTGCAGCCTCTGCCAACGGCTATATCGATGAATTTCTTCTGAAGTTGTTTGCCTATCACCGCAGGGTTGGTACAACAATCGAAAATTACGTTAATCACACTGAGGCTTTCGCAGCACTTAGTGAACACATTAAGCGTGGCAACGATTGGCAAAAAACCGTTTACCCAGACGAAGTTGCGGCCATAAAAGACGTTATCAAAACGTACAATACTCTTTTGGAGGCTGTCAAGGATGAGTCTGCTAAAGCAGTTCTACAAAAGGAGCTCGATGGGTATATCGAAAAGCTCGAAGAGTTAAAAACGTAAAACAAGTTGAAATGAATTTGACCCCGCAACCACCAAAGAAAACGAATATCCTTACACTTATAGAAGAAGCGGATATAACTGTTTTACCGGAACGGATTCGGATTCTGTTCGGGAGCGACATCCGTAATTGTACGTTACTTAATGTCAGCCCGTTTTTTCCGTATGCCGAGCCTAGTCAATGCGTCCTTGATTTTCGTAGTGTTCCCTCACAAATAGCCGAACCCATCCAGTTGTATGCTAGGATGGAAGTGCTTATAGGGTTGTCTGTCAGTACCATTCAAAGCAGTATTAAACACCTTTCTCGTTTGTTTGTGATGGTACAAAAGTATCATGTATGGGACTTCCGGCTGCTTGAGTTGTCTAATTTGAGAATGGTATTAGAATCGAATAATCTTTCGGTCCATCAGTGCCTGGGGACGTGCAGAGCTTTAAGAAATTTTTATTTGGTAATGAGTTCCTTTTTCGGCCAGTCTAACATTATGATGGATATAAAAGGTTTGGAGAATATGGTAAGGCAGTATTCGACGATGGTAAAAGCGACGCAGGATGCTCATAAAACTCCGGACATTGATTCGGAGTATTTTGACACATTAGCGGTGGAAATCCCTGTACTAGCGCATGATAAGTCATTGAGTATCAACTATCGGATGTGCGCCGCGTTACTCTGGTTGGAGATGTATACGGGGCTTCGTCCGAGTGAGTTGTTAACTCTGAGAACCACCAGTCATTATTATCGCATCACCGAATCAGGCAAAAGATATGATTACCTTCGATACGGTGTTCCCAAGCTTTCACATGGAGGTCGCTCCGAGCATTATGCGGAGTGTTGTATGCTTCCTGGTGCGGTGGCGGCACTTGAAATGCTTCTGGATCTGAGACAAGAGATTCCTGGCCATGATGAAACGGATACCCTTTTCCTCTTAACTAATGAGGGTAATCTGAGTCGCAAACGGTTCGATTATTATATTACGCATTTGTTCGAGAAACGTTTTAATGATTTGTGTGCTCAAAAATGGGAACATATCAATACTCGTATAGTCGGTGGTAAAAAATACCATATCCCGAACCTAACCCAATACCGTGTACATTTGGCTAGTTATCTGTATCGTGAGAACGTCGGAATTCACCTAATAGAACTGGGCATGAGCCACCTCACTATGGCCATGCACGGTTATTATGCGCGTATGCAGGATAAGACCTTCAAGGATAGCCAGGCTCGCATGGACAATCTCATCAGAACGCGGACAAACAATGATTTTGACCTAGAAGAACATCGCGAAAAGGGAGAAGAGTTACTTCGTGGGTTTCTTCTGGCTTTAAGCCGATTTCGCGTATTTTTTAATAAGATCAAGGAGGTGACTGAAAAAAAATACGTGTATGAAGTTGATCGATATTCGAAACAGTGTAGGAATCTTCTTTTCTCGGTAATACGGCCGACATTCAACTATCTGGACTGGATCATCAGACGTGACGGGAAAAAGAACGTTCTGGCTCGGCATCCTTCACTTCAGTTCGTTGTCAATGATATGAGATCTTTACTAAACTTAATCTTGTTATGGGAAAAAGCGCTCACGAAATAGTCTCCGCTTTCGTGTCGGAGATGGGGATTCAACCGATAGGGAAGAATCAAAAGAATTTATTGAAATTTGCTGAAGCTATTATACTTATGGAGGAAGATGCCAAGAAGCTCAAGCCCTCGTTGCGCAATTGCCAATATTATTCGGAAGAGAAAGTTGCAAAAGAATTCCGAATAAGTCACGGCACGTTTCAAAATGACAAGTCTTTGCACATGATGGCGAATTGGTATTTGGAGAAAAAGAAGGCCGGTTTGGATACAGGCGACAAAAATACCCATGTTAAGGAGCTAGAAAAATCGCTGAAAATGCAACGGAAACAAATGGAGGGATTGATTGCGCAACAGATTAAGTTCGATTCCCTCTGTGTCGAGTTAGAAAGCGCAAATACCAATGTTGTGAAACAGACCATCCGTTTCCGGCGCGCAATGGAAATTCTTAAGCAATATCGGCTGGATGCTTTAGTAGAAATATTTGTTTCCCCGGAGGATATAAGCGCATTTAAGTATGGCTTGAGGGCCGATTCTCTTTCCGAGGGTGTTCCATGCAATGTGTTAGTACAATATCCACCTAAAAAAAATGACGTATAGTAGCCTGTAGGCATATTTCTTTAGTACAATTTTTTTATTGGTAAAACGACTGTTAACGAGCGCCGGCTTGCCGCGCCGTAATTGTATTTTTTTTGCGGACACATACAACTCTTGGAGGGGTTAAACCCTCCTTTTTTTTTGTTTCTTTAGTACACTAATTTATATTGTTCTGTATGTTTTCGAAGAATAAAAACGTACTAAGTAAAATATTTTATTTTGAAATAGCATAAACCTACACTCATTGATTATCAATATGTTATGATGATTGAAAAAGTTGGTACAGAAAAAAATATTGATATTCCTTGGTGGATACCCACCCCCAGCGTGATGTTCACTTCTATGGTTACAGGAATGGCCCGAATGCCCACGCATTTGGCCGCATGGATGTTCACCAGCATGACTCAATAGATTTCGATGGAGGTAAAATAGCCGTTGAACCTGAGCGTGGTTTTCTCGCGGCCGCGGATGAGCAGGTGCTCGCCTTTGTCCGGACAGCTGAGCGCAACGCCCAGGATGCCGTTTCTGAGCTTTATACAGCGGGAAGAGGGCAGGGTGAAAAGGTCCGATGTAAAGGCGATGAGCTCCTTGCCCAGGAACAGGCTGCGCACCGTTCCGGCCGGGCCTTCTATGAGGTGGGCCGACAGCTCCCCTTCGGCCACCAGGTCCCGGACGGGGAGATTGTCCAGGACCATAAAATGGACATTGGCGGCATCCCGCAACCAGAAAGCGTACTTGCCCGACTGGAGCAGCCCCGTGCTGTAACCCTTCAGGAGCAGCCGCCCGTTTACAGGTACCAGCTTGCAGTAATGCGGCACCTCTGCAGAGCCCATGTTCACGGTATAATAAGTGTCTCCTTTGACCAGGCAGAAGGTGCTTTTCAGGCTGGTGCGCAGCTCACTTCTGTACACCATCCCCTCATACACGCGGATATCGAAAATAGGGCCTGTAAAGCCTGCAGGAAGGGTTTTGTAGGGTTCATCCTCCCGCATGATGCGATACTCCCAGCTAAGAGCGTCCCCTCTGCGGACAGGGATGCCGTAGGTATAATAGACGCCGGTGCTGTCTTGGCAGAAAGCCCCGCCTTCCCAGTCGCTGTCTTCCGGGCCGCCCAGGATGGTTCCCGTAGAGGAGGAAAAGCGCTCCTGTCCGTTTACCCGGAAACTGAGGCCTTCCCTTCCCTGGCGCTGCCCAAGGGTATAGACGGCGTTGGTGGTGACCAGGAAACCCTGCAGCAGCTCGTCCCCGTGGTAACGGAAACGCTCCACTCCGTCCCGGCTTACCACTACCTCGTAGCCGTCGCAGGTGTCTGTCCACAGGCGGCCGTGACTGAGGCGGTGACGGTCAGGGTCCGGGCGTCCCTGGACCGGAACGCGCAGTTTTTCCTCCCCGTTTTTAAAAAGGACGATTTCTGCCCCGTCGGTCTGGCCGCCCTGCCAGTCCACCCCGTCCGGGAAGCAGAAGGCGGTGGCATACAGGTCCGGCTCCGGGACAGGGGCTTCGGGGTCCAGGATGGTGGTGTCGCGCCCGCCATACCCCTGCTGATCGGAGCGGGGCGGCTGGTCGAAAAGGGTCTCGCGGCAAGACGTGGCGCTTGCCAGCAAGAAAAGGATGGGCAGAATCTTTTTCATGGCTCACAATTTTTGCCGGCAAGGTCGCAAATGCAGGCCGAAAAACCTACAATCGTAAAAAACAAAGTGTGGTTTCTTACGATTTTTTGCTGTTTTTTACGATTTTAGCGTGTATCTTTGTGCTCATGATCTGCTTCCCCAACGTAAAAATCAACCTGGGCCTGCACGTGCTGCGGCGCCGCCCGGACGCTTACCATGACCTGGAAACCCTTTTTGTCCCCTATACCGGCATCAGCGACTGCCTGGAGGTAGTCACCGGGGAAGACTACAGCCGTACCCTGGCAGATCTCAAGGAGCGCTACAGCTCCCTGGCGCAGGCTGTTTCCCCGGACGGGAAGCTCATGATCACCATTGCCAGGAAGGAAGGGGTGGACTGGGACCCGCTGCAGGACCTTACGGCCCGGGCCTACCAGCTGCTGGCGGCAGAGCACAAGCTTCCGCCTATGAAAATCTTCCTGGAGAAGCGTTCCCCGGTGGGGGCCGGACTGGGCGGAGGATCGGCCGATGGCGCCATGGCTCTTTGCTGCATCTCGGAACTCGCCGGACTGGGCCTCACGGACGGGCAACTGGCCTCCTACGCCGCCCGCCTTGGCAGCGACTGTCCTTTTTTCATTTACAACACGCCCATGCTGGGAAGCGGCCGCGGGGAAGTGCTGGAGCCTTTCCCCCTGGACCTCTCTGCCTACAGGCTGGAAGTGGTGGTGCCGGAAGGCGTGAGCATCTCTACGGCCCAGGCCTACCGCGGCATCGTTCCCCGCATACCGGAAAAACCCTTGCGGGAAGTGCTGCAGCAGGATATTTCTACTTGGGAAAAAGACCTCCACAACGATTTTGAAAGGACTGTCTTCGCCGCCTATCCTTCCCTGGCCTCCATCAAGGAGCAGCTATACACCAGCGGTGCCGTTTATGCCGCCATGTCCGGCAGCGGATCGGCATTTTTTGCGCTGTATAAAAAGGGGTAGCGCCCTACTTTCTTAACCAGCCTTCGGGGTTTTCGGGGGTGGAGCCTTTCCAGAGCTCAAAGTGGAACTGGTCTTCCCCGCCGATAGTATCCACTATGCCTACAGTCTGGCCTGTGACCACTTTGCTGCCCGCTTTTACGGCTACTGTCCGCAGCTTGGTGTAGAGGGTGAAGTACTCTCCGTGATTGACCAGCACGCACTGGTTGTAACCGGGCAGCACCACAATCTGCGTAACCGTGCCGTTAAACACAGCCTTGGCCTCTGCGCCGCGCCCCACCACCAGCGTGACACCGTTGTTCTGGGGCAGGTCCACATTTTGGTACACCGGATGTTTGTGCTTGCCGAAGCGTTCCACCACGGCACCCTCCACCGGCCAGGGCAGGCGCCCCTTGTTGGCCGCAAATTCCTTGGAAAGCTTGTTGTCTATCTCCGTAGAAGTGGTTTTTCCGGTGGACGGGCTTCCCGCTTTGGGTTTGTCGGCCTTGGCCTTGCGGGCGGCGGCTTCCCGTTCTGCGCGGATCAGGTCCGCAATCTTTTTGTTCAGGGCCTCTTTCTGGCGGTTTTTGTCCTGCAGCTGCTGCTGGAATTTTGCGCGGTCCTTGTTCAGGCGGCTTACCAGCCGGGCCGACTCCGCTTCTTCGTCCTGCAGGCTGGCCCGCTCCCGCACCACCTTCTGGCGCATTTCGTCGGCCTCTCCCTTAAGCTGCAGGAGCCGCTCTTTCTCCACCTCCAGGGCAGCGGAAGTTTCGCGGATTTTCACCGCCTGGCTGCTCATCTGCGAGGACAGGCTGCGCAGGTAACCAAAGCGTCTGAGCCCCTGGCCGACAGACTCGCTGGAAAGCAGGTACATGTACCACAGGCGGCTGTCGCGGTTTTTGTAGGAACCCCGCACCAGGCGGCCGTAATAGTGGGAAAGTGTGTCGTAGCGCGCCTGCAGGCGGTCCAGCTGCGCCTGGCAGGTGCCGATGGAATCCCGCAGGAGGGCGAGCGTCTGGTCACAGCCGGCAATCAATTGCTCCCGGGCCGATATCTTGCTGCGCACCAGCGTAAGGGTACCCACTGCCTCCGAGCTGCTTTTGGCGTTCTGGGCCAGCTGGCGGTTCAGGAGGGCAATGTCCTTTTCCAGCTGCGCCCGCTGGGTTTCCAGCTTTTTCATGGTGGTTTTCTGCGCACCTGCACCAAAGCACACGCAAAGCAGAAGGACGATATGCAGCAGCTTCCTCATTTTTTCTCCTTTTCCTCCAGGCGCTGCGCCTGCTTACGGTATACAGAGGCGGTGTCTGTCTCTCCCAGGGCCTCCAGCACTTCTGCGTAATGCCCCAGCACCACCGCGCTTTCCTTGCCGCCGTAAAGCATGGCGTGCTTGAAGAAAGGCTTGGCTTCCAGGTCTTTGCCCATCAGGTGAAGGATCCAGCCGAAGGTATCCAGGTAGGTGGAATTGTCCGGCTCTGCCTCTATCGTTTTGCGCGACATTTTGTAGGCCTTCTTGAGCTTTTTCCCTTCCATGCTCAGGTAATACGCGTAATTATTGAGGACGGGGGCGTAGGAAGGGTCCAGCTTGAGAGCTTTTTCGTAGGCCTTGTATGCCTGGCGGCTGTCTCCTTTGGCGTGATAGGCATCTCCCATCATGGACCAGGCGCCTAGGCAAAGCTTTTCATCGGAGGCATGATGCTCCAGGAGGTATCGGCAGTGGCCGATGATGGCGTCATAGTCTTCCAGCTGGTAATTGGCCATGTTGGCGTAGTCCAGGAAGGCGAGCTCCCCGAAGCGCTCGAAGGCTTGCGTGGAGCGCTCCCGGAGGGGCTCCCACTGCTCCTGCAGCGACAGGTACTGCACATAGGTGGCCACCTGCGAAAGGCTTTCCGGGTAAAGGTCTGCGGCGCGTTGGAACCACTCCCCGGCTTCTTTCTCCCGCCCGGTGCCATAGTAATACGAGCCCACGGTGGAGAGCATGCTGCTGTCTGTGGGATGCGTCTGGGCCGCCTGGCGGACCATGCGGTCAAAGCCCTCCCGGTGCAGCTGCAGGATCTTCGGATCCAGGCTCCTGCTCATATTGCCGATATACATGGTCTTGGAAGAGGCGGGAATGTCCTCTGCGGTGAAGAAGGATTCCAGGGTGTTGAAATAGTCCGGGTAGCGGCGCATGTGGCGGTACACCTCCGAGATGCCCAGCACGGCGGGGATATAGCGGCTGTCCAGCGACAGGGCCTCCGAGTAGCGGGCATGCGCCAGGGAGTCTGAATACTCTGCCAGGTAATAGTCTCCCAGCATGGAGAGGATGGCGGGAGAGGAATACTGCTTGTTGAACTGCTCCAGGGTGGCAATGCCTTCTTCCTGCCGGCCCATGGCGGTATATACATCGTAGCGGGTGCGGGCTACTTCCTCCGACAAGCCGCGCTGATGCTCGATTTCTTCCAGGGTAGAGAGCGCTTTCTCGAAATCCCGGGAGCCCAGGTACACTTCCAGCAGCTCATACACCACGGCGCTCTTGCGGGGGAAAGCTTTTACCAGGGACTCATACTGGGCCTTCCCTTCCTCCACCTTGCCCTGCATCAGGTACAGGCGGCCCAGCAAATGCCGGTACCAGTAGTTGCTGCTGTCCAGGGCTACGGCCTTCAGGAGCGAACGCTCTGCCGCGTCATATTCCTTGGCCTGGAGCTGCGTCTGGGCCAGGTAGTACCAGAGCGCGTCATCTTCCGGGGCGGCAACGGAGAGTGTTTGCAGGATTTTACCCGCCTGGGCATACTGGCCGTTCCCATAGAGCGTTACCGCATCTATCAGGTTTCCCTCCACCGACTGGGCCCGGCCCGTCAGGGAGCATATGCACAAAAGCAGCGCTAAAAATACTCTCCGGTTCATCCTTACAAAATTACGCTTTTATTTTGATTTCTCTCGGTTTGCACCTATTTTTGTGTTCGCAAGAAACAAAATCCGGACCTTTTGAAACGTTTTTGGGGTAAATTGCATCTATTAGTATGGACAAGGGATGAAGAGTCCCCTGCGGGAGCATCGGCCCTGGAGAGTTTGGCCGCCGCCTGCCAGGGCGGGGACCGCAAGGCCCAGAAGGAGTTGTTCGATGCCCTCTCCCCCAGGATGATGGCGCTTTGTCTTCGTTACATGGGTTCCCGGGAAGACGCAGAGGACGTCCTGCAGGAAGGTTTCGTAACCTTGTTCACCAAAATAGACAGCTATCAGGGGGCTGGTTCCTTTGAAGGCTGGGCCAGAAAGATCTTTGTCAACACTGCACTCATGCATCTCAGGCGCACGGACGCCCTGGGCCTCAGCGAGGACATTTCCCAGGCGTACGGATTGTCGGCCCGGGAAACCACGCCGCTGCAGAAGATGGGGTACAGGGAACTGGTCAGGCTTATCGCCGCCCTTCCCCCGGACAGCAGAACCGTATTCAACATGTACGTGGTGGAAGGTTATTCCCACAAGGAAATAGCCCGGCAGCTGGGATGCACGGAGGCCACTTCCCGCTCCAAATTGCAGCGGGCCCGCCTCCGGCTGCAGGAAATGATGAAAGTGATGTAATGAAAGAGACAGAATTTGACATACAGGTAAGGAACTTGCTGCAAGGCGCCACCGAGGAAGTCTCTCCCAAGGTCTGGGAGGGGGTTTCCGCACAGCTGGACAGGAAAGGCCGCATAGTGCCCGTCTGGCTTTGGAGCAGCCTTGCCGGCGTGGCAGCTGCAGCGGCCGTGGTGGCCGGCGTGGTCTTCCTCCGTCCGGTACCGGATACTGTTCCCTCAGAGCCTTTGGCAGCGCTTGTTACCGCTCCGGAGGCGGCTCCCGTTGTAACCCTGGAAGAAAAAACGCCCGTCCCGGAGGCGGCCTCCCCGCAAAGCCTGGGAGCGGCCCCGGTTGCCAGCATTGTGCAGCATTTTTCGGCCCCGGCCCAAAAGCGCCAGGCCATTGCGGCTGTCCTTCCTGAGGGCCTTGTTTCCGTGCCGGAGACAGGGCTTACAGTGCGGCACAGCGCCATTTCCCAGGTTCCCGCCGCCAAGGACCTTCCTTCCGCCGTGGAAGACCTTAAGCAGCTGAATCAGCTGGCCTTCGCAGAGCAGCAGCGGCCCTCCGGAAGGGGCTTCTCTGTGTCGGCTTTCGGCAACCTGCAGGACAAACGGCGCGCCAGTGTGCCCGGGGGCATCACCCGGCCTTACAGCTCCCCTCCACTCAATGATTCGGAAGGCATTATTGAGAACCCGGAGATACACTTCAGCCTTCCCTTCTCCCTTGGCGTAGGCATCAAATACAATTTCTCGCCCCGCTGGGCCGTGGGTGTGGGCCTGCGCTACACCAACCTCAGCCGCACTTTCGTGGGAGACTATATTGGAAACGGTTTCCGCCAGCTGCAAACAGACATAGACAACCACCAGCACTGGATGGGCGTTCCCGTTCACGCATACTATGACATCCTTAACATCGGCCGCTGGAGGGTACACGGCTTTGCCGGCATGGCAGCAGAATTCCTCAGCTCCAATGAGTTTGTGGTGCACGGTTCCCAGAAAGACATCATTTACCGCCAGCAAAGCGGCCGTCCCCAGTTTTCCGGGGACCTGGGTCTTGGCGTAGAAATGCGCATCACCCCCCATATCGGCCTTTATCTGGATCCCAGTTTCCGCTATTATTTCAACACTTCCGCCCAGCCCAGGTCGCTGCGCACCATCCAGCCCCTTCGCTTTGACGTAGAGGCCGGCCTGCGCTTCTCCTTCAGCGGGTGGTATTCCCCCAAGACTCAGGTACGGTTCAGACCGTAATTTCTCATACTTCTGAGTATCTTTATTTATGTCCTGTCCCTGTCCGGTCTCCGGACAGGGACAATTTTTTTCGTTTTTTTTGTATCTTTGTGCTTAGCATGATTCATCAGGTTTTGATTCCTGGCCTGGAGCAATTGGACCAGGCGGCACAGGAGTTCCTCCGGGAAGTGGGGGAACATACGCTGATTGCGTTCTACGCGCCCATGGGGGCTGGGAAGACCACCTTCACCACCGCCGTCTGCAAGGCGCTGGGTGTACAGGAAGACGCCGTAAGTTCCCCCACCTTCGCCATCGTCAATGAGTACCGCAGCGGAAACGGCCGGCCGGTCTATCACTTTGACTTCTACCGCATCGAGAACCCCGCGGAGGCCCTGGATATCGGCCTGTACGATTACCTGGACTCCGGGGAACTGTGCCTGATGGAATGGCCGGAAAACGTGGAGGAACTTCTCCCGGAAGAAACCCTCAGAATACAGATAAAAGTCCTACCGGACGGCACCCGCTGCCTGGAATGGGAAGATTGATAAGCCCTATGAAACACACCGCCTTACTGATGGCCGCGCTGCTGGCTGCCGCCTGCACCGCCAAAGCCCCCGCCCCTTACGGGCCCTGCCCCACCCCTGCCCAGGTGGAGTGGCAGCAGATGGAAACCAATTTCTTTGTCCATTTCGGGCCCAATACTTTCTCCGGAAAGGAATGGGGAGACGGCACGGAGCCGGAAGACATGTTCAATCCCACGGAAATGGACTGCCGGCAATGGGCCCAGGTGGCCCGTGACGCCGGTTTCAAGGGCATCATCCTTACTGCCAAGCACCACGACGGCTTCTGCCTCTGGCCCAACCCTGTAAGCAAGCACACTGTCCGGGAATCGGCCTGGAAAGGCGGAGAAGGAGACGTACTCAGGGACCTGTCGGAGGCCTGCGCGGAATATGGTCTCAAGCTGGGCGTATACATATCGCCCTGGGACCGCTTTGACCCCCATTACGGCACGCCGGAGTACAACCAGGTGTTTGAGCAGACGCTCCAGAGCGCCCTGGGCAGCTATGGCCCCGTTTTCGAGCAGTGGTTCGACGGCGCCTGCGGGGAAGGCCCCAACGGCAAGCGCCAGGAGTATGACTGGCCGCTGTACTACAAAACCGTCTTTGACCTGCAGCCGGATGCCATCGTATTCAGCGACATAGGTCCCGGATGCCGCTGGGTGGGCAACGAAAGAGGCGTGGCAGGCCGCACCTCCTGGTCCACCTATGAAACCTCCAGCTTTGTTCCCGGCGTGGACAGCCCCACCCGCGAGGCCAAGAACGAAGGCATTCGCGGGGGCTCGCTCTGGGTACCTTCGGAGTCAGACGTATCCATCCGTCCGGGCTGGTTCTGGAGAGAATCGGAAAATGACAAAGTCAAGAGCCTGCAGGAGCTTCTGGGCATCTATTACACCAGCGTGGGGCGCAATTCCCTGCTGCTGCTGAACGTTCCGCCGGATTCGCGGGGACGTATCCATGAGGCGGACTCGGCCCGCCTTGTGGAATGGAAGGCGGCCCTGGACCGCATCTTCGCCGTCAACCTGGCAGAAGGCGGAAACATCACGGCCGATTCCCGCCGCGGCAAGGCCTTCGCGGAAAGTGCGCTGCTGGACGAGGATTACCACCGCTACTGGGCCGTTCCGGACGATGTTCTCACCCCTTCGTTTACCCTTACCCTGCCGAAGGAGCGCACCTTCAACCGTATCGTGCTGCAGGAGTACATCCCGCTGGGCCAGCGCGTCGCCGCCTTCGAAGTGGAAGTACTGGGAGCGGACGGGCAGTGGCAGCAGGTGGCCAGCGAAAGTACTATCGGCTATAAGCGCATCCTGCTCATCCCCACCGTTACCACCAGCGCCGTGCGCGTGCACATCACGGAGGCCGATGCCTGCCCTGTCCTTAACCGCATAGCCCTGTACATGGACAGTATCTACCAGCCATGAGGCCCCAGGAGCAGACCATCCCGCTGGAGGATGCCGCACGCCTGAGCGGTCCGCTGGCCTTTAACCTGATGTTCAAGCCGGCCGGCTCGCTGTGCAACCTGGGCTGCTCCTATTGCTATTACCTGGACAAGGCCGATATCTACGGCGGCCGGGAACCCCGCATGAGCCTGGAGGTCCTGGAGGCTGTTACCAAGGCTTATATCCACGCCAACGACGTCCCCGAGGTGCAGTTTGTCTGGCACGGTGGAGAGCCCCTGGTGATGGGGCTGGACTTCTACCGCAAGGCCGTGGAGTTCCAGAAAAAATACGCCAACGGGAAAACGGTCTTCAACTCCATCCAGACCAACGGGACGCTGCTCACGCCCGAGTGGGCGCGCTTTTTCCGGGAGAACCGTTTCCTGGTGGGACTGTCCCTGGACGGCCCGGCCTTTATCCATGACCGTTACCGCCTGGACCGTGGGGGCGCCCCCACTTTCTCCCGCGTGATGCAGGGGCTGCAAATGCTTCGCACAGAGGGTGTTGAGTTCAACACGCTCACCACCGTGAACAAGGCTTCGGAGGGGCACGGGGCGCAGGTGTACGCTTTCCTGAAGGAGGCCGGGAGCCACTATATGCAGTTTCTCCCGGTGGTGGAATATGTGCGCTTTCGGGGCAAAAAGGAAAGGCCCGTCATCGTGGAACCCCTGGCTCCGGGGGCCGCGCCGGCGTTTTGGTCGGTATCGGCCACCGGCTTCGGCCAGTTCATGGCCGACATCTTTGACGTCTGGGTGCGCCGCGACGTAGGGACTTACTACGTACAGCTCTTCGATTCGGCCCTGGCCGCCTGGTGCGGCATGAAGGAGGGCGTTTGTATTTTCGGGAAAAGCTGCTCCGGGAATGCGGTGGTGGAGCACAATGGAGACCTCTACACCTGTGACCATTTCGTGTACCCCGCCTACAAGGTGGGCAACGTGCTGCAGACTCCCATCCGGGAGCTCATGGAAATGGACCTCCCTGCCCAAAAGCTGTCTCCAGTGCCCCTTCCTGCCGGCCTGCAACGGCGAATGCCCGCAGCACCGGAACCCAGGCACCGGGGTCAACGCCCTCTGCCAGGGCTACAAGCTTTTCTTCTCCCACACCGCCCCCTACTTTGACCGCATGCGCTCCCTTCTCGGCCAAGGTCGTGCCCCCGCAGAAGTAATGCTCCCGCCGGGCCGGGCATGACACGGGGCGTCGGGGGGCGATTGCGAGCCTGTATGCCCCCCGGGTAGATCAAAATTGCTGCCCGGGGGCACCGGAGACCGTTTTTGCCCCCGGAGAAGCAGTGAGACTTGCCGTGTCGCAAAAAAAACAATATCTTTGCGATACGATAACGATAATTGAGATGAGAAGCAAGTTGAAAGGAGTATTACTCGTATTAGTCATCGTCATGCAATCGTGCTCCAATCGTCGGGCACAATCTGTTTTGGATGACGTGGGATCCTTTATCCAAGAGAAGCCGGACAGTGCCCTGGTTATTTTGGAATCGCTGAATAAGACAGAACTAAAAACCAGAAGACTACGAGCAAAATACTCTTTACTCTATTCTATCGCCCTCGATAAGAACTACGTTGACACTACCGATTTGTCGATTATTCAACCTGCATCGGACTTTTACGGCAAACATGGCACCCCCGTGGAAAAGATGAAAACACATTATTACAGGGGCTGCATCCATGCCAATAGGGGAGAAGACGACAGCGCCATGCATTATTATCTTTTGGCCTTGGAAGATTCCTCAAAGGTTGATGACAACCATTACAAAGAACTCGTCAATTCCGCCATTTCAGACTTATTCTCTCGGAACAACAACGCAGAGCAAGAGCTATCCTACACGGAAGAAGCCTTGAAATATGGCAAAATTGCGGGGGATAGCGTAGGGGTGTGGGCAATTACCGGGCATCTTGCCTCCTGCTATGCGAACAACCGGAGATGGGAAGACGCAGAGAAAACGTATAGCAACTTTTTTTCAATGACGGTTCATGACTCCCTTACGGCCGACCTCCGGCGCCTTGTCTATGCCAAGGACCTTCTTCGCTTTCCCAAGCCTGATCCCAGGCGAAGTGTAGAAATCATTGAACAGATTGCCCACTCACGTCCAGCTTCTATGACCATGGAAGGTTATTGCATTTATGCTTATGCCAACCAGAAGCTGGGTAACACGGCCGTAGCCAACGCAGTAATTGAGCAGCTTAACAGCATGAACCGGCAACAAGACATAGTGAGACTATGGAGATACCGAATCTGCCGAGACCAGGGACAGTACAAGCAAGCACTCCAGGATTTGGAAGAATGTGTCCTGGCCCAAGATTCCATTGTCCTGTCTTCCCTTAGCCAGTCTCTCCTCAAATCACAGCGGGACTTCTTGCAGGCAGAGACAGCCGTACTGAAGAGTAAACGCGAACTGAATAATCTTCGCATGGCATCCCTTACTTTATTCTCCATTCTCATCGTTGGAATCTTGCTGTTGCTGCATCTACGGAAAAAGGCTGCGCTTAACACCCGAATTGAAGAGCTTGCGGCACTTTATCTTGAGTCGCAACAAGTGCTGGACCTTCAGAATGTGAGGACCGCCGGCCTAAATGCCAAACTGGCCGAAAAAGACAAGGATCTTCTCCAACTTAAGAAACAATTCGCAACCCTTTACAAGGCCCAATACAAAGCGTTGAACGACCTCTGCGCAGCCTATTTGTCACCGATAAAGAAAAACCGTAAAGAAGTTGTGTATGATGAGGCCATGCGCCAGTTGGAGGTTATCATAAACGACAAAGAGACGCAGAACAAGTTCATGTCAATGGTAAACAACTCACTGGACAATATCATAGATAAACTACGGCGGGATCTGCCCGGTCATAAAGAGCTGGATTTCCGATTTCTCATGTACGTAATCGTAGGCTTTGACGCCACGACTATTTCCAATCTGACGGGATACTCCATAGGGACTGTTTATACCAAGAAAAACCGCCTGAAGGGTGAGATATCTAGCCTGTCATCAGAATATCGAGATTTTTACCTGGAGTATATCATTTAAGCGACTGACTATCAGCAACATATCAACGACCTTAATTGCAAGGATGATTATGTCGCTGGTTATCAATCCCTTACGCGTCCTGTTTAGATTTCGCATCTTAACACGCATGTAAATATTTAAAAATCAGTGCCTTAATTTTACCATTGTTAAGACTGAAAAAGCTCGTTTTTGCCAAGTTGTGACGTACCTTTGCAATGTTAACTTGATTGCAAAAACACATGAAAAGAATTGTGCTTCTTTTATCTTTCCTCTGCCTTGCAGCAACTGTTTCTTGGTCGGCCGAAGACGAGAAACAGACTATCCCCATTGTCGCTCTCGATAATACGGTTGTGACAGGGAGGACACATCGTTCGCCCGCAGTCATCCCCATACGGGCATATTACGATGACCTTACATCGTCGGTTTGCATTCTGTTCCAGCAGAACCTTGGGATTATAGATATTACGATTACCAACATTTTCACCGGCGACCATTGCACATATGTAGCAGACTCCTCCGCAGGGGGCGTTACGTTGCCGATATCCGGAGAAACTGGCCGATACCACATCGTCCTGCTTCTCCCTAATGGACGCGGGTACGCGGGACTGCTTGATTTGGCATGAGCGCTCCCCTTTTTGGAGTCCGCCTCATCTTTGCATCGAAGCTATTAAAGAGACGTTACTTAGCTATTCCTGCCAGCAATCCGGGCCCGATGCCGGGGGGAAGCAAAAGTAGAACTCCCACGTCTTTAGTATCAAAAGCCTGGATAGGGAGTGCCGGGCGCAAAACACCAGTGTACAGTATGAAAAAAATAATTGCGTTAGCTGCTGCCGCATCATTGTTCATTGCGAGTGCGATGAATATCAATGCTAAAAGCAAAGTACAAGTAGAAGAGGAGGGGGTTTGTTACGCATGGCTTACTTCTTGTGGAATAGAAATCTGCTACGAGTTCCCTTTTGATATGGGCGACGATTTTTTAGTAGAGTTCATGGATGTGCTTGAGGATATCTTTTGTGATTAGCAAGATATCTGAAGATGACGTACCGCTTATCCATTTTGCTGCTATGGGTATTATTTCTAATACCCATAGCAGCGTATAGTCAGCCGCATTCATTCCCACAGAACGGCATTAAGTGTGCTTACCATTTTACAAGGAAAGACGACCCTGACAGGGCTCCCAGGAAATACCTGAATATGCGGTTGGACTATATTGACGGGGCTTCCATATATTACGATCTATTTACGTACGAACGTGATTCATTGTGGACGCTTGCTTTTGATGAAAACGGGAAAACGAAGAACCGGCAAGAGTATGAAAAAATACAGTCGTTGCCGCGTCCCAGGCTTGATGATATTACAATTGTCAATTTCAAGCGCGTCGAAGTAACCCAGCTATACCACCAGGGACCGATATCGATTCGGTCGGCCTCTGAAATGAGTGTCCCTGACTGGAAACTCGTAGATGAGTCCCGCACGATAGAAGGATTCAGCTGCAGGAAAGCTACTGCGGATTATCTGGGGCGGAACTGGACGGTGTGGTATACTGAAGATATCCCGCTGCCTGTTGGCCCCTGGATGCTTTTGGGCGCGCCCGGACTGATTGTCTCCGCACAAGACAGCGAGGCTATTTTCAGCTTCCGGCTTATCTGGGCCGATGAACTGGACAACAACGGCCGGATAGCGCTGATTGACTCTCGTTACCCCAAAAAGACAACACGGAGAAAAAGCGGGACCAGTCATTTCGTTCTCTCCATGAAAGATGCGGAACAAATGTGCTTCAGGTTACGTTCAGATGCGGCATATCTTTTAGAAATCACAGGCGCACGCGCATCAGCCAATCAGCTTGATATGATGCAGAATAAAATGAGAAAATACATCCCGCTGATTCCCGATGCATACTGGAAGGATAAATAAGTTTATTCTGTTCACGCTGCTTTTCTTTGAGTTCTCTCTGTGCAACTGCTGGGCGTCATTTCAAATCACCGGCCTTGTAAGGGAGCGGAAAAGCAAGGAACCGGTAGCGGGAGCATTTGTTCTCGCATACTCGGGCAATGTTCAAAAAGGACTCGCATACAGCGGAGAGGACGGTCATTTTTCCATCAAAGTACAGGACGGAGTGACAATCACCACCATCAAAGTGTCCATGATGGGGTATGCTACGGAAAGTTTCGAGACATGGGGCAAAACTTCCGGTATAGTTATAGAACTCAAGGAACAGGCTATGCGGATAAACGCATCGGCCGTAAAGTCCAGCCCCATCCGCCGAAGGGGTGACACCCTCTCATTTTATGTCCAGGCTTTTACGGATGGCACTGAACGCGTCCTTGACGACCTGATTAACAAAATCCCCGGCCTTACGACAAACGAAAGCGGGACGGTGAGTTTCGAGGGCGAGGCCATCAACCGCTTCTACGTGGAAGACCTTGATTTGATGGGAAGTAAATACGGTGTCGTTACAAAAAACCTGAAAGCCAGTGATATAGCAAGGGTAGATGTGTATCTGAACCATCAGCCTGTCAATGCCTTGCGGGAGATAAACCCTTCGGAAAAAAGTGCAGTAAACATTGTTCTCAAGGAGGACGCCAAAGGCGCGTGGCTCTTTACCGGGGACGCGCTCTTGGGCCTGCCGCCGTTTCCGCTTTTCGATACCAAAGCCATGGTTTCGCGCTTCGGCAAATCAAGGCAAAACCTTTTCCTGCTCAAAGGAAACAATCTTGGCGCGGACATTTCGCAGGAACTGCGGGAGCAGCCAGGTTTCAACGACAGTCCCAGGTATTTCAAACTCAATGGAGACATTGACAATCAGTTTTCTTCATCCCTTACTCCTTCTTTTTCAACCCTTCCCGTTCCAAAAGAATACTGGTACGACAATTTGTCAGGAATAGCCACGTTCAATCACCTTGTCAAAACCGGGGAACATGCCAAGTTACGCCTGTCTTTCAATGCTGCGGCCGAGAGGTACACTGAGCAGGCATTCTCCTCTGAGACGGTGAGTTTCGATGACGGAGCAAGCATCACTATTGACGACGCGAAATCGCTCACGAGCCGCAAATACTACTTTCAGGGGCAGGCCGCTTTTGAAGAAAATGCCCCCAACCGCTTTCTCTCAGAGTCGCTTTCCCTGTCCGGCCAGATCAGAAGCGACTTTTCGGACGGCTCAGGGCGCAGCAATTATACTGAGAACTATAATCTTCCTTCTTTTAAGGCCGATAACAACTTGCGCCTGACTCTTCGGCGCGGCAATAGGGCTGTCAACGTCACAAGTTCGGCCGTTTATGTGCGGAACAATCATTCCGCCACCTACGATACAGGAGGGGGGGGTACCTACCTTCAGTCATACCTGCAAAACGAACTCACCTCCAGGCACGGGGCCTCTTTGGCTGCTACCGCCGGCCGGCATAGCCTTTCGGCCGAAGCGTCCATCAATCTGGATTATATAGGCCTCCACGCGGTCCTGACTCCATCGGCCGATATACCGGGACTGAACGGCCCGCTGCAGGACAAGCTTTCCGTTTTTTCGACCAATCCTTCGCTGTCCGTTCGCGATGTGGTGAGCCTGGGGAACGTTACATTGACCGCGTCCCTTCCTGTCACGCTTAACTTATTAAATGTCAATAGGAAATACAGCATTATTTATCCCTCACTGTCACCGTCGCTCAGTCTCCGATATACCCTCGCCGCCAATCTTACGGCTGCAGCAAGTGTCCGCTACAGCACCCAGCGATCCTCTCCCGGCACTCTCTTGGGTTCCGTCATCATGCGAGACTACCGTTCGCTTTCCCGCGCAGACAGCCTTGGCCGAAGCAACAGCCTCAATGCATCGGCAAGTATCCGGTATTCAAATCCGGTGAAGATGGTTTTCATTACGCTCAACGGGTTCTTCGTCAGGATGTTTCGCGACAGATCCTCCTCCCGAGACTACTATCCGCATCTCACTGTAACGGGGTTTATTCCGCTATCTAACTCCACGTCCATGTACAATGTTGACGGAAGTGTACGCAAATACTTCGGTGGAAAAGTGTTTATGATAGAGGCAACGGCAGGATATCGGGTAAACGAGGCGGAGGAATACCTCCAGAATGAACCAGTCCACTACGTTTCCCGCAACATTGCCACGGGAGGATTGATAAGAACGAATCCGGTGGACTGGTTCAGCATGCAGATGGGGGTGGATTATGTACGGCAGATTACAGACAATGGCCGCAGGGGCGTTGCCAGTCATATCCTCCGTGCCGAGGGGACCGTACGGGTTTCTCCCATGCGCAATCTGGATATAGAGATTGAAGGCTTTGTGCGAGGAGACCGCATTCCCAACGTGACCGTGTTCAACAGGCCTCTCCTCAAGACAAGAATCTCCCGGCGTTTTGCCAAAGGAACGGTTTACATTGAGTACAACAACCTTCTGGACATAGAAGAATACCAACGCGAGACCATCAGTTCCTACCGCACGGTTTCCACTGTCAACAACCTTCGCGGCAGGCAGTTCCTTACGGGAATAAGAATGTCGTTCTGATACAGTGAACAAAACGCATCCCCTACCAACCCGGAGGGGCAGCACTCAGTCTCTGCTGCGCTCCATCGACAAGATGGCGTGCAGGCGGGCGGCGGTGTCCGGATGGTGGGTGGCTACGTTGTGGCGCTCGGCGGGGTCTGAGAGCAGGTCAAAGAGCTGGGGCTGGGAAAGGAAGCCCAGTTCTATGCCGGGGGCCCAGGAGTAGCTGAGCGGGCCGTTGCTGGGCTCGATGTACTTCCAGCGGGCCGTGCGCACGCTCAGGGCGCGGTTATTGGCCTGGGCTATCACATAGTCACGGCCAACAGGGTCTTCTCCCAGCCAGGCCTCCAGGGCACGCTGACTGTCCGGGGCCGCTCCACGGGGCAGGCGGGCCTCCAGCAAGCCGGCAAAGGAAGCAAACAGGTCTACATGCGAAACAAGGGCTCCGGAAACGGTGCCGGGGGCAACGCGGGCGGGCCAGCGCACCAGCGCCGGCACCCTGGCCCCCGCCTCGTACACCGTGTATTTGTTGCCCCTCAGTTGTCCCGAAGGGTCGTGGCCGTTCAGCAGTTCACGTGCCTGGTCCTGGTACCCGTCGTCCAGGACGGGGCCGTTGTCGCTGGTAACAATCAGGAGAGTATTCTCCTCCAGCCCCAGCTCCCGGAGCTGCCGCATCACCTCGCCCACCGTCCAGTCAAACTCTACAATGGCGTCGCCGCGAAGGCCCATGCCGCTCTTTCCGCGAAAACGCTCGTGCGGGAAGCGCGGAACGTGTACATCGTTGGTGGCCAGGTACATAAAGAAGGGCCTGTCCTTGTTCTGACGGATAAAGGCCAGCGCGTGCGTGGTGAGGGAGTCGGCAATATTCTCGTCCTTCCAGAGGGCTTTTCCGCCGCCGCGCATATAGCCTATGCGGCCTATCCCGTTCACGATGGCCTGGTTGTGCCCCACGGAAGACTGCAGGTTATACAGCAGTTCCGGATGGTCCTTGCCCAGCGGCTCCCCCTCGAAGGGCTGTCGGTAGCTCACCTCAATGGGGGCCGAAGGGTCCCAGTCCGCCACCCGCCCGTTCTCGATAAACACGCAGGGAACCCGGTCGCCGGTAGCGGCCATGATATAGGACTGGTCAAAGCCGATATCCCCCAGCCCCATGGGCAGCGGAGCGTTCCAGTCCTGCTCCCCGCCCTTGTCTCCCAAGCCCAGGTGCCACTTTCCGAAGGCACCCGTAGCATAGCCGGCGTTTTTGAAAAGGTCCGCCATGCTGTACTGCTCCGGGCGGATGATCATGCCGGCATCGCCCACCGCCACGCCGGTGTCGTTCCGGCGCCAGGCATACTCCCCGGTAAGGAGCGAATAGCGGGAAGGGGTGGACACCGACGCCACGGCATAGGCGTTGCTGAGCTGCACCCCTTCGCGGCACAGGCGGTCCACGTTGGGGGTGGAGACATTCTTTGCCCCGTAGCAGCCCAGGTCTCCGAAGCCCAGGTCATCGGCCAGGATAATGATGACGTTGGGGCTGCGGGTTTCCTCCTTGCTGGCCGATGAGCAGGCTGATGAGGCCACAGCAGCCACCCCTCCTGCCAGCAGCAGGCACTCAGTTTTTTTCCTGTATCGGGTCATCGTAAAGCTTTTGCAGACGCACGAGTTCCTCCTTCAGCTCCCGGGTAATCTCCTCCATACCGCTTTGCCCATAAAGGTTCTGCAGCTGCATGGGGTCCTTTTCCAGGTCGAAGAGTTCCCACTCGTCCAGGTCGTTGTAAAAATGCATGAGCGAGTAGCGATCCGTGCGAACGCCGTAGTGGCGGCGGACGGAATGCTCGGCAGGATACTCGTAGTAGTGGTAGTAGAGGCTCTGACGCCAGTCCCTGGGCGTGCGGCCGGAGAGCAGGGGCACGAAACTCTCGCCCTGGATGTCTTCGGGGATGGGAAGTCCGGCCAGATCCAGGATGGTAGGGGCATAGTCTATATTCTGCACAAATCCCTTGGCATCAATGCCTTGCTTTCCGCCGGGCATACGCACCAGCAGCGGCGTACGGAAGCTTTCCTCGTACATGTAGCGCTTGTCGAAGTAGCCGTGCTCGCCCATGAAAAAGCCCTGGTCCGACGTGTAGATAATGACCGTATTCTCCAGCAGGCCGTGCTCCTGGAGGTAGTCATACACCCGGCCCACATTGCGGTCTACGGAGTGAATGACGCTGCAGTAGTCGCGCATGTAGCGCTGGTATTTCCACTCACTGAGCGCGTTTCCTTCCAGCTTGTCCTCCTTGAAACGGGCGATGATGGGGTCGTAGTAAGCGTCCCAGATGGCCTGCTGCTGAGCGTTCATGCGGCCGGGCACCAGCTCTCCGGGAGGGAGGTCGCGCCGGTACAGATCGCGCCCGTAGCGCTCCAGGGAAGGCCTGTCCGGGGTATGGATTTCGCCTTCTTTGTCGGCCATCTTGAGGTCATAGACCACGTTCATGTCCTTGATGATGCTCAGCTCCTGGGCGGCAGCGGCCTCGCGGGTGGCGTAGCCGTCGTAGAAGGTTTCGGGAAGCGGGAAGGTCACGTTGTCAAACATGCCCAGATCCTGCAGGTCCGGCATCCAGCTGCGATGCGGAGCCTTGTAGTGAAGGAATAGACAGAAGGGCTTGTCCGTGTCTCGGCCGTCCAGCCACTCAAAGGCTACGTCGGTGGTGATGTCGGTGGAGTATCCCTCCCGCACCAAGCGCTCGCCGCCACGGATGAAAACGGGGTTGTAGTAGTCTCCCTGGCCGGTGAGTATATCCCAGTAGTCGAAACCGGTGGGCTCACTGACCAGGTGCCACTTCCCTATCATGGCTGTCTGGTAGCCGCCCGCTCCCAGCAGTTTGGGAAGGGTTTGCTGGCTGCCGTCAAAAATGCCGTGCTCGTTGTTGGTGAAACCGTTCTTATGGCTGTGCTTGCCCGTGAGCATGCAGGCCCGGGAGGGGCCGCTCAGCGAATTGGCCACAAAGCTGTTGGTGAAACGGACCCCCTCGGCCGCCAAACGGTCAATATTGGGCGTTTTCACGAAGCGGCTGTCATAGGCGCTGATGGTCTGGTACGAGTGGTCGTCGCACATGATGTACACCACGTTCAGCGGCCTTTGGGGCTGCTTCCCGGCATCTCCCCCGCAGGAGACTGCGGCCGCCGTGGCCGCAGTCCCTGTAAGGGCGAAAAACAGTTTGGAGCGGTCCATTACCAGCCGGGATTCTGTTGCCACTTGTTACCGGTGAGCGTCAGCAGACGCTGCTGGAACGGGAGCAGATAGTCTCGGCCCGTATTGAACTTGTAACCGCCCGACATGGAAGCCGGGGGGAAGGGCAGGATGTAGCGCCGCGCGTCCGAAGGCGATCCGGTGAGGAAGAGGTTGTTGCCGGAAGGCTGGTCATAGACCAGTTCGCTGTAATTGGGGCGCAGGGTGGGAAGGTCACTGCCCGCGAACATGGCACCCTGGGGCGTCCAGCCAACCAGCAGCACATCTGCAGCGGCCCAGCGGGCGATGTCGTAGAAACGGCGGCCTTCCAGGGCCTGCTCTACGCGGCGCTCGCGGCGCACGGCCTGGATGTACTTGTCCAGGCTCTTGAACGGGTACTCGGCGGCGGTGTTGTATTCGCGGTCGAAATCCATTGCAGGCATGCCCACGCGGTCGCGCAGGGGCTTCAGCGCAGCGATGATCTTGCTGGCGTTGCCGGCACCGTCCAGTTCGGCCAGGGCTTCGGCATAGTTCAGCAGGACGTCCGCATAGCGGAACTGGATGGCGGGGGTAGCGCCCTTGAATTCGGCCTCCAGGTTGCCGGTATAGTCAATCTGCACATGCTTGAGCATGGCATAACCGGTGGTGTTCAGGTGGTGTCCTTCTGCCACCAGCGGAGGGGCCGGGAGGCCTTCCGGCATATCCGGGCGCATTTTCTGGCCGGGCTTGGCCACGGTCTGGGCCAGACGGGGATCGCGTACGCTGGGCAGGAGTTCCTTGCCGTAGGTGGCCTGGTCGGCCTCGCGGACCGCTGCGGCGTAAGGCTTGCCGTCAATGGTAAGGTAGTCGTTCACCAGGGAAGAGGTGACGCCCACGCCGCCGCCGCCCTTGTTCAGGTAGCGGTCCACGTTGTTGCCCACCTGGTCGCCGTCGTAACGCTTGTACCAGAGCACTTCCTTGTTATTATTCAGATTGGTGGTCTCAAACACAATGCGGTAGTCGTTGTTGGGATTGCCCGTATTGTGAATGGCCCAAACGCCACGGTCCATCACCTCCTTGGCTGCATCGGCGGCTTTCTGGAGATATTCCCGGATCTTGGCATCGGTGATATTCTTGTCGAAGAAGGCATCGTTTTTGGCCTTGTGGTACTTCTCCCAGGTTCCCTCGAACAGGGCCACTTCGCTCTTGAGGGCGCGGGCCACGTCCTTGTGGATGCGCATGGAGGCGGAACTGCTTTGCGCGCTCAGGAGTTTGATGGCCTCGTCCAGGTCTGCGAGGATAAAGTCGGCCACGGCCGTACGGCTGTCCTGGCCCACCTGCATGGCTTCCAGGTTGGGATCCAGGGGTTCCGTCACAATGGCCACGCCACCGTAATCCCTGAACATCTGGTAGTAGTACCAGGCGCGGAAGAAGTAGGCCTCGCCGATGAGCTGGTTGTAGTCGCCGGTCTTGTCGCAATTGTCCTTGTTGTTCAAGAGGAAATTGACGTTGCGGATGCGTGTATATGCGCTAAGCGCCGCGGCATTGCCGATGGAAAGGGCGCCGTTGGTACGGGACACGGGGGCCGATGAGGCCATGTTGTCGCTGTTGGTGTCGGAGCCGGCAATGTGCCCGCCGCCACCCATGGAGAAGTCCTGCGTACGAACCGCCGTCTCGTAGAACTGGTTCACATAATTCTGGATTTCACCGGTAGAGCGGAAAGGGTTGTTCGTAGAGAGTACACCCTCCGGGTCCTTGTCCAGTTTGAAGCAGGCTGTTGCGGCCACCATAAGGGCCAGCGCAGTCAAAATATTGCGTAGTTTCATAATCAAAGAACGTTTAGAGGTTGACAACGATACCCACGGAGATGGTCTTGTTCATCGGATAGCTCTTACCGGCATCGGTGGCACCGCGGTTGGCGTTACCGCCGTTGTAGCTGTTGTAGGTAAAGATGGCTTCCGGGTCGAAGATGGTGGACAGCTTGGTAAAGGTAAGGAGGTTCTCACCAGTCAGGTAAAGCTGTGCTTTGCTGAGGCCGATTCGTCCGATGACCGATTTCGGCAGGTCATAGGAGAGAGTAACGGTTTTCAGGCGCAGGTAAGAGGCATCCTGCAGGTAGCGGGTGCTGGTCTGTTTCTGCTTGTTCTGATGGGTGACGACACCGCCGGCGTTGTGGATATACGGCCTGGGATAGTAGGCATTGGGGTTGTCCTCGCGCCAGTAGTCCATGTGTTCCTCGAAAACGGTAACCTGGGCAAATGCGCCGAAGCCCCAGAAATAGAGGGACTGGCTGGGATCGTAGTCGCGCTTGCCCACGCCCTGCAGCAGGAAACTCAGGCCCAGGCCCTTCCAGGACATGGAACCGTTGATGGTGTAGTTGTAACGGGGAGTGGTGTTGCCGATGACGGAGAAATCACCCATGTCGCCCAGCGTATTGCTGCCTTTGTTGATTTTCCCATCGCCGCTGATGTCCTCGTACTTAACGTCGCCAGGGGCCCATTTGGTGGCGCTTATATAGCTCAGGTCCAGTTGGTTGTAACTGTCTGCCTCGGCCTGGGTCTGGATGAGTCCGTTGGAGGTGTATCCCCAGATTTCACCCACGCTCTTGCCTTCGTACCAACTTCCTGCGGGGTCGGTTCCGGTGGGGTTGGAGTACTTGGTCACCACTGCGGTGGCATCGGACAGGGAGCCGCCCAGCGAATAGGCAAAATCGCGGCCAATCTGCCCACGCCAGTTCAGGGCCAGTTCCCAGCCCCGGTTGCGCATGTTGGCATTGTTGGTCTGGGGAGCGGAGGCGCCGAAGATGTCGGGATAGTCCTCGCCGGGACCCAGCATGTCGCGGGTGTCTCTCTGGAAGAGGTCAAAACTACCGGTGAGGGCGTTGCCCAGGAAGCCGAAGTCCACACCGACGTTCTGGTTCAGTACCTTCTCCCAGGTGGTGGAAGGATTCACCACGCCGGGGGCCTGCGTATAGACATGGCGGCCGTCGGAGTAGATGTAGGAGCCCAGGCTGGAGCTCATGGACATGGTAGAGGCGAAGGTGTAGGTGGCGGCTCCGGCCTGGTTGCCCAGCAAACCATAGGAAGCGCGCAGCTTCAGGTTGGAGAGCCAGTTGCCGGCATTGGCAAGGAAGGGTTCCTTATGGATGTTCCAACCCACGGAAACGGAAGGGAAGAAACCCCAGCGATGGTTGGCGGCAAAGCGGGAAGAGCCGTCATAGCGGCCGTTCAGCTCCAGGAGGTAGCGGCCGTCGTAGTCATAGTTGATACGGCCGAAGAAACCGCGGGTGGCCCAGCCGTAGCGGGTATCCACCAGTGTCTGGTCGCCGTTACCCATGGTTACGCTGGGCGTAGCCGTAGTGTACAGCCCGGTAATGGCGTTCTTGACATAGGCATAATGGAAATCCTCTTCCTGGTAACCTGCCAGGAGGGTCACATTATGCTTCTCTCCCAGGGTGAGCAGGTAGTTGGTGTACACGTTCAGGCTCTGGTAGTTGGTATTGGTATTGGCGCGGGTGTACTTGCCGCCTGCGGGAATACTGAGCTCCGCACGTTGTCCTTTCACGGTAGTGACCCCGTCCATCAGGTAAATGTCCGGCTGGATAGCCACTGCCTCATAGTTGCTTACGCCCAGGCGGTAAGTGTAGTCCATGTTGATGAACCAGTTCTTGAGAGGCTGGATCTGCAGGCCGGGCGTAATATCCAGGCGGTCGCGCACGTTCTGGGTATAGGTGCCGCTCTGCAGGTAGGGAATCATGGTGTATTCCACGTAATGACCGTTGGGATCCATGTAGTGCTTGGTGGCAAACTCACGGGCCATGGTGTGGAAGAAGCCGTAGCCGATACCGCCGTCGCCGAAGGGGCTGTCGGTGATACCGTGCACGAACTTGGTGCTGAATGTGAGCTTGAGCCAGTCGGTCACCTGGGCCTGGGTGTTGGCGTTGACATTGAAACGCTTGTAACCCATATTGGCAAAACGGAGGACGCCGTCCTCGTCGTAGAGACCGCCGCTCACGAAGTACTGCACCTTCTTTGTGCCGCCGCGGATGGACAGGTTGTGGGTTTGCTTGAAAGCCCAGTCCTTATAGTGGAGCTTGAAATAATCCGTGTTACCCAGGCCTTTTTCGGAGTTCTCGAAAGAGGAGGGATTGGCACTGGGATTGTCTTTGATCTCTGCCCAGGGGGCATAAGGATCGTTGGCGTAGTCACCGTTGATGAAGCGCTGCAAGTCGGCGATTTTCTCCTCCGTGTACTTGCGGGGAGCATTGGCGTTGGTAGCACCGTCGTTCCAGAAATGGGCGAAATCTACGGAATTGGCCATCACGGGAAGTTTGGTGGGCGCGTTCCAGCCGGCGTTGCCGGAGTAGCTGATGACGGGCTTGCCGTCCTGGCCGCGCTTGGTGGTGACCAGGATGACACCATAGGCCGCGCGGGCGCCGTAGATGGCGGCCGATGCAGCGTCCTTGAGCACCGAGATGCTCTCGATGTCATTGGGGTTCACGTCCTGCAGGCTCATTTCCACGCCGTCCACCAGGATGTAGGGCGTTCCGGTGCCGCTCAGGTTACCGCGGCCGCGCAGGGTAATGGTGGTTTCTGCGCCGGGCGTGCCCGCCTGCGTGTTGGAGATGGTGAGGCCGGGAACCAGGCCCTGAAGAGCCTGAGCGGCATCCACCACCGGACGCTGGGCGAATTCGTCGCCCTTCACCTGGGAAACGGCGCCGGTGAGATTCACCTTCTTCTGGACGCCGTAACCCACCACCACGGTCTCTTCCAGCAGCTGGGCGTCTTCCTCGAGGGCGATGTTCAGCGTGCCGCCGGTCCAGTTGATTTCGCGGGTGGTGTAACCGATGCAGGAGAATACGAGCGTTGTTCCGGGCGTCACCTGGGGCAGGCTGTAGGCTCCGTTTACATCTGTGATTGCTCCCTTTTGCGTGCCTTTCACCATGACAGAACCGCCGATGACGGGAACTCCGTCCGTGTCGGTAACCGTACCGCTTACGGTCTGCGTCTGTGCCAGCACAGCCACGGAAGTCAGGGTGACGGCAAGCGCCGTCAAAATGGCTTTTGTGATGTGTTTAAGCATATGAGTAAGTGTTAATTAAGTTGGTTTCCGGAATTCGTTTTTCCGCGAAAGCAAACATAATCGATTCCACTTACAAAGGAGTCAACGCGCGTCCAATTTTGCTCCGATTCTGTTCATTCCTCCCCTTTCAGCACCGGAAAGTCCGGGTTGGGGACATGGGAGGCGTCCATAAGGGCCTTCAGGGCAGCTACGCGCTCCGGGTGGACCAGGGAGAGGTCCTGGGTTTCACCGGGGTCCTCTTCCAGGTTGTAGAGCTCCAGGCGGGCGTTCTCGTTCCGGATATTCATGTGTACCAGCTTCCAGGGGCCTTGCCTGACGGCCTGGCGGCCGCCCAGTTCCTGGAACTCGAAGTACAGGTATTCGTGCTCTTTCTGGCCTTTTTTGCCCGTCAGCACCGGCAGCAGGGATACGCCGTCCATCCCTTCCGGGCTTCCGGAGCCGGTGAGTTCCCGGAAAGTGGGCATCAGATCCCAGAAGCAGCCCATAAAGCTGCTCTCGCTTCCCGGAGCTATGTGCCCGGGCCAGGAGAAGATGGTGGGAACGCGGATGCCGCCTTCGTACAGATCCCGCTTGTAACCGCGCCAGGGGCCGTTGCTGTCGAAGTAGTCGGGGTCGGCCCCGCCTTCGCGATGCGGGCCATTGTCGCTGCTGAAGATAATCAGTGTATTCTCATACAGGCCCAGTTCCTTGAGGTGCGTTACCAGTTCTCCCACATAATTGTCAAGGCGCGTAACCATGGCGGCAAATGCGGCGTGGGGGTGCTCCTGGGCCACATAAGCCCCTTTCAGGAAGTACGGGTCCCCGGGACGCGCGCCGGCATAGGGCTCCTCCGGGTACTGGCCGCGGAAGCTTTGCATCAGGTCGTCTTCGGGCACCAGCAGTTCCGCGTGCGGAATGGTGGTGGGATACCACAGGAAGAAGGGCTTCCCGTCCTGCGCGGCCTTGTCCAGGAACTCCAGGGCCTTGGCGTGAATCAGGTCCGGGGCGTAGGAACCGCTGCCATAGCTTTCGTCGTCCCGGTTATCCGGCAGTTCAATGCGCGTGGCGTTGTCCCAGAGGTGGTCCGGATAGTAACTGTGGGCCAGCAACTGGCAGTTGTAGCCGTAGAAAGTATCTACGCCCTGGGTCTGCGGGTCTCCGCTGGTGCCCACAAAACCCAGACCCCATTTGCCGAAGGCACCGGTGGTGTAACCGGCGGCCCGGAAATCATGGAAAAGCGTGCCGGCGCCCGAAGGCAGCGGGAACTGGCCTTCGGGACTCATCTCGCGGTTGCCGCGGATGGCCGTGTGCCCGCTGTGGGTGCCCGTCACCAGGCAGGAGCGCGACGGGGCGCTCACCGTGGTGCCGCTGTAAAACTGCGTGAAGCGCATTCCGCTTTGCGCCAGGGCATCAATATTGGGGGTGGAAAAACGCTCCTGTCCAAAACAGGAGAGGTCGCCCCAGCCCAGGTCATCGGCCAGGATGAACACCACGTTGGGGGCGGGGGCTTTTTTGCCCTGCTCAGATGCGCAGGAGCCGACGGCCATCGCCGCGGCTCCTGTCAACATCAGAGCACCGGATAAATTCGGTGTTTTCATTTCGGTTCAATTATTTCCAGCCTGCCTGCTGCTCCAGGGCGCTGTTCAGCAACAGTTCCTCGGAGGGGATGGGCTCCAGGTAGTACTTGTCCAGCCAACCCTTACCGGCCTTCACCGGATCCAGGTAGTAGTAGAGGTGGCCGCCGCCCTGGGCCGCCACGTCGGCCGCAGAGGCCTCCAGGCGGGTGCTTGCGTTCAGGAGGCCGGTGGCTCCGCCGGTCTTGGAGATGACCGCGCCGGTGTTGTCGGCGTTCACCCAGGCACCGTAGTGCTGCTTGTTCACGTACCAGTCGGCCTTCTTCCAGCGGCGCACGTCCTCGAAGGAGAAGCTCTCGCCCATGAGCTCAATCAGGCGCTCGCGGCGGATTTCCCACAGCACGGGATCTACGCTTTTGTCGCGGTCGGGGTCGAAGTTGGCGTCAATGGCGGCAACGCTCATGCGGCCCACGCCTACACGGTCACGGAGCTTGTTGATGCTCTCGTCGGCCACGCTCTGGTTGAACTTGCCCAGCTCGAAGGCTGCCTCTGCGTAATTGAGCATCACTTCCTCTATCTTGAACATGGGCTTGTCGGCCACGTCCTTAGTGTAGGTAGGATCCTGGCCGTCCCAGTTGGCCACCTGCTTCCAGACAAAGTAGCCGCTGTGGCCGCGCTGGAAGCCCTTTCCGGCGTAGTAACCGGTCTTTCCGTTCACATAGCCGTTGGCGTTGTTGGACATGTCCGTGTGGGGAACGCCCACCAGGACATTGCCGGCCCAGTTGGTGGAAGGCAGGGACTTGTGGGTCTCAATCTGGTGATAGCCCTGGTTGAAGTTGGGCACCATCCAGCAGTCGGTCTGCTTGTTGCCGCGGGGGGCGAACTGGTTGATGAACTCGGAGTAGACACCGTCGGAGGCATCGTCCGGAATCCAGCCGTTGGTGCCCACGTTGTTCACCACGTGGTAAGGCGGAATCACCGTCTGCCACAGGCGCGGATCACGCTTGCGGAAGGTCTTGTACGGGTCTGCGTTGGCATAGTCGTACGGGGTGGCGGACAGGGTGTATTCTTTGGTGAGGCCGTTGTAGTCGTAGGTTTTCACAGCCGCGTTGTGGATGGGCAGGCCGTCCACGGTCAGGTACATGTCCACGGTGCTCTGGGGCATTTCCAGGCGGGCGCTGGCAATGTGCTCAAAGTGGCCCAGGCGGTGCATCTTGTAGTCCGGGATGTACTTGACATACAGCAGTACGCTGCTCACTTTGCTCAGGTCCTCGGAGGTCCACATCTGGCCCCAGCCCTTGCCGGGATGCTTGTCGTTGCCGTCGCCGGTGTACAGCGTGGGGAATTTCCCGATCAGTTCACGGGAGGTTTCAAAGCAAGTGTTCAGGAGGGTGGCGGCAGAGGTCAGGGAGCCTTCATCGGCCACGCCATGGTACTTGCGCCAGGTGCCTTCGAAGAGGCAGAAACGGCTCATGAAGGCCTTCACTACATTGCTGTTGATGGTGTTGGGCTCTGCCAGGTTGTCCTGGATATTCTGGATGCACCAGCTGAGCTCCTTGTAAATCTGGTCGGCCACGTAGAGGCGGGAATCCCGTTTGCCGAAGATTTTCTCCGAGCTTTCGCCCAGTACCTCGTCCACGTAGATGCAGTCTCCGTAGTTCACCAGCAGCGCATAGTGGCAGTAGGCCCGGAAGAAGCGGGCGACGGCCTCCAGGTGGCTGCGCTGGTCATCGGAAATCTGGGCATCCTCCAGGTGTGAAAGCAGGATGTTGGCCTGACGGATCCACACATAAGGATTGCTGTAGGAGTTGGCCGATGTAGGGATGGTGATGGTCTGGGCGGCATAGCCGTTGGGGATGGTGGAGAAACCGGAGCCGTAGTTGGTCAGAAGGCCCGAGTAGGTGTCCCTCATGGAGGAACCCATGGCGTCGCTCACGATGGCCGGTCCCTGGAAGAAACGGTATCCGTTGAAGACATTGTACAGGCCCAGCAGGTAGGCGCTGCAGGACTCGTAGGAGTCAAAAGCGGTGGCATCGGTCACTGCGCCTTTGGGAGAACGCTCCAGAAAGGCGTCGTTACAGGAAGTGGCGCTCACCAGGACCGCTGCAATGGCAGATAAAAGAATATATTTTTTCATGGGATGCGCTGTTTAGAGAGTGATGTTCAAGCCGAAGGAAACCGTGCGGTAAAGCGGGTAGGACCAGGAAAGGGTTTCGGGGTCTATCCCGTTGGGAAGAGAGGTGAACGTAGCCAGGTTTTCTACGCTGGCAAAAGCCCTCAGGTTGGCGATATGGGCCTTCTGCAGCAACTTCTTGGGGAAGGAGTAGGAAAGGGTTACGTTCTTGATGCGCAGGTAGGCTGCACTGGAGAGCATGTGGGTGTTCTGCCAGCGGTTGTAGCCTCCGTTGCCCACGGAACCGTAGATACGGGGCAGGGTGGCATCCGGGTTGGCGGCCACGTAGTAGTCCGGGCTGCCGGCATCGGTGCTCTTCGGGGTCCAGTAGTTGTCCGTACCTGTAAAGACGGGCGACCAGATGGCATCGCCCTGGCCGAAGTAGGTGTAGAAGTAAGGGCCGCTGCTGAAGTAGTCGCGCTTGCCTACGCCCTGCAGACGTACGCTCAGATCGAATCCGCCCACGCTCAGGCCCAGGTTCAGGCCATACTGCAGGCGAGGCGTGGTGTTGCCTATCACCTTGCGGTCGCCGGGCTCGTCGTAGGTGCCGCGGCCGGTGTTGATGCTGTTGCGGTCTTCTTCGGAGTACTGTCCGTCGGCCAGGTTCTTGTACTTGAAGTCGCCGGGGCGGGGAGACACGCCGTCAACACCTACCACGCCGTCCTTGAGTTTCCAGGTCTCCAGGTCTGCGAAGTCGTTGACGTTGTAAAAACCGTCCCACTCGTAACCCCAGATTTCACCCACCTGCTTGCCTTCGTACAGGTAGTTCAGGCTCTTTTCCTCGTTGAAGTTGAGGCGGGTCACACGGGAAGTGTAATCCCAGATGTTGAAGTCTGCCCTGTATTGGACCAGGCTGCCAATGCTGCCCCTCCAGCCAATCTGGAACTCCCAGCCCTGGGAGCGCATGCAACCTACATTCTGCATAGGGGCGTTGTCACCCAGCACGGCGGGCAGCGCCACGCTCTGGGACAGGATGTCCTTGGTGTCGCGGCGGAACCAGTCGAAGGAACCGATGAGGCGGTTGCCCAGCAGGGAGAAGTCCACACCGGCATTCAGGGTGGTGATGGTTTCCCAGGTGAAGCTGTCACTGACGATACCCGGCATGCCGATCACCGTCACATAGCCTTCGTCGTTGCCGCTAAGCCAGGTATTGGCGTTGGTGTTAAGGGCCATGGTGGAGTAGTAGTCGTAGTAGCCCACGGAAGACTGGTTGCCGATGGTACCGTAAGAGAAACGCGGCTTGAACTGGTCCAGCCAGGTGCGGGTGCTGGCCATGAAGGGCTCACGGGCCACGTTCCAGGCCAGGGAGAAGGAGGGGAAGAAGCCAAAGCGGTGGTTCTTGGGGAATTTGGACGAACCGTCGTAGCGCCCGCTCACCTCCACGATATAACGGCCGTCAAAGTCGTAGTTGAAACGGAAGAAGCCGCTGCGGGTGGCAAAGTCCTCGTACTTGTCATCGGTGGTCTTCTTGCCCTGGGCGTTGCTCATGGAAGGGATGTTCAGGATGGCCTGGTCCTCTGCGCGGGTGTTGAAGTAGGCATAATTCCAGTATTCCTGGTTGTAACCGCCCATCACGGAGAAGTGATGGTCTTTCCAGGGCTCGAAGCGGTAAGTGACATAGGCATTGATGGCATTGCGGGCCTCATAGAAGCGGCGGGCAATGGAATAGTCGTGCGCCGGACCGTTGAGCACGTTGAGCTGGATGTCCGTGTACGTGTACTTTCCGGAGTTGTAGTTGAAGTCCGTTCCGCGCTTCTGGTAAGTGTATTCGAAAATGGCCTCCAGGCCCTTGATGGGACGCAGGATGGTTTTGGTGAATACACGCGGCTGGTCAATCACCGTGGTGGCCACATTGGCGGTTTCGATGATGTTGCGCGGGGTGCGGATCAGGTAGCCGTCCGGATCCCTGCCGTCCGGCAGGAAGCTGGGGTTACGCTGCCCGTAGAGGGCGCCGGCTTCGTCCTGCAGGAGCTCACGCTGCTGCTGGGTGTAGTAGAAATCCAGCTCCTGGGTGAGCCATTTGGTGATATCGGCAGAGATGACGCCGTTCACGCCCTTGCGGTCATAGATGTCCTTCTTGCCGTAGAGGGGGCCGTTTTCGGTGTAGCTGTTGGCCGACATACGGAAGCGGATGGAGTCCGAGCCGCCGCTCACTGCCAGGTTGTGGTTCCAGGAGGAGCCCGTTTCCATCATGCGGCCGGCCAGGTCGTCGTCCTTCAGGTAATAGCGAAGGCCGTCCGGGGCCACGTAGATGCCGTTGTCAGTAACGCCGGAGAGCTTACCGGCCTTGTACTGTTCAATGTAGCCGATCCAGTTGTCGATGTTCTGGTTCTGGGCTGCGGTGTACAGGTCCGTGGCAAAAGCTTCCTTGTACATGGAAAGGAGCTTGGTGGTTTCCACCTGGCGGGGCGTGGAGATGGCGTTCACCAGACCCACCGTGCCGCTGTAGTTGATGGAGACTTTCTGGGCCTGCTTGGGGCGCTTGGTGGTAATGAGAATAACACCGGCTGCGGCGCGGGCACCGTAAATGGCCGATGCCGAGGCATCCTTCAGGACCGTGACCGTCTCGATGTCTTCCGGGTTCAGGGCGTCCAGTTCCCCGGGTACGTTGTCGATGAGGATGAGCGGACCTATCGAGGAAACTTTGTCGCTGCTGCCCGAGAAGGAGGAGCTGCCGCGAATCTGGATGCTTTTTCCCGTCTGGCCGGGCGTGTTGGAGGTGGAAGAAATGTACAGGCCGGGAATGGCACCCTGCAGGGCTGCAGCCACGTTGGGCTGGGGCCGGTCTCCCAGGACCTCTTCCATTTTCACCGATGAAACGGCGCCGGAGAGATTCATCTTTTTCTGGGCGCCGTAACCCACCACTACCGTCTCTTCCAGCAGGGTGGCGTCTTCTTCCAGGATAACGTTCAATTCACCGCCTGTCCAGGTAATTTCCTGGGGAGCGTAGCCGATGCACGAGAAGACCAGCACATCGGAGGTGTTCACGCGGGTGAGCTGGTACTTGCCGTCCAGGTCTGTGACGGCACCGTTCTGGGTACCCTTCACAAACACGGAGGCGCCCACGACGGCCGCGCCGGAAGGGTCAGTGACCGTTCCGCGAACCGTCTGCGGGCCTTGCGCCAGCACAACAAGGGAGGCCAACAGGAAGGCAGCTGCCGACATGATGGCTTTTTGGATTGTTTTTCGCATAATGATTATGGTTAGTTAATGTTGGTTTTTGTGGTTTGGGAGCAAACTTAATAATAATTTTTAAGATTGTCATACTCTCACGTGTAATAATATGTCAAATATTATCCAGAAATAATCCTTTATTGTCCAACGCGCCGCTTTTTGACAACCTCTTTAAGAATATACTGGCATTGTTCCCGGATTTTTTTATCTTTGCAATAATCTTACGCCGTGTCACCATGAAAAGGCTTTTTCTGCTGTTTCTCTCCCTTCTTTCTGCCGCGCTTCTGGCTGCCCGGGAGCGCCAGTACGCCTACATTTCCCTAACGGTGGGCGAGGGCCTGTCGCACCCCAACGTGACGGCCCTTTCCTATGACTTCCGGGGCAGCCTGTGGATAGGAACCAAAAATGGCCTCAACCGCTTTGACCGGCAGCAAATCAAGGTATTCCACTCCCGGATGGAAGACCCGGCCACCCTGCCGGACAACCGCATCAACGCCCTTGCCGAAGGCAGGGACGGCACGCTGTGGGCACTCTGCGAAAACGGATTGGTGCGTTATCTGCCCGCAGAAGACCGCTTTGAAACCCTCATCCCGGACGTAGCCTTCTGCGTACTCCCCCTGGAGAACGAGGTGCTTGTGGGATCGTCGGGGCGGCTGCTGCGCTGCAGCCCGGAAGGAGAGGCCCTGCCGCCGCTTTTCCCCTTCCCCGGAAGGGAAAACGAGCACGGCTACGACATTCTCCGGATAGTGCCCCTGCCCAGCGGGGAACTCCTGCTGGGAACACGCTCCAACGGCATATTCCGCTACCGGGAAGGAAAAGTCGCCAGCCTTTTCGCCCCTGCGGTGGAGTTTGAGCTCATAGCCCTTTACCGCTGCTCGGACGGGACGGTGTGCGCCTCCTTCCACGGAGGGGGATTCCGCCAATATGCCCCCGACGGGCAGCTCCTGAAAGAATACACCACCCGCAATTCCAATCTCTCCAGCGATTTTGTCCAGGACTTTGCCGAATACGGCGGGGAGCTGTGGCTGGGCACCGACGGCGGCGGCATCTGCATCCTGCCGCAAGGAGCCGGCTCCTTTGTCTGCCTCCGCCACCAGAGCGGCCTGGACGACTCCCTCCCCTCCAATTCCATCACCACCCTCTACCTCGATGCCAACGGAGCCCTTTGGGCGGGAACCGTCAAAAACGGGCTGTTCCAGATCAGGGAGCGCCATGTCCAGAGCCTTCGCGGCAGCGTGCGCGGCCTGGCGGACAATGCCATCACCAGCCTTTTCCGGGACTCGGATCAAGTGCTCTGGGTAGGGACGGACGGAGGAGGCATTCACCGCTTCCATCCGGAAAGCGGCCAGTTCACAAAGCTAAGGGGCAGCGACGGGAAAATCCTCTCCATCGCGGAGTATGACCGGGAGCGGCTGCTGGTATCCATGTACCTGGAGGGCTTTTTCCTGCTGGACAAGCGCAGCGGGGCCAAAACGCCCTTCCTGGTGATAGACGAGCCCACCTCGCGGCAGCTCCGTTACAGCGGGGCGCTGCTTAGGGGCTACCAGGCGCCCTGGGGAACCCTTTGCTTCCTTTGCGGCCCCGCCTGGATCTACCACCTCGGGAGCAAGCGTTTCCAACCCCTCCTGATGGAAAGCGGCGAACCTGCACCCTCCACACTGCAAATGGCTTTCGCCAACGAAAACGGGGCTTTGCTGTACAAGGGCAACCACGTTTTCCTGTGGCGCCGGGACGATGAGCGGCTGCAGCTCCTCTTCTCCGTCGGCCTTCACGAAAGTATCACCGCCCTGTCCCCGGACAGTGCCGGCACCATCTGGGTGGGCACTTCCCGCTCCCTGGGCCGCTACCATGTGGAACAGGGCACCTACGTTCCCCTGCAAACCCAGCAGTTCCAGGATGTATCGGCCCTGGAATGTTCGCCGGACGGGAATGTGTGGATTTGCGCCCGGAACCACCTCTACACCTACCTGCCCCGGGAAGACCGCATGGTATCCTGGAGCGAGTCGGACGGTTTTCGTCCCAACAACATCAAAATGCTGTACCAGAATGCCCTGGACCCCGATTTCCTTTATATGGGCGGCTCGGAAGGCCTGGTACGGATAGACCGGCGGACTACAGTTCCGGGGGCCGGAAAGCCGGAAATCTTCCTGGAGCAGCTTTATGCCAACGGACAGCCCGTCTCCTTACCGCAGGAGGAGATCAACATTCCCTGGAGCAAGCGGCAGCTCAGCGCTTCCTTCCTGGTCAGGGACGAAGACCCTTTCCTGAGCCATTTCTTCCGCTATGAGCTTCGCGGCGCCCGCAGCTGGACCATTGACAGCGACCAGCCCCGGCTCACCTTGTCGGCCCTGGAGGCGGGATACTATGAGCTATGGGTGTCGTGCCTTACCAAAGGCGGTTCTTTCTCAGAACCTGCGCAGCTGCTCTCTTTCACGGTGCAGCCTCCCTGGTACCGCAGCTGGTGGTTTGCCCTGCTGTGCCTGCTTGTTTTCCTGCTGGGTTTTGCCCTGCTGCAAAGAAAGATGCTCCACAACGAAGAAGCGGCCAACAAGAGCTCCATGGCCCATTTCCTGGAAGAGATGCTGCAGGAAGGAGACGAGCAGGAACTGCCCCCGCCCAGCCAGACGGCGGATTCCGCCTTCCGCACCCAGCTGGACACACTTATCCGCGAGAATCTCTCCAACCCGGAACTGGGCATCAAGTTCCTGACGGACAGGCTTCCTTTGAGCCGAAGCGCCCTTTATGCCAAGGTGAAAGAAGTGACCGGCATGGGCGTAAAAGACTATATCAACCGCATGCGCATAGAGCGGTCCGTGGAGTTGCTGCTGAACACAGACAAGAATATCAACGAGATTGCGTACGAAGTAGGCTTCAGCTATCCGCGTTACTTCAGCACGTCTTTCAAACTGCTCAAGGGCGTCACGCCCACCCACTTCAAGAAGGAGAACAAGGCCTAAAGGCTTCTGACGGCTTTTTCCACTTCCTCTTCGCGGCCTGCTGGAACCACCGGAGACAGGAACGAGAGCATCTGGAGGGTGCGGGCTTCTGCCTCCGGGATGCCGCGGGAGCGCATGTAGAAAAGTTCGTCGGGGTTGAGCTGGCCCACGGTGGCGCCGTGGGAGCATTTGACATCGTCGGCGTAGATTTCCAGCTGGGGGCGGGTTTGCACCCGGGCCTGCTCCGTGAGTACGATATTGTGGTTTTCCTGGTAGGCCTCTGTCTGCTGAGCCTCCGGAGCCACCACAATGGTGCCGTCAAAATGAACCTGCGCACAGCCGCCGGCAATGCCTTTGACCTGCTGGGTGCTGTGGCAACCCGGGGCGCGGTGGTGCATCAGGATGCGGAAGTTCACTTTTTCTTCTCCGTTGCAGAGATAGAGCGCCTTGACATGGGCCTGGGCCCCGGGACCTGTCAGGTCTATGGACAGGTCAATGTCGCGGGACTCCCCGGGCAGCACCACGAACTGCAGCTCCAGCCGCTCCCCGGCCGGCACCTGGTAAAGATTGCCGGTCAAGCCGGCAATGACGGAAGTCGTCATGCCCGGCTTTGACCGGGCATCTGCCAGGGGATCAATGTATTTGCCGTGTCCCATGCTTAAAACTGGTCAAATCCTTGGGCCTCGATGGCGTCTATGAGCTCGCGGCCGCCGGTACTCACTATCCGGCCGTCCTTGAGCACATGCACAACATCCGGCTGCACGTATTCCAGCAGCTTGTGGTAGTGGGTGATGATGACGGCGCTTTTTTCCGGGCTGCGGAGGGCGTTCACGCCATCGGCCACAATCTTTAGGGCATCCACGTCCAGGCCGCTGTCTGTCTCGTCCAGGATGGAGAGATCCGGCTCCAGCAGGGCCATCTGGAAAATCTCGTTGCGCTTTTTCTCGCCGCCGGAAAAGCCCACGTTCACCTCACGCTTGGCAAACTCCGGTTTCATCTGCACCAGGGCCATCTTTTCCTTCATCAGCTTGAGAAAATCCCCCGCCTTGAGCTCCGGCAGCCCGTGGGCCTTGCGCTTGGCGTTCACCGCCGCCTTCATGAAAGCGGTGATGGTAACGCCGGGAATCTCTATCGGGTACTGGAAGCTGAGGAAAAGGCCCGCCCAGGCGCGTTCCTCGGGCGTTTTTGCCAGAAGGTCCTCTCCCTTGTAGAGGATGCTTCCCTGCGTAACCTCGAAACCTGGCCTGCCGGTGAGAACGGCGCCGAGGGTGCTTTTGCCGGCGCCGTTGGGCCCCATGACGGCATGCACCTCCCCGGCCCCTATGCTAAGGTCTATTCCTTTCAGGATTTCTTTTTCGCCAACCTTGGCGTGTAGGTTTTGTATCTGAAGCATTATGCTTTGTTTTTATACAGTTTTACCCAGGTCCGGAGCGACCACAGGCCGTTCACCAGATAGAGGGCGCACACAATGGGCATGAACACGTTGCCCACACTCAGGTGCAGGATAATCTGCGTAATGTTCACAAGCAGCCACACTATCCAGCACTCCCACTTCTTGAGGGAGCTCAGCAGCTGCGCCAGCAGGATGAGTGCGGTGACTACGGAGTCCAGGTAGGGATGAGGGTCCGCCGGGAAAAGCCTATCCAGTGTAAAGCCCCAGAGGCCGGCCACCAGGAAGGTTCCCGCCACGCAGATGACTATGGAGGCAGGGCTCAGGCTGCTCACCTTGAGGGCGCTGGCATCCTGGGAACTTTGCTGCCCGGCCTTGGGATGCGTCCAGCGGTAGTGGCCCAGGATGTTGATGGCCAGGGACACCGGCTGGAGCAGCAGGCTGGCATAGAGATTCTTGTTCCAGAACAGCAGGAAGAGGGCCGCCGTGTACAGGTAACCCACCCAGAAATTGTATTTGGAATTGCGGCCGGCAAGGAACACGCAGGTGAGGCCTAACAGACTGGAAATGAGGTCTATCAGCAGCACCGGCCGGCCGGAGAGGGTGAATATGACGGTATCAAGCATGGAGATTCTTCACTTCGTTGGGAATGACGGGGGTTATCCTACGCTTCCCTCCAGGGAAACCTGTAAGAGTTTTTGGGCTTCTACGGCAAATTCCATGGGAAGGCGGCTAAGCACTTCCCGGGCATAGCCGTTCACGATGAGCCCCACGGCGTCTTCCGGGCCTATTCCCCGCTGGTTGCAGTAGAACAGCTGGTCTTCGCTGATCTTGGAGGTGGTGGCCTCATGCTCTACCGTGGCGCTGGGCTGCAGGCTCTCTATCACAGGGAAGGTATGGGCCCCGCAAAGCGAGCCTATGAGCAGGCTGTCGCACTGGCTGAAGTTCTTGGCATTCAGCGCATTGCGCCCCATTCGCACCAGGCCGCGGTAGCTGTTTTGGCTTACCCCGGCCGATATGCCTTTGGACACGATGCGGCTTTTGGTGCCCCGGCCCAGGTGAATCATCTTGGTGCCGGTGTCGGCCTGCTGGTGGTTGTTGGTGACGGCGACGGAGTAGAACTCCGAGGAGCTGTAGTCCCCCTTCAGGATGGTGGAGGGGTATTTCCAGGTGATGGCGCTGCCCGTTTCCACCTGCGTCCAGCTAAGGTGGCTGCCGCTGCCCTTGCAGATGCCGCGCTTGGTGACGAGGTTCAGGATGCCTCCCTTGCCTTCGGCATCACCGGGATACCAGTTCTGGACGGTGGAATATTTGACGTCGGCGTCCTTTTCCACGATGATTTCCACTACGGCGGCGTGGAGCTGTTGCTCGTCGCGCATGGGGGCGGTGCAGCCTTCCATGTAGGAGACGTAGGAGCCTTCATCGGCCACGATGAGTGTGCGCTCGAACTGGCCGGTGCCCTTGGCGTTGATGCGGAAGTAGCTGCTCAGTTCCATGGGGCAGCGCACGCCCTTGGGGATGTAGCAGAAGGACCCGTCGGAGAAAACGGCGCTGTTGAGCGCGGCGAAGTAATTGTCTGAGGCAGGCACCACGCTGGCGAGGTACTTGCGCACCAGCTCCGGATGCTCTTTCACGGCTTCCGAGAAGCTGCAGAAGATGATGCCCTTTTCCGAGAGCGTCTTGCGGAAGGTGGTGGCTACGGAAACCGAATCGAAAACCGCATCCACCGCCACCACGCCGGCCAGCACCTCCCGCTCGTGCAGGGGGATGCCCAGTTTGTCGAAGGTTTCTGCCAGCTTGGGGTCTATCTCCTTGGGGCGATCTTTGTCTTTCTTGGGGGCGGCGTAGTAGATAATATCCTGATAGTCAATGGCCGGCATGTCCAGGTGCGCCCAGTCCGGCTGCGGCATGGCCTGCCACTTGCGGAAGGCGTCCAGGCGAAACTCCAGCAGCCACCGGGGTTCCTCCTTGCGGGCCGATATCATGCGGACAATCTCCTCGCTCAGTCCCTTGGGGATGAACTCCTGCTCCACGTCCGTCACGAAACCCTCCTTGTACTCCCCGGAAGTGAACTGCTCTATGATTTGCTTACTCTCTGCCATAAGGGACACAAAGGTACGGATTAAAAACTACAGCGCCAAATCCGTAAGGGCAATGGCGGCCATGGCCTCCACGATGACGGGAGTGCGCAGGGCAAAGCAGACGTCGTGGCGGCCGCCTGTTCCGGCTTTGGCTATGCTGGAAGTGGGTTTGAACGCCACGCGGAAGACCAGCGGATTGCCGTTGGTGAGGCCGCCGTTCACGCCGCCGGCATGGTTGGTAAGGGGCAGCTGGGGACGTTTATGATGACCGCAGCAGTGGTGGCCTTCTTCGTGGTGGTGGCCTTCCCAGTGACAGCAGTGGTGCTCTTCATCGTGGTGATGGCCTTCCCCGTGACAGCAGTGATGCTCTTCGTCATGGTGGTGCCCTTCTCCGTGGCAGCACTGGTGCTCCGGGAAGGGGTCGTTGTGCTCGCTGCCGCGCATGGCAGCGGCGTGGAAGCCGTCGCCGAATTCTATCCCCCGCACGCCCGGAATGGCAAAAATGGCATGGGAGACCACGGACTCCACGCTGTTCCAGAAGGGTTCGCCAAGGCCAACAGGAAGCCCTTCCACCGTGCATTCCACTACGGCGCCCAGGGAATCACCTTCCGCCTGGGCGGCCTCCAGGGCAGGCTTCCACGCCTGCGGGTCCGTGAGCCCGCCCACTTCCTTCAGGGCGGCCTGGAAGCGTGCGAAATAGAGCATCCTTTTGGCAATGACGCCCGCCGCAACTATACCCACGGTGAGCCGGCCGCTGAAATGACCGCCGCCGCGGGGATCGTTGAAGCCGCTGTACTTGAGCCCGGCCGCAAAGTCTGCATGGCCCGGACGGGGATTCCGGGACACCTGCTCATAATCCTCCGGACGGATGTCCTCGTTGCGGAAGATGAGGGTGACGGGGGCACCCGTTGTGCGGCCTTCATAGACGCCGCTGACAATCTCCGGAACGTCTGCCTCCCGGCGGGTGGTGGTGCCGGGGGCGCCGGCGCGGCGGCGGGCAAGGTCTTCGCGGAAGTGGACCGGTGTGAGCGGGATGCCCGGCAGCACGCCATCTACCGTTACGCCCACCAGCGGGCCGTGGGATTCGCCAAATATACTGACTTTGAATTTGTTGCCAAAAGTGTTCATAGCTGGGAAAATAATTCGTTAAAGGCAGGGAAGGATTTCCCTACGCAGTCTGTGTTGTCAATGTCAAGGGGAGTATCGGCCCCAAGGGAAGCCACTCTCAGGGCCATTACCAGCCTGTGGTCCCCGTAAGAGGGATAGGCGCCGCCTTTGAGGAGCCGGCCGGTGCAGATCCGCTGGCTCAGGGCCATGCCGCTTATGCGCATCTCATCCTCATCGATCTGCACCGGGACGCCCATTTGCAGGAGCATCTTTTCGATGGCGGCGGCACGGTCCGTCTCTTTGTGGCGCAGGCGCTCCACACCCAGGATGCGGCTCTCGCCGGGGCAGAAAGCCGCCAGGACGGCTACGATGGGGAAAAGGTCCGGGCAGTTGTTCAGGTCCGTGTGGAAAGGGCTCAGGGGGGCGCGCCGCACATGGATGGGACCGTCCGGCCCGTCCAGCTGCGACATGCTGGCGCCGGCCTGCACCAGGATGTCCATGATGGAGATATCGGCCTGCAGGGAGCTGGTGTCCAGGCCGGTCACCTCCACGTCGCCGAAGATGGCGCCTGCCACCAGAAAGGGAGCGGCGCCGGACCAGTCGCCTTCCAGGGTGAAATCTACGGCCTGGTAGCGCTGACCGCCTTTTATACGGAAGTTCACGCCGGTGCAGAGGCTCCAGTCCTGGGTTTCCAGGAAATCCTGGTCTCCTTCCATCTCGGAGCCTGTCCGGATGCCGAATTTTTTCAGGACGTCCACCGTGATGAACAGGTAGGGGATGCTTTTGGGCTCGTGTACGTACAGGGTGGATTTGCCGGCGGTAAGGGGCAGGGCGGCCAGCAGTCCGCTGATAAGCTGGGAGCCGCCGCTGCCGGAGATATCGGCCCGGCCGGGAAGGAGGGGGCCGGCTACTTTGAGGGGGAGGTAGCAGTCGGTTTTTCTGGAGGGGGACAGGGCGCCTTCCTCCGGATACAGCCGTACGCCGAAGGCGGCCATGATGTCGTGGGCATCGGCCAGAGGGCGGCCCAGGAGCGTTTTTTCTCCGGTTACGCGCACGGGTTCCTGGGAGAGGACGGCCAGCAGCGGGATCATCAGCCGGGCCAGGAAGCCGGATTCGCCGGCCTGGAGCTCTTCCAGTTTCAGGCAGCCTTCACCGGCGCCGATACCCCGAATGGTCAGGAGGCTTCCGTCCTGCTCGATGTGGGCACCCAGGGCGCGGGCGGCGGCCAGGGCGCTCTCGTTGTCGCCGCAGGGGGAATAACCGTTCAGGTGCGAAACGCCTTCTGCGAGAGCTGCCGCCACGATAGCCCGCTGGGCAAAGCTTTTGGAGCACGGCATGGGCAGGGCCTGGGCGCGGATAAAGCGGAAGGGGCCATACAGGGCTTCCCGCATGGCTTCCGTGCTCCACTGGCCAGGTGCCGTAGCCTGCTCCTCGCTCAGGCAGGCGTAGGTGAAAGGGGCGCCTTTTTCCAGCGCTTTCAGGCGGGAAGCCCGGCCGGCCTCCCCCATGCAAAACGCCACCAGGGTGCCTGGCTGCGCATATTGATACAGCTGGCCGATGATCTCGTTATCTGCCTCCGATGTGGCCGTGGTCACGATTTTTACCACTTCTGCGCCAAAGCCCCGGGCACGTTCCATGAGGGAGCGCAGCACCGCAAGCGGCGGGGTGCCTTCCTGGTGGTGATAGGAGCGGATGAGCACTGTGCCGTATTCCCGGCAGGCTTCGCGGATGCGTCGGCCCACTGCGGCAGGGGCTTCCATCTCCAGATCTACGTATTTGGCGCCGGCGCGGATGGCGGTCTCCAGCAGTTGGGGGGCATCAGGTTCTTCCGAGAGGCGGCAGGTGGCTATGAGCGGCACGTCGGAGCCGGAAAACAGATCCTCTATCTGCTCCTGGTCCAGGGGGCAACGGTCCAGGCGAATCTCTGCCATTTCCAGCTCGCCGCCTTCCAGAAGTTCCAGAAGGGGGGCCAGTTCTTTATCTTGAACGGAGGTAACAATCATAGGCCTCTTGGGGGGTCATTGAATGGAGGAAAACGTTTCCCGGTGCGCGCAGGAGCACGAATTTGATTTGGTTGCCAGCGGCCTTCTTGTCCTTCTGGAGGGCTTCCAGGAGCTCCTCCACGGGATAGGGACTTTGCGTGGGAAGGCCTACGGAGGCGAAATCCTCTGCCAGGCGGCGGGCCAGGCCCTTGGGGGCTTCTCCCAGCCCTTCCGAGACAAGGGCCGCCAGCACGATGCCCATGGCCACCGCCTCTCCGTGGAGGATATCGGCACCTTTTTGCTGGGCCAGGTACTCAATGGCGTGGCCAAAGCTGTGGCCCAGGTTTAGGACGGCCCGCTCCCCTTGCTCATACGGGTCCCTTTCCACTATCGCGGCCTTAATCCGGGCCGCCTGCCGCACCCACTCAGCCGGGGCGTGCTCATTTTCGGGCGTTTCTGCGCACGGGAGGGCGATATTTGCCGGTTCGTGCTCATTTTCGGGCGTTTCTGCGCACGGGAGGGCGATTTTGGCCGGTTCGTGTTCATTTTCGGGCGTTTCTGCGCACGGGAGGGCGGAAAGCAGGGCGGTGTAGGCTTCTGGGGCGGCGATGAGGAAGGTTTTGAGCATTTCGGCCAGGCCACAGCGCCACTGGCGGGCTGGGAGGGTTTTCAGGAACTCCGGCGCCAGGAGAGTGAACTCCGGCATGTGGAAAGCGCCCAGCATGTTCTTGTAGCCGTCCAGGTTCACGCCGGTTTTGCCGCCGATAGCCGCATCCACCTGCCCCAGCAGCGTAGTGGGCACGCTGGCATAGCGGATACCCCGCTTGTAAATGGCCGCCGCAAAGCCCGTCACGTCCGTGATGAAGCCGCCGCCGACGGCAAGAAGAAAGGCGCCGCGCCCAGCACCGGCCTCCAGGAGCCATCGGCAGATAGCCAGCGCCGTCTCCGGTGTTTTTGCATTCTCCGATGCCTCAAGGGCCATTTTGGCTCTTATCGGCAGGCCCCCCAGCAGCTCCTCTGCTACCCAGTCCACGTTCCTGTCATAGACCACAAACAGCTCCGGCTCCTGGGAGAGCAGCCGGAGAGCATCGGCCCGGTCCAAAAAAGCGGGACAGGCAGGTTGAGCGTTCAAAGTCATCACTTACAAAGATAACTGAAAAATTTGGCAGTTCCCCGAATTTGCCGTATTTTTGCACTCCATCCCTGCCCGGATGGCGGAATTGGTAGACGCGCTGGACTCAAAATCCTGTGGTAGCAATACCGTGCGGGTTCGATTCCCGCTCTGGGCACCAGGAATCCGCAACAATTTGTAAATGAGATTGTTGCGGATTCCTCTTTTGTTTTTAGGACCGTCCCGAATCCACGTTAGCCAACTCGCTGTATATCAGCGTATTATAAAAATCAATCGTCGCAAAATGCAACGATTGATTTCTGGAAACAGCTGTGGTTCAGTGGGTTAGGTGTCACGGGTGTACGGAAACACGTGCGGTGCCAAGCTCTGGTCTACAGGTCGTAGGTGAGTCCGGCGGTGAGCTGGCGGCTGTTGGCTTTTACGGGGGTGCTGGTATAGGGGATGGTGCCGCCGAAGCCGTCGCTGTAGGCGATGGTGAGGCGGAAGTGCTTGAAGGCGGCGTGCACGGCTGCGCCCCAGACGGGGCCCAGGCTGCCGCTTCCGCCGCTGGCCACCACACCCAGCCAGCTCCAGGGATTCCAGGCCAGCACGCCCTGGGCCTCCATATAAGGCATCTCTTTCGTACCCACGTAGTTACCCGTTGCGCCCAGCGAGAGTGCCCGGTAGAACGGAAGCTCATACCGAACTGCCAGGTTGGCCTGGAAAGGAACGGGCTCGAAGAGGGTTTGGCTCCTCACGGGCTTGAGCTTGAGGGTTTGCTTGAACTGATCCAGCTGCTCATTGAGCTTTTCCTTCAGGCCGTCGGCATTGAGCTCATCCATGCCAAGGCCCTCCAGACCGGTGAAGTTCACGCTGCCCTTGGACTGTCCTGAGTTGCCGTAATACCAGAAGAGGCCGCCCAGATCCGTCACCGAGGCCGAGAGGGACAAGCCCTCCAGCGGTGTCAGCACCACACCCAGGTCCAGCGCAAGACCGGCGCCCGAAGGCAGGAACCAGCGGTCTTTGGGGTTCAGGTTCAGGAAACTCAGATAGCCATCCTTGTCCGTTCCCACCTTGTTCCAATGGCTGGTGAGGGAAAGGTCTGCCTGGATATCGGCGCGGTATTCCTGCTCCGTGAAGGTCATGTCCAGCTGGGTGAGCCTGTAGCGGAGCGACTCCATACCCACCAGCAGCTTGGCGCGCGCACCCACGGACACCCAGTCTGCCAGCTGCCTGGAATAGCCGTAGGCCAGTTCTATATAGGCGTTACCGGCCACCTGCATGCCGTCAAGCCGGTAATTCTTCCCGGACGTTCCCTGCTTCAGGATGGAAAAGATGTCCTTGGGGACGGAAAGCGAGTACTGCGCACGGACATTGGCCTCCAGGGTATGGAAAGCCGGTCCTTTTTTCCAACCATAGGAAAGAAGATGTACGTCATACTGACCGCCCAGGGAATTGACGTCCTTCAGATTTCCCAGGAATTCCTGGGCCGAAACACTTGAATGAAAGGCCGTTACCAATTCATCTCCCCGGCGGTAAAGAAAACTCTCCGCGCCAATGTTGTTGCGGCTCCGGCTGCCCCACTGCCCCAGTGCCAGGAAAGGGGTATCGGCCTGCAAAGCGGGATTGTAGCGATAGCCCAGGCGGTAACCGTCCAGGAAAAACGCCTGCGGGAAACTCTGTGCACCGGCATTGACCGCCATCAGGGCGCACGCAAGAATAAGGATGATGCTCTTTTTCATGGCCGACTACTTTTCAGGAATGGTGATACCGCCGCTGACAACAGCAGAGGAAGACTTGATTTGAACCCCTTGCCGGGTGGTGAGGGCCACTTTTTCAAAGCCGGGCGCTCCGGTAAGCTGAATGTCCAGCAAGAGCTCCCCGATATCCGGGATGCAGCCTTCCAGGGCCTCAATGGATACGGTGATGCTGCTGGTGGCGGGATTCTCCATGGAACCTGCGGCAATGGTGAAGCCGGAAACAATCTTGATATTATCGTCTGCGACAGCTTCATCCCCTTCGTTTTCCTTAGGCCGGAGCAGGCGGACATTGTCCACGCCAACCGCAATGGGGATGGTGCTCTCCACCTCCAGGGTGAGCTGGCATTTCTTCAGTTTGAACTGGCCCATCGGCAGGCCGATCTTACCCGTTGAGATATTGGAAAGCGGAAGCTTGAAACCCTTTCCCACGGCCAGGCCGCAGGAGAAGACGTAGTCCAGCGAGAAGAAGAGGTTCCCGGTGTCGTCGGCGATCCTGGAAAGCATGTTGGCCGGCAGATCGAACGTCAGATGGGACAAATCCAGGGACGACATGGTCCCCGAGACACTCTCCGGAACAGAAACGCTGACAATGTCCACGGACCCCCTTCTGGGAATGGCGAACCGGTCCATTTCCGGTATGCGGGCCGTGTGCTCCTCCTCTCCTGTGTAGCGGTAAGAGGCGCTGCTGGTGACCGGAACTTCCACCCTGAGCGGATTGGTGGCGCTGATACCCAGTTGCTGCCGTACCGGAACAAGCCCAAAATAAGACAGCAGGGTGACCATCCCGTCCACTTGGGCCGACTGGGGGCCCGCATCCCACGCCTGCGCCAGCCCGGGGTCATTCAGCTGGGCAGACACTTCATAAACGTTCTTCTTGAAGATGGCACCGCGGGTTTCCAGTTTCAGAAGGCCGTCATCGGCCACTTTCAGGAGCTCTCCCAGCACTTGGCCGATTCCCTCCATCCGCCCCAGCTTATCCACAAAAGAACCAAGGGTAATGGGGCCGATACTACCCAGCGGGGCCGATACCTCCTCTTCGAACAAGGTCATCTCCGTGTTCATCCCTTCCCAGATGTCGTACTCTTGCCGGGAGCAGCCAAGCACCAGCGGAAGCAGGAGGATAAGGCAAAGTTGCACGCGTTTCATAAGAATAGATTTATTTGTCACAAAGTTACTGCATTTCGACGTATTTAACAAGATTTTTGCCGTTTTTGTCCAATAATTAATCCTTTTCGACAATTTTTCGGCACCTCCGCTATCTAACAGTTTGCTCATTATTTACTATCTTTGCCTCGTATAACGTTTACTTATTGCTATGAACAGATTTTTGCTCCTCATGGCCGCTGTTGCCAGCCTTTTTATCACATCTTGTAAAAAGGACGACTATTCCTCCCTCATCGGGTCCTGGAAAGGCTATTCCCGCTCATACACCGTCCTGAAAAATGGCCAGCCCGTCTCTCCCGAGACTTTTGTCCGTGATCTAATCAAGGTCGGGGAATTGGAGGAACCGGAAGATGCGAAAGAGATGGCCGAATATATCGAAGAGGCAAAGAGCGCCATCTACGACGAATATCTCCTTGAAGGGGATGAGGACATTACCCTTACCTTCCACAATGACGGAAAACTCACTTCCGTTTACGTAGACGAAAAGCCGGAGACCCAACATCTGACCTATTCCTTAAGTGGAAAAACGCTCACTATCATGGACCCCAGCGACCCCTCCGAAACCATGGTCGTGACTATCGTATTGCTCAACCAAAAAGAATTCGCGTTCACCCACGACACTTCTGATACCTATCGTGTCAATCAATCTATGAAGTCTTTGGGCTACAGCATGCGTAGCCAGGTGCTTTTCAAGAAGATCTTCCTCTAAAGGCCACCGATTGCGTTCTCGGGCATGGAACAAGCAGGTGCAAAGCCCTTTCGGGACAGGGAAAAAAACAGCATTCGCATACGGGGTGCGCGGGAGAACAACCTCAAGGAACTCTCGCTGGATATTCCCAAATACAAGATTACGGTTTTCACGGGCGTGAGCGGCTCGGGAAAGAGTTCGCTGGTGCTGGATACCCTGGCCGCCAAGAGCCGCCGGGAGCTCAACGACACCTTCCCCAGCTTTGTACAGCAGTACCTTCCCAAGTACGGCAGACCGCACGTGGACAGCATCGAGGGGCTTCCCATTGCCATTGTCATAGACCAGAAAAAACCTGCGCAGAATTCCCGCTCTACCGTAGGCACCTACACGGATACCTATTCCCTGATGCGCCTCCTTTTCTCGCGCGTGGGAAAGCCTTTTGTGGGCTACTCGGACAGCTTCAGCTTCAACCATCCTCAGGGAAGCTGCCCGCGCTGCAGCGGCCTGGGGGAAATCCGCGAGCTGGACATCCACAAACTGGTGGACTTTGACAAAAGCCTCAACGACGAGGACACCATCCACTACATCGCCTTCGGGAAGGGTGGCTGGCGCTGGATACGCTATGCCCACAGCGGCCTTTTTGACCTGGACAAGAAGATCAAGGACTACAGTCCGGAGGAGCTGGACCTTTTCCTGAACAGCCCGCAGATAAAGCTGAAGAACCCGCCCTCCAACTGGCCAAAAACGGCTAAGTACGAGGGACTTATCCCGCGGATGTACCGCAGTATCATCAACTCAGAGGAAGGCCTGCTGCATGCCGCGGTGCTGAACCCCATGCTCACCATGGGCACCTGCCCGGACTGCGGCGGCACCCGTCTCAACCCCAAGGTCCTCACCTGCCGCATCGAGGGCCTCAACATTGCCCAGGCCTGCGCGCTTTCCATCTCCCGGCTCTGGGAATGGACAGCCGGTCTTCAGGACCCGCTGGCTGTGGACCTGAAAGAGGCCATCGGCGCCCGGCTGGGTGCGCTGGAGGAGATAGGCCTTGGCTACCTGAGCCTGGACCGCGCGGTGGGTACCCTTTCCGGCGGCGAAGCCCAGCGCTGCAAGATAGCCAAGTATATAAACTCTTCACTCTCAGACGTTCTCTATATCCTGGACGAGCCCTCCGTGGGGCTCCACAACCAGGACATCGAGCGCATGAAACGCTCCGTTCAGCGCCTGCGGGACCATGGTAATACCGTCCTGCTGGTAGAGCACCACAAAGAGCTTATCCGCATAGCAGACCACGTGGTGGATCTGGGTCCCGGCCCCGGGGCCGATGGCGGCCACATCACCTTCCAAGGCTCCTACCAGGAGCTCCTGCAAAGCGACACTGCCACCGGCCGCCTCATGGGACAGGCGCTGCCTTTCAAGGCCTCTCCCAGGCCCGTCACCCAAAGCTTTCCGCTCAGGGATGCCTCGCTTCACAATCTTAAAAACCTTTCTATAGACATTCCGCTGGGCGTTTTCGGCGTTGTGGCAGGCGTGGCCGGCAGCGGAAAGAGCTCGCTCATGGAGTGCTTCCGCAAGGCCTGTCCGGAGGAGATGGTTTACATCAGCCAGAAGAGTATCGGCGTAAGTCTCCGCTCTACCCCCGCCACCTACATGGAAGTGGCGGGCGACATCCGCAAGGCCTTTGCCAAGGCGCACAGGCTCAAGGAGGAGTATTTCTCTTTCAACGGCAAGGGCGCCTGCCCCGTGTGCGGCGGCAAGGGCGTCATCGTGTCGGAGATGGCCTTCATGGATTCCATCGAGACGGTGTGCGAGGCCTGCGGCGGGCTTCGCTTCGGCCCGGAGGCGCTGCAATACAGCTTACGCGGGCTCAATATCGCGCAGGTGATGGACCTTTCCGTGCGCAAAGCCATGGCCTTTTTCGAGGGCAGCGCCATCGAGCGCAAGCTCAGGCCCCTGGCCGATGTGGGCCTGCAGTACCTGCACCTGAACCAGGCGCTTTCCACCCTTTCCGGAGGGGAGCTCCAGCGCCTCAAACTGGCCTCCCACCTTGGCAGCCAAGGGAAAATCTTCGTCATGGACGAGCCCACCGACGGCCTGCACTCCCAGGATATCCACCATATCCTGCGCCTGTTCGACTCCCTGGTAGAGCAGGGAAACACGGTCTGGCTCATCGAGCACAACACAGACGTTATCCGCAGCGCGGACTATGTGATAGAACTGGGCCCCGGCGCCGGCGAAAAAGGGGGCCGCATCCTTTTCTGCGGTCCCCCTTCGGCACTTCCTGCCTGCCCGGAGTCTGTCACCGGGCCGTATCTTATTTGAACGCGCTCTCGGAAAGGCCGTTGCCTTCCAGGGAGAGTTCCTTGAAGAAATCCGGTACGGGACGGCCCATGAGGGTGTCTACGTACAGCTTGGCGATGTACTGCGCCAGCATGAAGCCGTGGCCGCGCATGCCCACAAACAGGCCCTTGGCGGGATCTACAATGTAGCGGGGCTCTGTGTAGTAGCCGCTCCAGGTGGCCTGGAAACTCATGCCGCGAAGGCGGGGAATCCACTCGCAGAAGACCTCGGCGCAAATCTCCAGGAACTCCTGGGTGTTGATTTTGAGGTCTTTGCCGGCCTCTGCGGCGTCCGTGGCGGGAGAGGCGCAGCCAATGATCTGGCCAGTGGAAGCCAGTTGCTGCCCGTACACCGCGCTGAAACCCTTGTAATGGCGGCGGTCTATGAGCATGTCCAGCGTGGCGCCGTCCGGGCCCAGCAGCGGCATGCGCTTGGTGATGAAGGCCTGGTGGCGCACCGGATAAAGGCCCGTCCGGATGCCCAGCAGGGAGGCAAACTTCTCTGCCCCTGCACCCAGCGCATTCACAAAGATGGCCGTACGGTAGCGGCGGTATTTCCCGCCGGGCAGTTTCACGGTAAGGATATAGTCTTTTCCGTCACGCACGGCATCTACCAGCTCCGTGTCCTCCAGCACCTGGCCGCCCTTGGCAATGCCCAGGCCGCGTACGGTGTCGATGGTTTTGCCGGGGCTGGCCTGCCAGCAGTCCTTGGAGATGAGTGCATGGCTGTAGAGGTCCAGCTTGGGATTGATATAAGGGGAAACCTCCTTGGCAAAGTCCTTACCCTCAACCATATAGGCGTTGGACCAGGCGCGAGAGGCGTCCAGGCTGCGGTAGGTGGCGTCGTCGTGGACAAAGTTCACGTAGCGGATCATGCGAAGGTCTATGTCCGTGAGCTTTTGCAGCTCCCGGAAGATCTCCAGGTTTCCGCGGGCAATCTCTGCCAAGGCGGGCACCGAGAAAGCGGGCCGACCACCGGCTATGCAGCGCCAGGAGCTGCCATGGTCCTTGTTCACCAGCACGGGTTTCAGGCCTTCCTCTGCCAGGTAGCGGAAAAGGGCCGTACCCGCCATGCCGCCGCCGGCCACAAATGCGCCCACCTCCACGGTCTCCGTAGGGGCCGAAGGCAGGATGAGCTCATGCTTGCCGGGCGATGCCACGCCGCCGATTTCCACCAGGTTGGCCATGGGGCCGCGGGGGGTAAATTCGCCCGTCACCTCTATTCCATGGGCCCGGAGGGCCTGTTTGGCGCGCGGCAGGCAGCGCGAGCCGCGGCATGGCCCCATGCCCATGCGGGAGATATGCTTGAGCTCCTGCGCCGTAATGCTGGTGCGGCCCTTCAGCTGTTCCAGCAGGCTGCGCAGCGAGACGTCTTCGCAGTGGCAGATATAGGTATCGGCGTCATCATCGGCCTGGGGAACCATGTTCAGCGGCTCCGGGTAGCGGTCCTTGGGGATGAAGCCGTGGGCGTCGGTGAGGCTGGCCTTCAGGGAAGAGGCCTTGATAACCGCCACGTGCGTCTTGTTGGGCTTGTGGAGGATGCGCTCTATGACGCCTTCGCCTACGATGGCGCCGTTGTCATCTACCAGGAATACGTCCTTGCTCTGGGGGTCTTCGAACTCGAAGGGCAGGAAAAGCTGCTGCTTGCCGGGATTGTAGCCAAAGATGGCCAGGCCGGGGCACTGCGAGACGCAATCCATACAGCCGATGCACTTGTCGTAGTCAATGACAGGCGTGGCCGATGTGGAGCTCTTGGTGATGGCCCCCTGGCGGCAGGCGAAGGAGCAGGGGTTGCAGGCGAAGCCATAGAGGCAATCGGCGATGACAAAGGGCTTGGTGCGGCCCTCTTCCGGCCTGCGGGGCTCTTCCAGCACCCGCGTGGGTTTTTGCTGGGAGTCTATGTATTCGCGGCTGATTTCCAGGTACTTGGCATAGTCTGTCCTGAGGCCCAGGTCCTGCATCACCTCATAGGCGCACTGGCGCCCCCTAAGGACGGCCGATGTTCCCTCGCCGATTCTCACGGCATCGCCTACGCCATGGCAGTCGCGGCCGAAAACCCGGACACCCTTGGTGAAGAGGTTCTTGTCCGGCAGCAGGCCGGTGCAGATGTTGATGCAGTCTATGCCGTCTATGCGCACCTCCGTGCCGGGGATGGCTTTGAAATTCTCGCACTTGGCAATGATGGCGCCCACCACGCCCGAACGGTCCTCGTTGGGGATGGCCTCCACCAGCGTGTAGCCGGTGAGGATGGGAATGCCCAGCCTGCGTACGCGGTTGGCCTGCACGGGGAAGCCGCCCTCACGGGGCATGGCCTCGATAATGGCCTTTACCCGAGCCCCGGCCTGCATGGCCTGGTAGGAGGTGAGATAGCCGATATTGCCGGCCCCCACGGTGAGGATGTTCTTGCCCAGGAGGGTGAACTCCGTATTCATCATGCGCTGGACCACGGCGGCGGTATAGACGCCGGGGAGGTCGTCGTTCTTGAAGGCGGGCATGAAGGGCAGGGCGCCGGCGGCCACTACCAGTACATCCGCATCCACGTAGCTGATTTCTCCGGTAGATACATTCTTGAGCGCCAGGCGTTTGCCCTCCAGGATGTCCCAGACTACGGAGTTCAGGAGGATGCCTTCGGCGGTTTCGCCGGTGAGGGTATCGGCAATGTCAAAGCCGCGCATGCCGCCGTAGTGGCGCTCCTTCTCGAAGAAGAAGAACTGGTGGGTTTGCATGCGGAACTGGCCGCCCACGGAGGGGTTGGCGTCAATCACCAGGTTATCTACGCCCGCCTTGCGCAGCTCTTCCCTGACAGCCAGGCCGGACGGACCAGCGCCCACGATGGCAACCGTGGTGCGGTAAATCTTGCGCGCAGAGGCCTTGGGCGCCTCTTTTTCCTCCGGCGGGAGGGTGGCTTCCTGGACGCGGCACACTTCCTTAACCTCATCTATCTTGGTGATGCAGATGCGGCGGACGTGGCCATCCACCAGCATTTCGCAGGCGCCGCACTTGCCGATGCCGCACTCCATGGAGCGGCTGCGGCCCTTGAGGCTATGGTGATGTACGGGAAGGCCGGCCTGGTGCAAGGTGGCGGCAATGGTTTGTCCTTTCTGTCCCGTTACGGGCGTTCCTTCAAAAAGAAAAGTGTGAAGGTCCTCTGCGGGGACCTCCAGCACAGGATGGCTGCTTATCTTATACATGTGGTCTGTGGTTATCAGTGGGGCAAATATAATAAATTATCTGCTCATTTCCACATGATTGTGCTTTCTGTCCGGACCTTATTTCAGGGCAGAGTATTTGCGATACTCAGAGGGGAGCATCCCAAACCGATCCTTGAACGAGCGGTAGAAGGTAGAGGTTGTCTTGAATCCGGCCCGTTCGCCTACGGTGGTAACGGGTAAATCCTTCTCATTTACAAGCAGTTGCGCCGCATAACGGAGCCTGTAGGAGTTCACGTAATCCCTGATGGGCAGCCCGCCGGTTATGCTCTTTACCGCAGAGGAGAGGTAGGTGCGGTTGGTTCCCAGCATCTTGGCCAATTTTTCACGGTCCAGTTGCTGGTCCCGGAACACCTCCCCTTCCTGCAAGAGCTCCGTAAGGCGTTTGAACAGCAGCTGGTCCTGCGTGAGCTGGGCCTCCGGAAGGCTTTGCAGCAGATGATCGGCTGCTCCTTTAATGCGGAAGGTGTCTTCGGCCTGGCGGTACAGCAGCTTGTTCTTGCGATGGAGGGAAAGGTACATCCAGGCAAGAGCGCCACACAAAAGAGTCAGGACAACAATCGCAATTCCGGCCAGCGGCCCACATGACAACATCTCCATTTTCATAGCACAACTTCAAACTTCATAACGCAGGTACAAATTAAACCGCGAGGCCTTCGGCCTATAATGCCGATTAGTTATTTGGTAGCCATCCCTTTAAGCTCCTCCACAGACAACCCAGTCGCTTGGGCGCTAATTTAGTGAATTCCGCGCAGTCAAACAAGAGCGTGTTTCTTACGATTGCAGCGTGTTTCGCTATGCCCAAAAACTGTGATGGCTAACTGCCTGACGCACAAGACATTACACAAATCAATCGTTGCAAATTGCAACGATTGATTTCTATAACCCACTGTAGGTCAGGCGCTTGCGTATCAGAAAATTCCCGGTCGGGGGCGGGAATGACGGAGCGAAAGATGGCCGGCCGGGGGGGAGAACGATATCAGGCCATAACGCGGGGGCGGAGATAAAAAGGGAAACGGAGCGGTGCATCACTGCAGGGCTCCGTCAAAATATCGTCGGTACCGAAAATGGATAAAAACATGTACCGTCAGTGCTTCGATGCAAAGGTCTGCTTTTATTTGCAAACTCCTGTCCCACCAGCGCAAAAAAATTTCTCATTTTGGCAAATTTTCCTCACTCTTCTTTTGCATTTCGACAAAAAGTGTTGCATTTCGACAAAAAAGGCACTTCAGAGGACTTGGTCAGCCAAACCGCAATAGCAGGCAACACCCGCAAAGCCGGGCGAGGCGCAGAGGTGTGGAACAGCCTACCACTTTATCTGCACGCGAACGCCTTCGGGATTGTTGGGGAAGCGGAGGAGGGCGGTGCGGGAAAAGTCATCCCAGCTGGCGGGGCAGGGTGCGCCGTCCACCAGAACGGCCTTAGGGGCGCGGGGAAGCAGGATGCGGGTGACGTTGTAGGTGTCCTGGGGGCCCTTGCAAACGTAGGAGAAGCGGCGAAGACCGCGGCGCTCATCATAAGAGCGGCTGCCGGCGGCCAGGATTTGCGGGGCCTTTCCGGCTTTGCGCACATCGTACAGGAGCTTTTGCGTCCCGGGTGCCACCTCCAGACGGTCATAGACCGGAAGACCGGGGCCGAAAAGGTCTATCAGGCAGCCTTCGGCCACGTAAGGGCGCTCACAGGAGCCTTCATCCAGCACGGCCACCACCTGGTAAGGGCCTCTCTCCAGCGTAAGGGCGTTCCCCTCCGGCAGCGGGCCCAAAACCTTTTCCACGGCCGCCAGCAGCCGTTTTTCGCTGCCATCGGCCAGGACAAATTCCTTGGGGTCCTGCCTGAGGATACTCAGGCTGCCTTCCCCGCAGGGATAGACGCCTTCCGGCGCAGCGGCACCCACCCCCAACAGCCGGAAAAGATGGTCTGACGGGGCTGCAAAGGCATGGTCCCCGGTATTCCACCATTCCTGCACCTGCTGGAAGGGGTCCGTGTCCGTGGCGCAGTACAGGAGATGGCCGCCGGAGCGCACCCAATTGGCCAGATAGCCGTGGGCGTCCGCGTCCAGCGGTTTCATGTTGGAGTAGCTCATCAGGAGCACTTTCACGCCATCCAGCGCCTTGTCATAACCCAGGTTCTCCATGTGCACGATGCCCGGCCCACAGCCCTTTTTGAGCAGCGGCATAGCCAGGCCGAAGAAATTGGAAAGCTGCGGATCCTCATAGCCCTGATGCTCCGGAAACGCCTGAAACATAAGGGAATTGGCCATCATGACAGCCACCTGGGGAGCAGGCGCCTGCGCCAGCGGCATCTGCTGCAACGCATGCAGCATCACCTGCATCATGGAAGAGAAATGCTCCGGAATGCGGCTTTTTTCCTCCGATCCGGGGCTCACCGGATACAGGCGCTCATAAATGCGCTCCGGCCAGGGCATGATCTCGTATTCATTCACCTGCGGGTACAGCAGTTGCGCCGTGTAGGTGGCCTGGTAATTTCGCTTGAAGTCTTCCCAGTCCCGGGGCCTGTCCTCGATGGGGTCCGTCAGCAGCCACAGGCGGCGGCCGGTGGGGGCTGTCATGGACGTCATGCAGCCGTACTCGAGGAAAGCCGTTTCAAAAACGCGCTCTTTCCGTACCCCCCGATAATAATTGGGCACGCGGGAAGTACCGGTCCATACCTGGGCAATGTAGCCGTCCACGCAAGGGAGCGAGGCCAGCGATGCTTCCGGGCTCACTATCTGCCACTGCGTATAATTGATGAGCGAGTGGGTGGGCACGTAGCAGCGGATGTCGCGGCCCAGGCTGCGGCCGTACTCCTTGGCATAGCTAAACGCCTGGTCCAGCGCCCGGTAATAGAGATGGTACTTGAGTTTCTGGCTAAGGTAGGTGGCTTCCGGGGAAGCGTCCTGCGGCTGCCAGGGGCACCCGTAAAAAGCCTCCCATTCCCGCTTGAAGGAAGCCGAGTAGCCGGCAGCGGCCCAGAACTCTGGTTCTTCCAGGAAGATATGGTCCACCCCGGCGTCTATTACCCGCTTGATCTGGCTCTCTTTGAAATAGTCCAGGTAATTCTGTGTGGGAACGATGTAAGGGACCATGGGACCGTGCCACAGGGTGTCTCCGGCGGCGTTGACCTGACCTTCGTCCATGTGGGAGGCGCCGTCCCAGGCGCCGGTGAAGTAGTCCTGGTAACCGCCCCAGGCTATGCCCGTCATGAAATGGGTCTGGTAGCCGCGCTCCTGCCAGGAGGCAAGGCGCTCCTCCACGGAGCGGCCCACGCCCTCCGAGGGGTTGCCGCCCGCGCCGTAAACCATCACTGCATCGGCCCGGTTATCCAGGGTGGGACGCCAGGAACTGCCGCTTTGGAAGGTGGTCTTGGCCCCTTGTGGCGCGGAAGCCGTGCACGCTACCGCCAGTAGCGCGCAAACGCCTAAGCCGCAGCGCATTACAGTGTCTTTATATGGAGGTTGCGCCAGCGGACCTTGATGCCGCCGCCGTCGTGGATCTGGAGGGCTATGCGGCCATGCCCGGCGCCCACTTTCTCGTCGGTGATATCCACCATCGATTCTCCGTTGAGCCAGGTCTGGATGCGGTCTCCCTGTGCCAGGATGCGCAGGGTATTCCACTCGCCCTCGCGGAGAACCTCCTCTTTCTCTTCCGGAATCTGGACCAGCCAGCCACGGCCGTAGGACTCATAGATACCGGCGGTGTCGTTGCCCTTGGGGGCCACCTCCACCTGCCAGCCGGCCACCTTGGCCGGAGGGGTGACTGTGCTGCGGAAGAACACGCCGGAGTTGCCGTTGGCCTCCTGCTTGAACTCTACGCTAAGGTCAAAGTCCTGGAAGTATTCGTCCGTTGCCAGGTAGCCGTAGTCGGAGAAATCTTCCCCGCTTTCGCACACCAGTTCCCCGCCGTCCACGTACCACTTATCCTTTCCATAGAGCGTCCAGCCCGTGAGGTCCTTCCCGTTAAAGAGCTCTTTTTCAACAGACCGGGTGGGCAGTTCCTTGATTTTGATATTGCGGAACCAGGCCGGATAGCCGTGGTCCTGCAGGCAGATGCGGCCCGTGCGGGAGAGGCCGTATTCCGGGGCGTTCTCCCACTTGCCGGAGTTCTTGCGCGCGAACCAGTCCGGTGTCCAGGCCTCGAATTCCACCGTCACCTTGCCATTCAGGATATAAGTTACGTGGCCGTTGTCGAAGATAATCTCCGAGCTGTTCCACTCCCCGGCGGGCCTGAGGTCCCGGGCGTCAAAGTCCGGCACGTACATGGCATAGTCCACGGCGCAGCGCTGCCAGGGCACCAGGGCAAAGCCGTTCACGGCCTCCCAGTTGTCGTCGTCTATGAGCTGGTACTCCGGGCCGGTGACGTAAGGCACTTTGTACTGAGGCGCTTCCACCACGTGGTACAGCATGCCGGAGTTGCCCCCGCGGGAGATTTTCCAATCCCACTTGAGGTGGAAGTTGGCGTACTCGCGCTCCGTGACAATGTAGCCGTTTCCGTCGTCCCCGTGGCCTTCTGCCAGGATGCAGCCGTCCTCCACCATCCAGGGGCCGGTGAGGGTGGTGCCGCCGAAGTCGCGCCAGCCATCCATGGTTTTTCCGTCAAAAAGGAGCTGCCAGCCCTCTGCCTTTTCCTTGGAGGTAAGGGTGTTGTCCCCGGGGGCGCAGGCAAGGACCAGGGCGCCTGCAGCCAGTACAAAGAATAACTTTTTCATCATATACGGTTTTTAGTTCTGCAAGATAGTAAAATTTTTTCTAAATTTGTAAGACAATAATTTTTTACGCCATGAAACGCAGCCTGTTAGCCCTTTCCCTGCTTGTCCTTCTGGCCGGATGCCGGCCCAATTATACTGTTGTGATCTCGCTGGACGGCTTCCGCTGGGACTATCCGGAGTACTATGACATGCCTTTCATGGACTCGCTGGCCGCAGTTGGCGTAAAGGCCCGGATGGAACCCTCCTTCCCCTCCTCAACCTTTCCCAACCACTACACCATGGCCACCGGCCTGGTGCCGGACCATCACGGCCTGGTGAACAACAGTTTCTGGAACCCGGACACGCAGCACGGCTACGCCATCATGGACAAAGAATCCCGCTACGACCCCCGCTATTACGGCGGTGAACCCATCTGGCTCACGGCCCAGCGGCAGGGCGTAAACTGCGGTGCCGTGTACTGGGTGGGGTCGGACATTCCCTTCGGCCCGAACGGAAAGGGCCTGCCCACCTATTACAGGCACTGGGACGCAGACCCCCACTGGAACTTCCAGGAGCGCGTAGAAGAAGTGGTGCGCCTCCTGAGCCTTCCCCGCAAGGAGCGCCCGCGCCTGGTGATGGCCTATTTCGACGAGCCAGACCACATGGGCCATGTGTATGGCCCCATATCGGCCGAATGTAAAGCGCAGGCGGAGCAGATGGACAGCCTCATGCGCGTGCTGTACACCCGCCTCAAGGCCCTGCCGCACGGAAAGCGCATCAATTTCATCGTCACCGGGGACCATGGCATGGCCGATATTTCCCCGGAACGCTTCATCAGCTGGCAGGAAGCCCTTCCGGAGGAATGGACAGAGCGCGTGACCGGCAACCTTCCCACCAGCATCTGGGTCAAGGAGGGCTGCCTGGAGCAGGCCTATGAGCGGCTCTCCCAGTATGAGCACCTGAATGTCTGGAAACATGGGGAAGTGCCTGAGTACCTGCATTATGGCACCTCCAACAGGCTGGGGGACCTTATTGTGAGCCCGCAGCTTGGCTGGCAGTTCGGTTTTGCCCCCTCCCGGAGCCTGGGCGCCCATGGCTTCGACTGCAAGGAAACAGACATGATGGTGGCTTTCCGCGCCGTCGGCCCGGATTTCAAAGAAGGCTACGAGGCCCCCTTCACGGACGGGGAGCAGTCGGCCTTCCGCAATATAGACCTGTACCCCATGCTCTGCAAGCTCCTGGGCGTCAAGCCGGCCCCCGTGGACGGCTCCCTGGAAAGAATCCAATCTATTCTCCGATAAACCATGGCCAAACACTTCACTCTTCCCTATGAAGGCGGGCTCATCACCGAGAACCTGCCGGCGGGCATCCTGCACACCTATGAGAAAATCTGGACCCACGTGTACCCGGAATCCCGCCCCGCCTCCTATGTCATCGCAGACTATATCGTAGAGTCCATCAACGCCCGCAAGGAGGGCCTGTACCGCCTGGGCGTCACCACCGGCGCCACGCCCGTGTCCCTGTACAATGAACTGGCGCGCCGCTACCAGGCCGGCAAGGTGTCCTTCAGGAACGTGGAGATTGTGTCCATCGACGAGTATTACCCGGCATCGGCCGATGAAGCCCGCAGCCGCAACCGCCGCCTCTTCGAGGCCCTGCTGGACAAAGTGGACGTGCTGCCGGAGAACATCCATATCCCGGACGGCTCCGTTCCGCCGGACCAGGTGAGCCAGTACTGCACCAAGTTCGACACCTTGGCCCGCGGGCTGGACCTGCTGGTTATCGGCGTGGGCGAACAGGGCCAGGTGGGCTTCAACGAGGCCGGCTCCAACGAGAAAACGCGCACCCACGTGGTACGGCTTTCCTACCCGTCGCGCAAGCGCCAGGCCAAATTCTTCAACAAGGACTTAAGCGTTACCCCGGACAAGGCCATTACGGTGGGAATCAGCACCATGCTCACCGCCCGCAAGATAGTCCTGATGGCCTGGGGAGAAGAGAAAGCCGCGGCGGTGAAGGCCATCTCGGAGGGTCCCATGACGCCGGACTGCCCCGCGTCCCTGCTGCAGCGCCATGACCACATCTCCCTTTACGCCGATGAAACCGCCGCCAGCCTCCTCACCCGCAGCGTGGCGCCCTGGCTGGTAGGTCCCTGCGACTGGACACCCAAGTTTGTGCGCAAGGCCGTGGTGTGGCTGTGCGAGGTAACCGGCAAGCCCATCCTCAAGCTCACGGAAAAAGACTATCTGGACAACAACCTGAGCGAACTCCTGGAAAAGGTGGGCGCCTTTGACAAGATCAACATAGACGTTTTCAACGACCTCCAGCACACCATCACCGGCTGGCCGGGCGGCAAGCCCAACGCCGATGACAGCACCCGTCCCGTCAAGGCCACGCCCTTCCCCAAGACGGTCCTCATCCTCTCTCCTCACCCCGACGACGACGTCATCTCCATGGGCGGCACCTTCATCCGCCTGGTTTCCCAGGGGCATAATGTCCACGTCGCCTACCAGACCTCCGGCAACGTGGCCGTCCACGACGACGTAGTGCTCCAGCACATGGATGCGGCCTTTCAGCTGGGCTTCGGGGACAAGTTTGACCACGTCAAAAAGCTGATTCAAGGAAAAATACCCGGAGAGGCAGAGCCACGGGAGCTGCTTCAGATGAAGGGCGCCATCCGCCGCAGCGAGGCCCGCGGCGCCGTCCGTTCCTTCGGCCTCGACGACGCAAGCAACGCGCATTTCCTGAACCTTCCCTTTTACGAGAGCGGCGGCATCAAAAAGAACCCCCGCACGCAGGCCGATGTAGATATCATCAAGGCCCTCATGGCAGAGCTGAAGCCGCACATGATTTTTATGGCCGGAGACCTGGCAGACCCTCACGGGACGCACCGCGTTTGCACGGAGGCAGCCCTGGACGCCCTGGACCAGCTCCGCGAGGAAGGCGCCCCCTGGGCGGCCCAGACGCACGTGTGGCTGTACCGCGGCGCCTGGATGGAGTGGGAACTGGCCCGCGTGGACATGGCTGTCCCGCTGTCCCCCGATGAAGTTGTGATGAAGCGCCACGCCATTTTCCGCCACCTCTCGCAGAAGGACATAGTCCCCTTCCCCGGCGAAGACCCCCGGGAATTCTGGCAGCGCGCAGAGGAGCGCACCACCAACACCGCCCGCCTCTACGACCAGCTGGGCATGGCCGAGTACCAGGCCATCGAGGTCTTCCTCAAACTCTTCTGACGCTTTCACCGCCACCAAAGATTGCATTTTTGAAAATAAGTCGTATTTTTGTGTCAATAACGGCAATTCCCTCATATAAAAACACATAACCCTATGAACAAAATAGTCCTGCCACAGAAGCAGAAGGGGAAAATTTATCTTTCCCCCCACGCCGAGACCATCGAGGTTCAAGCACCTCAACTTATCTGTCAATCCAACACCGAAACAATCAAGCCAGGCACAGAAACCGACTGGGTTATGGGCGGAGGTCATTCTAACGGTTTGTTTTAAGGAACCATTAAAAAAGCCAGCATCATGAAAAAGCTATTAGTGATTACGCTAGTTGCCGTCTCGGCTTTTACGGCCTGTAAAATGCGGGAGACGGAAAAAGACATTCAGCCCACCGAGGTGGCAGCCCGCGAGTCCCATCGTGATTTTCACGCCGTCCTGGAAGGAGCCGGTGCGCAAACCAAAGTATATACGGACGAGTCCCTGCACGTCCTGTGGAACAAAGATGACTATATCACCATTTTTGACAAATCAACCCGCAACAAGAAGTATCACTTCAAGGGGGCGGACGGCGCCACCGGTGGTGATTTCGAATACGAGAGCACCGGCTACGGAACCGGAGAAGCTCTCAGTTACAGTTATGGCGTTTACCCCTACGATGAGCGTACGGGCTACGTTCACGACGACATCATCCGCGCCTATCTTCCCGGCGCCCAGGCCTACAAGGCCAACTCTTTTGGCCGGGATGCCAACCTGATGGTAGCAAAAAGCAGCACGGACGACCTCTTCTTCAAAAATGTGGGCTCATTCCTGTGCCTGAAACTCTATGGCGCGGGCTATTCTGTAAGCTCCATCATCCTCACGGGCAACAACGATGAAACCTTGTCCGGTCCGGTGAAGATAAGCTTCGACGCAAGCAATATCCCGTCTATGGTTTTTGATACGGCCACGCCGGACGAACTGAAAAAAACGATTGTCCTGTCGGCCGAAACTCCGGTGGCCCTTGGCGCCAGCGAGGCCGAAGCTGTTACGTTCTGGATGGTGGTTCCCCCGATGGAACTCACGGGAGGTTTCACCGTTACCATCATTGACAGCGAAGGCGGCATGCACACCAAGACAACCACCAAGCCCGTCACTTTCGAACGCAACACCCAGAAACCCATGAAGGCGTTTGAGGTCACCGCAGAAGCCCTGGCCCCGCTTCCGCTGGGTATTCACCCGATTCCGGGAGGCGGTTATACCTATAACAAAACCACTGACCAGGAGAACATCTATGAGTCAGAGGGACAGGTTTGGATTCGTTTTCTGAACACAGCCTCCGTTTCCATGTACGAGATTGGCCCTCTTCCGGCCAGTGTGGCGGCCGGTGACAGGGTCAGCACTGCCAAACTGGCTTACTACGAGAATGGTGTGAAGCTGGAGGAGGAAAATCTCCTGCTCACGGTCCAGTCCATCGCCGACGGTTATATGAACCTGGTTTCCGCCGACGGTGTTCGTTTTGTTGTGCATTTTTAGTTTGACTGCCTTATGAAAAAGATAGTTTTTTCCCTGCTTTCCCTGCTTTTGGCCGCTTCTGTCGCCCAGGCAGTTCCGGCCGATCCAAAGCCGTACAAATACACCCAGCCGGACGGCAGCGTAATCGTGCTGCAGAACCACGGTGACGAGTTCTTCCACTGGACCACCGACAGCGCCGGCAACATTGTAGAAAAAGGGGCAGACGGTTTCTACCGCGTTTCCAAGATCAACTTCGCCGCCGCTGCGGCCGAAGGTGCCCGGCGCCGGGAGCAGAACCGTGTGTGGTCCTCTTTCGACAACCCGCCCGAGACCAATTTCGGAGACCGGAAAGTATTGTGTATTATAGCCAACTTTACGGACTCAACCTTTGTGGTTTCCAATCCCAAGCAACATTTTTCCAATATGCTCAACCAGAGTGGATATAGCGAGAACGGCGCTATCGGCTCCGTGCGTGACTACTACCTGGACAATTCCTGGAACGGAACGGAGTCCCTGTACCGCCCCCAGTTCGACGTGTACGGTCCGGTGAACCTGACACAATCCTCCGCTTATTATAAAGCCAACGGGGTTCATCTGGCCATCCTTGAAGCTTACGAATTGCTGGCCAGCCAGATAAACATTGCCGACTACGACACCGACAGCGACGGCAAGGTGGACATGGTCCTCTTCTACTATCCCGGCCACAATGAGGCCGAAGGCGCCGGCCCGGAATCTATCTGGCCTCACCAGAGCAGCGGATATTTCGGCATGATGGACTCCAAGTACTTTGTCCGTTATTTCTGCACCTCCGAGTTGCAGGGGCAGAGCGGGACTGCGCCGGCTGCCATCGGCACCACCTGCCATGAGTTCGCTCACTCCCTGGGGCTTCCGGATTTTTATGACACGGATTATGGTGGGAACGGGCAGAATTCTTACACCACGGGAGAATTCGACCTGATGAGCGGAGGCAATTACAATGACTGGGGCCGTCGGCCGCCTTATCTGAATGCGGTAGAGCGCAACATGTTGGGCTGGATGGATTACCCCACAGCCATCATCTCCTCCGGCAATTATACCTTGGGACCGGTTCAGACCAACCAGGCGTATCAGTTCGCCTCTGCGGTTACGGGAGAGTATTTTGTCCTGGAGTCCCGCAACCAGCACAAATGGGATTCCACCCTCCCGTCGGGCCTTCTGGTCTATCATATTGACAAGTCGGACCGTTTGGTGGGAGGCGGCTTGACAGCGGCCGAACTTTGGGCCAATACCAATTCGATCAATGTATATGGCGGTCATCCTTGTTTTTACATGGTACCTACGCTGCCTGGCTGGTCGTATCAGGAGCAGTTGGTTTTCCCGGGCTACAGCAATGTCACCACCTATACCCCCACCGACTGGGACGGCAATCCGGCAGGCCTTTTCCTGACCACTATCGCCCACGACGGCACCAACAGCAGCTTCACGGTTAATTTCACATCCCAGCGGAGCGTATTCGGAACTGTTCTTGATACGGACAACAACCCGGTTGAGGGCGTTCAAGTGAGCCTTACGCAGAGTGATGCGCCCTTCTCGGGTGCGCCTTCCCTGATCTCCGGCAGCCTTTTCTGCACCACCGGCGCCGATGGCACCTATCGTTTTGACTTGGAAGACTCGGCCTCGAACTACCAAATTGTCAGGGCGGAAAAATCCGGCTATGTCTCTACTTCAAAAAATGTAACGCTGGCCGGCCTGTACAACCAGCAGGATATTCTTCTCCTTCGTCTTGGAGAAGGCGCTCCGGGGGAGTTGATCAAGTATGATTTGTCGGGGGGGGCGTCTTTTTGGGGATTTAAGAAGAGCATTCAGAAAACAGCCTATGGTATTCGTTATACGGCAGAAGAACTCTTGGCAATGGATGCCGTAGGGGCTACAATCAGTTCGATAAGTTTTTTGACTGGTGCAAAAAATGGAGAGAAGGTGTATTTAGTGGTAGATATTCAGGACGAAACACCTTTCCGCCTGGAGGTTACGGACCGATACGTTGCCAATTCCTTCACCACCATTGATATTTCCAGTTCCAATTTAGTGATTCCGGCCGGAAAGGACGTTTATATTGGCTATGGACTCACGGACATAGCAACCGACTTTCCTTTCTACTTCGCAAAAAATACCCCTGACAATGGGGGAAGCTACGTCATCATCGGTGATTTCCTGAACAGTTCGTCCTGGTCTAATTTTGGGGCACAAGGCGGCTATTATAGGAACGCCATTGTTTCCGCTTCCATCCAGCGCACGGCAGACATTGACTTCGCGGCTCACGGCATCAGCTACATCAAGGTTGTGGGCAACATCCCCACAGTGGTGGTGGCCGCCGGCAAGTCGCTGCGTGACATCACCTGGTACGTGGACGGGACGGCCGTGGCTTCACCCACTCCCGTCAGCGCGCTGGCGACGGGCTCCCACACCTACCAGGCCCGCGTGCGCTACTACGACGGTACGTCCGAGCGCTTATATTTCGACATTGACAAATAATTTACCTTTTGCCGCCTTGACACGCGCAAGCCCTTCCGGGGCCGATTCTGTGTCGAGGCGGCAAGCAAATAAGCCAAAACATCGTTTTTTAATGCCGTCTTGGCAAGCAGACATGCGTAGAAAGCCAATTTGCTGTCAAGACGGCAAAATTTTAGAGAATCATGCAACACCTTAGATTTTTACTGCTGGGTACGCTGGCTTTTCTGGCCGTTTCCTGCCAGCAGCATTTCATTACGGACCGGGACTTCCGGGCTACGGTGCAGGAGGACTTCCAGCACCGCATGGCCCAGCTGCCGGAGGCTTTCCACCCGCTGGACGGAATGGCGCTTAGCCAGCCGGAAAAAGAGGCGCTGGAGTTCCTCTACGCCTACATGCCCCTGGCCGATGTGACGGACTATCCCGCCGCCTTCTACCTGGAGAATGTGCGGGCAGCCTTTGCCACGCGGGAGCTTTGGAATGTGCCCGAGCGGGAGTTCCGGCACTTTGTGCTGCCGCTGCGGGTGAACAACGAGAACCTGGACAGTGCGCGGGTGGTGTTTGCGCGGGAGCTTCGGCCCCGCATAGAGGGCCTTTCCATGCAGGACGCCATCCTGGAAGTGAACCACTGGTGCCACGAGAAAGTGACCTACCAGCCCTCGGACGGCCGCACTTCCTCGCCCCTGAACCTGGTGCGCAATGCCCTGGGCCGATGCGGCGAGCAGTCCACCTTCTGCGTCACGGCCCTCCGCTCGGTGGGCATCCCCGCACGGCAGGTGTACACGCCCCGCTGGGCCCACACCGACGACAACCACGCCTGGGTGGAAGCCTGGGCCGACGGACAGTGGTGGTTCCTGGGCGCCTGCGAGCCGGAGCCCGTCCTGAACCTTGGCTGGTTCAACGCCCCCGCCTCGCGCGCCATGCTCATGCATACCAAGGTGTTCGGCAAGTATGACGGTCCGGAAGAAGTGGTGCTGGAAAGCCCCAATTTCACGGAGGTGAACCTCATTGACAACTACGCCAGCACCGCTCGCATAGACTTTACGGTGCAAACGCCGGACGGCGATCCCGTAGAGGGCGCCAGGGTAGATTTCTGCATCTACAACTACGCAGAGTTCTACACCGCCGTTACCAAATACACGGACGCCCAGGGCCGCACCTTCTCCAGCGCCGGCCAGGGCGACATGCTCATCTGGGCCTCCAAGGACGGGGCTTATGGCTATGCCCGGGCTTCCTTCGGCAAGGAGACTCAGGTGAAAATTGTGCTGGACAGCCCCTTCGGGAGCGAGTCCTTCACCATAGTGCCGCCGCCGGAGAACGTAAAACTGCCGGAGGTGAGCCCGGAACTTCGCGCTCTCAATGACCAGCGCTTTGCCTACGAAGATTCCCTCAGGCACGCCTATGAGGCCACCTTCCCCGCCGGGGAGCCGGCCCGCGGCAACTGGAAACTGGTGCAGGAATTCCGCGGCTGGGAGGCCCAGGACCGCGTACAGGCCATCCTTGCCTCCCTGAGCAACAAGGACCTGCATGACATTACCCGCGAGAACCTGGAAGACTACTACCATGCCGCAGCTTTCCACGGCGCCCGTGTGGAAAATGAGTTCCTCACGCCCTTCTACGGCTATTTTTCCGCCCATATGCCGGAATCTTTCGAGAGCGCGGAAGGGCTGGTCCAGTGGGTGCGGGAGAACATCAGCGTGCAGGATGACCCCAAGGCCTGGCGCATTCCCATGTCTCCCCGCGGCGTGTACGAAAGCCGCCGGGCAGATCCCCGCTCACGCGACATCTTCTTTGTCTCGGCCGCGCGCGCCAAGGGCTTCGAGGCCCGGAAGGACCCTGTAACCGGCAAGGTACAGTACAAGGCCGGGGAAGAATGGCTGGACGTACATTTTGACGGCGCGGCCCAGGCCGTGGTCTCTCCCAAAGGTATCCTGAAACTCAGCTACACCCCCACACCCACCATTGCCAATCCGCAGTACTATACGCACTTCTCCATCTCCAAACTGGAGGGTGGCCGCCTGCGCCTGATGGCCTTCGACGAAGGCGAGGTAGATATGGGCGGCGGCGTGGACTGGGCACACGTTTTCAAAGACGGCTTCAAGATGGATGCCGGGCAGTACCTGCTGGTCTCCGGAAACCGCACTTCAAACGGCTCCGTACCCGTTTCCATGGTGTTCTTCACCCTGGAGGAAGGCAAGGTGAACGAGATTCCCCTGCGCATAGACCAGGGCTCCGGCGCCGTGCCTGTACTGGGCTCGCTGGACGCAGAGAAACTCTTTACACCCGACGGGGAGCAGGCCCCGAAGTCACTCCTTGCATCCGTGGGACGCGGTTTCTATGCCGTAGCCATCCTGGAGCCCGGCAAGGAGCCCACCAACCACGCCCTGCGTGACCTGGCCGCCGCGCGTGAGCGCCTGGAGGCCTGGGGACGGCCCATCGTGCTGCTGTGCGAGAGCCCCGAAGCCCTTGCCCAGCTCAAGAAGGAAAGCACCGAGGGCCGCTACGGCAAACTCCCCTCCACCGTCCTCCTGGGACTGGATACTGAGGGTATCCGCGGCGCCATTGCGGCAGACCAGAAGCTCGCTGGCACCGGCCGCCTGCCCCTTGTGGTAGTGGCCGACACCTTCAACCGCCTCTTCTTCTGCTCGGAAGGCTATACCATCGGCCTGGGAGACCAGATTGCCGGTATCGTAACCCGTTTGTAGGCCTATGAAAAAGCATATTTGCAGGGTTTGGGCCTGGACTGCGCTGCTCCTTGCCCTTTGCGCTTGTGCGCCCAAAAATCCTTTTGTCAGCGTTAAGGACGGGCATTTTGTCCGCGACGGAAAGCCCTATACCTTTGTGGGGGCCAATTTCTGGTACGGTCCCATCCTGGCATCGGAGGGACGGGGCGGGGACCTGCCGCGCCTGAGTCGCGAGCTGGACGCCCTCAAGGAGCTGGGTGTGGACAACCTCCGCGTCCTGGTGGGCGCCGATGGCTCCGGGGCGGCCCTCTCCCGCGTAGAACCCACGCTGCAAGTGGCTCCGGGTGTCTATAACGACACCCTCCTGGTGGGCCTGGACCGTTTTCTGCTGGAGCTGGGCCAACGCGGCATGCAGGCCGTCCTCTACGTGAACAATTCCTGGGAATGGAGCGGCGGCTACGGCCAATACCTGGAATGGGCCACCGGAGAAAAGCCTGTGGTCCCGCTGGACGGGGATTACTGGCCCTACACCCAGCAAATGCGCAAGTTCCAAACCTGCACAGAGGCGCAGCAGCTCTATTTCAATCACTTGCGCAATATCGTCTCCCGGGTTAACTCCTTTACCGGGGTACCCTATAAGGAAGACCCTGTCATCTTTGCGTGGCAGCTGGGCAACGAGCCCCGCTGCTTCTCCTCAGACGCAAAGGACCGCGAGGGCTTCCTTGCCTGGATGACGGAAGCCGCCCGCATAGTCAAGGAACTGGATGGGAACCACCTTCTTTCCACGGGCAGCGAAGGGCTCAAAGGCTGCGAGGAAGACCCTGAACTCCTGCGCGCCGTAAACCGGATTCCCGGAATTGACTACATGACCCTCCATATCTGGCCCTACAACTGGGGCTGGGTGCGCCCGGACCACCTCACGGAGGACGTGGAGGCCGCCATGGAGAAGACCGGTGCCTATCTGGATCTTCATCTGCCTTTAGCCCGGGAGCTGGGGATGCCTGTGGTGGTGGAGGAGTTCGGCTTCCCGCGGGATGGCGCCATCCCTGCCATGACCGCCCCCACAACGGCCCGTGACAAGTACTATGCGTATGTCTTTTCGCAGGTGGGCAGCCGCCTGGACGGGGCCAATTTCTGGGGCTGGAGCGGCTATGCCGTGCCCTGGCACACGCAGTGGCAAAGCGGCGACCCTTACACCGGAGACCCCGCGCAGGAGCCCCAGGGGCTGAATGGCGTTTATATCGGAGACTCCACGACAAGGATTATCGCGGAAGCGAATCACCGCCCTGCTCCGGCCCTTGAAATCCCCCGGCGCATCCTCTACGGCCACCAGGACGACCTCTCCTACGGGCACTCCTGGGTAGTGACGGACGTGGAGAACGACCCTCTCACGCGGTCGGATATCAAGGACGTGTGCGGCCAGTATCCGGCTGTGCTGGGCTTTGACCTGGGCGGCATCGAACTGGGAGACCCCTGCAACCTGGACGGCGTTCCCTTCGAGCTTATCCGGCGGGCGGCACTCACGCATATCGGCCGGGGGGGTGTTGTCACTTTCTCCTGGCATCCGCGCAATCCGCTCACCGGCGGCGACACCTGGGACGTTTCCTCGGGCGGAGTGGTTTCCTCCATCCTGCCGGGCGGTGAGAAAGAGGCGGAATTCAAGCTTTGGCTGGAGCGCCTGGGCACGTTCCTCGTCAGTCTTGACGGCGCGCCGTTTCACTTCCGGCCATGGCACGAGAACACGGAAAGCTGGTTCTGGTGGGGCGCCAATCTTTGCAGCGAGGATGAGTACAAAGCCCTCTTCCGCCTTACCTGGAACTATTTGCGCTCGGAAAGGGGCCTGGAGCAAATCTCATGGTGCTATTCCCCCAACGGTCCCTTCAGCGCAGAGCAGTACATGGCACGCTATCCCGGCGATGACTGCATAGACCTCCTGGGCGCGGACCTTTATCAGTTTGTGGGGGCCGATGGCCTTGCCCAGTCCAGCCTCCGCTTCACCGCGCAGGTCAAGGAGATGCTGGGCACGCTGGCCCTGCTGGCCAAAGAACACGGCAAGCGCTACTGCCTGTCGGAAACCGGCTTCGAGGGTATTCCGGACCCGCATTGGTGGACTCAGGTCCTGTATCCCGCCATCCAGGGTAGCGGCATCGAGTACGTCCTCACCTGGCGCAATGCCCACAACATTCCGGGCCACTTCTACGCCCCCTGGAAAGGCTTCGACCATGAAGAAGACTTTCGGCAATTTGCCCTCTTGGAGGACATTCTCCTCCTTTAAGCGTCTATTAGACAAACATAAACTTAGGTAGGTTTCCCCTGGCGGTCGTAGGGGGTGTCAATACCATCGACATACTGCCCGACAAGGTCGGTTGGCTCTCCCGGTATAATTTCAAGCGGGAAAATGCAAAAATTGTCAGAATGAGACAAAAAATTGTCAATTTGAGACATCGGTTTGCGCGTGAAATGGCATTTTTGCAAAAAATAAAAGCGGTATGAAAATCAACAACTATCTCCCTCCCCGTTGCAAGGCGTACTGCCTTGCAGGGGAAAGTATCATTTGCGGCAGCAGCAAGCTTAACGGCAACTACAACGGGTTCGGAAGCGAACACGATATGGGCGGCAGTTACGGCGGAGGCGGAGGCTTCAATGGTTTTGGTGACGAATATGACATGTAAAAAATCTACAGATATGAAAAAGTTTATTCTACTCTTTGGCGCAGCCATCCTGGCCCTATCTTCCTGCCGGAAGGAAAGCCCTGTCATTATCGATATTCCCCAGGAGCCGGAAGCTCCGGCAAAGGCCATTACCTATTCCCTGGATGCCATCCATCCGGACGGTGCTGCCACCAAGGCCGTAAAAACCGGCTGGGAGACGGGGGACGTGATTTTTGTATTCTTCTCCGGCGCCCCTGTCCCGGGTTATCTGGAGATGAAATGGGACGGCACCAAGTGGAACTTCACGGAAAAGAACAGCCTGGCCATTCCCGATGGCCAGGGAACCATGTATGCCGTGTACCAGCCCTTCGGTAACGACAATGAGGTGCTGGCCGATAACGGCAACTGGGTTTTCAAGGACATCCATTACACCTATTTTCTGCGAGACAGCCAGTCTTACAATATTTCCAATGGCCAGGTGAGCGGAACCTTCAATATGGGCATTCCGCATGGATTTGTGCAGTTTTTCCTGGACGACCCTTTGGCCGATTCCTCTACGGAGATGGAACTGCGCGAGATATTTCTCACTCCACAGGCTGTTAATTCTGTCCATCCGGAATATGGGATATCATGGATATCGGGACACCGTGGCGCACCGTTACCCGGTTATGTCTATGACAAGGAGAACAAGGCCAGCGGCGAGCAAAAGGGCTGGCTATTCAGCGGAACGCTGATCTACAACAACTGTATGGGCGCTGCTGCCGACTATCATTTCACCCTGGTCAAAGGCGGCTGGCAGGGACGCTATTACCAAAAATCCTTCCTGAACAAGCAGTATTACACAAGCCACTCTGAGCGCCGTGCCCTCAAAATGCCTGCCCTTAGCACCTGGACGGAACTTACAGGCTGCAAGCCCATCGATTTGGGCACGAAAACTGCATATGGAGACATTCACACCTATTGGAGCTCCTGCAACCTGGGCGCCAGCAAAGACTTCCCAGACGGAAACACGCTGGAGGAGTGCCAGGCCACCTGGGGAGACTACTACGCCTGGGGCGCCACGGAGCCCCATTACCAGGCAGGCCATGCCTACGACAATCCCTGCTCCCACTGGAAGCCGGGGCTGACGGGATATGATTGGGACTCATATCCGCATTCGGGGAATAATGCCCATTCCATATTCAAATACACTTTTGCAGACGGCGAGGACGATGCCGACTGGTACAATGGCCCCGGCCAGTTCATTGGAGACAACTTGAGGTGGCTTGAGAGAGAGGACGACGCTGCGGCCGTAGCTTTGGGCGGCCGCTGGGAGACGCCAACCGTTGAAGACTGGGAAGTTTTGTTTGACACAAATAACTTTACCATAAGCTTTGATCCGGACCATAGGGGCGTGAAATTCACCAGTAAAATCCCCGGCTATGAAGGCCGCAGCATCTTCCTGCCTCTTGCCGGCGCGCGTGGACACGATTATTTAGCCGAATTCGAATACGAAGTACGGGGTTATTACTGGAGTCGCGAACTGAGCAATGATCTATCCACGGACGCCAGAACTGCTGTAATTTTGCGCCAAGAAAGTGGCTACCTACCAAATATGCCACGATTGTTCGGCATGCCCATCCGCCCCGTCACCTATTAAACTTAATTGGCTCTCTGTCAGTCACTTCCGAAAAGGGGGTCGTTGCAAATTGCAACGACCCCTTTTCAAAAACAGCTGCGCATCAGGATCTTGCCAGTCACAATGCCATGACCGGCCTCACCGACGTACCCATTTTCCGCATGAGCGTTCCGTCGGGAGCGACTGTCGGGCCATTGAAAATACTATTGAAATGGGGATGGCGGCCGTAAATGGACAGGCGGTACGCGAGGTCGTTTGTGTCTGCCTCGCCGGAAGACCAGAAGGCACCCACATAACTGTCAAACTCCCTTTTGCCGTCAAAGTAATACCCCGAGGTCAGAAAGACCAGGGACAGGCCGTTCTTCTTGCTGGTTGCCAGATAGACACCCGCCTGCTGGTCTCCTGAATCCTTCGTCACCCAGGTCCAGGTGGCGTTGTTGTACAGGCTTGTGTATTCCGCCCTGGTGGGCAGGCGCCAGGAAGTGTTTTTCGCATAGGCCGGGTCCGTGCTTGTCACGTCGTAACTGCCCTGATAATAAGCCCCCCCGGCGTAGGGAGTGGTCTTTCCCCACATATACCAGTTGCCCGGCTGGAGCGGATCAGCAATATAGGGGGCGTCCTCCTGAAGATTGCCGATGCTCCATAGAACCCCCGTTCCCATATCCACGAAGTGCCTCTCCTGCCAGCCGCCCAGTTTGAAGGCAGCCTTGCTTACGGCCCCTCCTTCGACGACATACATCGTGGCGGTAACGCCGGCCTTGCCTTTTACGGCCGATACGTAGCTGTGCCCTTCCCGCTCGCTTTGCCGGACCATCTGGAAAGAATAGTTGGTCGATACGCCCCTTGACGCCTCACGCAGGATGCCATAAAAATAGTATCCTTTTTCCCCGTCCACCGTGGCGGGAAGACCGGGCAGGGGGAAGCCATACGCTCCCGTACTCCAGTTGACGTTTCCGCCCGGAACAATCTTTCCGACGGCTGCGCAGGCGAAGTGGGCTTCCGTCAGCCACCAGCTGTCGGGCTGGGGGTTGTCATCGGCCACATAAAACTGGACGAATCCTTCCGGGGCCCGCATGTCCAGCTGCGCGCGCACGTTCGTCACGCCGCCCTCGGCTTCCGCGGTATAGGGAACGGCCTGGGCCGACATGAAATAGCCGCCTTGCCTGGCATCCGGGAACGTGAATCCTTCTCCTTCAACCCAGACGGGAGCACCGTCGTTCACATACGGGGGGAACCAGACGGCCGATACCTTCTTGCCGGAGGCCGTCAGGTTCAGGCCCTCGAACGCGCTGCCTCCCTGCTTGTCGGTCTGGTCCCAGGTGGTTCCGTTGAACGTCATCTTCAGGTACTGCAGGGCATTGTCCTCGAAAAAGACATAGAGCACATCACCGCTTTCCCAGTCGGTCTTGACGCCCTTGGTCGTGGGCATCCCGGCCGATGTGACGGCAATGTCGAATCTGTAAACGGGGGCTTTCCGGATTTCCATCGGGGTTTCCCGCACGCACGCACCCAGCGTGAGAGCCAGCACTAATAAGAGGAACAATTTGTTTTTCATAACGCTACAAATCTTCTTGATTGCCTCCAAAAGGAGGATTATACGTTGGATCGCTTACGGCAATTACGCCCTCCAGATGCAGCTCAAGCGCTTCGCACTGCGGTGCAAGGTAACTCTTTTTCGGATTCATATTGTAGTTATATGTTTGATGTTCGTCACAAAGATGTCCATTCCCGCGCAATCCGATGTCCCATTCTGGCAATTTTTTGTCTCATTCTGACAAAAATTGCCCTTTCCCGATTGTCTATTGCTCAGCCACATACAGAACATGGTCGTTGCAAGCTGCAACGACCATGTTTGATAAACAGCTGTAAGTCAGGAAGAATCTACTCCGCCTTCCGGATGCCCCGGACAGAGTGGCCGAAGGAGCGGTCGGAGTACCTCCAGCTCGGATATTCGGACTGGAAGTACGCGCTGCACGCTTTGTCCGGGTATTCTGTATAGAGGGAAGAAGACCAGTAGTAGCCGTTGATGCCCGCCATGCTGAGGTTCCTGCCTTCGCGATGACCCGCGGCGGGAAGGAAGATGCTGTTGCCCTCGTAACCCGCCTTGCGGCTGATTACCAGACTGCCTTTCCTGCCGCTTCCATTGAAGTTCTCTACCCAAACCCAGTAGAAGCTGAACTCGCTGAGAAGCGCCTTCCACTCCTCCTGCGTGGGCATGCGCCAGCCTGAACCCATATTTTGCGTAGCGGCATCGTCCGCAGGCTGCAAGACGGAATCATCGCTGCCCGTGTATTTGCTGAAGGTACTGCCGTCACCCCATTGATAAGAAGGCCAGGAGTAACCGTCGGCCTTGCCGTCCTTCCAATTCGCGGTGCCTGTGTTTTCCTCGTCGTAGGCATGGCCCGCCCTGTAGTACGGCTCCACCTCACCCCAGGCAAAGTAATCGCCGTAGTCCTCCGGCTTGTCCGCACCCACGTTCCTGACCGCCCACTTCAGGCCGTCGCCCATTGCGACGTAATCGGCAGCCTCGCTCTGCAGGGTCATCTTCAGGGTGGACCGGTAGTACTTGCCGGCCTCGAAAGTGACATCGGCCCGGAAGAAACGGTAACTGGACGTTCCCTTGTCGCCGGGGACCGAGACGGTCATCGCCTCTCCGCTGATCGCAGGAAGCAAGAGGTAATACTCGCTCGTCGCGGCAGACGGTGTGGCGACAAAGGTATCCGTATTGGCGGCCACCACCAGCGACTTCGCCATGATGGCCGATCCGTCTTCATCCTGCAGGGTGAACTTGAAGATAGATCCCAATGGGGTGAGGGGCATCGTCAGTGTCAGGCCGGCATCGGGCGTAGCGGGGCTGATGACGCCCATGCCGTAGCGGACATCCGGGATTGTGTTCAGATCTCCGCTCTGGAAGACAATGGTGGACTCATCGAGCGCCGTGGACGGGTAGAGGATTTCGCAGTCGGTTCCGTCCGGGGTGGAAGGATCTACCGTGAACTCGATGGTGGCGGCGCCGGAAGCGTCCACGGATACGACGCTGGCTACGGCCAAATAATCGTCATTTAACAGCTTGTACACGATGGCCAATGTCTCACCCACGGCCCAGCTGGCCGTGAGTTTCCCGTCCCCGTTGTCGGCGAGGGCCTTGGTGGGGGCATCCTTCGGAGCCAGGGTGGCCGTAAGGGTAATGCCTTTGTTTTCGACAGGCAGCAGCTGCTCCTCCGTTTCACTCTTGCTGCAGGCGGCGAGGGTAAGGGAGAGCGCCGCCAATGCGATAAGTTTTTTCATCATGTATTATCCTCCATTCATTAAGGGTTCAGCGGATCGTAGCCGCCGTCTTCATAATTACTCAGGCCACTGATTGTCAGGACCACACCTTCGAGCTTCAGCTCCACCGCCAGGCACTCCGGCCGGCAGTACTTTTCTTTGACTGCGCTGTTCTTCATAAATTCTTTTCTATTTTACAAACTGCAATGCGTCTGCAACAGATGTCCTTCCGTTGTCACCGCCAGCATGTATACTGCGGGCGGTTCATAATACTGTTTCTTTTCCATCATGATTTCATTGAAAAGCGGCGCTATTGCAAGGTGAATACGGGGCGGATGGGGGTGCCATACTCGGCCATTAATGTTCTAATATTTATTGGGACAGAAGGGGTACAAATAAAAATGTCTGCCGTTTCGGATCCCAAAGAATTTTTTCCTTTATACTCGGGGGTCCAGCAGATAATGGCATCAAGGTTTTTTATGCTTAAATCCGAACCAAAGGCATTTGAAGAATGCGGCAAATAGAAATAATTGTTTGTATAACCGGATTTTTTACCACAGAATGCCCGGACGCTGTTATTCAAGTCTTCTTGAGTGTAACCATGCTCGGTATAATCCCACAAACGCCTCCATTCATCAGACGTAGGCATGCGCCAGGCGCCGCCCAGAACCACATAAGCTGCATCGTAGGCCGGCTTTAAATAGTTGTTTTCATCCAATTCGGGGAAGGAAAAATTGCTCTCTGAAAAATTATGATTGAAGGAGTACTTCCCATTGGCCCCAAGAATACGCGGGTAGCCGGTGGTCTGGCCCCAGGCAAAATACAAACCGGGATCATAATCGGATGTGGCGCCCAGGTTGCGCCGGGCCCAGTACATTCGTTTGCCGTCGGCATTGTCAATGCCCAGGTCCTCGTATGGCGTGGCCTTCCACTTGCTTTCGTCGGAGATGTCCCCCAGGTTCACGCTCAGGTTTCCGTTCACGGTCTTGGGACCTACGCTCCGCGTGTAGGCAATCTTGTTCTTCTGGTCCAGGATGGTGAAATCGAAGGTTACGGGCGTTCCCACGGCGCTTGCGTCCAGAAGGCCGGCAAAGTGCATGGCACTGCCGTCCTTCCGCCCCACGATGAGCCGCTCACGGTCCAAGCCATAGGCTCCGTACCAAAGTTCCAAGGCTGAGTGGGTAACGCCGGTCACGTACAGTTTCCTCAGGTATTTCATGTTCAAGTGATACGTGCGGGAGGGGTCGAAGCCCGTCACCTGGAAGTCGATGAGTTTTCCCGAAGACGAGTCCGTGTACTGCGGCGCGGCCATCCTGAGTGTGGCCGTGAGCCCGCCGGTGCTGCTGTACGTGTAGTCCACAAGGCCGGACTCCAGGAAATAGTCGTAGTATGACAGCGCGTTGTATGAGGTGATACCGGGCTCCGGACGGACAGACTGATTATGGGGCAGGTGGATGGCGCGGAGTTTCTTGGACGAAGCATTTGCAATCTCATCCTCTGTGAGACCGTGTTTGCATGTGCCAACCCAGCTGGCTCCGCTATACTTTAACTCAAGGTATTTATGGACATCCGTCTTGAAAAACACAAGGATAACGTCGCCCACAGCCCACCCGGTTTTGATGGCCTTGGTGTCGGCCGACCACCCGGCATGGGAAATGGTAAGGTTAAGCTTGAGTTCCTCCCCGGAGTTTGTCTCCTCCACGGGCGTCTGCCCGGCGTCAGGCTCCGGAAGGGTGGTCTTGGTGCAGGCGGCAAAGGCAAACGCCGCGCAAACGATGATGGCGGTAATCTTTTTCATGGCTCTCTTTCTTTTACGGGGTTTACCACTTCTGCGTGTCTCCAAACGGATCCACAAAACTTTGGGCAATCACTCCTTCGGTCTGGAGCTCCAATGTCTCGCACTGAGGCGGGAGATACTTTTGCAGATTCATAGGGCTTTTCGTTTTACGTTCTGCTGCAAAGATGCCCTATCCCGCGCAAACCGATGTCTCAAATTGACAATTTTTTGTCTCATTCTGACAAAAATTGCCCATTTGCCATTCTGTGCGCAGCAATAAATCTCCTCTGGTGTCCTGACAAACGCGTTGGGGGCCGATGGAAAGATACAGGCGACAGCCTGTCCGTCTTTGCAAAAACGCCTTAAAATGCTTGGACGGGAAGCTGTCGCCTGTTTTTGGGGGCCGGGCTACTGGCTCTGCTGCACGGTCCAGCCGGTGGGGATGCCGCTGATGCCGGAGGGCCAGGTGACACCGGACTTTTTGACGAAGGTGCCACTTGAGGGGACACCGCTCAGCCAGTCGTCGGTGTAGTCGGCTCCGGGGTTGGTTGCCAGGCAGGTGACGTTGCCAAGCAAGGTGCAGTCACGGAACATGAAGGCGTAGCACCCGGAAACCAGCTTGGCGGCTTTCAGCTCCGGGGCGCTTGCCAGCGCTCTGCAGTTGTCGAACATATTCATGTAGCAGCCTTCCGCAAGGTTGGTGGCGGGAAGTTCCGGGGCGTCTTGCAGCCGGATGCATCCGCTGAACATGCCGCTGTAGCAGAACGCGGCCAGGTTGGTGGCAGGAAGCACCGGGGGCTTCCTGAGCTGGTTACAACCGCTGAACATGTTGGCATAGCACTCACTTCCCAGGGTGGTGGCGGGAAGCAGCGTTGCGGCAGCGGGCTCAGGGTGACTTGTTTAGAAGCTTATCTCGTCATGGAAGGGGTTAAAGGTGGGTGTCGTGGGGCTTTTGAGGGCGCGCACCATCAGTATATCTGACAAGCCGCACAACTCGTGGCCGATGCCGCTATGGCCGACGCGGATAGACGTTCCGGGCAAAGAGGTCCAATACGGTCCTTCGGGAAGGAAGATAAATCCCGAATCTCCCCAGATTACCAACCCCCATACAGATTCTTTAAATCTTATGGATGCATGGTTAAGGGTGGGCTCATTTGTCACAGGGTCTTTAATCAAATTCAGCCACTGATCGACCGAGGGAACAATGTATCCCAGGCTCGTTGCGGTTGAATAGTCATGTTCTGTACCATAATCCTCGGGTGCCGACGCTTCGTAGTTGCAGGTGTGCCATTCGCCGTAGGATACACCGTCCTTGACAAGTTCCACGGTCTTATCCGGCCCTACTTCCAGCCAGCGTGTACTGCTTTTGGCGGGAAGGACTATGGCGTTGTGGTTGGAGATGGTCTTGCCGGATACAAACAAATTTTTTCTGGAAAGGGTATTGCCTTGGAACATATCTCTCAATACAAAGTAGTAATTGTTCCCGTACTCGTCCAGGTAATCAGGGTCAAGGATACCACTGAAAAGCCATCCGCCCTTGTAAGGGTTGCCCGCCATTGGATAACCATAGGGGCCCTTATCCTGGTTAATATCCAGATTCTCCGTGACACCCCAGAACTGAGTGGAACTTATGGCTCCTGTAGACAACCATAACCGGGATGAGGAAGTCCCTGCGGACGCGTCTTCTATCCAGAACTGGACAAAAACTTCCGGAATGGTCATATTAAACGCTCCGGAAACCTTCCCGTTCTTTACGACAAAAGTGAGTGTTGCAGTAAGGTAGTATGATTCGTCCTCCTCCCCCGTGCAGTGGAAGGCGTAGTGTGTTGAAGAGCCATTAAAAATTGTCGTAGAAGATGTTGCAAAAGGCAGATGCACCGCCCGCATGGTGCCTGTGTCCCCTTCCTGCAGGCCAAGTGCGCCCACCTCTACGTTCGCTGCGTTCATCTCCACGTTTGTCCAGGCGGATCCGTCGTAACGCATCTGCAGGTGCCTGGGGGATGGCACCCCTTCAAAGAAGACATATATCACGTCGCCATCTTCCCAGCCAGTTTTCACGGCTTTGGTGGCGGGGCCGCCGTCGGAATAATCGGCCGAAAGGTCAAAGACGATGGGCGTGGCGGTGGTTTCCGCCTGGGTCTCACGTTCGGGTTCAGGAACGGGCTCAATCTCGGGAACTACATTTTCTTTCTGGCACGCTGCCAGGGCCACAAGGGCTGTGAGGAAAATAATCTTTTTCATATGGGAGTGGGCTGATTGTCTAAAAGTAAATTTCATTGGGGTCGAAGCCATTAAAATTAGGATTTCCCGAAGCGGGGCTCTGCGCAATGACTCCTTCCAGGCGCAGTTCCAGCGCTTCGCACAGGGGTGCGGTATAGCTTGTTTTGTCTGTTTTCATAGGGCTTTACAGGGTGCGTTCAGGGTTAAACAGGGTCAGAGACGGGTCTGTAGGGCCCACGAGGGCGCGGACAAGCGCATTGGCGCTTTTGTCAATATCTTTGATGTAAGGAGCCGACACACTGTGATTCACTACAACAGCATATGCCTCGGCGTCTTCGGCGCCGGAATAAGGGGTTGATGTCCAGTAGACTCCATCCTGCAGGAAGATAAACTTGCCATCCTTGTCCACTCCCGCAAGCCCCGGAATCAAATCTTCTCCCACGCAGACGGGAGCCCAGGAAAGGCCGCCGATAAGCGCTTCCCACTCCTGCTTGTCCGGAACGGTTTCACCCAGGGAAACGGCCGTGGCAAAGTTGTATTCCTTAGGATAATCATACCCGGGATATCGGTCGCCGAAGTTCTTGATCTTCCACTTGCCCAGGGAGGCCTGTGTGCTGCTCAGTTCCACAAAGTCGTCATCTTCCAGGACCGGCTGCCAGCGGGAGCTCTCCCATGACGGGAGTTTGATGGCATCGTGGCTCTGGATGGGGGCCGATGCCTTCACATACAGATCCTCCATTTCCGTCACATGCATAGTTCCACGATATTCCTTCTTCGTTTTACGGAAATAATAGCTGCTGCCAAATTCGGTGGTATATCCCTCTGCCAGGCGGCCGGCAAAAAGAAAGCCCCCTTCGTAGGCATTGGGGAGAATGCCCTTGCCGGCAGAGTAATCGAATTCGTAAATATCCATACTGTCAGGAATAATCTCGTTGATTTCGACAGGTTTTATCGCCGGACAGTAAAGATAGTACTCATCTCTTGTAGCCAGCTTGGCGGCGGCATCCGGGTCCTCTATCCAGAACTGGACCATTCCTTCGGGAATGCACATGTTGAACGCGCCGGACACTTTATTGTTGTTTACCACATAGTGGAGCGTGCCAGTAAGCCAGTAAGAATAATATGCAGGCTGATTCGCACTTGAGAAGAAAAACGACCCGCTGTAGTCGGTCGTAATAACAGTGTCATTCCCGAAAGGGAAGTAAACGGCCCGCATCAGCCCTTCCTGTCCGTTGGAAAGGCCAATGTCACCCTCAGTGTCGCCGTTCATCTGAACGGCAGTCCAGGAGCTGCCGTCGTAGCGCAGCTGAAGATGTTTTGGGGCCTCTACGCCCTGGAAGAAGACAAAGACCACGTCGCCGGCCTCCCATCCGGTTTTCACGGCTTTGGTGGCATTGCCATAGTTGGCCGTCAGTTCAAAAGTAATGGGAGAAGCCGTCTCTTGCACCGTTTCAGGTTGTACGGTTTCTTTTTGGCAGGCCACAAGGGCCACAAGGATTGTGAGAAGGAAAAACTTTTTCATAAAGCGTTTTGTGTTTATGTTGTCTGTTGCAAAAATGCCCATTCTCGCGCAAACCGATGTCTCATTCTGACAAAAAAATGTCTCATTCTGACAATTTTTGCATTTTCAGCCTTATCGGCCCACCCTTCCACTGATCGACAAACACCTGACCCACAGGCATTTATAAAAATCAATCGTCGCAAATTGCAACGATTGATTTCTGTAACTCGATGATGATCAGCTTTTTACCTCCACGCTGCAGGGATGCTGGCGTGGTTGGTAAATCTGGCGTTTACCGGGGCATAGCAGCCTGACGTACCGTAGGGACCGTCCCCGCCATAAGTGTAATTCCAAAGGTCGGGCACGGTTCCTGCGACACCGCCAGAAGAACCCAATTGCTGGCCGGCACCATAAAACGCGGATGTGAAATTCGGGGTCACGCCGGCAAAGCGATTCGCTTTGGTAATGCCGCTGGCCGGGTCGATAAAAATACCCGCGCTAAGCTTCATACGAGGGCACGCCTGGAATGCACTGTTCAAATTCGTGAGCTTGGGATTGTAGGCGAGCAGCTTGTCAGGAAGGTTTGTAAGATCGGTTCTGTAAAACATAGCGGTGATGTTTTCCAGATTCTTGAGATTCCTGAAAAGGCCGGCAGGAAGCGTTCCCGCCAAAGTACGGTTAAAATCAAAGAAATACGATAAGTCGGTAAGCTTTTCATTGTTGACAAAGAAATCTTCTGAGAGGATATGCCCGGAAGCGTTGGGGTCGGCGATAATACAATCATTATAACCAGCGAAGACGGGGGCTGTTTCCAAATCGGGGTTGTTCTGGAAAAGCTTACCCGGGAGATAGCCCTGGTGGGCTTTGTTGAAAGCTCTCTGAAAAGCTCTGGTGACATTCTTAAGTTTCGGTGCCTCCCACAGCAGCTGCTCGGGAATCAGCTGGCCGTTATCTTGCACCAGAAGGCCGATACCGACAGCATCGGTGCCCCATCCGTTCCCCATATAAGAACACAGGCCCTCAATCGAATTTAATACGGGCTTGTCCTTTAAAAGCAAGGGGGGGATTTTCCCTGTCATATAGATACTATGACTGAATGTGTAGTTCATCATCTCCACCTTTTTGCAGTTCCAAAACAGCTCCTCCGGAACGAAATATCCGGAGGAATCACCCGTCATGCCATTGCAGTATGCGAAAGTGTAATTAAATCTCTTCGCCTCTACACAGTCCTCGAAAAGCGTTCCCGGAACGGAGCCTTCCAGGGATGAACAGTTAATGAAAATTCGACGGAAATCCCAGGCTTTTCTGCATTCCTTGAAAAGCCCCGGCGGAATGGTTCCTCCCAAATTGGCACAGCCGGAAAACAGGCAGAAAAAAGATTCTATCCCGACCGTGTTGTTGCTGTCCCTGCAGGCATAAAACAAATCTTCCGGGATGGGACCGGTCAGATAAGTGCAATTTTGGAATGCATAATCAAAATGCTTTGCAGAGCTGCATCCGGAGAAGGTGTCTTCCGGAAGGTTGGTAAGCCCTGAATTCTCGAAAACCCTATTGAAGAGGGTCACGTTGCTTAATCCCTGGAAAAGGCCGTCCGGAATTACCGAAAGGCTTTTACATTCATAAAACATCCCTTGACAACTTTCCGCCGAAACAAGGTTGGAAAGCATTCCCGGCGACAAAGACTCTAACCCTGAACGGCCGAAAGCAAAGGTGAAGTCACTCGCATTCTCAAGGCCTTCGAACAACTGCTCCGGAATGGTCTTTAGGGATGAGCAACCGTAGAAAACGTATGTCATGGAGGTGAGCTGCGGGTTCTTGGAGAAAAGCCCTTCGGGAACTGAACGGAGATTCGTACAGCCTCTGAAAGCACTGTCTGCGCTTGTCCCCGCATAGGGAAGGATGGGGGTCAGCATTTCTGTAAGCATGAACCCGGATGTCGAGTAAGCATTGAAATTGAATGGCGGAATCCTGGAATTGGACGGATTGTTCAGATAATCTTCAGGGGCTGCGGCAATTATGGTGATGGTGTGTTCCCCAAGGTCATTCGCCTGATATTCAAAGGTTTTCAAGGCATCCTCAACGATTGTTCCTCTCGGAATCCTTGTGGAGCTACCGTTCATATCGCCCCAGAAGATGGTCAGGTCGGTTGGGGCCTCGGCCGATTGAAACGGGACGCAAAAACTCCGGCTGCCGCTTGACGTTGCGATGACGAAACTCATCGTCTCCTCCGCGAGTTCCCTCGGCAGGCCGTCATTCGGAGTCACGCTCAGGAAACTGCCGGGCTCAATGGGCGGCAAGTCAAGGGTAATGTCGCCCTGTTCCGTGGTCACGGTCAGGGTGGCGTCTGTGACAGGGAAGGGAGGAATAAAAAAGTACACCGTGTCCTTCTCCCCATAGCGGAGCGTCCTGCCGCCTGCGGGAAAGTCCAGACTCAGTTCCTTCCCCCGGGCAACACCCGTATTCCAGGCATACTCGATGGGGTTTTTACCCATATCGGCCGTCCACGCCCCGCAGAGGTAAGAATCGGCCCCCGAGGTGGTCAGCGTTACCGAGGTCACTGTCAACTGATTGCCAGGGTAGTTGTATCCGGAGGAAGGGGTGAGCACAAGCCTGAGGGGCATGACGGCCATCTGGAAGCCTAGGCTCACGGTAGCGCCGTCCCTTGGGTCGGCCATTGTGCTTGCGACCATGTAGGCGTATCTCATGTCCTTGCCATCCTGTACGTCCGGCAGGGAGAAATGGAGGAGGTCTCCCGTGAAAGTTCCCACGCCGGAGACGGGGGCGCTGTCAGGAGAGGGATACATGGCGCGGAAGCTGTGCGGCGTATCTTTTCCCCAGCGGAGTCTGGACTTCGGCCCGCACGGAGATAGAACGGTTGCGGTGGATGTGCGGCCCTCGGACGTAATTCCTTCCACCTGGTAGTCGCACCAATCGGGAGCCGGGTCGACACGCCAGATGCGGATGACATCCCCTCTCACCCAGTTCAGGCGCTCGTACTCCTGGCCGCCTGCGCTTACAATCTCGCCGGAGTAGGCCGTTTTCGTTGCCGGGGCCGACAGCGGGGTGCCGGCGAAGAGGATTTCATCCCCTGCGGGGAGCGTCTGAGGGGCATCCAGTTTCCCGGTGCAGCCGGTTCCGGCTGCACAGAGCGCCGCGACGGCAAGAAGGGCGGCTATCTTGTGTATGATTGTCTCTCTCATATTCTTCGCGCCATCATTGAATGGTTACCCTGCATCTGGCGGAAACGGTCTTTGAGCCCCGGGTGAGCGAGCAGGTGATCCAGGCGGAGCCGGAGGATGCCACGGCGGTCACCTTGCCATTTGAAACGGTGCAGACCGATGTGTTGTCGGAGCTCCAGCTGCACTGTGCCGCAGAGATGCCGAGGTTCTGCCCGGAAGACGTGCCGTCGTGGTACAAGACCGTGGGAGTGAGGGTGGTGGATGCGCCGCGGGCAAGACTGACTGTACTCTTGTCAAGTGACATTGACTCAAGTTCCCGGATGGTAAACTTAACCTTCACCGGCCAGTAGTAAGTACCTTCGGTAGGATGTACGGCGTAGAAAGTCACAACATCTCCGGTTTTTAACTGGTGCGATGAAACGTACCATACCCCATTCCGGTTAGTCCCGGCAGGATATGAATTGGTATTCCCAGTACCACTACAACTAACCAGTAACATGGCGACCTCTAAAGAATAACTGAAGTTAAAATTCTCTCCCTTCCAAAGGGTTACGTTCGGGGAGGCTAACACGAGCTCGAAAAGGAAAGGGAGGTAGGTCCTGACCCAGGCGGTGGCAGAGAAGGAGTCCATACCTCCGGTAATAGAGCAGGTTAAACACACCGGATCTGCGCCTTTCCAATGCGCAGAGACTATGCCGGAGGGGTTGACCGTACAAACGCTTTGATTGGAACTTTGCCAAGTCCAGCCGGAGCCAAGCAGTTTGTTTTGCGGATCCTGACCATCATTGTAATAGACGATGGGTGCGATGAGCCGGGTGGCAATACCGGGCGATGGAGCAACCATCATCTCTATAGGCGATGAAGACTCGGATGCCGGGTCCAACGTTAAGGATATGAGTTGCTGCGTCCGGATTTTGATAATTTTCTGCTTCTGAACTACATTTGCCCCGCTTCCCCGCGTGCCCGTTACGCGGATATAGATGATGCCGCGCTCTGTAGGGGTTGTCGAGAAAGTTCTCCCGTCGGAGGAAACGGTGCTGGTGTAGGGAAGATCGGTCACGTCCCTGTCATACCAGTTCACAGCATCCGTACTCCACTCGTACGAGTACTCTGGTGCAGGTCTGGCGCTGGAATAAAGGCTGAATGCGGCCTGCTCGCCTCTCCAGACAACAATGCTGTCTTTACTAGGGGTGAAGTCGAATTTTGGGAAGTAATAATCCCCTTGGTAGCTTTGCAGCATCTGCCCGTCTATGTACACGGTGGCATCCAGCAGGTTCGGGACACTCATATTGTCGATGAAAACCTTGCTGCAGGCCGGGAACTGGAGCCATTCGCCGTTCTTTTTCAGCTCAAGCTTACGGATGACGCCGTTGTTGAAAGTCAGTGTCAGCGTCAGCTTATCCTGCATCAGCGGAAGGGTGAAAAGGGTGAACGAACGGGGCTGGGTCTTGCTAAGCTGGATGCCGCTGCCAAGATCCAGGCTAACCGATCGCGTAGGGCTGTAAAGAGTTGTGTCCGAGCAGTTTACATCATTGTCCCCGGTAGCGTCAATCTTCACCGAGAAATCGCCGGCCATGTCCGAGACTGCGCTGCTAAGCTCCAGTTTTTTCAGTAGCGTACCTTCCGGAATCTCGCTGTCCGCCAGGGTTGTGAGCGAAATGCGAAACGTTGTTACCAGGGGCTTGAACTTCAGTCTCACCTTGGACTGCGAAGTTGTTTCCTCGCTTGTGGCAACGGCGTACATACAAGCGTTGTTCATATTCGGCATGTACTCTGTGCGGCTGCTGTTCCAGGACCCTCCTTGCCCCGAAGGAATTGTGGCCCTGAATGTGCGGGATGTATTTGTCAGGGAGCCGAATGTAACGCCCTCGGCCGGGTAAGAGGCATGGAAATAGTGTTTCCCGCTTCCCCAATGCAGGCCATTCTTGTTGACAGGAGTGATGGAGCCCTTGGTACGGTCCGATGTGGGGGTCACGGTGTAGTCCGCCCATGAATTTCCCGACGGGTCTGCCGCCTGGTCGCAGAGAATCCGAATCTTGTCGCCGTCTATCCAGTAAATGTCTTCTATCTCTCCGGTGGCATAACTCCCGCCGGCATATTCCGTCTTGGTAGAAACGCCGCCCATCGAGGCGCTGAAGAAGATGGTACCCCCCCTTCCTATTGGCATGTCCTCCAAACACGACACCGCTGCGCACAAAGCCGCAGCCAGCATCAATATCAAAGGTGCTCGCTTCATGACTATTCCCAGTTGTGATTGAAGGGCTGTTCTTCGCTCCAGTCGTAGTACTGTACCTTCTGGCCGGTAGTTTCCACCACCACGGCATCATTGATGGAGGCTGTCAGAATGGAAGTTTCCAGGCCGACAGGAACACGACGCAGAATAGCAGGAGATCGATATGTGTCCTTCTGTTTTCCCATTTTCCCTAATTCGCACGCGCTTAAGTGACGAGTACAGAACACGATTCTTGCAAAAATAACAATTTTTGAATGCAAACCGCCGCCGCCCCCCTTATTTCAACCTTTTGACCCCCTCTTTTCTACCTATCGGCCTATTTTTCTACTTTTTACTGCAGGTATTTGCTGAAGAAATCCCAGACAATGTCGCAGGTGTCCATATCGGCCAGCGCCCAGGAGTGGTTGCCGCCTTGGACTTCATACAGACGCACTTCGCTGGGTGGTCCGCCTTCCCAGGCAGGAACTCCCAGCCAGGAATGCAGGACAACCGGACAGGCCGTTTCCGATGCCAGGGGAAGCGCTGTGGTGCGTTCCTCTGCCTCACATCCATTCTCCCGAACCCAGAACTGAACGGCTTCCGGCACGGGGATATACGCGCCCCAGCCTCCTTCATTCTCCAAGTCTCCCTCCCATCGGGAGGTGCGGTCCTGGGTTCCGTGAACTTCCATGAACGGAACGGGGCCATGCGGGGCAATATGCTCGGAGACCCACTCCATAGTGAGCCCTGCTATGGATGCGATGGCCCGGAACGCCCCCGGGTACTTCCGGCCAATCAGGTAGCACATTTCTCCTCCGTTGGACATCCCCACCAGAAAGGGGTTCTCCAGCTGATAAGTCTCGCAAAGATAGCGGGAGAGATGGCACACAAACTCGTCGTCGTTCTGCCGCATCCCTTTCTGCTTGGGGTAGCCCACATACCAGCCGGTCTTGCCTTGCGGCGCTTTCAACCCCTGCGGGATGCAGAGCGCAAATCCTTCCCGCCGGGCCACTTCCAGCATTTCGGGCCGATAGCCATCGGCCTTTCCGCCATACCCGTGCAGCAGAATGACCAGGGGCCGGCCTTCCCGAAGCCGGGGAGGCATATACAGATAATGGGTGCGGTATCGGCCTTCGAAAAGAATGCTGTCGGCCGCAGCCTGGGGCCGATTCTCCTGGCAGAACCCCTGCAGGGAAAGGCACAGGGTAAGGGCGGCGGTGAGGATGTGTCGTATAAACATGTCTGCTAAAACGCCCTCCTTAGCTGCGGGAAGCGGAGCGGTAGGAGGAGGGCGACATGCCGTACTGCTCCTGGAACAGGCGGTTGAAGGTGGAGCGGGAAGAGAAGCCGGCGTCTTCGCCGATTTCCTGCACTGGAATGTCGCTCTTGCAAGAAAGGGCCTCTGCCGCCCAGCGCAGCCGCTGGTGGTTGATGAAGCCGCCCAGGGTGAGGCCTGAGCAGAGTTTTACTGCTTCGGCCAGATAAGTACGGTTGGTGCCCAGGCGGGCACAGATGTCGTCGCGGCTAAGCTCCGGATTCTTGAACAGTTCCTCCTCCTTCATCAGGGACAGGAGCGATGCATAAAGCCCGGCCTCCGGCGTAGGTTGCTCGCCGATACGCTCCACCAGCGCCTCCTCTGCCTTTTCCTCTGCCTGGATATTCTCCCTGGAGGCCAGGTACAGTGCCCTGTTCTTGCGCTTGAGCGACTGGGCGTACATGAAAACGGCCAGCGACAACACCAACAGCAGTACCGCTATGATAGTAAGGGCTGTGATCCGCTGCCGCGCCGCCGCATTCTCCATGGTGAGCTCCCGCAGCTGGTACTGCTTGGTAAGCGTATTCAGCTGTTCATTGGTGCGGTACAGCCCCGCCGAGTCACTCTCTGCCGCGTACGCCCGGTAATTATCCACCGCCAGCGCCAGGTCTCCGTTGTCCCGCTGGTAGTCTGCCAGCGCCAGACGGAACCGCGCCACCTTCACCCAGTTCCCCGCCCTGCGGTTACGGACAATGAGGCTGTCCAGCCTTTCGTAGGCCGATGCCTTCTTCCCCGTCAACTGCTCAAACTGGATAATGGCCGTCTGGGCCAGCTCCTCCTGGCTGGGGTCGTTGATAATGGCCGAGTAGCGCAGCATCGTATCCTGCATAGCCTCCGCCTCCTTGAGCCTGTTCAGGCGCTGGAGCAGCACAAAACGGTAGCGCGCCTGCTTGAAACGGTTGTTGTAGTCCGTCTTCCCCGCCTTGAGCTCCATACTTTCCAGCAGCACTTGGGTAGAGTCGTTGATGGCAAGGCCGCTCTCCGGTGTATTCAGGTTCATGGCCACCGCCTGCAGGTTGAAGCCCGCCCGGATGGCCCGGCTGTTCTCTCCCAGTTTGCGCAGCTGGCCAAACGCCTTCCGGTAATGCTCTTCCGCCTCCCGGGGCTGCCGATTACCCAGATAAAACTGGCCGAAACAAAATTCCGTCACCGCCTGCCCAAGTTCGCTTTGCCGTTCCTGGGCTTTTTGCGACATCTCCTGCAGCGCTGACATGGCCTCGTCCAGGCGGCCCCATACCTGGAGACGATCCAGGTAAGTAGCGTAGGCGTTGAACAGGTATTTGTCGTTGCCGTGGGTCTCGTGATAGACTATGAGCTGCCTATTGGTTTCCAGGAAGCCTTCCTTGTCATCCGCGTAGAAGAATTCTGACATGCGTACTCGGTAAAGGGAATCCGCCTGACGGGGATTCTCCGGCCCGCCGGACCAAAGCAGGAAAATAAGCAGCACAGTCAGTACCATAGCACAAAAATAAGCAAAAATTGTCAGAATGAGACATTTTTTTGTCAGAATGAGACATCGGTTTGCGCGGAAAATGGCATTTTTGCAGCGGACGAATCAAAAACACGAAACGCCTTATGGACAAAAAAAGACTTTTTTACGAGGCCCCGGAGGCCCAGACCGTGGAGCTCTGCCACGAGAACGCTATGATGCAGACCTTGTCTGCAACAATGCCTAATTATGGACATTGGATTACGGAAGGAACCGACGGATGGGAGGACTGAGCGATGAGAAAACTGTACGTAAGCGCGGCCTTTGCCGCCCTGGCCCTTTGCGCCCT
>CADAJF010000006.1 GCA_902788175.1 uncultured Bacteroidia bacterium
CGCCCACTATCGCCGTGTGCTGGAAGAATGGATGGAACACGAGAAACCCCATCTGAATCCGGACTTCAAACTTCTGGACCTTCAGACCGTGCTGCCGATGAACCGCACATACCTCTCCCATTTCATCCACACGGAATATGGAATCACCTTCTATCAGTTCGTGAACCATCATCGCATCCGGGAGGCCAAGCGCCTTAAAACCGAGCATCCGGATATCCGGATGGCGGACTTGTCGGCCCGCTGCGGCTTCTCTTCCCCTTCGGTCTTTTCCCGCACCTTCACCGCCGTCACCGGCCTTCCTCCCCACAAGTGGACCCGGGAGGCGGACCCGCAAAATTGATTCTGCGTAAAAATCTGCCCCGGATTTTTGACTCTGCGTAAAAAGTGTGCTCCGGCCCCTTGCCGGGGTGGCGGTTTTGCTGAACTAGCATACCCCATTTTGTTCTTTCATTATCGGCACTTTTTTTCACTTCAGTTTTTCTTTTTATCTTTGCAAAGGATAAAGAAGAATAAAAGAAAGTAAAGAAAAATAAACGTAAGTAAAACTGAATGAACAACTATATCTTTCAGCCAACATTCGGAAACCGTCCCAACGAATATATCGGCAGGGATGAGATTATCAATCAGTTTATGGAAGGATTGCGAGAACCTGTCGGCTCCCGTAATCGCTGCACATTGTTTCTTGGTCAAAGAGGTATGGGTAAAACCGCCTTGCTGCTGGAACTCGGTGACCGGGCTGCAAAGCAAGACTTTGTCATTGCAAGGGTAACGGCCTACGAAGGAATGCCGAAAGCGATCATAGAACAATTACAGCTCAACGGATCCCCATTCTTCAAGGACGAAAAACGAAAAGTCACGGGATTTAATGCCGGAGTATTCGGCTTTTCCTTCGGGCTCACATTTTCTGAAGCCGCTGAGCGGCAATATGGTTTCCGCTCAAAGATGTCCCTCCTGTGTGATCGTCTTGCCGAAAAGGGAAAAGGTGTCTTGATTCTTATCGATGAGGTTTGCTCCTCCGCCGCCATGCGCGAGGTCGCGTCGGCCTATCAAGAGTTGGTGGGGGACGGAAAGAACATCGCCATTGCCATGGCGGGGCTCCCCCATGCCGTATCCAGCGTACTGAACGATAAAGTTTTAACTTTCCTGAACAGAGCAACCAAAATTGAGCTCGGATTGATATCCACGAACCTCATCAAAGCATATTACAACCAGGTATTCGAATCAATCGGTATTCATGCATCGGATGATATCCTTCACAAGGCGGCCGCTGCAACACGAGGATTTCCGTACTTGATGCAACTCGTCGGCTATTACTTGATTCGTTACACACCGGAGAACGGAGAAATAGGCGAGTCAATCATGGATAAGGCCGAAAAAGCGGCCATGAATGATCTGGAAGACAACGTATTTAAGCCTATTCTTGTCCCCCTCTCAGACAACGACCGCTTTTTCCTCGAGGCTATGGCCAAATGCGGTGAAACAATCACTACCGCCAAACTTCAGTCTAAACTGGGGAAAAAGAGTCAGGCTCTCCAGACCTATAGAAAACGGCTTCTCGATGTGGGTGTCATTGCTGCGCCACGAAGGGGAGAACTAGTGTTTACCGTTCCATATTTCGATGAGTACCTACGAAAAAGCTAATCCTGGTATGTAAGTACCAATGATGATGACGATTGGATGTACTTTGTGTATAATGTCCGGGCCTGCCTGGCTTTTTAACCGATTCAATCTCATAGATAATAAATGAATCTTGCCGCCATCCCACACCGGGGTGGCGGCGTTCTGCTGAACCCTCATAATTCATTTCCCGTTTGAAATGAATCTGCAGGCCGCAAAAATGAGCATCGGCCCAAGGCCTGAGTAGAAGGATGCTGTAAAATCGGCCGGAATGAAGGGCATGAATTTAAGCGCCATTCCAAGGCATGACATGCATACAATCAGAATCCAGCCCCGGAGCGGAAAGGTATTCCAAAAGTTGGTTGTTGCCGGAAGGCTTGTAATGCGCGCCGAGTATTTGTCCACAATCTTTCGAAACATCATGAAAAAACTAAGCAGGACAAATGCCGATATGAGCATCAGCCACCATAATTTCTGCGATGGCATTGTCAGGTAAGCCCTGATGCCTTTGACCGTAATGACCAAGCCTGGAATACCCCAAAAGGCGGCAGCAATATAATATAGATACTTTCTGCTCATATAGTGCTTTAGAATCTGTTTTGAAATAATTCAATAAATTCTTTATGCTTCTTTTTGGTAAATTTTTCCTGAAAATTTTTGAACATAGGACCCCCTATGCCCAAAAATTTGTCAGAAAAAATTTCCTCAAAAATAACCGATAAATAAAACTATCAATCATTTCAAAACAGATTCTTAATTACTGCAGGATTTTTAAAACTGAGAGGGCCTTGGAGAGGGTGTCTATGCCTCGGGAGACGGTGCGGAGGCGGCCGCCGTCCTGGTTGAATTTGAAAAGGGCAGGGTGGTCATTGACTTTTCCAATGACCTTTTCAAACACTTTGGACTGGTAGTAGCCGCTGAGGGGATTATTGACAAAGAACATGATTTGCATGCCGTTTTTGACAATAATCTTCTCAAAGCCCAGAGAAGCACCTGCATTCCTGATTTTTACCACCTGGAACAGATTGTCCACCTCTTCCGGAAGCGGGCCGAAACGGTCCTGCACCTGGGCGCGGAGGCGGTCTATTTCCCGCTCGTCCGTCAGGGCATCCAGCAGTTTGTACATACGCAGTTTCTCTGCCGTGATGTCTATATACTCGTCCGGAATATAGGCGGGTTTATCCGTTTCAATGGTACAGTCTTCCACAAACTTCTGCTGCCCGGGGCGGGTGGTGATGCCAGTTTCCACACCCAGTTCTTCCATAGCTTCCGAGAGGATTTTCTGGTAGGTCTCGTAGCCCATGTCGGAGATAAAGCCGCTTTGCTCGGCCCCCAGCAAGTTGCCGGCCCCGCGGATATCCAGATCCTGCATGGCAATATTGAAACCGCTGCCAAGGTCAGAGAATTCCTCGATGGCGCGAAGCCGGCGGCGGGCATCGTCCGTAATGCTCACCAGCGGCGGTACAATGAGGTAGCAGAATGCCTTCTTGTTGGATCGGCCCACCCTTCCGCGCAGCTGGTGAAGGTCGCTGAGGCCGATATTCTGCGCCTGGTTCACCAGGATGGTATTGGCGTTGGGAATATCCAGGCCATTCTCTATGATGGTGGTGCAGAGGAGCATGTCAAAATCCCCGCGGATAAAGGAAAGCATCCTGTCTTCCAGCTGTTTACCTTCCATCTGCCCGTGCGCCACGCAGATTTTCATATCCGGCACAAGGCGGTGCAGAATATCCTCTATGGCCGGCAGCTGCTCTACCTTGTTGTGCAGGAAAAAGATTTGTCCGCCGCGGTTAAGTTCGTAATTGATGATGCTCTTGATTTCCGACTCATCAAAAAGGATAATCTCTGTCTGGATAGGGATGCGGTTGGGCGGCGGAGTCTGGATAATGGAAAGGTCCCTGGCCCCCAGCAGTGAAAACTGGAGTGTACGCGGAATAGGCGTAGCCGTAAGCGTAAGGGTATCCACGGAATGCTTAATCTGGCGCAGTTTTTCTTTGGCCGATACCCCGAATTTCTGCTCCTCGTCTATAATCAGCATTCCTAAATCCTTGAATTCAAAGCCATTGCCCAAAATCTTATGCGTACCTATGAGGATGTCAATCGTACCTTCTTTCAGGCGCTTTTTGATGGCTGTAATCTCCCGGGCGGTCCTAAGCCGGCTCACATATTCCACCGTACAGGGGAAATTGGCAAGGCGTGCCTTGAAGGTCTCGTAATGCTGCAGGGAAAGGATGGTAGTAGGTACCAGCACCGCCACCTGCTTGGAATCCGAAACGGCCTTGAAAGCTGACCGGACGGCGATTTCCGTTTTTCCAAAGCCCACATCGCCGCAGATAAGGCGGTCCATGGGGCACTTGTCTTCCATATCCTCCTTCACCGCCTTGGTGGCCCTTTCCTGGTCCGGTGTATCCTCATACATGAAGGAAGATTCCAGCTCTTCCTGCAGGTAGGTATCGGCCGAAAAAGCAAAGCCTTCGGAGGCGCGGCGCTTGGCGTAAAGTTGGATCAGTTCCTTGGCAATATCCTTTACGCGGGATTTGGCGGCACTTTTGAGGTTGCTCCAGGTTTTGGAACCCAGCTTGTTGATGCGCGGCGGCTCCCCTTCCTTGGAACGGAAGCGGGAAATCTTGTGCAGGGAATGTACGGACACAAATACTACGTCTCCGCCGCTGTAGAGGAGTTTCACTACCTCGTGGACACGGCCTTTGTCGTCCTTCATTTTGACCAGGCCGCCGAAAATACCCACGCCATGGTCTATATGCACCACATAATCTCCCAGGTTGAAGGAACTTAAGTCGTTGAGCGTGAGTTGTTCCGACTTTTCTACGGTGCGGCGCAGGCGAACGCGGTGGAAACGGTCAAAAATCTCATGGTCCGTGTACCAGCACACCTTGTTTTCATGGTCGATAAAACCTGCATGAATGTTTTTTCCCGTCACAAATTCCGGCAGCAGGGCATGCGGATCCTGCAGCATGATGGACCGCAGGCGATCCAGCTGGCTCTCCTTTTCCCCGAAAATATAGACCTTATAACCTCCTTCCAGGCGGGAGCGGATATCGCCCAACAGCAGTTCAAAATTCTTATTGAAAACCGGCTGGGGAGAAATCTGGAATTTAAGCGCCGGAGCATCCTGCCTTTGCAGCGGAATATCCAAATATACATGCCTGTATGACAGTAAATTGCCGAAAAAAGCCCTCTCCTTGTACATATCGGACGAATCCAGCCAGACAGTAGTTTGGGTAGGAAGCAGACTAGGCAGCGACTCTCCTTCTTCCGGTTCCCTGGCGGCGATGTCCGGGTAGATATCGGCCCGGGAAACTTTTTCCAGGGAAAGTTGGGTGTTGCAGTCGAAGGTATGGATTTTCTCTACCTCGTTGCCAAAAAAGCTGAGGCGGTAGGGTTTTTCCGAGGAAAAGGAGAATATGTCAATGACAGCGCCACGCAGCGCAAACTGGCCAGGGGCCGATACAAAGTCCACCTTTTCAAAACCTTCGGAGATCAGGCGCTCACGGATGGAGTCGTAGCGGATCTGTTCCCCTTCCGTTATGGTCAAAAGGGCGGCCGATAATTTTTCCGGTGCAGGAACCTTTTCTTCCAGTGCTTCCGGATAGGTGACTATAAAGAGTTTATCTTCCGTAGCATGGCCCAGCAACTTGCCTAAAGCAGCCGTACGCTGCACTCCGAGGGAGGATTTGTAATTGCTGCGCTCGACACTTTTCCCGGACTCCGGCAGGAAAAAAACGCAATCCCCTTCCACCAGGTTGTAAAGGTCTGCGCTGCAATACTCGGCCGATTCCCTGGTAGGAAGCACCACTAGATGCAGTCCCTCCTGCGCCACCTGGGAAAGAACCGCCCATCGGGCCGACAAAAAAAGGCCGCTGCAAAACACTTCCGGAGCATTTTCCAGCTTTTTTTGCAGTACGCCGCTTGAATTACTACTTATTAACATTCCTGCCTTTTTTCCGTTGAAAACCTGTTGGTAAGCCTGTTAATAAGTGGACTCAGGAAAGTTGATAAAAATATTTCCGCTTTCTTCCACTGCTCGTTCACAGGGCACTAACATGGTTTTTCACTCTTTATTTTTATGTAAATAATTGACTATTATGCGCTTATTTATGTTATTAACATTTTAACAGCTTTATAATAACCAACATTTTATATAAAAAGAAATAAAACATTATATAAATTAATTCCGTGTCCCGGAGGCCTTTGGCCGACAGCCTTTTCCCTCCCTGAGGGAGGGAAAACGGGAAATGGGAGGGGTAACGTATATATAAAATATCTGTCATTTTATTTATCTTTGTATTCTAAAAATTCTAAAACTCATGACCGACTTTGACCCGCATAACCCAACTGAGCGCAAAGATAGTGAATTTGACGGAATCATCCGCCCCCAGGAGCTGGATGATTTTACCGGACAGAGGGAAATTGTCTCTAATCTGAGTATCTATATCAAGGCGGCCAAAATGCGGGGAGAAGCCCTGGACCATGTTCTTTTTCACGGCCCTCCCGGCCTTGGAAAAACCACCCTGGCACATATTATCGCCAACGAGATGGGCGTGAACATGAAGGTGACTTCCGGCCCTGTGCTGGACAAACCCGGAGACCTGGCGGGCCTTCTTACCGGCCTGGAAACAGGAGATGTGCTTTTCATAGACGAGATTCACCGCCTTTCTCCGGAAGTGGAGGAATACCTCTATTCCGCCATGGAGGACTACGTGATTGACATCATGATAGACAAGGGGCCGGGGGCCAGGTCGGTGCGCATCAACCTGAATCCTTTCACGCTGGTGGGGGCCACAACCAGAAGCGGCCTGCTCACAGCTCCGCTCAGGGCGCGCTTTGGAATCAACTGCGCGCTGGAGTACTATGACACGCAGGACCTGCAGAAGATAATAGGGCGCAGCGCCCGCATCCTGAACCTGGAAATTGACGACGATGCAGCTTACGAAATAGCGCTCCGAAGCCGGGGGACGGCCCGTATAGCCAATGCGCTGCTGCGCCGCGTACGGGACTTTGCCCAGGTGCTGGGAGATGGCCGCATTAACCTGGAAATCAGTCGCTTTGCACTGAATAAACTCAAAATAGACACCCGCGGCCTGGATGCCATAGACAACAAGATACTCCGTACCATGATCCTCACCTTCAAGGGCGGTCCGGTTGGCGTGGGTACCCTGGCCACCTCCATCAGCGAGGATGCCGGCACCCTGGAAGAGGTCTATGAGCCTTTCCTGATTAAGGAAGGCTTTATTATCCGCACTCAGCGGGGACGTATAGCCACAGATCTGGCATACCAGCATCTGGGCATGGAACAGTATATTAACCAACGTAAATATAACACTGATGAAAACGGCACACTTTTTTAGCGTACTCTTTCTCTTTTTTGCCATTCCTTCGTTTGCCTGCACTTCCGTTATCGTGAGCAGCAAGCACACCAAAGACGGAAAGGCCGTGATGTTCAAGCACCGGGATTCCCAGTGCCAGGATGTGAATGTAGAGTATTTCCAAGGCGAGAAATACCGCCTGGTAGGGCTGGTGAACCGCGATTGGCGGACCAATCCCTCGGCCAAGATTCCTGCCGGCATGCCGGAGGTATGGGGCGGCATGAACGAGACAGGCTTTGCCATCATGAACACCGCCACTTATGATTTGAAGGACGATGATGTTCCGCAGGAAATGATGGACTGCGAAGGCGTATTCATGTACAGGGCACTGGAAATCTGCGAAACCCTGGAGGACTTTGAACATTTCCTGGATACCCTTTCCCGGCCCATGAGGGTGGAAGCCAATTTTGGCGTAATCGACGAAAAAGGCGGCGCCGCCTACTATGAGGTGAACAACCACAAGTGGGTGAAGTACGATGTGAACAAAGAGCCCCTTGGTTACCGTGTAGTGACCAATTTCACCATGACTGGCCGCGAAGACAAGCGCCTGGGCGTGGACCGCTACATCAAAACGCACAAGATCCTGGCCTCCACTTATGTTCCCATGGAAAACTGGGACCACGCTTTCTTTATCACCAATATTTCCTGCACCGGAAAACCCATCATGCGGGAGTCTTCTTCCTGTGCCATGGTGTTTGAAGGACGCACCTTCTGGGCCACCAAAGGAAAGCCGGACCGCACCCCCTGCGTTGCCTATACGCTATAAATTTCTGAAGGGAGTAATAAAAAATCACAATTTATTCCCGAAAAATGCTTAAATTTGCCGATAAGATGCCCGGTCGCAGCCGGGTGTCATTGTCGGCTTAACCGGCAATCTGAAGCGAAGAAACACCAATTATAAGTATATGTCAGATCCTAAATTGATTTCTAACGTTCCGGAAGGACCGCTGAAGGACAAATGGTCCAAGCGCAAGTCGTCCATCCGGGTGGTTTCTCCCAACAACAAGCGGAAACTGGAAATTATTGTGGTAGGTACCGGTCTTGGCGGTGCAAGTGCAGCTGCTTCTCTGGGTGAGATGGGCTACAACGTCAAGATTTTCTGCATCAGCGATTCTCCCCGCCGGGCGCACTCGATTGCCGCCCAGGGTGGTATCAACGCTGCCAAGAATTACCAGAACGACAATGACTCCGTGTCCCGTCTGTTCTTTGACACTGTAAAGGGTGGTGACTACCGTTCCCGCGAGGCCAACGTATATCGCCTGGCAGAGGTTAGCGCCGCCATCATCGACCAGTGCGTGGCCCAGGGTGTTCCTTTTGCCCGTGAATACGGCGGTTACCTGGCCAACCGTTCCTTCGGCGGTGTGCAGGTAAGCCGTACCTTTTATGCCCGCGGCCAAACCGGCCAGCAGCTCCTGCTGGGTGCCTATGCTTCCCTGAACAAGGAAATTGCCGCCGGCACCGTCAAGAGCTATCCCCGCCACGAGATGCTGGACCTGGTGGTCATCAACGGAGAGGCCAAGGGTATCATTGCCCGTAACCTTGTTACCGGTGAGATTGAGCGCTTCGGCGCCCATGCCGTGGTACTGGCTACCGGTGGTTACGGAAATGCTTATTTCCTTTCTACCAACGCCATGAACTCCAACGGCAGCGCCGCCATGCAGGCCTACCGCAAGGGTGCTTTCTTTGCCAATCCCTGCTTTGCCCAGATTCACCCCACCTGTATCCCTGTACACGGTGACCAGCAGTGCAAGCTCACGCTCATGAGTGAATCCCTGCGCAACGACGGCCGCATCTGGGTTCCCAAGAAAAAGGAAGACGTAGAGAAACTGCGCAAGCATCAGGTAAAGCCTTCCCAGATCCCCGAAGAAGACAGGGACTACTATCTGGAGCGCCGCTATCCCGCATTCGGCAACCTGGTTCCGCGTGACGTGGCTTCCCGCGCCGCCAAGGAGCGCTGCGATGCAGGCTTCGGCGTCAATGAGACCGGCCTTGCCGTTTTCCTGGATTTTGCCGATGCCATCAAGCGCCTGGGTCACCAGCGCGTACAGGAGCGCTACGGCAACCTCTTCGATATGTACGAGAAGATTACCTCCACCTCGCCCTGGGAAGAGCCCATGATGATTTATCCCGCCATCCACTACACCATGGGCGGCATCTGGGTGGATTATGACCTCAAGACCACCATCCCCGGCCTGTATGCCATCGGCGAAGCCAACTTCTCCGACCATGGCGGCAACCGCCTGGGTGCCAGCGCCCTCATGCAGGGTCTGGCAGACGGTTACTTCATCCTTCCCTATACCATCGGCGATTATCTTTCCCATAAGTTCTCTGAGCCCAAGACGGACATCAACGCCCCTGAATTTGATGAGGCAGAAAAAGCTGTCCGTGAGCGCATTGAGAAGATTTTTGCCGTGAAGGGTACGGAGACCGTGGACAGCATTCACAAGAAACTGGGTCACATTATGTGGGAGTACGTGGGCATGGCCCGCAACGAGGCAGGCCTGAAGAAAGCCATCGAAGAGATTGGAAAGCTCCGCGAGGAATTCTGGAAGACTGTCCGCGTGCCCGGGACCAACGAGGAATTCAACCAGGAACTGGAGAAAGCCCTGCGTCTTGTGGACTTCTTTGACATTGGCGAACTTATGGCCCGCGATGCCCTTAACCGCCGTGAATCCTGCGGCGGACACTTCCGCGAGGAAATGCAGACCGAAGAAGGCGAAACCAAGCGCGACGACGAGAACTTCATGTATGTAGCCGCCTGGGAATACAAGGGTGAGGGTAAGGAACCCGAGCTGCACAAGGAAGAACTCAAGTACGAAAACATCAAGATTGTAACCCGTAACTATAAAGACTAATCCCGAGTATGGAATATAATGTAAAAGTATGGCGGCAGAAGAACGCCAAAGCTAAAGGCCATTTCGAGACCTACCACGTTACGGATGTGGAGGAAGATGCTTCGTTCCTCGAAATGCTGGATATCCTGAACGATCAACTGATTCGCAAGGGTATTGAACCCATCGCTTTTGACCATGACTGCCGTGAAGGTATCTGCGGCGCCTGCTCCCTGTACGTGGACGGCCGCGCCCATGGTCCGGACGATGAAGTAACTACCTGTCAATTGTTTATGCGTCACTTCAAGCCGGGTGCCACCATCACCGTGGAACCTTGGCGCAGCAGCGCTTTCCCCGTGATCAAGGATCTGGTAGTGGACCGTACCGCCTTTGACAAGATCCTGCAGGCTGGCGGTTTCATCACCGTGCGCGCCGGCAGCGCCCAGGATGGTAACGCCATCCTGATTCCCCACGACGATGCGGAACTCTCCATGGATGCTGCCGCCTGTGTAGGTTGCGGTGCCTGCGTAGCTACCTGTAAGAACGGCAGTGCCATGCTGTTTGTGGCCGCCCGCGTTAGTTCCCTGGCCCTGCTGCCGCAGGGTAAACCGGAAGCTGCCCGCCGCGCCCGTGCCATGGTGGCTAAGATGGACGAACTAGGCTTTGGTAACTGCACCAATACCCGCGCCTGCGAAATGGAGTGCCCCAAGCACGTAACCATCGACCATATAGCACGTTTGAACCGAGAATACCTCAAAGCAAGGTTCAGCGAATAAATCTTTTAAGCCCGGTTTTTTTTCCGGGCTTTTTTTATATCTTTGTGGCCATGAAATACTGGCTTAATACACTGTTGTGTATATTTTTAGGCACATGTGCCATCGCTCAGGATATGTCCACCCTGTACAGGGGAAGATATCCCTTGCAATATCCTTTCAAATACAACGGAACTTTCTACCAGGATAACCGAATCTTTTCCGAAGGAACGCTCTTCTATAACGGAAAAGTTTATGATAATGTACTTGTCAACATAGATGCGTATAAGCAGGAAGTGCATGTTTTTCCTCCTCACAGCGGTTCTCCTGTGGTCCTTTACCGGGAGCAGACTTCCTGGTTGGAGTGGAAGGGAAAAACTTATGTAAACCTTCGCTATGCTGGCGTAGAAGATGCTCCGGCGGGTTTCTTTGAACTGATAAAAGACGGAGAAACGCCTGTATTTCAGTTAAACAAGAAGGTGTACCGTTCTACTGCTTCCAACAAGAACGGGGAAAGTGGAATAGGCTATTATGATCCCGCGTACGATATTTCTGTCCCTAACTGCTTCCTGAAATTTACTGAACTTTATGCGCTGAAGGAAGGGAAACTGGTAGCTGTGAGAAAGCGGGAATTCAAGCGCCTGATGGCCCAGCAGGAGCAGAAAGGGAAAAGCTGGCTCTCTTCCCGCCTGCAGCACTGGCACATGGACCGTCCGGCCGATGGTACCCTGGACTCAAAACAGGTGAAACAGATGGGTATAGGCCTTCCGGACGGCTATTTCAGGGAGGTGGTCAAGGATACGCTGGAGGTGCAGTATGCTCGTGAAAACCAGCAGACTACCTATAAGAACAAGGTCTATGTGATAGGGGAAAAAAGCGCCAGGGGAAAAAAGGCGGAAATCAAGGGTAAAGTGCTGGAACTGGAAACGGACCTGCCCCTTCCGGGTGTCATCATTTTTGACGAGAACACCAAAACCTATACCCGTACGGATGCCAGGGGCAATTACTCCATCACCCTTCCCTTGGAGGAGAATATCCTTCATTTTGTGTATGAGACCAAGGAGCCGCTGGATATCCGCCTGGATGTGCGGGGAAGCGGCAACCTGGACGTTTCCCTCAATGAGCAGACCACCCTGCTGAAGGAAGCGGTGATATCGGCCTCCAGTATGGCGCAGCACCGCAGTACGGCCATGGGTATCGAGCGGGTGAACATCCGCACCCTGGGAAAGATTCCGTCGGCTTTCGGCGAGGGGGATATCATGAAGGCGGTGCTTACCCTGCCGGGCGTTAAGACTGTAGGTGAGGCTTCCGGCGGTTTCAACGTGCGGGGCGGTGCCTCGGACGAGAACCTGATTCTCTTCAACGAAAACACCATTTACAACCCCAGCCACCTCTTTGGCATCTTCTCTGCCTTCAACCCAGACGTGGTGGATAATGTGGAACTGTACAAGTCCTCCATTCCGGCCGAATACGGCGGGCGCCTCTCCTCCGTGATGAAGGTCACTTCCAAGGAAGGAGACCCTAACCGCTTACATGGTTCGCTGGGTATAGGACTGTTAACCAGTCGTTTACAGTTGGAAGGTCCGCTCAAAAAGAACAAGACTACCTTTGTGCTGGGCGGGCGCACCACCTATTCCAACTGGATACTGGACAAACTGCCCAAAAGCAGCTATTATTCGGGAGCAGAGGCCGGTTTCATGGACGTGAATGCCGGTCTTACCCACCGTTTCAGTGCCAAGGACGCCCTGCAGTTCTCCTTCTATTACGCCAAGGACCATTTTGCCCTGGCCGACAGCGTGCAGAACCGTTTCTCGAATATCAATGCTTCGCTTATATTCCGTCACCGGAACCCTGACGGCAACTCCTGGCAATTGGCGGCCGGCGTGGACCGTTACGGGAACCTCACCGGAGACCATTCCTGGAAATACGGCGCCTATGACCTCTCCACTTATATCAACCAGGCGTTCCTGAAAGGGTACTGGAAGCGGAGTTTTGGCGCGCATGAGGTGTCGGCCGGTATGCAGGCAACGGCCTATATGATGGATCCGGGGATTATGGAACCTTACGGGGACGAATCCGGCATTGTGGCCCGGAAAATGCCCCGGGAATACGCTGTAGAGCCTTCCCTCTTCTTATCGGACCTGATTACGCTCAGCGAGACTTTCTCCGTGGAGGCGGGTGCACGGCTCTCTTCCTTTTTCCATCTGAAACCTTTCCGTCCCTACTTGGGGCCGGAAGTACGCTTGTCGGCTAAGTATTCTCCGTCGGAGACTTTCTCCGTGAAAGCTGGTTTGAATACCATGCGGCAGTATATCCACTTGATTTCCAATACTTCCGGTATTTCACCCATGGATACCTGGAAACTATCGGATACCTCCATCAAACCCACGGACGGCTGGCAGGCCAGTGCCGGCGTTTACTGGACCTACGTAGATTGGGGCCTGGATTTCAGTGCGGAGACCTATTGGAAGCAGTCCCGCAATGCCCTGGATTACCGGGCGGGCGCTACGCTTTCCATGAACGAGAACCTCTCGGAAGAACTCCTTCCCATCCGTACCAAGTCTTACGGTGTGGAACTGATGGTGAAAAAACCCACCGGCAAACTGACAGGATGGGTATCTTACAGTTATTCCAGGGCACAGTACAAGGAGATGCTGGACCGCGGCAATGAAACCATCGCCTATGGCAACTGGTACAACGCCCCCTACGACAAACCGCACGAGTTCAAACTGGTAGCCAACTGGGCCCTTACCCACCGCTTCAGCTTCTCTGCCAACGTGGATTATTCCACCGGCCGGCCGGTGACGGTCCCTATCGGCCAGTATTGGTTCCAGGGGGCTCCCCGTATTGCCTATTCAGAGCGCAATGCCCACCGCATCCCGGATTACTTCCGCGTGGACCTGGCCGTGAACATAGACCCCGGGCATTACCTGAAGGCCATTGCCCACTGGTCCATTACGCTGGGCGTGTACAACGTGCTGGGAAGGCACAATCCCTATTCCGTGTACTTCCAGCCTTCCTCCATGGGCGAAATAAAGGGCTATATGCTTTCCGTTTTTGCCACGCAGATTCCTTACGTAAACTTTAACATCCTGTTCTGATGAGACCTTATTTCGCTATACTGGCTGTTTTGGCGGCCGCAGTAAGTTCCTGCGTGTACCCGTACGACCTTCCGGAACTTGCCCGGGAACAGGCCTTCCTGGTGGTGGACGGCTCTATTGTCGTGGGGAAGGAAGCCAGCCTGAGAATAAGCTGGATCAATAAAAGCGGAGTGTCCTATTCCTACACCAAGCCGGACGAGTGGTGGGTGGAAGACGAAAATGGTACCCGCTACCTTCCGGAACGCGATAAGCAGTGGATGGATTTGTCCCAGGCCCCTGAAGACCGCTCCTACCGCATGGTGGTAAAAACGGAAGGAAAAACCTACTCTTCGTCCTTTGAAAAGGGGATAGACAAGCCGATTATCGAGTCTATTGATTTTGGCACGGATGAGGCCAGGGTTTACTGTAACGTTTCCTTGAGGGAAAGCGATGCCGGAGTGGGCTATGTTGCCCTTTCTTTTGAAGAGATCTGGCTGTTTCACGCCCAGTATCCGGACCAGTACGAGTTGAAGGAAATTGAACCCGGAAGCGAAGAAACCCCAGGTGTTTATGAAGTTCTCCCGCGCGAAAAACCGGACGAATCCCGCTATTGGTGCTGGAGATACGCCGACAACGGGCATGAGACGCTGGTGGATTTGACCAACCTGAGTGGTGCGGCCAGGGATTACAGGCTCACTTCTTTTGCTCGGGCCGGAGAACGCAATCACGGAGACTACAACATAAAGGTGTATGCCCGCAGTATCTCCGAGGCGGAATACCGTTTCCGCCGCAATCTGGAAAGCAGCTCTACGGGATTCAATCTCTTTACTCCCAACCCCGGTGAAGTTGCCGGTAATGTGCGCTGTGAGGAAGACCCTTCCCAGCGGGTGATGGGCTATGTTACCCTGTCTCTTTTCAGCAGCAAGGAAGCCCGTCTGGACGGCCGTTTTTACAAGTATAGTGACCCTGGTATCGCTGGATTTATTGAACCGGCACCGTACGAGTACTGGCTTTATTACTACGAGTACAGATTCCGGCCCATCATTGAGGATTCATCCAGTGATGGCATGACTATTCCCATCCTCTGGGGCCCCGTCCGCTGCATAGACTGCGTAGAAGACGGCGGCAGCCTTGAAAAACCCAGTTTTAAATAGCAGGAGCCTATGAAAAAGATATTGCTTGCTTTCTGTGTTTTACTCCTGCCTTTGGGTGCATGGGCCCAGACGGAGCGGGTGTTTGTAGTGACGGACCGCACGGCATACCTTTCCGGAGACCGGGTTTGGTGCTCCCTTTTCTGCGTGGACGGAAACGGTGCGCTCTCTACGCAAAGTGCAGTGGCTTATCTGGAGTTGGTATCGGCCGAAGGAACTGTGGAGGAGGCTAAAATAGCCCTACTGGGCGGGCGCGGCTGCGGGGAATTCACCCTGCCGGTACAGGTTCCTACCGGTAATTACCGCCTGGTGGCCTATACGGCCGGCCAGGGAGAGGAAGGCGTCCAGCTGGGAAGCCGGCTGCTGTCTGTGTACAATCCTTTCTCGCTCTCGCGGGTAAAGGACGGTGTGAAACTGGGAGAGGCTCCTGCCCAAGTTGCAGCGCCGGAAATGAGCATGGGAGTGGAGGTGAGCGTTCCCCGTAAACTGAGGACGGAAAGGGCCTTTACAGCCGTGGTGAAGGGCGTGGCGTCGGATCTGGCACTGTCCGTTTTTCATCTGGACGGCCTGGAGCAGGTGCCTTCCGAGACCCTTTCGGATTTTTTGCAGGCCTTCCCGCTTTCTTCCAAGGGGAATGCCCAGTGGGAGTATGACGGAGAGGTGATCAGGGGCACGGCCAACGGGGCTCCTGTAGGGAGCGTGGCCATCCTTTCATCGGCCGGTTCTCCGGAGGATACCTATTTTTCCCTGGTGGAAGAGGACGGTTCCTTCGCCTTTCCTACGGGCAATATTTTCGGCGACCGGGAAATGGTTTGCCTGGTGCCGGATGTGGGAGACCAGGTGCGTATCCGCCTGGGCAATTCCTTCCTGCGCCCCGGCGTGCAGGACTTGCCCCCTCTCAAGCTCCACGACAGCCAGTACAGCGCACTGGTAAATCGTAAAAACGCCCTTTACGCCCTCTCCGGGGCCGATACCCTCTATTCCTTCCTTCCCCGTCGGCAGGATCTTCTGCTTTCCGGCATCTCCTGGGAGCGCTACCACCTGGACGACTATACCCGCTTCCACAGCGTGCAGGAAATCATTGTGGAAATCCTTCCCACGGTCAGGCTTAGAAGGGGGCAGATGGAAGTATCGGTGCCGGACGGTGCCGGCATCACCCGACAGTTCAAGGACCGGGTGCTGGTGATGATGGACGGGGTGGTCCTTCCGGACATGAACCTGCTCCTGAACCTGGATGCCATGCTGCTGGAGGACGTTTATGTCTGTACGGAGCCCATTGTTTCCAACCAGCTGGTCTATAACGGCATGGTGAATTTCGTGAGCAAGAAAAACTACGTGAAAGCGCTCAACTTCCCGGAGAACGTGTACGTGCTGGATTTCAAGGGCGTACGTTATCCGGTGGCCTATCTGGGTGCCGTCCCTGAGGGGCAGGACGTCCGCCAGCTGCTTTACTGGCACCCCGCCCTCAAAATCAAGGAAGGCGAGACCTTGCGCATTCCCCTCACCTCTCCCGCCTATCAGGGCCGTTTCTGCGTTGTGGCCGAAGGCCTTTCCGCCGAAGGGAAAGCCGTTCGCGCGGTCGCCACCTTCGAGGTGGAGTAAAGGGCCGAGGGCATAGCCCGCGACAGAGAGGAATTCCGATATTTTAAATTTTATCCGAAAAAAATAATTTTTTTTGGATAAATATTCGTATCTTGCCAAAAATCACTGGATATGAGTGAAATACTTCCCGTAAATCCTTTCTTTACAGACACGACGGTAATACCGGATGAGTACTTCTGCGACCGAAAACAAGAGACTTCAGCCATTATTTCTGAGATAGTTAACGGGAGAAATCTTGTCCTTAAGGCTCCCCGCAGAATCGGCAAGTCCAGCCTGATCAAGCACGTATTCAACCAGGCAGAGATAAATGATAACTATCATACGCTTTATGTAGATATCTACGGTACAAAAAACGCATCCGACTTCAAGGCCGAATTGAACCGGTGCTTTTTAAACGCACCCTTTGCCCGGGATTCCAAAATAAGAAAACGGGTAGAATCCTACATAAAAAGTATTCAGATAGATTTGGGCAGTTATTCCGAGTCGGGTTTCAGTTTACCAAAAATCGGTCTGGGAAACATTCATGCCGCGGTTTTTTCCATCGATGAAATTTTTGACTGGATAGACAAGGCTGAAAAACCAGGTATCGTAGTATTTGACGAGTTCCAGCAAATACAGGATTACCCGGAGAAGATGGCGGGTATTCTCCGGTCGTATATCCAGCAGAGCAGAAACACAAAATTCATCTTTTGCGGCAGTTCCAGGCATATGCTTAACAGCATGTTCTCCAACTATAATCAGCCATTTTACAATAGCGCAAGTTCTTTTGACCTGGACATAATCAGTTTGGACGCATATACGGAATTTGTGCGTGAAGTATTCGGCAAGTACGGAAAAATAATTGATTCAGAGACGATTGAATTTGTTTATTATCTGTTCTCCGGGAATACCTATTTGATGCAGGAGGTTATGAAGACGGCCTTTTCGCAAACCCCTTCCCCAGGCAAAGCGGATGAAAATACATTGCGGCGGAGCATACTGTCAATGATTGAAAAAAAGGATGCCGATTACAGGGATCTCATAAACCGCCTTAACTCAAAAAAGGAGAGGAACACCTTGTACTGTATTGCAGGGGAAGGTATTGCTACCGGGCTTACCTCATCGGCCATGATGAAACGTTACGACCTTGACAATGCCTCTTCCGTACAAAATGCGCTGGAGAATCTTTGCAGTGAAAAGTTTAATATAGCTGTCAAGGTGGCAAAGGGAGTCTATATGCTCCAAGACCGTCTCTTCGAGTTATGGATAGCGTATCGAGGCGGATACCTCCAGTACAAAATGGAAAGCCCGAAGGCTCGTTTTGAAAAGGAAAGGGCGTTGGCAAAGTCCCTTCCGGAGATTATTCCTCCCCGGAAGTCATAAAGATGAAAAGCGTCGCAAGCCTGTCCGTTCTGGAAGTTTGCGACGCTTTGAGGAGAAACTAGAAGCTGTAACCCACGCCAAAGGCAAGGGTATTGCCAAGGGTTTCGGAGGCGGTAAGGTAAGCTGCATTCAGCGAGATGCCGGCATAGCGGACACCAAGTCCCAGGGAAAGGTGGGAGGGTATCGGGGCAGAACCGAAACGATATCCTGCGCGGACGAAAACCAGGTCCTTGAATCCGTATTCCAGGCTTCCCGCTCCCATGAAGTTTCCGGAAAAACTATAGTCGGCTTCTACGGCTGCCGTGAGTCCGGCAATAGTGTAGGAAAGGCCGGCGCGGGCCATCGAGGGCAGCGTCCCTGCCCCGATTCCCGCCATCAGTCCATCCTTGCGGAACACAGCCGTTATATCCACGCCGAAAGCACGGGGGGAATTATCCGGCGCCAGCGAAGAGCTGGCATACCGTCCGCTAAGACCGACGGACAGGTTGGGGAGAATACAGTACGACGCACTGACTCCCAGCATCATGTCCCGGGGGATGAATTCCTCTGTAACCACACCGTTTTCATTGGTGAGCAAAACGGCTTTTCTATCCTTCAACTGCTTGCCGAACAAGCCGATGGAAAGCTTCGGCGCAATCCTGTAGGCGGCATGCACCCCCAGCATGCGGTTGTCTGCGCTTGAGGGTGCCCAATTACCATAGGACAATCCCGATTCCAGACGATACCCGGACATAGCCATGGCGGCGGCATTGAACTCTGCCGCGGAGGCGCCGCAAGGGCGGCCGATGCTTGTTCCTGCCAAAGAAGCCGGGACTGCATCCGTGGCGATGCAGGCTACAGGTAGCTGCTGCCCCGAAGCAAAAAGCGGAAACAGTCCGGACAGGATGCAAACAAGGAGGCTTTTCTTCATGGCTTTCTTCACTTTTTGATGACAGTATAGACCACCCCGTTTACTTTGAGGTAGTAGGATCCGGCTGTATAGTCCCGCATATCAATTGCATAGGGTGCGAAGGGGCCCATGGCAGCGCTGCTTTCCCGGAACAGGACGGCGCCTGACTTGTTGGAAAGGACAAGGCTGGCGTTCTGGCCGCTTCCGGTGCGAAGATACAGCGTGCTTTCTACTGGATTAGGATAAATCTCCACCTCGCGGGATCCGTCCCTCACAAGTATCAGGAAGGTAAGAAGGGCCTTATTCTTTCTGGCATCCATGGCGGTGATCTCAAGGGAAGAATTTCCATAGGAAGAGCCTTTCAGATGAAGTCGGTCCCCTTCTATGGTGCAGGCTGCCACAGTCTGCGTCCCCAGGTTGCGGGCCGAGTAAGTGAGCGGCTCTGCATCCTCGTCTGAGAAATAGCCGGAAAGATCCAGTGTCAGCGATTCACCGATTCCCTGAATCACCTGATTGTCCATTTCTTTGACCGCTACAGGCGCGTGGTTTTTCAGGATTTGGCACCCGATGGGCGTGTCCACGGAGTCGTGTGAGTCGCTCACGCGCAAAAGCAGCTGATAGCTTTTTCCATCCTCCAAAGAGAGCGCATCGAAGCTCACGGTAACGATGCCGTCGGCAAAAGTATGGGAAATGCCTGCCGTGGCTCCTTCCAGCGAGCAGGTAAGGGGATGACCGTCAGGGTCGGAGACCTTGAAACGGAGTGCTCCGGACTGGAAAGCCTTCAGCGTAATGGACGTTCCGTCCAGCGCTTCCACTACGGGCGGCTTGTTGTCCAGGGTGTTGATGACAATTTCCGGGCTTGGCGCCGAAACCTTGTCCAGCATGCTGCGGGACAGAATCCGGATGTGATAGTCCTTGTTAAGTTCAAGGTTTGAGAGCGTGACCGCCATGCTTTCTCCGGCGGCATGTTTCCCGCCGGGAACGGAAATCTTCCGGACATCGTTTCCAGCCACATCATTCAGCGGAGAAAGGCTGTAATAGACGTCGTAGCTATAGGGAATATCGGCCCTGGAAGCGCCCGGAACTATCCATTCCAGGTCTATGTAGTTGGAGCGGGACTTTCCGCTTAAGGACTGAACGGAAGCCGGAGCGTCCAGCGTGACGCCGAGGCAGGCCGATGCATCTACCAGCCCCGACCCTAACTGACCGGCATAGCTGGTGTTGTACTCTTCTATAACGGGGTTTGTGGTCTCTGTCAGGAGACGGATGAGCTGTTCACGCGTGAAACCCGGACCGCCGAAATACGAAACGGCCAGGGCGGCTACGCCCGTGACATGGGGGCAAGCCATTGAAGTTCCCTGCATGTTGCCGTAATTGCCCCCCGTTATGGTGGAATAAACCTGATGACCTTGCTGGACGTCTCCTCCCGGCGCTGCGATATCTACCCATTCACCATAGGAAGAGTAATAGGCTTTGTGGTAATTCGCTCCTATGGAAGCTACGGCCACCACATTGTCATCCATGGCGGGATACTCTTTGTTGTCGCGGTTCTCGTTCCCGGCGGCAAAAAAGGCTACTCCGCCGGCCATGGGCCCCCTCTGCTTCCCTTTGTCATCAAGGCCGGCATAACGGTTAAAGTAGTCGATGGCTTCTTTCAGGAACAACGGAGTGGAAGTGGCCTCCGGAATGGACCAGCTGCAGTTGATGAGGACGGCGCCGTTGTCAGCCGCATAGACGAATCCCTGCTGCAGGTAGGCGCCCTTGGTGTCGTCGCCTCCACTGGTGCAGACGGACATGAGCCTGACGCCTGAATCCGGTGTCCCGTTTCCGCCTGCTATGCCCGCACCCCCTGATTCATTGTTGTTGCAGGCCGCAATGGTACCTGCTATATGGGTGCCGTGGTTGTCGGGGTGTATGGCTCCCCCCACAGTCTCTGAATAGAAACAGTAGCCGTAGATATCGTCTACATATCCGTTTTTGTCATCATCGACGCCGGGAGCCCCTTCGGCCTCTGCTCTGTTCATCCACATGTTGCCTTCAAGATCGGGATGATTGTACTGGATGCCGCCGTCATGCACTGCCACAATGACATCCGGCTTTCCCGTTTCAAGGAGCCAGGCATCCAGCAGACGGATGTCTGACCCGGCAATCGTCCCCTGGATGGAGCCGTCGTTGTGATAATGCCATTGCCGGCTCAAGCCGGGGTCGTTGAAAGGGAAGACGGTGCTTTGGTGGAATTTGACAGGAAGGTCGTATTCCAGGATATCGACATCCTGAAGCTCAGACACTTGCATCCCTGCTTTGGTGAGGGGAACGCTCTCGTCGAACGTCACCACATACCACAGGTGAAGGCCCGCCTCCCTGTGCCTTGCCTCATAGATACCGGCATCGGGGTACATCCTCCTGAAATGGCCTATATGGGCATAAGCGTCCAGGGATTCCTTATCCTGTTCCTTTTTGAATTTGACAAATACGCGACCGGGAAGCGCCCCCGGGGATGGCTCGGGCAACGTGCCGGTCTCAATACCGGCATCACCGGAACCCTCCGGTTCCGAAACGTTACGGGCACATCCTGACAGGGCCAAAAACGTGGCGGCAAGGCAAAAGAAACGGAAAAAGTACATACTCTGCAGAGAAATAGGTACAGTGGGCCGGATAAAACCGACCCACCATACACTTTAAACAATCAGGTGCGCATCATTTGCGGGTATATTTGACACCACCCTCGTAGGCGTCGTCGATGTCTCCGTTAGTCTTTAAGGTAGCGAAAGCTTTCTCGCGGAAAAGGACATCGTCAGACTCGGCCTTGAACACCAACGGAGCATAAGTGGTTGCCGTCTTCAGGTGATCCGTATCAAAGCCGGCGAAACTGTATAAGCCACCCTTATAATGCTTGAATTGGGATTTCACGGCGACTGTAACCGTCCTTGCATCATTGTCAATAGTGGCTGCGACAGTGAAAAACTCCGGATACTTGAAATCTGCTTGGTTGGCCTGATAATAAGGGTCAAGGCCATAGATCCAGCAGGTATGCTCGGGATCGGAGGTATCGGAATAAATGCTGATGACATTATTCTCGTACTTGTCACCGTATGCGTCGGAGACGAAAGCGGAGGCGGCATAATCCCCCGGCAGCTTTGCCCAGAAGGGGATGTCGGGGACATCCACCACCACAACGTCCGAGTAGGACGATCCGGCAAGGGTAGCGGCCACTGCCTTCAGGTAGTAAGTCTTGTTGGCCGATACCTGCGCCTTCATGACCACTGTTCCGTCCTTGGGATTCTTCACGGGGGTGAATTTCGTGGTGGCGAACTTGTCATCGGTGCAGGAGAGAATACCCACGGAAAGGGAATCCAGGTTGGGATCCAGCCCGCTGATGGTGACGGTAGCCTCCGCGATACCCTTTACGGCATCACATACGATGTTAGGGGAGATGCTAAGGGTGGGAAGGCCTCCCTTGAAGGGGGTGAAGCCCTTCTCGACGTCGGCCTTGCTAGGGACATCCTTGTTACAGGAAGCCATGACAAGGGCAATTGCGGCAATAGAAAGAACCTTAAAGATATTTTTCATAATCCTTTTCGTTTATTCATTTATTCCTCAGTTCCGGTAATCCACTCATTCTGCTCTTCTTCGGTGATGAACATATTGTTCTGCATTTCCTGGCGTGGAATCTGGTAATTCCAGCTCTTTCCGTGGGCAGGGAAGGCAAACTGGGCATTGGTAGAATGGTTGGAACCTTCATATTTACGGTTGACTCCCTTGGCGTTACGGCGCAGGTCATAGTACTCGAAGCCTTCGCCCCAGAGCTCTACGCGACGCTGGAAAAGAACGTCCTCTACAGTAACATTGGCAGCCTTCCAGGCGGGGTCGCGCTTGGCCATGAGCGTGGCAAGGACAGACGTTGCCTGGCCGTCGGACAGGCGGGCGTGGGCCTCGGCCTCGATCAGGACCATTTCGGCGTTACGCATGAACAGATAATCCTGGAGATAGCCGGAAATCTCACCGAATTTACGGGATGCGTAGGGCAGCTTTCCGCCGGCATACTTGGCGGTAGCGTCTCCTGCGGGCGTGTTGAACAGGGACTTGCGGTAGTCCGTGTCAGGAATGGCATCGTACAGGGAACGGTCAATGGTACGTACGCTCTGGCCGATACCGCCATAGCCATAGGAATCATTGCCCATGTGGGAGAAGAACGAAGCATAGGTGGTCTGGGTTTCTGACGTGTGGTTGAAGCCCCACAGAACCTCCTTGTCTTCAATTTCCATGAAACCGCTGCGGAGACGGGCCTCGTCCATCAGGTCGTAGCCGTTCTGGGCGGCCTTGGCGGCGGCGGCAGCCTTGGCCCACTGCTGCGTGAGCAGGAAATAACGGGCCGCAATGCCCTGGGCCACCTCATAGTTCACTTCGTTCTTGGTTTCACGCTTGTAACCCTGGAGCAGGCCGAGGGCGGCCTCGATGTCCTTCTCAATCTGGTCACACACAATCTGGAGCGTATTACGTCCGCTGACAGCGTCTATCTCTTCCTGGGAATGACCGTCACGCGTGGCATATACCAGCGGAACGCCGGGGGCGTCTTTGCGGAAAGTCGGGTTGGGATAGCTGCCTTCCACGGGATCCTGGAAAAGTTGGATCAGATAGGTATAGCTCATGGCGCGAAGGGCATATGCCTGGCCAAGATAACCACGCAGGGTTGCGTCGGAGGGATCAGAGTCGGCGGGGAAGAAGTCAATGACCTCGTTGCACTTCTTGATGAGGGTGTAATAGAAGTTCCAAAACTGATAGGGGCGATAGTAGTCGTACTTCCCGTAGTCGTGGTTGATGTCGTAGGTTCCCCAGTTCCAGGAGCCGGCAATGGCGATATCCTGTCCCAGAAGGTCGCCGATCATGCCGATGGACATATGGCCGAAATCGTCATGATTGGTGCGGCCGCCCGTGGCAAACTGAACCATCCAGGCATAGAAACCATTCACATACGAAGAGAGGAATGAGGGATCCTGCTCTACCAACTGGGCGGCCTCTGTGCCCGTCAGGCTGGAAGAGTTGGTAACTGATTCAAATTCCTTGGTGCAGGAAGCAAAGGCCAGAAGCGCGGCGGAGAAGATAGCAATATATTTCTTCATAACTTAGTTTCTCCTTTTAGTTAAAAAGTAACGGTAACGCCTGCAGACACGGTGCGGAGGGCGGAATAAGTGTTCCCGTTTCCGCCGGAGAAGGACTTGCGGACGTCCATTCCCTTGCGGCGGGACAGATACCAGAGGTTGTCACCGGTCACGAAAATACGGACACCTTCGATGGAAATCCTTTCGGTGAGGCTCTTCGGAAGGGTATAGCCGATGGTTGCATTACGCAGGCTGATATAGTCGGAGCGGATGAGGAAGCGCGTGGAGGTTTCATTGGCGCTCTGGTCGTTCAGCTGGACACGCGGGACATCGGTACCCGTATTCTGGGAGGTCCAGCGGTAGAAGATGTCCTTGTGCCAGTTGCTACCGCCCTTACCGGCTTGCATCAGGCCCTGGTACACGGAGTCAAGGGTATAGCCGCCAATCTGATAGGCGAAGTTGGCGCTGAGGTCGAACCCTTTGAAGCGGAGGCTGGTGCTGAAGCCGCCATAGAGGTCCGGGATAGGCGTTTTTCCGGTTTTGACATAGGTGGCTTCAGATGTGGTGGGAACCGTTCCTTTAAGTTCGCCGGTGGACAGGCCGGTTTTTTCGTCTTTCTCGTACTGGTTGTACAGGGCGTGTCCGTTCTTGGGATCTACGCCGGCGTACTCATAGAGGTAGTAGTTGTACAAAGGTGCGCCCACCTCTCTCCAGTTGCTGCCAACCTGTTTTCCCCATTCGGGATAGTCGGAAGGAAGATGGGTAATCTTGTTCTTGTAATGGGTTCCGTTCAGGCCCACCGTCCAGATGAGGTCGCGGGTCTTGACAACGTCTGCGCTGATCTCGAATTCGACGCCGGTATTCATCATGTCCATGTCGTTGACCAGCTGGGAGGCAGGTGCGCCCTGGGAAACCGGCAGGGGACGGGAATAAATCATGTCCTTGGTCTCCTTGACGAAGTACTCTACATTCAGGTTCAGGCGGTTGAACAGGCGGCTCTCGATACCGATATTGAAGTTGTTGGACTTCTCCCAGGTAACTTCAGGGGCGGCACGGAAAGTCTGCGTGAGGGAGGCATTTCCGTCCACGCGGTCAATACGGTAGAGGTTTTCATATACCCGGGAATAGTTGATGTTGTCGTTACCCTGGGTACCATAGCTGGCCTTCACCTTGAGGGCGTTCACCCAAGTGGCTGCGTCGCGCATGAAGTTCTCATTGGCAACGTTCCAGGCGGCGGAAAGAGCCCAGAAATTACCCCAGCGATTAGCTGCAGCGAAACGGGAGGAACCGTCGCGGCGCAGGGATGCGGTGAAGAAGTAACGGTTGGCATAGTTGTATTCCACGCGGCTGAAGAAGCCCTGAAGGAAATAGCTGGAGGTAGAGGATGTAAGATCCTGGTAGTCAATTGCATTGGCGAAGTCGGGGACGGACTTGTTCACAAAATCCGTCATGTGGCCGTAAAGCTCATAGCTTTCGTCGCTCTTGGTCTCGTGGCCCAGAAGGAGGTTGATGGAGTGATCTCCAAAAGTGGGACTCCAGGTGAGCAGCTGGTTGGCGTTCAGGGCGGTATAACGGCTCATGGTGTGATAGGCGCGGCCGTTATAGGCCTTGGCATCGCCGCCGAACGGGGAGTAGTAGATGATCTCTTTGGTGTTGAACACGTCGTAGGCAAGATTCGCGGAGAACACCAGGTCCTTCATCAGGTTCACGTTCAAATAGCCTCTGGAGGAGATATTGTCGCGGACGTTGCTGTTGATGGAATCCATCATCTGGCCGTAAGGGTTGGAGGTGCCGGCATAGGCACGGCCCGTGTCGCCCCAGTCGTACAGGATGTGGCCATTCTGGTCCTTTTGCTGCACTCCGTCATTGTCGTACAGGAAGATGGGGTAGATGGGGGCGATCTGCTGGCCGAACATGAACAGGTTGGAGTAGTTGCTGCCTTCGCTGTTCACATAACGCTGCTGCTTGGTGTTGGAGTAGGCAATGTTCAAGCCGGTTGTGATGTACTTTCCAATGTGGTGATCCACCTTGGTACGGAAAGAAATACGGTTAAAGCCCGACATGGGAACATAACCTTCATCGCTCAGATAAGAGAGGGAAAGGTAGCCCTGCGTGCGGTCCGAACCGCCCGAAGCGGACAGGTTGTATTCCTGGCGCATGCCGTTGCGGAAAACGTCCTTGTTCCAGTTGTCGTTCCACTTGCGGGTGGTGGCGTTGGCATTCAGTTTTCCCGTTGCAGGGTTGATAATCTCATTGTCGGCGATATTCTTATAAATATTATAGGGGCCGAGCACGGTCATCAGCTCGTTGGATGCATAGAGATTGGACTGGGCCAGATCCAGAACGCCGGTATAGTAAGCGGAGTTGCGGATAGCTTCCCAAATCATCTCGTAGTACTCGCCGGGGTCGGACATGACGTCATAGGCAGGGATGGCGCGGGAATTCACGCCGATTTTTCCTTCAAAAGTGACGTTCACCTTGCCGGACTGGCCACGCTTGGTGGTAATCATGATAACGCCGTTGGAACCGCGGGCACCGTACATGGAGTTGGCGGCGGCATCCTTGAGGACCGTAATGGACTCGATATCCTGGGAAGGAATGGAGTTCATGCTGCCCTCGTAAGGAACACCGTCCACCACGATGAGCGGACTGGTGGAAGCGTCAACGGAACCGAAACCGCGGATCTGGATGCTGGCTCCGGAGCCGGGAGTACCGGAAGAGCTGACGGTCTGCAGACCGGCCACTTCACCTTCCAGGGACTTGGCAATATTGGAAGTCTGCATCTTCTTGAGTTTCTCGCCGCTGAGCTGGGTGGCCGATCCGGTGAAGGATGATTTCTTCTGGACGCCATAGGCCACGACGATGGTCTCGTCTATCATCTGGTGGTCATCCACAAGAATGATGGCAAGGTTTGCACGCCCTTCCACCGGAACCAGCAGGTTCTGATAGCCCAGGCAATTGATTTCAAGGACACCGTTTGAAGGAACGTTCAGGGTGAAGGCTCCGTTCAGGTCAGTCATGGCATATACCGTGGTGCTACCCTGTAGGATTACATTGGCTCCCACGATTGCTTCTCCCGCTTCATCCCTTACCGTACCGTTGACAGTGACGTTCTGTGCGGCGGCGGTCAGGGAGAGCGCCAGCATTACCATCGCTGTGAAAAAAAGTTTGATTTTTCTCATAAGCATTAGAACAGGTTAAACATAAATATTGATACAAAAAAACTAGTTTCAAAAAATCCTAACGGCGAAATCTGCCCCACCAATAAACGTCCGTTTAAAAGAGCGTTTTTTTGTGCGGCGCCTTCCGAAAAAAGGGAGATTTCATGCCTTTTTAAAAAGGTTTTCCGGCAGTAAGCGAAAGAAAAAACGTTCCCAAATATTTGGAAAAATGGATTAGTTTTTTAATCTTTGCGATTGCGAATGATTTTAACGCTCGTTTATTAGTGAGTTACGACGCGTTATTTACGGTCGGAAAGCCGTGGAAAACGGGCCCAAAAAAGCGAGAGCGACGCGCGCGTACGCACGTACTTTTTAAAAAATTTGATTAGGACAAATTTTCCCATGACAAGAATGTCAACAAAAGGAATAACAGTAACTTATATAAATTTTTTATTTTTAATTCGGCGGCAGATTATGCTTTTTTTTCATAAATAATGATTATCTTGCCCCGCAATTTGCTTAAAACGAGCATTTACATGTGCGCCACTTGAAGAAGATTACTTCATCAATATTTATGTTTAACCAGTTCTAATGCTTATGAGAAAAATCAAAGCTTTTTTCATGACTGCGGCACTCCTGCTTGCGAGTGTGTCTGTCTTTGCGCAGAACATCTCCGTGGGCGGAACAATCACCGACATTTCGGGTACCCCCCTGGAGGGAGCGGCAGTAGTTGTCAGCGGAACAACCAATGGTGTCGTCACCGGAGCTGATGGTAAATACGCCATCACCGTCCCGGCAAACGCCACCTTGAATGTTTCCTACATCGGTTTCCTAAGCCAGGATATCCCGGTGAACGGCCAGCGCGTCATCAACGTCGTCCTGGAAGAGGATACCAATCTCCTGGACGAGACCATCGTGGTTGCCTTCGGCACCACCACCAGGGAAGCCTTTACCGGCTCCGCGTCCGTCATCAAGTCCGAGGACCTGCAGCGTCGCCAGACCACCAACGTCACCAACGCCCTGGTGGGCCAGGTGGCCGGTCTGCAGATCAGGGGTGCCTCAGGTGCTCCGGGTGCAGGCTCCGGTTCCATCAACATCCGCGGTATTGCTTCCATGTATGCCGATACGGATCCGCTGGTGATTGTTGACGGCGCCCCCTACACCGCTTCCCTTTCCAATATCCCCCAGGGCGATATTGAAAGTGTCACCGTCCTCAAGGACGCCGCTTCCGCCGCCCTGTACGGCGCCCGCGGCGCCGCCGGCGTCATCCTGGTCACCACCAGGCGCGCCAAAAACAATGATGCCATCGTCAACTTCGATGCCCGCTGGGGTGTGAACTCCCGCGCCATCATGGACTACGACACCATCACTGACCCGGCCGAATACTATGAGGCTGCCTACACCATGCTCTACAACAACCACTACTATAATGGTGGTATGTCCGTGGAGCAGGCCAACCTCCAGGCCAACCAGGATATGCTCAAGTACCTGGGTTACCAGGTCTATACCGTTCCTGAAGGCCAGCAGCTGGTGGGCGTGAACGGCAAGCTGAACCCCGCCGCCACGCTGGGCTATGCCCTCAAGGACAAGGATACCGGTGAGACCTACTGGCTGCAGCCGGACCGCTGGGCCGACTATGCCTACGGCAAGTCCATGCGCCAGGAATACAACGTGAGCGTGAACGGCGGCACCGACAAGTCCTCCTTCTACGCCAGCCTGGGTTACCTCAACGACGACGGTATCATCTCCTACTCCGGCTACGAGCGCCTGTCGGCCCGCCTCAAGGCAGACTACCAGGTGAAGAAGTGGCTGCGCCTGAGCGGCAACGTGGGTTATGTGAACTCCAAGACCCTGTCCACCCCCAACATGGACACCTCCCTGGGTTCCACCAACCTGATGTACTACACCACCCGGATTGCCCCCATCTACCCGGTCTTTGTCCGTCACCTGGACGCTAACGGCAACCCGGCCATCCGCACCGACGCCAACGGCAACCAGCAGTACGACTACGGCGTACCCGGCAGTGACTATCCGGTGGCCCGCGCCTTCCTGCAGACAGGTAACCCCCTGGGTTCCAACAAGTACAACACCCACTACACCCTGGGCAACCAGTTCAACGGAACCTTCGCCGCAGATGCAGAAATCACTCCCTGGCTGCGCCTGAACATCTCCTCCAACGTGAACTGGGGACAGACCTACTATCACCACTACGACAACGCCCTCTACGGCCCCAAGGTAAGCATCAACGGTGAACTGACCAAGTACCAGAGCTACAGCCTGCGCACCAACAACACCCAGACCCTCACCTTCCACAAGATGTTCGGCGAGCACAGCGTGAACGTCCTGCTGGGCCATGAGTACTACAACACCAAGACCCGCTACCTGGAAGCTGTTGCCCAGGGTCTCTTCTCCCCGGAAATCCAGGAAATCAACGCTGCCGCCAAGAAGGCCGATGCCAAGGGTTACACCTCCGAGTACAACGTGGAAGGCTACTTCGTGAGCGCCCAGTACAACTTCAAGGAAAGGTACTACCTCTCCGGCTCCTTCCGCCGCGACGCCACCTCCAACTTTGCCAAGGATCACCGCTGGGGTAACTTCTGGTCCATCGGCGGCGCCTGGATCCTTTCCAAGGAAAGCTTCCTGCAGGATGTGACCTGGCTGGATATCCTCAAGCTGAAGGCTTCCATCGGCCAGCAGGGTAACGACAGCATCGGCAGCTACCGCTACATCGACACTTATTCTCTTTCCACTTCCGGAACCTATACAATGTCTCCCACCTTCAGTTCGTTGGGTAACCCGAACATCACTTGGGAAACCACCACCAATATGAACGTGGGTGTTGAATACAGCGTCCTGCACGGCCGTCTGTCCGGTAACCTGGACTTCTACAACAAGATTGTCAAGGACCAGCTGTTCTGGCTCTCCAATCCGGAGCACTACGGCGCCCGCGGTTACTATGGCAACATGGGTGACATCCGCAACCTCGGATTCGAGGCTGTGATCAATGCCCAGCTTGTACGTACCAAGAACGTTGACTGGGGTGTGAATCTTAACTTCTCCCACAACAGCACCAAGATCCTGAGCCTCCCCGAGACCAAGATGGTAGATCCCGAGAACGGCTACCGCGGCTTTACTGAGAGCAGCCAGTGGCTCTGCGAAGGCGGCCCCCTGTACAATGCTTTCCGCCGCGTCTATGCCGGTGTGAACGAGAAGGGCGAGGCCCTCTACTATGTAGATTCCGCCCTGGAGGGCAAGACCGACCGTCCCGGAACGAACTACGACCAGACCACCACCAACCCCAACCAGGCCACCATGTACGCACTTGGCTCCCTGCTGCCCAAACTCTTCGGCGGCTTCAGCACCAACCTGCGCCTGTACAACTTCGATGTGGCCCTCACCTTCGACTACCAGCTGGGCGGTAAGATGTACGACTCCCGCTATGCAGGCTTCATGTCTCCCTGGGCCGACTCCGGCGACGCCGGCAGCACCTTCCACAAGGATTGGGTGAAGTCCTGGTCCCCGAACAATGCGGACAGTTCCCTCCCCCGCTGGTTCTACAACGACCAGTATTCCACCGGTGCCAGCGACCGCTTCCTGACAGATGCCAGCTACCTTAACTTCCAGTCCTTCAGCGTAGGGTATTCTTTCCCTTCCAAGTGGACCAAGGCCATTGGCATCTCCCGCGCCCGCATCTATGCCATGGGTGAGAACCTGTGGTTCTGGTCGGCCCGCAAGGGTTTGGACCCGCGCTACTCCTACACCGGAAACACCACGGTGGCCGTGTATTCCCCGGTCCGTACCATTTCCGGCGGTATCCAGCTCACGTTCTAATTACATAGGAGGAAATTGTATATGAAAAAAATAAGTATTCTCTTTTCTACCCTTGCCGCTGCAGCCCTTCTTCTGACCGGCTGTATCAAGGAAACCAGCCCGATGACCAGCACCGTTACGGTGTTGCAAGCCGGTGCGGCTCCCGGTTCCTACCAGAACTTCGTGGACGCCATCACCGGCTCCCTTGCGGGAACGTTCACTTACGGCGGAGCAAGCAACAAGTATCCGTACGACTATGGCTATCCGTCCTTCTTCCTCATGCGTGACGTGATGGGCAATGACATCGTCTGCGAAACCTCCGGCTCCGAGTGGTACACCACATGGTATGCCTGCGGTACAGGCCTGGGGCCGGGTTATGCCATCTGCCAGATGCCCTGGACCTATTATTACAAGTGGATCAAGAACTGCAACAACGTGCTGCTGCTCTACAACGCAGATCCTACCGAAGAGAAGCAGGCCGGCGCCGGTATTGCCTACGCCATGAGGGCCATGTTCAACATGGATTTGGCGCGCATGTTCTGCCCTACAACCTATGCACTGGACAAGCAGGCCATCACCGTTCCCATCGTCACGGAGGAAACGGAGTTAGGCGACACCTATTCCAACCCCCGCGCCACCAATGAAGTAATGTGGCAGCACATCCTCGACGATCTGGACAAAGCTGAAGAACTGATCGCCGGCTACGAGCGCCCGGACAAGTACACCCCGGACCTTTCCGTGGTGTACGGCTTCAAGGCCCGCGCCTACCTGACCATGGAGAACTGGGCCAAGGCGGAAGAATATGCCAAGAAGGCCAAGGCAGGCTACACCCTGATGAACAAGGAGCAGTACCTGAGCCAGACCACCGGTTTCAATACGCCCAACTCCTCCTGGATGTTCGGCCTTACCTTCAAACCGGACGATCCTAACATCCTCATCAATGACGCCGACTCCTGCTGGGGTTCGCAGATGATCATTGAGGTGAGCCCTTCCGGTTGCGGCTTTTCCGCCAACTACGTGGGTCCCAAGCGTATCGACTACCACCTCTTCTCCACCATCCCCGCCACGGACTTCCGCCGCATGTGCTGGGTGGACTTCGCTCTCGACGACCTGGGCGGCAAAGCAGCCATCACCGAGGCCCTGGGCGCTTACTCCGACGACCCGGCCGGCCTGTACAACACCGGCTATGTCATTTCCACTACCAAGTCATATGTGGGCGGCATGCCCGTGAAGTTCCGTCCCAAAGACGGCGAGCACAAGGACCAGTACAAGGCCTTCACCGTGGCAGTTCCCCTGATGCGCGTAGAGGAAATGTACCTGATTGAGGCCGAGGCAGCCGGCATGCAGGACGAGGCCCGCGGCAAGACCCTCCTCGAGGCCTTCGCCAAGACCCGTGACCCTCAGTACGAGTACGGTACCCACGTGGACACCTACTACGGAAGTTCGAAACTTTTCCAGAACGAGGTCTGGTGGCAGCGCCGCGTGGAGCTATGGGGTGAAGGTTTCGCCACCTTTGACATCAAGCGTCTGCAAAAGGGTGTTATCCGCAGCTATCCCAACACCAACCACCCTGCCGGCAACCGCTGGAACGTCTCTTCCACTCCTGATTGGATGACCCTGTGCATTGTAGGTACCGAAACCAACTACAACAGCGCTTGCGAGCAGAATCCGACGCCCATCAAGCCCGCCGCCGATTCTGACGAGTACACCTGGTAAACCCTTAAAGGATTAGCAATATGAAAAAATACTTTTTTATCATAGCTTCCGCCCTGGCGGTGTTCGCCCTCGCCTCCTGCGAAAAGGACAAGTACGGCACCCTGCCCGGGAACGACACCAAGCCCCACGCCTTCATCAAGGTTATGGGTGCAGCGCTCCCCAACGACCCTGACTGTGACGCCGTTGTCCGTATAGCGGCCAACAGCGCCACCCAGGAAGTCTATCTCTTCGCTGAGACCGAAACTGCCAAGGACGCCCGCGGCATGAGCGACGAGGCCTATGCCGACTACGTCGTTGCCAACGGAACCAAGGTGGCCCTGTCCACCAATACCTTTGACGGAGCCCAGGGCGCAGACATCCTGATGCCCAAGCTCTTCGGCTCCAACGTGGTTTCGGCCGTGGCCGTAGGTGCCAATGGCAAGAGCATTGTTTACGGTGAATATACCGGCATCAGGTGGAACACTGTTGCCATGGGCAAACACAAATATGGCTCAAGCGCCATATACAACAATTTGCCCACCCCCGGCCAGTACAAGGAGGGTGTCCTGCTCCAGCAGAGCGACGACGACAAGACCCTCTTCCGCCTGAAGGATCTGTACAGAGAAGGTGTACACCTGCAGTTCCGCACTTATCCGGACTATGTCGGCGAGGACGAGGACGGCAAATATGTGTTCTGCCGCGTACCCGCCCAGGCCACCTCGCTGACCCACCCCAGCTATGGGGCCATGAGCATCCGTGACATGGGTTACCGTTACGGAGACGACTCCTACATTTTCGAGGGTGGCTACGAAGGCGGCATGTATGCTGACTACAGCACTTTCCTGTGCATGTCCGTTTACGTGAGCGCCGGTAACTTCGGTGCCGCATACGACGTATTTACCCCTACTTCCTACCCGACTAACTAATCGGTCAGGATACTTTTAGCCAGAGGGCGGCCTTTCTCCGGGCCGCCCTCTTTTTTGTGCGCTAACCCTCCAGCTCTTTGAGGTAGCGTGAGAGGGTGTTGGGATGGACGCCCAGCCGGCGGCTTCGAACGCGTATTTTTGCAAGGATTTTTAGAATCTGCCGATAAATCCGTAAATTTGAAACCTAATACAGAACAGTCATGAACGACCTCATCAAAGATATCACCCCCAGCGAACTCCAGCAGATAAGCACCCGTATAACCGACGGCGTAGGCAACATCATTGAGCAATCCAAGCGAACCATCGCCGTTTACCTCAACAGCGAGGTCTCCATGACTTATTGGAAGATAGGCAAATACATTGCTGGAGAGCTCGATGCCATCGGTGAGGACAAGTATGGTTCCATGATAGTCGCGACAGTGTCGCAACAATTGACGGAACAGTTTGGTAAAGGTTATACCAGGGCAGGGATCTTTCGTATGGTTAAGGTAGCGCGGGCATTTCCTGAAGCAGAGATAGTCGCGACACTGTCGCGACAATTGACATGGAGTCACTTCATCGAGCTGGCCGAAGTCTCCGATCCCACCAAACGCCTCTTCTATCAGCAGATGTCCATCCTCTATCACTGGAGCGTGCGCCAGCTGCGTGACCAAGAGGACAAAATGGTCTACGAGCGTTCGCTAATAGCCGCCAAACCGGAAGACGAGCAAGTGAAAGTGCTCACGACTGTTGCCGATGGAGGCATCACGCCCGACGTCATCCTGAAGAGCAGCTACGTGGTAGATTTTCTGGGCCTCAAACGGGGATTCTCAGAGGAAGAGCTGGAAGACGCCGTAGTGGAGCAGCTGGAAAAATTCATCATGGAGCTCGGTCGGGACTTCGCATTCCTGGAGCGCCAGAAGAAGATCCCGGTAGATTCCATAGACTACAAGCTGGACCTTCTCTTCTACCATCGCCGCCTTCACCGGCTGCTGGCCATCGACCTTAAGCTGGGCAAATTCAAGCCTGAGTACAAAGGGCAGATGGAACTCTACCTCAAGTACCTGAAGAAGTACGAGATGCAGCCTGGAGAAGAAGAGCCCATCGGCCTGCTGCTATGCAGCGAAGGCAACACGGAGCACATCGAGCTACTGATGCTGGATGAGCAGAACATCAAGGTGGCCCAATATCTTACCGTCCTGCCGGAGAAACAATGGTTTATAGACAAGATGAGCCGTTCCATTGCCATTGCCAGGGAGCTGCAGGACAGGAAGGAAACCGAATAACAGAACCCCCGTCCGGGGATTTGTTTTATCCGTGTCGGTCGGTGAACCAGATGATGATTCCGCCCTCTTTTTTGTGCGCTAACCCTCCAGCTCTTTGAGGTAGCGTGAGAGGGTGTTGGGATGGACGCCCAGCCGGCGGGAGAGGGTCCTTATGCTCATCCCTTCCTCTTTCCAACGCAGGATATCGGCTTTGCGGGCATCGAAAATCCGGCGCTCCTTGGATGGCCCCGCAGGCCTTCCCAACTTGACTCCCGCGAGTTTTTTTGCGGCCAGGGCTTCCCGCGTGCGCTGGGAGATGAGGTTGCGCTCAATCTCCGCGGCCAGCGAGAAGGCAAAGGCGATGATCTTGGCATTCAAGCTGTCGGATAGTTCGAAATTGTCCTTGATGGAATAGATGCGGATTCCCTTCTGCGAGCAGGTGTTCAGGATGGACATCACCATCATCATGTTACGCCCCAGGCGGGAGAGTTCCGTACACACCAGAATATCCCCTTCACGCATTCTCCGAAACGTTTTACCCAGGGTTCTCTTGGATAGCTGTTTGGTTCCGGAAACCTTCTCCTGTACCCAGCGGTCCACCTCCCAGTTTCTTCGGTGGCACCAGTTTTCAATCTCAAAATGCTGTCCCTCATAAGATTGCGTTTCCGTACTCACACGAATGTAGGCGAAAATCATTGCGTCCTGTTTAGGTTTTTGGATTATTCTTGACATAAAGATAACAAATTAAGAGTTAAATCAAAAGAGCTAATAAACTAAAAAACGGACGTTTATTGGTGGGGCAGATTTCGCCGTTAGGATTTTTTGAAACTAGTTTTTTGTATCAATATTTATGTTTAACTAATGCTTTATGCTTATGAAAAGAATGAGATTATTCTTCATGGCTGCTGCAGTATTGCTTTCCATGGTGTCTGCCTATGCGCAGAATCTCACTGTAGGCGGAACGATTACCGACGTGTCGGGAATTCCGCTTGAAGGCGCCGCTGTAATTATCAACGGAACAACCAACGGTGTCGTCACCGGAGCTGACGGTAAGTATTCCATCACCGTCCCCGCCAATGCCACCTTGAATGTTTCTTACATCGGTTATGTGAGCCAGAACATCCCGGTGAATGGACAAACGGTAATCAACATCATCCTGGAAGATGACGCAGAAGTCCTGGAGCAAGCCATTGCCGTTGGCTATGGCTCCGCCAAAAAGATTAGTTCCATTGTAGGCTCTGTCTCTACAGTGAACTCTGAGACGGTTAAGAATGCTCCCTCCTCCTCTGCTTTGGATCAGCTGCAGGGGCAAGTGGCGGGCTTGTCCGTATTGTCTTATTCCGGTATCGCGGGTGATAACGCAGTTTCCATGACCCTCCACGGTGTTGGTTCCCTGGAGGCAGGCACCGCACCGCTTTATGTGATTGACGGTATTCCTTCCACCAGCACCGCCGTTATGAACATGAACCCGAACGATATCGAGAGCGTGAGTGTTCTGAAGGACGCTTCCGCCACCTCCATTTACGGCGCCCGTGCTGCGAACGGTGTTGTGTACATTTCCACCAAAACGGGCTCATACAACAGCCGCGCCAGCGTCACTTACCGTGGCCAGTACGGTGTATCTACACTAGCCGACACCTCTTTGTACGAGAGCATGATGTCCAGTTCCGAATTGATGGACTTCTGGGTGAGAGCCGGCATCCATACTCAGGAATGGATTAACGAAACCTACTTGAACAAGGGCTACAACTACAATACGCCATGGTACAAGTACATGATGGATCTTTGGAATCCACAGTATCAGAACGACCTTACCATCGAGGGCGGCGGATCCAAAGTAGCCTACATGGTTGCTGCCTCCCAATACCACCAGAAGGGATATTCTCCCGGCAACTTCTTTGACCGTTATACTCTCCGTTCCAACGTGCAGGCGCACCCTACTAATTGGCTCAAAACAGGCGTAAACTTAAACCTTAGCCTGTCCAACACCCAGCAGAATCCTAACTGGGGTTCCGCCGCCAACGGTATGTCAAATTACACCGGCGGTGGTCTGTCCTTCCTCCTTATCCCCATGTATCCTGCTTTGGACGAGGACGGTAATGTATACACGGAGCGTTTCCCTGGTCAGAACCGTATTGTTCCCCATTATTATATGGACAACAACCTTAACCAATACGATCGTTATGGTGCAAACGGAAATGTGTTCGTTCAGATTGAACCCATCCGAAACCTGAAGTTCGTTTCCCGTGTTGGTTTGGACGGAAGTATTCGCCTTAACAACAGGCTTGCCAAGCCTTCTTATACACAGAAAAATGGTGGTACCGCCAGCGTGAGACACGCTTCGGCTCTCCAATATGCTGCCAATATTACCAACACCATTGAATACTCATTCCAGTTCACGGACGACCATAAGTTTACCGTTCTTGCCGGTCATGAAGGAGTAGAGAACTACTACACCTACTATCACGCCCAGTCACAGAATCAGGTGGACGACCGTCTGGTCCGGCTGGATGATGGTACCCAAAGTTCTTTCAGTATGACAGAAGAGTATAGCCAAAGTCGCTTCTTATCCTTCTTTGGCCATGCCGACTATACCTTGATGGACAAGTACATCTTTGATGCTACCATTCGTAACGACGCCTCCTCCCGTTTTGGACCGGACGTGCGCAACGCCACCTTCTGGTCCGTAGGCGCCATGTGGAAATTAAAGAGAGAGCCTTTCCTGAAAAATGTGAGCGCTGTGAATGACCTTAATTTCAAGGTGAGTTACGGTACCCAGGGTAATGCGGATATCGGTGATTACAGCCACTTGGGTCTAGTAGGAACCACCACCAAGTATGCCGACGGAAATTCCAATCACGTAGCTCAGCCGGCCAACACTCATCTCACCTGGGAACGTCAGGGGCTGTTTACGGCAACCCTCAACGGCCGCCTCTTCAATTTCCTTGACTTTGATGTAGAGTATTATCACAGGAAGACCACATCCATGATCCTGGATGTTCCCCAGCCGTATACGGCCGGTATTGATGAAGCAACCAACAATGTGGGCTCCCTACTCAACCAGGGTGTTGACGTAACCCTTGGCTTTGACATCCTCAAGGGACGTGATCATTGGCTGCGCTTCAATACTACCTTCAACTACAACGCCCAAAAGGTAACCGAACTGTTTGACGGCAAACAGACCTGGCCTATGTACAGCTACATGATTGCCTATGTGGTGGGAAGCCCCGTCATGTTCTATAATCCTATCTTCGCCGGTATCGATCCGGAAGACGGTATGCCCATGTGGTACGTTCCTGGTGAAAACCCGGATGTGACCACCATGAACGAGACCACTAAAGTGTGGGATTCCGAGGCACTCACCCAGAATACGGGCAAAAAACGATATGCCCCCATCAATGGCGGATTCTCTTTCTCTGGAGGTTGGAAGGGATTCTCGGCTCAGGCGGATTTCGCCTATGTGATAGGTAAGTACCTGGTCTCCAACGACGGATACTTCTATGGCAACCCGGCCAACTTCTCAACCATGAACACGAACAAGGCTGTTTCTGACTTCTGGACCCCGGATAATCGCAATGCAAAATGGCCCGACTGGTCAAAGGGTGCTGTAATGCAGTTTGACTCTCACCTGCTGGAAAACGCTTCATTCCTGCGCCTCAAGAACTTGCAGATTGCTTATAGCCTGCCTAAGAAGGCCCTGGGCTGGCAGGATGTCGTAAAGGAATTAAAGATTACCTTTACTGGTCGCAACCTGTTCACTGTCACCAAATACACTGGTATCGATCCGGAAATTAACTCCAACCTCACCTATGGTGTAGGTGGAAACTCCAAGCAATTCCTGGGCGGTATCGAGATTAAGTTCTAACCTATAATACAGGAACGAATATGAAAAGAATAATCAATATCCTTGCGCTTGGCGCCACCCTTTCAGTGCTTGCGGCCTGCAATCTGGACCTGGTTCCGAATGACGCTATTTCCTATAACCCCGAGCAGATTGTGACCAACGAGACAGACCTCGTCGGTTACGAGAACGGAATGCTGGCCTATTTCAGGGGTACACACTACGGTGTTTTTTCCATTGCTGTCGATGTCATGTGTGACGGCTTCAATGCCATGGCAGACTTTGGTAACAACTATGGATCCATCCACCGTACGGATGCTTCATTCTCTGCTACCGATTACGATGCTGAAGACTCCTGGGAAAACTTGTATCACGCCATTATGCGTTACAATGTGGTTATCAACGGCCTGCAGGAGAATCTGCCGGAAGGGCTGGGAGAGAAGGCCGCCGTCGTACGTGGAGAGGGCTATTTCTTCCGTGCCGTGTCGTACCTCCGTCTGGTGCGTCTTTATGGCAAGGCTTACGGCCATGGCACTCCCGCTACCGATTTGGGTGTTCCGCTGGTTCTGGAATACGATCAGGCTGCCCGCCCTGCCCGCAATACCGTGCAGGAGGTTTACGACCAGGTTAAAAAAGACCTGGATTCCGCTGCTGTCCTGCTGGCATCCGTTCCCGGCGCCGTCCGCGCACAGAAACCCACTATCGATGCCGTAAACGCAGTTTATGCCCGTTATTATCTGGATATTAAAGACTATGCCAATGCGGTAAGTTCTGCCCAGAAAGTTATCGGATCTGCAGCCGGCTATGCTCTGTCTTCCACAGCTGAGCAAATGGAGCAGGAGTGGCTTTATGATAAAGGAAATGAACCTGTGATGCAGTTCTACGCCTCTCAGACAGAGAATGGTCCCCGCAACTATGATGCCTATACCCTGACTTCCCGCGAGGGAGGAAAAGATTATTTCCGTCCGTACTTTATCCCTTCCAGCACCCTGATTAACCTGTACGAGAACAATGACCTCCGTTTGGCACAATGGTACGACAACTCGGACTATCAGGTATTCTACAACAGTGATTATCACACCGGAGAATTCTATGTTTTCAAGAAGTATCTTGGCAATCCTACCCTCCGGGCCGAAGGAACTGTCCCCAATGGCTACCAGGCCATTAAGCCCATCCTTATCAGCGAGATGTATCTGATTGCCGCCGAAGCCAGTCTGGCCGGCGGAAACACAGAGGCTGCACGGACCACACTGAACGCTTTACAGACGGCTCGAGGCGCATCTGCTACGGCTGCCACAGCGGTTAACATCCACAATGAATGGTTTAAAGAAACCGTTGGTGAAGGAACCCGCATGCTTTGCCTCAAGCGTTGGAACGAGGGTTTCAGCAGCCGTCCCGGCCAACCTGGCGCCGTTGCCGGCGGAGCTCTTGCGCAGGGGCCTGCCTATGAGAGCAAATCTATGCCTGCTGGTGACATTCATTATTTGTGGCCCATCCCGTCCCACGAGTTTGAGGTTAATGCCAATCTGGTACAGAACCCTGGTTACAGTGGAGCCGAGTAGAAAACAATTTAAAGTAAAAGATTATGAAAGCTATCGCTAAAATTCTTGTTGCGGGAACCGCACTGCTTGCTATGGCTTCCTGTAGCCGAATCGCCCAGTTCACAACCTATCCCTTTGTGGTGATGGAGAAGACCGGGTCCGTTTCGGTAAAGGAAAGTGACGGTCAGTTTATCATTCCCGTTACCACGTACAACAATGATGGCAAGAGTGGTACTGTATCTTTCGAAGTGAAGGACATCTCAGGAAGCATGGGCACTGCTTACACTGTTGAGCCAGCAAACGGAGTTTTGAATTTCACCGGAAGCTCTACCCAGAATATTGTCGTGAACATTATAGACAAATCCGGCACTTTTACCGGGAATCAATCCTTCAGCATTTCTCTCACGGGAACCACCGGAGAACTCACTCTTGGCAACGCCTATAATATTGGCTTTACCATCGTTGACAACGACATTCCTGTCGACTGGGCTTATGTGTCCGGGACTTGGACAGCCTATGATTTTGGTGCCGAGTCAGACACTTATGAAATTGAGATTACGAAGCTTGATGAGGATACTCTGGAACTCTATAATCTGTGGGCAGGCAAGGAGACAATTAAGGGAAAAATTACCTTTAACGAAGAGGACAACTCTGCCGAAATATGGTTCGAAGGCCAACAGGTTGTCTACACACATAGCACCTACGGTCCTGTCGGAATCTTTGGCCTGACAGCTGACGGAAAGCTGGATAAAGAACACAACTATGCTGTTCGCGCCACGGTCACGGCGGCCGGTATCTCCATCGGTCCTTGGATTGAACTGATTCTCACAGGACAATATGCTAACTATAGCTTTGATGATGGAGGTATCACTACCCTGTCCAAATAGCTTGTGTGAATGTGTTATGAACCCGCTCCCGGCTATTCCGGGAACGGGTTCTTTCACCTTAATTAAACGCCATGTTTAAGAAAGTTGTCGTTTTTTTCTGGTCCTTCCTTTTTTTTCATCTTTTGCTGGATGCTCAAAACTTCCGGCCAAAAGACACCTGGCCATTCCTGTACCATGAATTCGAAGAGGGTTTCGTATTCACCAGCTCTGGAGAACAATTGCTACAGGCCCCACTTAATATATCGGTTATTAATCAGCGGCTCTTTTTTATCAAAGAAGATATAATAATGGAGGCGGACATCCGCCGTGTCTTCTCGGCCAAAATAGGAAATGACGTTTATGTGGTTGTTGGCGGTAAGTTCTATAGGGTGTTACAGGAGAGCGAAGGCGGGGGTGCTTTGCTTCTGTCCCAAATAGATTCAGATCGAATGGGCAAAGCCAGTATTGGCTATGGCGTAAGTTCGGCTACAGCTTCTACCCAGAATGTTTCAGCGCTCTCACTGGACAGTAATGTGGGTACCAGTATAAACCAGGCTATGGCTTCTCGGGCAGGCGGACAAGATCTTCCCGTCCAGGATAAGAAATACATTCTATACAATCATAACTGTATAGTTCCGGCTCTCAAGCGGGAAATAATGAGTATCCCCGGGCTTGACAAAAAAGCCGCCGGAGAATTTTTCAAGAAAAACAAAATCAAGTGGAACAACCCCCAGTCTCTCACGCAGGTGGCCGACTTTCTTACCGACATGTTCCAAAATAAACAACCATAACTGAGATGAAACAATCCCGATGGCTTACTCTGGGCCTTGTGCTTGCAGTCGGATATGCCTGTACGGTGGAATCACAGACAAACGAAACCAACCAAAAGCAACCTGTAAAAACTGATGGTTTTTTTGTTCCGGGACAAGCCAACCTGTACCTGGACGAGTCGACCGCCCAATTATTGGAAGAAATTCCTACCAAAGGAGGAGCTTTGTCTGCATCGCCACAGATGAGTAGGGTACTCGCCGATGTGGGCGCCACATGTTTGGAACGCATTTTCCCGAATGCAGGCGAATATGAAACCCGGTCCCGGGAGATGGGGCTCCATCGTTGGTACAGGGTAACGTTCAACCCAGACGTCTCACTGGACCATGCCGAGGAGCTTTTCCGTCAAGTGAAGGGCATCCTCACTTTTGAGCGGAACCTAAAAGTAACGGAAAAAGCTCTCACCCTGCCATTTAACGATCCCTATCTGCCCAGTCAATGGCAATACTACAACCCTGGTAACAAAAATGAGTGGATGACCGGGGCCGACATGGACGTTCTGGCCGTCTGGAAGTTTTTTACCACTGGAAATCCGGCCGTAAAGGTGGCTGTGGTAGATTCTGGCGTACAATTGGACCATGAGGATATTGCCGCTAATGCAGATGTGGAAAACAGCTATAATTTCGTTACCAATAGCAGTTCCATCCAGCCGGCCGGCCACGGAACGCACGTAGCAGGAACGATAGCCGCTGTAAACAACAACGGGACTGGTGTGAGCGGATTGGCTGGCGGAGATGCAGCGATTGGTCAGAAGGGCGTCAGAATAATGTCTTTGCAAATTCTTGGCGACGATGGAAATGGTTCCGGATCCGGGGAGCAAGCCATCAAATGGGCTGCGGACCATGGTGCCGTCCTGTGCAACAACAGTTGGGGTTATTCCTTTACGGATGATAAAGGAAACTATGACGCGGAAAGGGCTCAGGAAACCCATGAATTCTATCTTCAACCCAACGAGGGGGAATACAGAAGTTCACTCAAGTCAGCCATTGACTACTTCAACCGTTATGCCGGCATTGACGCTTCAGGAAAACAGACAGGCCCCATGGCGGGTGGTGTTGTGTTTTTTTCTGCAGGTAACGAGAATAGGCCCTGGGGGGCTCCGGCCGGCTATCCCGGAATAGTAGCGGTGGGCTCCATCGGACCGCATGGATATCGTACCTACTATTCCAATTATGGCGATTGGGTCGATATTTCCGCTACGGGTGGCGATGCAAATTATGGCAATATCCTGAGCACATACACCAACAACGGATATGGTTCCCTCCAGGGAACTTCCATGGCCTGCCCGCACATTACCGGTGTGGCTGCCCTGCTCGTCTCTTATTTCGGCGAGGAGGGCTTTACACGGGAAATGCTGTTGGAGCGGATTCTGGGAGGTACCTCTCCACTGGTATCGCTGAGTGGTCAGCCCATAGGAACGCTCTCCGACGCTTATGCCGCTTTTACCTTGGGTCAGGATATGACCCCTGCCATACCATCTGACTTCAAGGGAGAATGTCACTCCAACATAATTAATGTTTCATGGAGTGTTACAGGGTCGGAGGACGGAATTCCGGCTGCTGGATACGTTCTTTTTTATGGAACCTCAAAGGAAGCAGTGGAAGACGCAAGCATGCAAAAAAGCCAGGCGAGTGTAGATAAAAAAATCTTTATCACCACAACCACCAATGTGGGCGAGAATCTTATACAAACCCTTTCAGATTTACGTTTTGAGACACCTTATTACTTGAAACTCATAGGCTACGATGTTCAAGGACATTCTTCGGTCACCCCCATACTTACCTTGATTACGAAGTCTAATCAACCTCCGCAGATTCTTCCCATCCAAGACGTCTCCGATATATCCCTGAAGAACTTTGAGACAATAGATATAGACTTTACCGTCACAGATCCTGACGGACACGCTTTGAACGTAAGACATGAGCCGGGGGCTCCCTCTGAAAAATGGGTGGGCACACAATCCGGTTACAGGCTAAGCTTGTCCGGAGTCGGTCTGTCCCCCGGGAACTACACGTCTCTTATCACGGCAAAGGATATATATGGGGCAACTTCTGAGTTTAAGCTCACGTACCGGATTCTCCCCAACCAGCCCCCAGTTGTCGTTACAGAGATTCCTAACCTTATTTTTGAAGGGATTGGCCAGCCAAAGGACTTCGAATTAAATCCATATTTTTCAGATCCTGACGGAGAGACCCTTTCCTATAGTATTACCAACTCGGAACAAACAATAGTCCATGCAAATGTGAACAATTACCGCCTGTATGTTACTCCTTTGAGTTTTGGAATGTCGCGTATTCTCGTTTCGGCATCCGATGCAAAAGGAGACGCGGTTACGCAGGAGTTCCGCGTACTGGTGCGCAGTGGCAGTAGGCCGCTGGAAGTGTACCCCAACCCCGTAAAGGACAGGCTCTACATCCGTACCGCCCAGGCTGGCGACGTGGCGTTGAAGCTGGTGAGCACCCTGGGCGCCGTGATGTACGAAGGCAGCCTGCAAAGCAGCCCCTTCGAGCCCGCATCCATTGATTGCAGCGACTATCCTTCAGGTGTTTACACGCTTGTGGCAGAAGCCGGCGGCGAGAGTTACAAGAAAACCGTAGTGAAGCAGTAGCCATGAAAAAGATACTTATCCTCGCTTTTGTGTGCCTGGCGGCACTTCAGACAGCTGCGGCGCAGAGCTTTTCCTTCCTGCAAATCCCCCAGGACCCCGCCGTGTCGGGCATGGCCGGCGCGGGCGTTGCCCTCCGGAGCATTTCTCCCCTGGACAACAACCTGGCCGATGCCGCCCTGGCACAGGAAAAAATGACGGCGGGTGCTTCCTACACCCTCTGGACGCCTTCGGTGAACAGTTTCGGCCTCCTTGGCGCCTCCGCCTCCTACCGGGTGATTCCCAAGCTGGTGGTGGCCCTTTCGGTGAAGGACTTTATGTCGCCGTCCTATGACATTACGTCGGAAGGCGGTCATGTGGACCAGTCGTTCAAGCCCAAGGACCTGGCTATCGGCCTTGGCGCCGCTTACCAGTTGGGTGAATCCCTGGCTATCGGTGCTGCTGCCAAGTTCTTGCACTCCTCCCTTGCCCCGGAGGTAAAAAGGAGTACCGTTGCCTTCAACCTCTCGCTCAAATATGCGGCTAACGGTCTGCAGGCCGGCCTGGCCCTGGACAACCTGGGTGCCGGTGTGCCTTCCACGGTCCGCGCGGGCGCGGCATACTCCATTGTTGGCCTTACGGCATCCCTGGAGGGGGATTACGTGCTGGGCGCCGGCATGATGGCCGGAGCGGGTTTGCAGTATGGTTTCAAGGACATGGTCTTTGTCCGGGCCGGCTACCATCTGGGCATGTCGGAGAAGGTGATTCCTTCCCACGTCTCCCTGGGAATTGGCCTGAAATTCTCCGGTCTTCACCTGGATGTGAGCTATCTCACAGCCTCCAAGACCCTTGGCAATACCCTTGCCTTTGGCGTGGGATACAGCTTTTAGCAGTACCTGGCATCTTCCCCGGCACGAGGAGGATCAGCAGGCCCCAATGGGGCCTGTTTTTGTGCTTTTACGTCTTCGTTCCTGGGTTTCTTTTTCCAGGGTTTTGTAGTTGAGATTGTTTTTTATATATTTGTCCTTAATAAACCAAATGTTTTAAGAAAACCAATGTAAATATTAAACGCAATCTCTCATAAAAACCTTATTATTAAACAAACCACTTTATGAGCATTAAATCACTTACCAAACTCCTGGGAGGGCTTGTGCTGGCGCTATGGTGCAGCACGCAGGCCCTCGCCCAGACGCGGACGGTGAAAGGAAATGTCGTAGAGGCAGCAAGCGGAGAGCCGGTGATAGGCGCCTTCGTGACCGTGGAAGGGGCCACCAACATCGGCGCCGTCACGGACCTGGACGGCAATTTCGAACTCACCCGTATCCCTCCGTCTGCCAAGAACCTGATTGTGAGCTTCATGGGCTTCACAGATGCCAAAGTCCCCATCCAGGACTTCGTGCGGGTGGCCCTGGAGGAAGACGCCAATGTGCTGGAGTCGGCCGTGGTCACCGGTATGACACAGGTGGACCGCCGCCTCTTCACCGGTTCCGCCGCCAAGGTGGACGCCGAGGAAGCCAAGATTTCCGGTATCGCCGACATCTCCCGCTCCCTGGAAGGCCGTGTGGCCGGTGTTACCGTGCAGAACGTCTCCGGTACCTTCGGTACGGCCCCCAAAATCCGCGTCCGCGGTGCCACGTCCATCTACGGCTCCTCCAAGCCGCTGTGGGTGGTGGATGGCGTTATCATGGAAGACGTGGTTGAGGTGGACGCCGAGGACCTGAGCTCCGGTGACGCCAACACCCTCATTTCCAGCGCTATCGCCGGTCTCAACTCGGACGATATCGAGAGTTTCGACATCCTCAAGGACGGCTCTGCAACCTCCATCTATGGCGCGCGCGCCATGGCGGGCGTTATTGTGGTGACCACCAAGAAGGGACGCTCCGGCCACAGCAGCATCAGCTATACCGGAGAGTACACGGTTCGCCTCAAACCCAGCTACAACAACTTCAACATCATGAACTCCCAGGACCAGATGTCCATCTACCAGGAACTGGAGCAGAAGGGTTATCTTCTGTACGCGGGTACGGTGAATGCCTCCGAAAGCGGTATCTACGGTAAGATGTACAGCCTTATCAGCGAGTTCAACGAGACCAGCGGCATGTTCGGCCTGCCCAATACGCCTGAGGCCCGGGCCGGTTATCTCCGAGAGGCGGAATACCGCAACACCGACTGGTTTGACAAGTTGTTCACTTACAACATCCAGCATAACCACTCCCTCTCCATGTCGGGTGGTACGGACAACGGAAACTACTATGCCTCCCTGTCCGTCATGGACGACCCAGGCTGGTCCATCCAGAGTGCTGTCCGCCGTTTTACGGCCAACATCAACACCACTTACAAGATTTCCAGCAAGTTGTCCATGAACCTCATCAGCAACGCTTCGTACCGCTCGCAGCGTGCGCCCGGTACCCTCGGCTCCACCGTGGATGTCGTGAACGGTGCCGTTCAGAGAGACTTCGACATCAACCCGTATTCGTACGCCCTCAATACTTCCCGGGCCCTGGACCCGGACGAGTTCTACACCCGTAACTACGCTCCCTTCAATATTTTCCACGAACTGGAAAACAACTATCTGGACATTGACGTGACCAACGTCCGTTTCCAGGGAGAGCTCAAGTACAAGCCCTTCAGGCAGTTGGAAATATCGGCCCTGGCGGCCTACAAGTACTCCGGCACCAGCCGCGAGCACTACATCCTGGACAATTCGAACCAGGCGCTGGCCTACCGTGCCATGGCTACCACCACCATCCGCGACTCCAACTCCTTCCTGTACACGGACCCGGACGACATGTTCGCCGTGCCGGAGTCCGTCCTCCCCGTGGGCGGTATCTTCCAGCGCACGGACAACAAGATGAACGGCTGGGATGCCCGTGTGTCGGCCAACTTCAACCAGACCTTCGGCCGCATTCACACCCTGACGGCCTATGCCGGCGCCGAGGTCAACTCCATTGACCGTCACGCCACCTGGTTCCGCGGATGGGGTATGCAGTACGACATGGGCGAAATAGCCAACTACGCCTACAAAGTGTTCAAGAAAGGCGCCGAGGACAACTCCCAGTACTATACCCTGGGCAATACCCACGAGCGCCGCGCCGCCTTCTTCGGCACGGCCACCTACTCGCTGATGAACCGTTACAGCATCAACGGTACCGTCCGTTACGAAGGCTCCAACCGCCTGGGCAAGTCCCGCAGCGCACGCTGGCTGCCCACCTGGAACGTCTCCGGCCGATGGAACATCATCGACGAGCCCTGGATGAAGAATCTCCAGCCCACCCTCTCCCACGCTGCCGTCAAGCTCTCCTACTCCCTCACCGCAGAAAGCGGCCCGTCCTGGGTCACCAACTCCAATGTGGTGATTGCTGCTTACAACCCCTGGAGAAACAGCGTGAACGACCGCGAGACCATCCTCACCATCTCTTCCCTGGCCAACCCGGACCTCACCTTCGAAAAGAAGCATGAGTTCAACGTGGGTGTGGAACTGGGTTTCCTGGACAACCGCATCAACTTCGCCGGCGACTGGTACAAGCGTAACAACTACGACCTTATCGGCCGTACCAATACGCAGGGTATCGGCGGCGAGGTCATGAAATACGGTAACGTGGCCAGCATGAAGTCGGACGGCTTTGAGCTCTCGCTCACCACGCAGAACATCCGGACCAAGAACTTCAAGTGGACCACCAACCTCATCTATTCCCACTCCCACAACGAGGTTACCAAACTGTACACCAACCTGCGCGTGATTGACCTTATCCGCGGTTCCGGTTTCGCGATGGAAGGCTATCCCAACCACTCCATCTTCTCCATCCCGTTCCGCGGGCTCAACGAGGAAGGCCTGCCCACCTTTGTGGACCAGGACTCCAAGTGGGATCCCGAGACGGGCACCCTTACGGAGAACATCACCACCACGGGCATCTATTTCCAGACGTCGAATCCGGACAAGATGCACTTCCTGGAGTACTCCGGCGTGGCCGATCCCACGGACCTGGGTTCCATCGGCAACACCTTCGAGTGGAAGGGTTTCCGCCTGAATGTGTTCATTACCGGCTCCTTCGGCAACGTGGTTCGCCTGGATCCCGTGTTCAGGGCCCGCTACAGCGACCTCAACTCCATGCCGCGCGAGTTCAAGAACCGCTGGGTGGTTCCCGGAGACGAGAACGTCACCACCATCCCGGTTATCGCGAGCCGCATCCAGAACACCAACGACGGTCATCTGAGCTATGCCTACAACGCCTACAACTACTCTACGGAGCGTATCGCCAGCGGCGACTTCATCCGTCTCAAGGAAGTGTCCCTGAGCTACGACCTTCCCAAGAAGTGGGCCGAGGCCATCAACTGCAACAACCTGTCCCTCAAGGTGCAGGCTACCAACCTCCTGCTGCTGTACGCAGATCCCAAGCTGAACGGCCAGGATCCGGAATTCTTCAACACTGGCGGTGTCGCCGTTCCCGTGCCCCGTCAGTTCACCCTTACCCTGAAACTGGGCCTGGGCGGCAATTCCTCCCGTCCCAGAAAGGCCGTGACCCCTTCCGTGAAATAGTAAAATGACACGACCTATGAAAACAAGATACATTTTAATGGTTTGTGCCGCCGCTGCCGTTGCGCTGTCTTCCTGCGACAAGTTCCTGGACGAAATGCCCGACAACCGCGCCGAAGTGAATTCGGTGGAAAAAGTGGCCGCCCTGCTGGGAGACGCCTACTGCCGCACAGACTACATGATGGTGACCGAACTGCTGGCTGACAACATGGACAACAACGAGGCCGTGGTCACCTCTTACGCTGACCGCTTTTTCGAGCAGGTCTGGAACTGGCAGGACGTGACCGAGTCCAACAACGAGTCGCCGGAAAACATCTGGCAGAACAACTGGGGCTCCATTGCAGCCGCCAACCAGGCCCTGGAGGCCATTGGGAACATGGGCGGAAAGGAGAATCCGGAGCTGTCCGGTTCCTACGGCGAGGCCCTGCTGGCCCGCGCCTATGCCCACTTCATCCTGGTGAACATCTTCTGCATGCACTATAACTCCAAGACCAGCGCCACGGACCTTGGTATCCCGTACATGGACCAGCCCGAGCAGGGCCTGATGCCCCAGTACGAGCGCAGCAACGTGGCAGAGGTGTACAAGCGCATCGACGAAGACATCCAGGAAGGCCTCAAATATGTGACCGACAACTACGCCGTTCCCAAGTACCACTTCAACACGCAGGCCGCCTATGCCTTCGCCGCCCGCTTCTACCTCTACTACGAGAAGCCGGACAAGGCCCTGGAGTATGCCAACCGCTGCCTGGGCCCGGTACCCGCCCTGCGTGACTACGACGAGCTCAATACCTATCCTTCCAAGGCTACGGCCAGCGCCGCCTATGTGCGCTCGGATATGAAGAGCAACCTCCTCCTCCAGACCGGCGCCTCCAACCAGGGCCTGTTCTGGGGCGCCAACGCCGGCTCCTACAAGCACTATGGCCACACCACCAACCTGGCCCTGACGGAAACCATCTTCGGCCGCGTGCCGTGGCTGGGCGAGGAAGAGAGCTTCGGCGCTACGCGCTACCGTTTCCCGCCCAGGACCTACTCCTCTTCCCGTCTCCGCTTCACCATCTTCTGGAACGTACCTTACGAGTTCGAGGTGACCAACCCCGTGGCCGGTACCGGATACCGCCGTACGCTGTATCCCGCCTTCACCACGGACGCCTGCCTGCTGGACCGCGCAGAGGCCAAGATTCTCCTCCGTGACTTCCAGGGTGCCTGCGACGACCTCAACCTCTGGTCTTCCAACATGTACACCGCCCCGGTGAACGTGACCCCCGAGCAGGTGACCGAGTTCTATGGCAATATGCCTTACTACACCTGGCAGGAGCCTACGCCCAAGAAGCACCTGGAACCCGTCTTCGACATTGACGAAGAAGGTTCCACGCAGGAGAGCATGCTTCAGTACGTTCTTCACAGCCGCCGCGTGGAAACCCTCGGATTCGGTATCCGCTGGTTCGACGTCAAGCGCTACGGGATCACCATTTTCCGCCGTGTCTCGGACGGTGACGGTGTGATTTCCTCCATTTCCGACGAACTCAAACCCGGAGACCCCCGCCGCGCGGTCCAGATTCCGCTCCGTGTCCGCGATGCCGGTTTCCAGGCCAACCCGCGTTAACCGTCAAAGGATAAGCTTATGAAAAATATCATCAAATACAGTATTGTGCTGCTGGCCCTTGCCGCCGCCGCCGTCTCCTGCCGCAGGGAGCAGCTGAGCGACGAGAGCGTGATCACCGTCGATCAGCAGACCAAGAACCAGTTCGACCTTTGGCTGGAGTCCAATTTCGTGAATCCGTACAACGTGCAGATCAAGTACCGCTACGACCTCAACGAGACCTCCTTCAGCTACTACACCGTGCCTGCGGACTTTGACTGCTCCGTGGTGATGGCGCACCTGATCAAGTACCTGTGCGTGGATTCCTACGACGAGGTGGCCGGCGTGCTGTTCACCAAGCACTATTTCCCCAAGCTCTTCGTCTTTATCGGCGAATGGGAGTACAACAACGCCGGTACCATCCGTCTGGGTACGGCCGAAGGCGGCAAGAAGATCACCCTGTCGGGCCTGAACTACCTGCCCTCCATCATGGCCACCACCTGGGGCGACTACTCCAATCCCGCCGAGAACCTGAACCACTACTACATCAAGACCATCCACCACGAGTTCACCCACATCCTGAACCAGACCAAGGACTATCCTACGGAGTTCAAGCAGATTACGCCCACCGACTATGTGCAGGATTCCTGGAATGCCAGCGAGTATTCCGCTGAATACCTGTACAAGGGCTTCATCTCCCGCTATGCCCGTAAGGAAGACCGCGAAGACTTTGCGGAGCTGTTGTCCATGTATGTGACCAACACGCCCGAGAAGTGGGCTTCCTGGATGGAAAGGGCTTCCGTGGACGCCGAAGGCAATCCTGCCAGCGGCAAGGAAATCATCGAAACCAAGCTGGAAATCGTGAAGAACTACATGATGGACACGTTCAATATTGACATGGACGAGCTCCGTAAAGTGGTTATCCGCCGCCAGGAGGAGGTGATGAACGGCCTGGTTGACCTTACTTCCCTTGAAATCAATTAATGAACGAGATTATGAAACGCAACAGATTATTTACCTGTATTCTGGCTGGTGCCGTTGCCTTATTCTCGCTCCAGTCCTGCCTCTTCGAGCAGAAAGACCTGTTTGAAGAGGGCGCGTCGGCCCGTCTTGCTTCCGTGCTCACCAATGCCAAGCAGGTGCTCACGCAGCAGTCCAATGGCTGGCTCATGTACTACTATCCGGACAACAACCAGTACTATGGCGGGTTCAACTATATCCTTCAATTCGGCGAGGAACATGTGACCGTCTGGTCCGAGCGTTTCTCCGAGCCCGGAACCTCCCTGTACAAGATGGCCACCAACAACGGTCCGGTCCTGTCCTTCGACACCACCAACTGGCCCTTCCACTTCTTCGCCACGCCTTCCGGCGGCAGCAAGAACCTGTACGGAGACAGCGGAAAATACCAGGCCTACAGGGGTGACTTCGAGTTCCTCCTGCTCAGCGCCACCTCTTCGGAAGTGCTCCTCAAAGGAACCCGCAGCGGCAATATCATCAGGATGGTGCCCTTCGCCGGAGGATCCCCGGAGTCCTATATGAAAGCCGTGAACCAGTGCGTGGAAGACATCTTCGTGAGCGAGTTCAACGGAACCCTGGACAACAGCCCCTTCCATATTTTCCTGGATCTTAGCAACCGCCAGGCCCAGCTGAACCTGATTCCCTCCAACGAGGAAGAGCAGCCGGACGTGGTGAAGGTGGCCTATATGTACACCGACAAGGGGCTCCGCCTGTACGAGCCCGTCACCCTGGATGGAAAAACTGTCCAGGAACTGATTTGGGTGGCCGACGAGCAGTCGCTGATTTCTCCCCTCGGCGCCGACAAAGTACACCTGGAAGGAACGCTTCCCGAGGGCTGGCATGCCTATGATGACTTCATTGGTCAGTGGAAGCTCACTTACAACGCAGGTGCCAGTTTCCTGGATGGCATTGAGATCAAAGAGCTGGAAAAAGGCAAGTCCTTCTCCGTTGCCGGTCTCAGCCACCAGTTTGAGATGAAGGCCACTTACAACCTGGGCAGCGGCAAAGTTCAGCTTCTTTCCCAGATTGTGGGCAATGACGGCACTTACAGCATTCGCGTCGCCGCCTGGGACTCGAAAGCCGGTAAAGTGACTTATACGGACACCATCGGCTTCTTCCTTACCTTTGGGGCCAACGCCGAAGGTGTTGACGATGCCAGCACCATCTACTTCAGCGACAACCGCGTATGGCTGACCTATCCGGTGAACGGATTTATCATGTACCGGATGAACGGAAGCACCCGTATCGGCGCCTCCACTGCCCCTTGGGTGTTCAGAAACGATGAAGCCACCGGTGCCAAGGTTACAGTAGACCCCAACCGTCTGCCCACTCCTACCGTTCTTACCCGCGTTAATTAAGGCGTCCTATGAAAAAGTTACTATATATCTTTGCAGCACTTGTTGCGGTGGCAGCCATCGCATCGTGCAATAAGGAGAACCCGCAGCCAAGCGTCAAAAAGCTGACGGTAGTGAGTTCAGACCTTAACTTCAACAGCAGCGGCGGCAGCGGAACCATTGTGGTGGAGGCCGACGGGGCGGTATCGGCCAGCTCAGAGAAGCCCTGGGCCACCACCAGCGTGAGCGGGAACACCATTACCGTGAACGTAGGGCCCTGGGACAAGCTGGAGAGCCGCTCGTCCAAGATCACCGTCACCTGCGGAAACGAATCCGCCGACGTAGTTCTCCTCCAGCGGGGCACAACCCTGGAGCTGGACGGCCTGAGCATCGTGGACCCCGTTTACCTGAACGGGAGCAGCGAGACTTACAGCTTCTCCTTTTCTTCCCCTTCCCAGCTCAGCGCAGAAGCCGTCAACAGCTGGATTGGCGTCCAGGTTTCCGGAGACCAGATAGTCATTACGCCCGAGACCAATCCGGACAAGGCCGTGCGCCGCGGAAGCATCCGGCTCACCTACGGCTCCGTGACCGTCACCATCCCCATTGCCCAGTACCCCATTTTTGAAAATACGGCCGACTGGCGCCTTTCCTTCGTGGAAAAGAAGGAGGAAGGCGAGAAGGTAAACACCTATTTCAAGAATACGGTAGCGGCAGACCACGGGAAGTACGTCCTCTATTACACCACTCCCGGCAGGCTGAAAAACAGCGGCCTTTCGGAGCCCGACTTCGTGCGCGACGTCCTGGTGGACGAGACCGCCGCCATTGTCTGGGAGAAGGTGGCACGCGACAACAGGCGCTATTCCTTCGGCTCATACCTGAGTAGTGAAACCAGCACGGTTTTCTACACCGGAGTGGACGACGGCGAATACCTGGTGTGGGCTGTGGGATTTGACACGCTGGGTGAGCCAACCGGCTGGTACTCAGTGGCCAGCGTGCAGGTGGGCGAGGTATCCCCGTATGAGAAGTGGCTGGGCGAATGGACTGTCCCTTGCGCCGGCAGGACGGATGTCTGGACCGTGGAACCCAATGTGGTGGACGAGTCGTACAAGGTATGGGGCTTTGGCGGCTTTGACAAGGATTACGGCGCGGCCGGTGCCTTTGTCGCCATCGCTTCCTTCGACGCTGAGACGCAGGAAATGGTGTTCAAGGTGTACGAGAACACGGCCGTTTCCTGGACCGATGCCAGCCGAGGTGCCATGAACGCCCTCCTGTCCGGTAACTACACCAACGTGGCAGGAAGCACGTACTATACCTCCAGTATCGGCACGGTCATCTGCCGCGCCAAGCTGGGCGACGACGGCTCCACGGCTACGCTCACCGGCGGTACGGTTACTTCCGGCGGTGCACCGGCCACCTTCCACAACATCCGCTGGTATGGCCGCTACACCAACTCTTCCGGAGGCAAGTCTGCCGTGAGCTGGAGCAATTCCGAAACGGCAATCCCCAATACCCTTACCAGGAAAGAGTAATTGCTTCTGTCACATGTTCAGGCCGGCGCCCGGAGAGGATGCCGGCCTGAATTTTTTTTGTACCTTTGCAGGGTATGAGCGAATTCAAGACGAATAAAGCGGTATTTGTGGGCGTTATCCTGGAAAAGGGTGGCGAGCGCAAGGTGCAGGAGTACCTGGAAGAACTGCAGTTCCTGGCAGAGACTGCCGGGGCCGAAGGCGACAAGATGTTCACCCAGCGGCTCCAAAGGCCAGACAAGGCCACTTATATCGGCCCGGGCAAGCTGGAGGAAATCAGGGAGTACTGCCAGGAGAACCAGATTGAGTACGTCATCTTCGACGACGAACTTACCGGCATGCAGCAGCGCAACATCGAGAAAGTGATTGCCTGCTCCGACGTGGTGGACCGCACCAGCCTCATCCTGGAAATCTTTGCCCAGCGGGCCAAGACGGCCTATGCCAAGATGCAGGTGGAACTGGCCCATTACAATTACATGCTTCCGCGCCTGGCCGGCATGTGGACGCACCTGGAACGGCAGCGCGGCGGCATGGGCACCCGCGGCGGTATGGGTGAAACCCAGATAGAGATAGACCGCCGAATAGTCAAGCAGCGCATTTCCAAGCTCAAGGAGGACCTCAAGAAAGTGGACAAGCAAATGGCCACGCAAAGGGGCAACAGAGGCTCTCTGGTGCGTTTGGCCCTGGTAGGGTACACCAACGTAGGGAAGAGCACCCTGATGAATCTCCTGGCCAAATCGGACGTCTTCGCAGAGAACAAGCTCTTTGCCACGCTGGATACCACCGTGCGGAAGGTCGTCATCGAGAACGTCCCCTTCCTGCTAAGTGACACCGTGGGCTTTATCCGCAAGCTCCCCACCCAGCTGGTGGAAGCCTTCAAAAGCACCCTGGACGAGGTCAGGGAGGCCGATGTCCTGGTGCACGTGGTGGACATCTCCCACCCCGGCTTCGAGGAGCAGATGGAGGTGGTGGAGAGGACGCTCCGCGACATCGGTGCCGCCGACAAACCCGTGTACGTGGTTTTCAACAAGGTGGACGCCTACAGCCACGAGCCCTACGACGAGTTTTCCCTGGACCCCCCCAGTCCTGTCAACCGCACGCTGGAGGAGCTCAAAAACAGCTGGATAGCCAGCGAAAAGACCCCCTGCATCTTTGTATCGGCCCGGGAAAAGATAGGCATCGAAAAACTCCGCAACGACCTTTACAAGATTGTCGCGGAGCTTCACGCCGGGCGTTATCCCTTCAATAACTTCCTCTGGTAAGAGGTATCTATCCGAAATACTGCAGGTTCACGTACTAGGAGGAGGTGTTGTTCCGGCTGAGGCCCAGTCCGGAATCCGTTCTTCATTCTGATACTCTGGTGAATCTCGCTATTCGCTCGTTGACTATTCTAAAATAGTAGCGCTTCATCTTGTCATTCAGGAAACTTCTCCCGACAAGCTTAATGGCGGACTCGGGCAATTGCATATATTTGTCGAGTATCCGGTCCACACGGGGTTTCACCAGGCCGATACAACCTCCAAATCTCTCAAAATCGAGACGACAAGGATGCCCTGTCTGCACATAGACATCACTCATGGGTATGTTTGGAGAAAGCCCTCCATCCAGACCGAAATCATCGCCTCGTACGTGCAGGTTTGTATTAAGGAGATCATATGCCGGAGCAAGACGATAATCTTCACCACGTAGAATCAGAGAGAAGTTTTTTAGATGGTCATCGCCATTAGCGTAGATGTAGTTGAATACCACGAGTTCAAAAAACCTTTCCATATCGACCATCCAAGCTGAGACAAATTTCCGGATAGCTATGGCAATATCCTCATAACAAGCGCTATATTTGAATTCTTTTCCATCGTCCTGCTCATTCCTTCCGATAACTGCCGCAAAATCTTCCATAAGCATCTTTGACCTGTCTGGAAGGACATCGAATCGTTTGGTAATATATACCATCTGGCATTTAGGGGAAAAGCAAAGGCCATTTGCAGCCGTAAGGATTCCATACACTTGCGATGCAATTTGCATGGTAAGATTCTCGTTGGCAGGAATCTGCTTACGCTCCCGGAGCGTTTCATCCCAGGGTGCAGGCTTCAAAATGTAAGTGGACTGTTCGTCTTCGCTGGCAATACGGATGATTCCCCTCTCAATTACGGCCGGAAACTTCTCTTGAACACCGGATACGGATATCCTGTGCATCGCTTCAACAATTTCCGGTTTGTTATAAAGCCCGTCGATATCGAAATCTAATTGATGGCTCACCTTATGTCCGTCAAACAGTGTACGGGCAGCCTTAGGGCTATATGTACAGAAGCCCTCGTCAAGGCAGGAAGGGCAATGTTTGATGTCAATCATTCAGCAGCAGTTTTAATCTGTACTCCTCCTATGAAATCTTTTCCGGCCATGGCGGTAAGAATACCAAATAAATCGTGTTCATCAACTCTTAATGTCCGGCAAATCACTTTTCGGTTGGCTCCTTCCGGAAGCAGATTTGCAAAAAAAGGAAAGAGGGTGGATGACTCATAGCTATCTTTTCTCTTTGACAGTGTTACGGATATTGATGGGGCGTCAGAAGCAAGATAGTCCGAATCATACCTGAAACAATAACCTGTACCAGGATGCATTTCTGTCAGCACTCCGGCCTTTCGATCATTCACATATACATCCACTTGTCTCATATTATAGAGAATCATATTGTCTGACGAACCTTATACTCGATTTCCATCCCAAGTACCTCCATTATTTTAGAAACAGTCCCAATAGACGGATTCCCTTTTCCCCGCTCAACATTCTTAATGGTTGCCAGTCCGATTCCAGCCATCTCAGCAAGATCATGCTGCGATATATTGAGCGTTTTCCTCCGACTTTTAATTACTTCCGCAAGGCTCATAAGTCCAATAAACTATACTTTTGCCGCAAATATATACAATTATCGCTTAAAACACAAGCAAAAGTCTAATAAAACATACTTTTATTACCAGCAAAAGAACATTTGTACTAATATTGCCAATTAAGAATAATATATTAGACTTTTGGGGCGGGGTAGCTAACACTTTCGGCCCCAAATGCGTTTGTCGTGCAACATCTGTGGTCCGAAAATGCAAAAATTGTCAGAATGAGACAAAAAATTGCTGATTTGGGACATCGGTGTGTGTGGGAAGTTGTATTTTTACAGCCAAAAAACGAAATAATCCTATGGAAAAGAAGAAACTGTGTTATGACGCACCCTCTACGATGATCGTCGAGGTGAAGCACGGGGGCATCATCTGCGCCTCGGAAGTTAATGGCGGCAACTCCATCAATGATTGGGGTGACGGCGGCACGACGAATGATGATTTGTATCTGTAGAATAAACAAAAATAAACAAACGATGAATACAAGAACTACGCTTATTGCAGTTGCAGCGCTGATGCTGGCTGCCTGCTCCCGGATGGAGAATCCTTTTGAGACCCATGTTCCCGTCACGCTTTCTTACAGCACGGTAGCGGTTACCGAGACCAAGGCCGCGCAGAACTTGAACGAAGGAACTTTTGACACGGGCGAGACCGTGAATGTGCGCATCAGCAACACGGGCGCCGGCGAATGGGTGGACTACTATTTCACCACCGGCGAGTCCGGAGCCATGAGTCCCTACGGCGCCGTACCGTACTACCCCGCCGGAGCTAAGAACATCGACATCGTGGCCTGGTATCCCGCCACGGCCGGTACGTCATTCAGCGTACAAACCGACCAGACCGCCGACGCTGCCTACAAGGCCAGCGACCTGATGTTCGCCTCCGTCACCAACCAGGCCAAACAGACCGGGGCGGTGAACCTCGCCTTCTCGCACAAGATGGCGAAGATTAACGTGAACATTACCCCCGGGCAGGGCATCGGGAGCATCACGGGCTTGAGCCTTTTGAACGTGAAGCCCACGGTTGCGCTGGATCTGGCTACGGGCACCGTCGGCGAAGCCGGCGGTACTGTCACCGCCATCGCCATGAGCAACAACGGCAGCGCCGTCATCCCTGCCCAGACCATCAGCGGCGGGCTGCTCTCCATTGTCACCGACAAGGGTACGGCCACCTACACCGTCTCCGGCAAGGAATTTGCCGCAGGAAAGCAGTACACCATCAACATTACCGTGAACCTCCGCGCCGTGGGCACGACGAACGCCATCACAGGCTGGGGGGGCGAAGGAACGGTCTTCATTGATACCGTGAGACGCGAATATGTGGACATGGGCACCGTGACCATCGGCGGAGTAGAGAAGAACCTCAAGTGGGCCACCTGCAACGTGGGTGCGACTAATCCCTGGGATTATGGCGATTACTTCGCCTGGGGCGAGACGGAGCCGAAGCCGGATTACAGTTGGTCAACGTACAAGTTTGAGTTGGGAACAAATGAGCAGGGGCCGTTCTCCAAGTATGTAAACGACGACCGTTATGGAACGGAAGACTACAAAACCACCCTCGACCCGGAGGACGACGCAGCCCACGTGAAATGGGGCGGAACCTGGCGCATCCCTACGTACCAAGAGTGGATATCGCTTCGCAGCGATACCTTCTACGACTGGACCTGGACGGATGATTACCTGGGTGACGGTTCCAACCACGCTGGCCAAATCGTGACCCGAAAGAATGTCGGCGGCAACGACCCTTGCGCTGGCAACTCCATCTTCCTTCCCGCGACGGGTCGCATGGACGGCGCGCAGAATGAATCTAAAAACCAAGCCGGCTACTACTGGTCTTCCTTACTTAGCGATGAACGCACCTACGACGCGCACCACATCACCTTCATTTTTGGTTCAGTCAACGATTCCGACTTCCTCTACCGCTTCTTCGGGCTCTCTGTCCGTCCTGTCACAGAATAGCAGGCTCATTGCAGAGCAATAAAGGACGGCCAAATAGATTCTTCACTTCGTTCAGAATGGCAGGCTCATGTCATTCTGAACGAAGTGCCATTCTGAGGCGATCTGTCATTCTGGAGAAAACGCTCTTTATCCAAAGTACTGCAGGGTTCGCAGCATTTCGAAGATCAGGTCCAGGTACTCGCTGGAGGTGTGGTCCCAGCGGAAGCCCAGGCGGTGCAGCACCTGCATGGTGAACACCGTGGAGGCCAGGGTTTCCACGCCCTGCATCTCTGCGGCCGACTGCTGGTAAGCCACCAGCGGCGCCATGATGCGGGCCTTGGCCGGGTTGGCGCCGGCTTCCTCCACGCGGCGGGAGAATTCGGCCATTTCTACGTATTCTAGCGGCTGTCCGTCTATCTTCTCCAGGCGGGTGAAGATGTCGTCCATGGGGATGATATGGTTGTTGGAGACGTTGAATACGCAGTTTTCCAGCGGTGTAGTGGCCAGTAGCACCATAGCGCGGGCCGACTGGTCGATGGGAGAGAACTCCATCTGTCCTTCCAGCATCCCGTAAGGGCAGGCGCCCAGCATCTTGAGGGCCTTGAGGCGGCCCATGGAGGCGTTGGCGTTCAGGTTCACCTGGAACTCGCCGTCCCGGGCGCGGGGTGACAGGTTGCCGGCGCGCAGGATCTTGGCCTTGAGCGTTCCGTGGACCATGTGCTCCAGGATGTGCCTCTCTGCCAGGAACTTGGAGTGGACGTACTGGTTGTCCGTGAGCTGCCCGAAGAAGAGCATCTGCTCCGTGAGGGTGTCCGGGGTGCTGCCCGGGGTGAGGCCGCCTACGCTCTCTGTGGAGACATGCACAAGGAAGGCGCCGTTCTTTTCACAGAGGGCCACCAGGTTCTTGACGCCGCCGTAGTTGATGTCCTCGATGTCCGTGCCCTTGGAGAAGTGCTTGACGTTGGCCGCGCAGTTGAACACCATGTCAATCTCCGTGAGGGGAAGCAGGGTATCCGGCTGGGTAATGTCGCCGATAACCGGCCTGATGCGCGATCCAAAGAGGTTGCGGTAGTCTTTGTCAAAGTAATAGACCAGCATTTCCTTGAGGCGGCGCTCCGGGGTGAGTGTTCCCTTGCCGCGCAGCAGGCACCAGATGGTGGTGTCCGGTCCGGTGCTTTCCAGCAGCTCCCTGAGCACGTGGATGCCCAGGAAGCCCGTGGCGCCGGTAAGGAGGATGTTTCGGCCCAGCCTTAGCTGTTCCCCGCCCAGGAAAGACTCCAGGTTGTTCTGCTTGAGGAGGGCGTCGATGGCGGAATAGTCGTATTCCGTAATGTTGCTGTCCTGCTCCTGGACGCCCTGGTCGCCCTTCAGGAAGGCGGCAAGGGTACGGGCCGATGGATGGGAGAACACATCCGAATAAGCGAAGTGCAGGCCCTGTTTCTCTGCGTTCACCATCACGTTGGTGACCATCAGGGAAGAGCCGCCCAGGTCGAAGAAGGAATCCGTGGCGCCCACGCGCTCCACGCCCAAGATATCGGCGAAGATGGCGCAGAGGGCCTTTTCGGTTTCTCCCACGGGGGCAATGTACTCTTCCATGGTTGTGGGCGTGGCCTCCGGCAGGGCCTTGCGGTCCACCTTCTGGTTCACGTTGAGCGGGATGGCGTCCAGCTGCATCCAGGCGGCGGGTACCATGTACGGGGGCTTGCGCTCCCGGATGAACTCTGCAGCGGCCTTGGGGTCGAAGGTGCCGTCGGCCACCACATAAGCGGCCAGGAATTTGCCGCCGGAAGGGGCGTCGAAGGCCTGTACGGTCACATCCTTCACGCCGGGGAATTCCTGCAGCACGCCTTCCACTTCCTTGAGCTCTATGCGGAAGCCGCGTATCTTGACCTGACGGTCCTTGCGGCCCACGAACTCGATGTTGCCGTCCGGGCGGAAGCGCACGATGTCGCCGGAGCGGTACAGCCTTGTGCCGGGGCTGTAGGGGTTGTCAATGAAGCTTTCGGCGCTTTTCTCGGGGTTATTGAGATAACCGCGGCCAACGCCGGCGCCGCCGATGAGGAGTTCGCCGGCGGCCCCTACAGGCAGCCGCCGCAGCCGCTGGTCTGCCACGTACAGCTGGACATTGCTCAAGGGGTGGCCGATGGGAATGTTGTCTTCGCGCTCCAGCACGCGGAAGATGGAGGAGAAGATGGTGCACTCCGTGGGGCCGTATCCGTTGTAGAAGGCATAGGAGGGCGGCGGCATGGAAATGAGTTTTTCTCCGCCCACGCTTAGGTGCTTGAGGACGGGATTGTCCGGGAAGTTACGGGCATACATCACGCCCACCTGGGTGGTCATGAAGCTGTGCGTAACGCCGTTTTCAATCAGGTAGCGGTCCAGGGCGCCCAGGTCATGGCGCACCTGTTCCGGGATGATGCAGATGCAGGCGCCGGCGGTAAGGGCGGGGTACTGGTCCATCATGTTGGCGTCGAAGCCGTAGCTGGCAAAGGCGGCCACTTTGTCCCCGGGCTTGAGCTGGTAGTATTCCCGGTACCAGGCGCAGAAATTGACCAGGTTGCGGTGCTCCAGCATACAGCCCTTGGGCGTGCCCGTAGAGCCGGAAGTGTAGAGCAGGATGTACAGGCCCTCCGGCCTGGGGAGATGGCCGGCAAGGGTTTTTTCCGTCATCTCCGGCAGCGACCGGGCGTCTGCTATCTCCTCCGTGGTGAGCACAGGCCCAGTGTAGTCCCCTATCAGGGGAACCAGTTCCTTGTCTGCGATGAGCAGTTTGGCGCCGGCGTCCTTGATCATGAAACTAAGGCGCTCCTGCGGGTAGGAAGGATCCAGCGGCTGGTAGGCGCAGCCGGTCTTCATCACCGCCAGGGAGGCTTTGGTCATCCAGGCGTTGCGGTTAATGAGTACGGACACCACATCTTCCTCCTGCAGGCCGTAAGTGAGCAGCTTGGCGGCCAGGGCGTCCGTGTAGCTGTCCAGTTCCCCGTAGCTGATGGTCTGGCCCTCGAAGAGCACGGCCGGAGCGTCCGGGGTGGCCGCTGCCTGCTTGCGGAAAAGGTCCACCACGGTCTGGCTCAGGTCCACCTCCTGGGTATAGCTGTTGAAGCTGTCCAGCTGCTGCAGGCGCTCCCCGTCCACCAGTTGGAGCTGGGAAAGCGGGACGTTCTTGAGGAGGCCCCTTACCACGCATTCCATGGCATCGGCGAAGGACTGGACCAGGGGTTCCGTGTAAAGGCTGTTGTCGTAGGCCAGGGCCAGTTCGGGGGCCTCTTCCGTGCCTTCGATGAAGATGCTGAGCGGGAACTTGGGGGTGTCCTGGGTAAGGATTTCGTCTTCCAGCGGCTGCCCGTTGATGGTGTATTTTTCCACCAGGCCCACCTGATAGGCCAGCATCACGGCCGGATGGAAGTCATAAGCCGATGCCACCCGGGCAAAAGGATAGTTCTGGTAAGAGAGCGTGGCGGCAAAGTTGCGGTCCGTTTCCCGGAGGAAATCATCGGCGGCCTGCTCCCCTACCTCTGAGGAGAGGGCCATGGTGTTCACAAACATGCCGAAGGTATTGGCGCAGCGCATGTCGCTGCGGCCGTTGGCCACGGTGCTCATAAAGACCTTCTGCTTGCCGCTGAAGGCGCTTACGGCCACAAAGGCGGCGCCCAGGAAATAGCTGGCCGGGGAGATGCCCAGCGCGTGGCAGCGGGTCATTACATCGGCGCTGATCTTTTTTCTGAGCCAGACCTCGTGGCCAATTTCGTCTTCCTGGGGCTTTTTGTCCGGGATAACGCCGGTCTCTTCTTCCTTTCCGGCCATCTGGGCGGCGAAGAAGGCCTCTGCCTCCTGGAACTCCGGGCTGTCCTGGTAGGCTTTCTGGTCCTTGGCGTAGCGGAAGTAGGTATAGTCCTCTTTTTCAGGCGCTTTACCTTCCAGGGCGGCCGCCAGCTGGGCCAGGAAGACATCGTAGGAGTGCCCGTCAAAGATCAGGTGGTGGAAGTCCACCATCAGGCGCAGCTTGCCGGGGGTTTGCACAATGCAGAGCCTGTAAAGCGGCCCGGAAAGGTCATAGGGCTGCATGAAGTTCTCTTTGAGGGCCTGGTAGTCCTCCTCGCTGCGAAGTTTGACGGAAGGGACCTCAGGCTCCGGTTTTCCGGGCACCAGAAAGACCTTGCCGTCCCGCTGCTCCAGGCGTCCGGTAACGCCGGGGTGGGCCTCCAGCACCTCCTGCAGCGCCTTTTTCAGCGCCGATACCTGCGTACCCTCCGGGAAGGTAAGGATAAACGGCAGGTTGTACGCCGTGGAGGAAGGGTTCCTGACGCAGTCCAGGTACAGGCCGGTTTGCTGGAAGGTAAGTTCCTGGGGCTGGTCTTCCGTGTTTTCCTGGGGGGCTTCCTGCTTCTTGTCCTGGGAAAGGAGAAGCGTAAGGATGTCGTTTTCAATGCTTTGCAGACTGGCCGTCTTGGCAAAGCTGTTCATGTCCGGCTCCAGGCCGTATTGCTTGTACAGCTCTGTGGCCAGGCGCAGGGCACCCAGCGAGGACAGGCCGCTGTAATAGAGCGGGTCCGTAATGCCGAATCCCCCGATGCCCACGGTCTCTTTGATAAGGGCGCTGATTTTCTCTTCCAGCACGTTGAGCGGGGCCACATGGGCTTCTTCCTTCCGCTCCTGCGGCTCCGGTTTGGGAAGGGCTTTTACGTCCACTTTCTGGTTTACATTCAGGGGGATGGCCTCTATCTGCATAGTGACGGCCGGCACCATGTACGGGGGCTTTTTGGCGGCGATGAAGCTGTCCAGCTCCTGGATGTCGATTTCCTTGGGGCTTACGATGTAGGCGGCCAGGAACTTGCCGGCGCCCACGCCGGGCTCGTCGAAGGCCTGTACCGTAACATCTTTGATATCAGGGAATTCACGGATGACGGCCTCCACTTCCTTTAGCTCGATGCGGAAGCCGCGGATCTTGACCTGGCCGTCTTTTCGGCCCACAAACTCGATTTTGCCGTCTTCACGTTCGCGGACTATGTCCCCGGTGCGGTAGGTTCGGGCGTATGCGGGGTCCTGGTCAAAGGGATTGTCCACGAATACCTCTGCCGTTTTTTCCGGGCGGTTTAGATAGCCCAGGCCCACCTGCGTACCGGTAATCCAGAGTTCTCCCTGCTCTCCCCTGGCCACCTGCTTTCCGTCTTTGACGATGTAAACCTTGATATCCGGCAGGGGGCGGCCGATGGGAATGTTCTCTTCCTGCTTTTTCACTTCCTCGCATACGACGTAGCAGATGGTTTCCGTTGGGCCGTAGCAGTTGAACAGGCGGTAGTGCGGCAGCGGGAAACTGGACATCTTCTCTCCGCCGGTGTACATGGTCTTGAGGCCCTTGCAGTCCGGATAGTTGATGGCGAACTGGGTGGCCACCTGGGTGGTCATAAAGCAGCAGGTGATGCCGTTGGCCTCGAAAAATTCGTGCAGGGCGGGGAGATTGAGCCGGATGCGCTCCGGTATCACATAAAGGGTACCGCCGCTGATGATGGCGCTGTACAGGTCCGAGACAAAGGCATCGAAACCAAAACTGGCATAGGCCGATATGCGGGAGTCCGGGCCCAGGCCCATCAGCTCACTGTGGTGGCTGCAATAGGCGTAGATGTTTCTGTGGCAGAGCATGCAGCCTTTGGGCGTACCGGTGGTGCCGCTGGTGTACAGGAGAATGAACAGGTCTTCTTCCTTCGGCCGGGCCTTGGGGGTGCCGGGATGCAGTTTGCGGATATCGGCGGTCTTTATCACCGGGCCCCCGTATTCCTTGAGGATGGGGAGGAGCTCTTCATCGGCCACCAGCATTTTTGCGCCGGCGTCCTTCATCATGAATTCCAGGCGCTCCGGCGGGTAGGAGGGGTCCAGCGGGAGATAGGCGCAGCCGGCCTTGAGCGCGCCCAGGGGAGCCAGCATCATATGCTCGTTGCGCCCCAGCATAATGCCCACTACGCTCCCGGGGGGTACTTTTGATTCTATGTAAGCGGCTAGATTGTCCGTTAACTTATCCACTTCGGCGTAACTCAACTGGACATTTTCATAAACTAAAGCGATGCTCTGTGGGCGGGTGGTTGCGTGCTCGCGAAAGGCATCCAGAACGGTGTTACAAGAAGTCTGGCACATGATATTTGCATTTATCTTTACAAAGTTAGAATTATTCGTAGAATAATTGTCCTTTTTCGGGCTTTGAGTTCTCAAAAACAAATGATAACTTTACGGTCGGATAAAACAGGGGATGCTTTCGCTTAAAAACAGCTGGCTTTTGCGCGTGGGGATCGTGGTCCTTGCGGCGGTGATGGTGGAGATTCTTTCCATCGTTCAGTACCGGCGTGAAAGGGAGGCCCTCCTGGAGGCCACGGAGCTCAAAAGCCGGGAGGTCATGAACGTCATGGCCAACCATATCCAAGAAACGCTCGAGTTCACGGAAATTACCATGCAGGGGCATTTGTGGGACCTCAAACTCAGCATGGCGCATCCGGACTCCATTGCCCCGGCCCTGGTGCGGCTCATCCAGGCAGACCCTAACGTAGTGGGCGGCAGCATGGCGTTCACCCCCCATTATTATCCTTCCAAAGGGCGCCTTTTCAGACCCTGTGTCAACCTTCAGCAAGACGGCACCTTCCGGATAGAGGAACTGGCCGATGACTATACCCTCAAAGAAGAATATGCCTGGGTTCTGGAACACCACACCACCAGCTGGACAGACCCTTATTATCCCGGAGAGGACTCCCTGGCCCTTACCACCTTTTTATTTCCCGTCTATGACGACAGAGGCAAGATAGTGGCCATCTGCGGCCTGGACATAGACCTTTCCTGGCTGGGAGATACCCTCAACAGCCAGCAGCCTTATCCTTCTTCCTTCGGCCTGCTGTTGACCAGTCAGGGAGGGCTGGTGGCCGGTCCTGCGAAGGACCGCACGCCGGAGCATGAGGTCCTGCATGTGATGGATCTTATCAACGGCGTCATTCCTGCATCGGCCGTACCGGGCCTATCTTACAGCAGCCGGACCATGTACAAAGACCCCTACTGGGACATAGTGGAGGTGTATAAAACCGACGAAGTCTTTGCCCGGGTGCGCCGCCAGCGCCGCCAGCAGATGCCGCTGATCCTTCTGGGCCTGGCCATCCTGACCTTTGTGATCAACCGCTACGCCCGGAACGAGAAAAACCTCCGCGAGGCATCCCAGGAGCAGGCCCGCATAGGGGGAGAACTGGCCGTAGCCAGCGAGATTCAACAGGAAATGCTTCCCAAGGAGTTCCCGTCCTATGTCAACGGTTCCCTGGAGCCGGCCCGCGAGGTAGGAGGTGACGTTTTTGACTTCTATACCCGGGACGGAAAACTCCTCTTCTGTGTCGGGGATGTTTCCGGCAAAGGGGTTCCGGCGGCCATGGTGGTGTCCATGACCCATTCCCTGTTCCGGCTTGTTTCCCAAAAGGAGGAAAGCCCTTCCCGTATCCTCCGGGCGCTCAATGAAGAGCTTTGCCGCAGCAACAGCAGCAATATGTTCATGACCTACTTCGTGGCCTGCCTGGACCTTTATTCCGGCTCTTTAAGCTATGCCAGCGCCGGACACGACAGACCCTTTGTTGTCACGGACAAGGTGAGCATGCTGGAGGCCAAGTCCAACCTTCCCCTGGGCGTTTACCCGGGTATCCGCTTCGAGGAACACTCCTGCACGCTGGATCCCGGCACCACGCTGGTCCTCTATACGGACGGCCTTACGGAGGCCATGAACCTCTCACGCAAGGAATTCGGCCGAAAAGGTATCCAGGCTTGCCTGGAAGGTTTCCTGTCCAGGGCAGACTTCCCGCTGGAGAAGATGGTCTCTTCCCTTAGTGAAGCGGCTCACCGCCACGCCGGTGAGGCCCCCCAGAGCGACGACCTCGCCATCCTGGCAGTCCGTTTTGCCCCGGAAAACCTGGTCCGGAAAGCGCTTACTCTTGTCAACGATACGGCAGAGGTTCCACGCCTTGGCAGCTTTGTTAAAGAGTTCCTGGGCAGGCTGGAGATAGATGGCAGGACTGCTTCAGGCATGCGTCTTGCATTGGAGGAGGCTGTTGTGAACGTCATTAACTATGCTTACCCGCAAGGGGAAAAGGGAGAAATCTCTGTTCAGGCCGATTCCAACGGCAAGGAAGTGCGCTTCACCATTGTGGATGCGGGCGTGCCTTTTGACCCTACAGCCATGATGGAACCGGATACAAACCTGGATGCACAGAGCAGGCCCATCGGCGGCCTGGGTATTCTCCTGTCGCGTCGCCTGATGGACAGCATCTCCTATTCCCGCAAGAGAGGGCAGAATGTATTATCTTTAACCAAATCCATATCATGATTACCACTATCAAAGAAACAGACGAGAGATTCGTTGCCACTTTGTCCGGAGAACTGGACACCGCCGCAGCCCATGAAACGGAAGTTGCGCTGATGCCCCTGCTGGACAGCAAGGGTAAAGAAATCGTGCTTGACTGCACAGAATTGGAATACATCTCTTCCAGCGGCCTGCGTGTACTGTTGAGCATCCTCAAGCAAGCCCAGACCGTGGGTTCCCGCGTGGTGCTCAAGAATATAAACGAAGTTATTCGTGACGTGCTGGAAATTTCTGGTTTCATAAGCATTTTTGAGATAGAGTAAGCGCTATTGGCTTTGCAGCATGGTATCCTATTTTACGGAAGACATACAGTTTACTTTCAAGGAAAAGCGGCTCAATTCCCGCTGGTTGAAATTTGTCGCAGAGAGTGAGTTGAAGCGCTTGGGAGATATTGCCATTATATTTTGCTCCGATAATTATATTCTGGATGTCAATATAAAATATCTGCAACACGATTATTTTACAGACATCATCACCTTTGACTACTGCGAAGGAAAGCGCTTGTCCGGCGATCTTTTTATTTCCATCGATTCCGTGAAGGAAAATGCTGCGTTATATGGCGTCGATTTCCAGGAGGAGCTTAACCGCGTAATTGTTCACGGTCTTCTTCATCTGATTGGTTACGATGACCACACGCCGGAAGATGTAGCCATTATGCGCGCCAAGGAGAATTATTATCTGTCGCAGCGCCCGAATGTATGACTTCCCGCTATGATATCATAGTAGTTGGCGGTGGCCATGCCGGCTGCGAGGCCGCCATGGCTGCGGCAAATATGGGATCGTCCGTTCTGCTCCTTACCCCGGATTTGAACGGCCTTGCCAAGATGAGCTGCAACCCTGCTGTGGGCGGCATTGCCAAGGGACAGCTGGTAAGGGAGGTGGATGCGCTTGGCGGCTACTCGGCTTTGGTCACTGATGCGGCTACGCTGCAGTTTCGCATGCTCAACCGCTCTAAAGGGCCGGCCATGTGGAGCCCACGTGCGCAGTGTGACAAACAACTCTTTTCCGCCACCTGGCTTAAATTCCTTCTAAGTAATTCAAGGATAAGCATTTACGCAGACTTTGCCGCCAGTTTTCTCTTTGAGAACGCGAAAATTGCAGGCCTGTGTACAATTACTGGTGCAAAATTCTACGCTGGCGCCGTAGTTTTGACCGCCGGAACCTTCCTGAACGGCCGCATGTACATTGGTGAGCACACCTTCGAAGGCGGCCGCATAGGTGAGCAAGCTTCCTACGGAATCTCGGAGCAACTGGCATCGGTGGGTATTCCGACAGCCCGGATGAAAACCGGAACGCCTCCCCGTATAGACTTCCGCTCGGTGGACACTTCCCGTCTGCAGCGGCAGCCCGGCGACCCTTCACCGGAGCGCTTCTCTTTTCTGGATGTACCTTCTGCCGTGCAGGAAGGCGGAGATCAGATGGACTGCTACCTCCTCCATACCAATGAGCGTGTCCATGAGATTCTACGTACCGGCTTTGACCGTTCTCCCCTTTTCACCGGTCGCATCCAGGGCATAGGCCCGCGCTACTGCCCCAGCATAGAAGATAAGCTGCGCACCTTTGCCGATAAAGACTCCCACCAGCTTTTCCTGGAGCCTGAAGGCAGGCATTCGCCTGAGTATTATCTCCAGGGCTTCTCCTCTTCGCTTCCGCTGGAGGTCCAGTTAGAGGCCCTGCATGCCATTGAAGGCCTGGAAAACGCAACGGTTTTCAAGCCAGCCTATGCGGTAGAATATGACTTCTTTGATCCCCAGTACCTGCACTATTCCCTCCGCTCCAAGGTGGTAGGCAACCTCTTCCTGGCGGGCCAGGTGAACGGTACAACAGGCTACGAGGAAGCCGCAGCGCAGGGCCTGATGGCCGGTATCAATGCCCATTTGTGGCTCTCCGGTAAGGAATCTTTTGTGCTTCGCCGGGACCAGGCATACATAGGCGTTCTGATAGACGACCTTATCAATAAAGGTGTGGATGAACCCTACCGCATGTTTACTTCCCGGGCCGAGTACCGCATCCTTCTGCGCCAGGACAATGCGGACTTCCGCCTGACGCCCCTCTCTCATGCCATTGGCTTGGCTTCTGAAGCACGATATGCTGCTGTAATGCGAAAGCAAGAGCTGGTTTCTGAGCTTACAGAGTGCTGCGAGAGTCTTAAGTTGAAGCCGTCTGATGTAAATGAGCGCTTAACTGCACTGGGCTCTACGCCTTTGTCAGAGTCTAAACGGGCCGTTGACTTGATAGCTCGTCCAGAGATTCGTCTCCTAGACTTGCTCGATTTTGTTCCACGTGGAACAAACGGCTATCCTTCAGATGTGGTGATGGCGGTGGAAGTGGCTATCAAATATGCCGGCTATATTGAGCGCGAGAAGCTCCAAGCGGAAAAGAACAATCGCTTGGAATACATCCGTATCCCTGCAGAATTTGATTTTGATCAAATCAAAAGCCTTTCCATTGAGTGCCGGCAAAAGCTCAAAAGATACAAGCCTGAGACCATTGCCCAGGCTTCCCGCATCTCCGGTATTTCACCGGCAGATATTTCCGTTTTATTGGTTTATTTTGGCCGCTAATTGTTCCACGTGGAACAGGAGCGCCCGGTCAGGCCGGGCGTGACGGGTGTGTCATAACCGGCATGACCGGCAATCTATAGCCGTTTAAGGGCCATTTTGATGATTTCTTCTACCTTGGCGTCCGGTTTCTCTTTCAGGATGCCGGGGAGAACTTTGGCAATATTGGCCTTGGTGAAGCCCAGCATGGTAAGCGCGGTGGTGGCCTCTTCCGTAATGCCGGTATCGGCGGCTTTGAAAAGGACGGTGTTGTCTGCTCCCCCGCCCTTGACAATCTTGTCCTTGAGCTCCAGAACCAGCCGCTGGGCACTCTTGAGGCCGATTCCCTTCACACTCTTGATACGGTTGATGTCTTCCGAGAGGATGGCCTGCCGGATTTCCTCTGAGGTAAGGGTGGAAAGCATCATGCGCGCAGATGCCACGCCAATGCCCGAAACGCCAATGAGGAGGCGGAATAGCTCCCTTTCGTCCTTGGTGGCAAAGCCAAAGAATAGCTCTTCCTCTTCCCTTAAATAATGGTGGATATAGGCCACCGCCTGCGTTTGCAGCTGGAAAGCCTCATAGGTTTGCAAGGAAATGAGAATGCTGTACCCTATTCCATGATTCTCCAGGATGAGTTCCGTAGGGGTTAGCTCAATGATTTGTCCTTTAATATAGTCTATCATAACGCAAATTTAAGTATATTTGCACACTTATCCAATGCTCATGCTTGAAGATATTCGCTCCCAGTTCCCTGCCCTTTCCGCAAAGGTGTACGGAAAGCCGCTGGTGTATCTGGACAACGCCGCAACTGCCCAGCGTCCCCAGTCGGTGGCAGACACCTGGACAGAACTTAGCCTTCAGGGGAATGCCAATATCCACCGGGCGGTTCACCGCCTGGCAGTGGTGGCCACAGACGCCTATGAGCACACGCGGGATGTGGTGAAAGAATTCCTGCATGCCCAGGCCCGGGAAGAGATAGTTTTCACTTCCGGTGCAACGGCCGCGGTGAATCTGGTGGCCAGCTCTTTCGGAGAAGCCTTCGTGCACGAAGGCGACGAGATAGTGGTCACCGTGGCAGAGCATCACTCCAACATCGTTCCCTGGCAGCTGCTTTGTGAGCGCAAAAAAGCCTCGCTTAAAGTCCTTGACATTCGCGAAAATGGCGTGCTGCACCCCAAGGATCTGGAAAAACTGCTTTCTCAGCGCACCAAATTAGTGGCTATCTCTCACATTTCCAATGTGTTAGGCCTTGTAAATCCTGTGCAGGAAATGGTGGCTGTTTGCCATAAAAAAGGCATTCCCGTGCTGGTGGACGGCGCGCAAGGGGTGGTGCATGGCCAGGTAAACGTCCAGGAGATGGACTGTGACTTTTATGTGTTCTCCGGGCACAAACTCTACGCGGCCACCGGAACGGGCGTGCTCTACGGAAAGAAAAAATGGCTGGACGCCATGCCGCCTTACATGGGCGGCGGAGAGATGATTCACTCCGTCAGCTTCAGCGGCACCACCTATGCTCCCCTCCCCATGAAGTTCGAGGCCGGCACCCAGAATTTCAATGCCGTACCCACCCTGGTTCCGGCCATCGAGTTTGCCAAGTCCTGCCGGGATAGCCAGGCGGTGCAGAAGGAACAGGAGGCTATCCTGGAATATGTGTATGCCTTTTTGTCGGCCCATCCGCTGATTACCCTGTACGGGGATGTGCGGGAGTGCAAGATTCCCCTTTTCTCTTTTTCGGTAAAGGGAGCGCACCATGAGGATCTGGCCCTTATTTTGGATAAGATGGGGGTGGCGCTCCGCTCGGGCCAGATGTGCGCAGAGCCCCTGATGGACCGCTTGGGCGTGACAGGCCTGCTGCGGGCATCGTTCGGCCCGTACAATACGCTGGAAGAGGCGGAATACTTTATAAAGAGCCTGGATAAGGCCATTAAAATGTTATTATAGATTCTTCGCTACGCTCAGAATGACACTGGAAGAAAAAAAACAGCAGATAATTGAGGATTTTTCCCTCTATGATGAGTGGCTGGACAAGTACGAGTACCTGATAGAACTGGGAAAGTCCCTGGAGCCGTTCCCGGAAGAGAAAAAGACGGAAGACCGCCTCATAAAGGGCTGTCAGTCACGCGTTTGGCTGGACAGTGAGCTTCGCGACAGCCAGCTCTATTTCACGGCCGACAGCGATGCCATCATCACCAAGGGCATCATTTCGCTGCTGATTGGCGTGTACTCCGGCCGCACCCCGCAAGAGATAGCCGCCGATGACTTTGGCTTCGTGGCCGCAATCGGCCTCAAGGACAACCTGTCCCCCACCCGCGCAAACGGCCTGCTGTCCATGATTGAAAAGATGAAGGAGATTGCACGAAATGTCTAAAGACCAAGTACTTACCGCGCAGGATGTACAGGAGCTGCAGCCCCTGTATGCGGCCGTGATTGCAGCCCTTAAGGAAGTGTATGACCCTGAAATCCCGGTCAATATCTATGACCTGGGGCTCATCTATGAGCTTACCATCGGCAAGGACAGGGAGGTGTCCATTCTCATGACCTTCACCGCGCCCAACTGCCCCATGGCAGACCAGGTGATGGCAGAGGTTAAAGAGAGCGTGGAAGCAGTTCCAGGCGTTACCAAGTGCCATATCGAACTCACTTTTGAGCCCGCGTGGGACCGCAGCATGCTCTCGGAGGAAGCCCGCATAGACCTGGGGCTGGACTATGAACCCGAGGACGACTATTCCAAGCTCAACGACTGATGGAGCGCGTAAACCTTTACCTGGGCCTGGGCTCCAACCTGGGAGACCGAGACCTCAACCTCCTGCGGGCCGTGAACCTGCTGGACCAGGCCTTCGGCATGCATCCGGAGCGCATTTCCCGTATTGTGGAAACCCCCGCATGGGGATTTGACGGGCCGGATTTTCTGAATCTTTGTGTCCTGTACCGCATTCCCCGGGAAGGAAGCCCCGAAGAGCATGGGCAGGAGATACTCAGAAAGGTAAAGGCCGTGGAAAAGGCCCTTGGCCGGGAAGAAGAAGTCCTTTTTGACAAGGACGGCCAGCGAATCTACCACAACCGGACCATAGACATAGACATCCTCTGCTACGGTACAGAAAAAATACAGACAGAAACGCTAACTGTCCCCCATCCGCTGATAGCCCAAAGGGATTTTGTCAAAAAGCCCCTTCTGGAAATCTCTAAGCCAGAAATCCGCGAAGCCTTTCCGGATATCTTCGTGTAGGCGTCCGTTCTCAATCCCCAAAATCGCCCCACCAAGGTGTCGCGGCTTACGCAAAAACGGCCGAAAACGCGTTTGTCGGGACACCGGGGGAGATTCATCGCTGCGCACAGAAGTGGCGAATGGGCAATTTTTGTCAGAATGAGACAAAAAATTGTCAATTTGAGACATCGGTTTGCGCGGAAAATGGCATTTTTGCAGCAGACAACATAAACACAAAACGCTTTATGGAAACAGAGAACAGAACAAGTTATCTGCCGCCTCAGTGCGAGACACTGGAACTCCAGGCCGAAAGAGTGATTGCCGCCAGTCCGGATGGTTATGTCAATCCTTTTGGTGGACAAGAGTCAATTTAAGAAGGGAGGATTGAGCGATGAAAAAGACGATACTGTATGTTGCGGCCGTTCTGGCCCTTGCAGCCTGCTCCAAAGAAGAGCCCTTGTTGGTGGAGGAGGAAGCATCCATCGACTCCTCCAGGATTGTGTTCAACATCAAGGTTGAAAACAGCCACGACACCAAGGGCGTAAAGACCACCTGGGAGACCGGGGACGTGATTTATGCTTTCTTTGAGGACAATAGCACCCAATACGTAAAAATGACCTATGACGGAACGTCCTGGGCCTATTCGGACAATGCCGGCGGCACCGCCTTTACCGGCCTTGACCTGACAGCCTCCGGCAAAAAGGTCAGCGCTGTGTATTTCCCCGGCTTTGTGTGCTCGGCCGCTCCCACCTATGACGAGAGCCAAAAATGGACTTTTGGGACGGTAGGCGGATACTACCAGACCACCGTT
>CADAJF010000007.1 GCA_902788175.1 uncultured Bacteroidia bacterium
GACGCCCTGAGCGCAAAACGGTTCCGGGCTCTGATCCGGGGAAGCAGAAAAGATCCGGTTTCGGGTACAGCAGGATATTCAGAAGATGGCAGAAGACAGGGAGAACGGAAAAAAACTGGCCGGAAACGCGCAGAAGAGAGCCGGCGGGAAGACCCGCAGTGAAAGTGATACGTTTACGGACATGGTTCTGCAGGCGGATACGTATGCCAGGGAGAAAAGAGCAAAAAGAAAATACAGCAGCTGGAAGAAATGGGTGCAGAATTTCATTCAGTTTTTCGTGATTTTTGTGATCCTTCTGACGCTGCTGTTCCGATATGTGGTCGGTGTGGCGAAGATCGACGGGAAGTCGATGGATCCGACGTACAGAGACGGGCAGACCGTCTGGTATTCGAGGCTTGACCGGACGTATGCCAGAGGGGATGTCGTCTGTTTCCGGCTTCCGACCGGAGAACTTCTGGTGAAGCGGATTATTGCGGTCGGCGGGGATACGGTAGATCTCAGTGACGGAGCGGTCCTGATCAACGGTGAAAAAATCGACGAGAGCAGCTATGCGCACGGCGTGACGCAGCCGGAGGCAGGCGAGGTGGTTTATCCGTACAAAATCCCCGAGGGCAGTTATTTCGTGATGGGAGATAACCGGGAGAACTCCGTTGATTCAAGGTCATTCAAGGCGATCGTAGGGGAAGCTGTCTGCGGAAAGCTGCCCTGAAGCACAGGAAAATGAAGAAGGAGGAGCAGTGATGCGTAACCGCATAGAGAACAGCATCAGACAGGTTTGTCTGTGCGTCAGAAGGGTTCTGCAGAATTGGCTTTGAGCCTCCCCCCCCCCGTGCGGGGCTAGGTCCCGTTTTATGTCGGGGATCCCGCCCCACCGAAAACGCCCCTGAGTCCCGTCAGAGGCCAAAAACGTGGGCCAGGTGGGGTATCCTGAAACGGGACTTGGTCCATTCTTTTGCCGCCTTGACACCGGGAAGGCCCTGCAAGGCCAATTTCAGGACCGAGGCGGCAACGTTTTCACCACTTCCCAAGCATTTCCCTGCCGCCTCGGTTCAGTAAAGTGAACAGGAGGCGAATTCTCTGTCAAGGCGGCAATTTCTATAAAGATACCACCGTCATTTCTATTAGGAAGCGCTTTTACCTTTTGGTTGGCAAATTTGCCAATTTGAAAGACATTTCTTATATTTGTCCCCAGTTAAATTTTCCGTGGGGTGCACCACATTAAAAACGCTTGGAAAATTATGGATAAAAATCTCAGAAAATTTATGGCGACCGAGACAAGGTCCCGGGCCCAGATTCTCGACAGATACTTTGTCGAGGTGCAGACGCCGGATGGCGAACTCTTCAAAATCATGTCTGACATTGCCAAGTACGACAGCGATGAGTACAAGGCCTATGTCCTCCACCTGATTGAATTCATTTTTGACCGGAACTTCTCCGACGACAAGGAGCAGATGGTAAATCGCATCAGCCGCGATTTCCTTCTCAATGCTGTTCCGTCTATGGGAATGGATGAGGGGAACCGACAAAGCGAGCGTGTCAGGATAGGAAAGCGCATCAAGGAACTACGTGAGGCCAAGAAAATGGAAGCACGGGATTTGGCACTTCTCACCGGCATTGATGCGGCTAATTTGTCGCGCATCGAGCAGGGTAAGTATTCCACCGGAGTGGACATCCTATCCCGTATCTGCGTCATCCTTGACGCACATTTGGATCTGATTCCCAACGAGCAGAAGGAGCAGTAGAATGGAAAACAAGAATCTGCTTGAGGTGTTCGACCGCGAGATGCAGTGCGAATACAAGGGCCGTCAATACCTGGTTCGTGATAATGGAGCCATCTGCCGCCTTCCCAGAGAAGGATGTCGTCCCAGTAAGCTGGACAATAACTGGAGTTTCGGCACCAAGAATCCAGACAATGGCTATATGATTTTCACCGGCAATATCCGTGTCCATCAGGTCGTATGCACGACCTTTCACGGAGCGGAACCGCAGCTGCATATGGTGGTTGACCACATCGACACCAACCGTTGTAACAACCGACCGGAAAATCTCCGCTGGCTTACCAGGTTGGAAAACGCCCTGAACAATGACGCCACGAGAAAAAAGATTATCTACCTCTGCGGCAGCATTGAAGCGTTTATCGAGAATCCGGCCATTCTCCGGACTAAGGCACTGCCGCCGGATGTCAGTTGGATGAAGACCGTCACCAAAGAAGAGGCGGCCGCCTGCAAGAAACACATTGATGAATGGGCCAAGAGAGACAGCAAGCCTCAGGGTTCCGGCAAAGGTCTCGGGGACTGGGTTTTCTCAGATAAAGAAATGGCCGAGGCCCGCACGTGGAACGGTGGCCAACTTCATACAAATTACAAACCTTGGGCGCAGCAGAAGGCCGAGATTGAGGAAATGAATCGCCGGATCTGGGAAGAAGAACACGCCCTTAAAGACTCTCTGACGCCAGGTGCCAAGCAGCTGGACTGGAAGACGCCGACAGAGTTCCTGCAAATTCCGCAGGAGATCTCGGACACGCCACTGCAGGATTATCTTGCCCGCCTGCCGAAGGGAGCCATCTATACGAAGAACCGGTGGGCAGAATCCCCGGTGTATGATGCTGCAATGGCCGAAGACGGCACCCATCTGGCTGTTGTCGCGATAATTTCCGGCGCGACGAACTATGCTCTCTCAGAGGTTTACTTCCAGGACGGATTCTTTGTTCACAAGAGCATCCGAACATTCTTCACCGAGGAAGGTGCTCAAAAATACTTCACCGAATCTCTGGGCCGGGAATGGACTGGCGGTGATGAGCTGGAGGATTATTGCTAAAACCAAGTGCCCCACGTGTCCCGCTCCGGGCCAGGTCCTGTTTCATGCCGGGGACCGCGCCCACCGAAAACGCACTAGAGGTCTGTCTGAGGCCAAAAACGTGGGCTAGGTGGGGTACCCAGAAATGGGACCTGGCCCAAACTCTTGCCGCCTCGGTCCCAAAAACGGCCTTGGAGGGCCTTCCCGGTGTCAAGGCGGCAAAGCCCCACGGCAGGGACGGGGCGCGGGTGAGGGAATTGGCGGAAACGGGGACGTGCGGGGGGAGGTGCAGGGAGCGGTGCCGCGAATGCGGCATGACGGCGTGTGTTTGACGACCGTTAGACTCGCGACAGCGAGGCTATGAGGGAGAAGTCAGCCGTCAAGCGACCGGTGCTGCCCCGTTTCCGACTGCTGACCGAACCGCGTCCCGTCCCTTCCGTCGGGATCCTCCTCCCCACTCGCAACAAAAAAACGCCCGGGACCTGCAAGGGGTTCCGGGCGGGAAGGGACATGGGAGGGAGGACCTACTTGGCCGCTGCCGCTGCTGCTGCCTCGGTCTTGGCCTGGAGTTCTGCCTGGAGGGATTCCAGGGTGCGTCCGGCGGGGATGTTCAGGGCCTTGCGGGCATCGGCGGTGATGTCAATGACCTTGGACTCATCGAAGTAGATGGCCTGGGAGACGTCGAACAGGACAGTGATACCCTTGGCCTTGGCGATATCCGTGATTGCCTTGTTGGCTTTCTCCTGGATGGGAGCGGTGAGCTGGGTCTGCTGCTGCTGGAGCTCCTGGGAGATATTCTGCTGGAATTCCTGGATGCGCTGCTGGATGTCGGTGAGTTCGCGTTCCTTGGACTCGCGGATGGCGGCAGTCCAGGTGGCCTTCTTCTGCTCATACTGGCTGAACTTGGCCTGGGCCTCTTCCATCATGGCGGCGTAGGTCTCCTCTGCCTCTTTCTGGGAAGCGGCCAGGGTTTCACGGGCTGCATCCATTTCCGGCATGAGCATCACGAGTTCGTTGAAGTTCACCTTGCCCACGGTCTGGGCGGAAAGGGTGAGGGAAGCGAAGGCCGCAAGGGCGATAACAAAAAGCTTTTTCATATCCTTAATAATTTATTTGTTTTCTATTTCCCCAAGCTTCCTGGCGGGGGCCGGAAATGGGGTTTCAATTATCATACCATACTAAAATTGCTGGCCCAGGACAAAGTGGAACTGGCTTCCGCCGTTGGCGGAATCATCGAAGCCATAGCCCCAGTCAATACCCAGCAGGCCAATCATGGGCAGGAACACGCGTACGCCGACACCTGCGCTTCGCTTGATCTGGAAGGGATTGAAATCACGGATGTCGCTCCAGCAGTTACCGCCTTCCAGGAAGGCCAGGGCATAGATGGTGCTCTGGGGCTGCAGGATGACGGGATAGCGGAGCTCTACGGTGAACTTGTCATAGACGTTACCGGCATAGCTCTCATAGTTCTGGCTGTAAGGGGTCATCTTGCGGGGCGTGAGGGAATAGTCCTCGTAGCCGCGAAGGGACACAATCTCTGCGCCGTAGGTCATGTAACCGGACATGCCGTCGCCGCCCACCTGGAAGTTCTCGAACGGGGAATAACCCCAGTTACGGTTGTAATAACCCAGGTAGCCGAACTGGGCCCGCGTCATGAGCACCAGGTCTCCCACCAGCTTGGTATAGACCGTTCCGTTGAACTTCCACTTGTGGTACTCGATCCACTTATAGCGCTGGGCCGATGTCCACTCGTCGTAGTTGACGTCCTTCCAGCTGCCAACAGGCACCTTCTCCCCGTCTTTGTATGTGTACTTGCGAAGGAGCGAATACGGCGGCGTAAGCTGCAGGGATGCGGAGAATTCCGAGCCGCTGCGGGGGTAAATCTGCTGGTCGCTGGAGTTTCTGGACAGCGAAAGCGTATAGCTCAGGTTGTGCGAGATACCGTCGTTGAAGGCAAAGTAGCTGTTGGTCCAGTTGGTGAGCTTATAGGTTTGCCAGCTAAGGTTGTTGTACAGGATAAAGTAGTTGTCCGGCCACTTGAGGCGGGTACCCAGACCGGCATTGAAGCCGAACACCTCGAACATCTTGTCCGTGGACAGGATGCCGATGGCCAGGTAGCTGTCCGTCATGCGGGAATAGTAACCCGAGAAGCTGAGCGAAGTGGGCTTTTTCCCGAAGAGCCAGGGCTCCGTAAAGCTGGCGCTGAGGTTGGTGTAGTAGCGGCCGTTGGTCTGGAAACGGAACGCAAGGTTCTGGGCATCACCCAGCGGAACAGGCCGCCAGGCGTTTTTCTCGAACATGCGGCGGGTAGAGAAGTTGTTGAAACTTACGCCCGCGGTGAGCACGAAGGTATTGCCGCCCCAACCGCCGGAGAGCTCCAGCTGAGAGGAGGGCTTCTCCGTCACATTATAAATAAGGTCAACCGTATTGTTGAGCTGGTTGGGGATGAGGTTGTAGCCCGAGCCGTACTGCATGATGGCTTCAGGGTCGAACTGGCCCATGGAGGCTATCTCGCGGATGGAGCGCTCGAAGTCCGTCTGGCTGAAGAGATAACCGGGACGGGTGAAGAGCTGGCGGCGCACCACACGTTCGTTGGTGAGGTCGTTGCCGTTGATGATAATCTCGTTCAGGACGGCTGGCTTGCCTTCGGAGATGCGCATCTCCACGTCCACGGAGTCGTTCTGGATATTCACCTCCACGGGCGTTACGCTGAAGAAGAGGTAGCCGTTGTCCTTGTACAGCTTGGATACGTCGTACTCGTTTTCCTTGCCGCCGCCGTGCAGGCGCTTGTCCATGGTGACCACGTCATAGACGTCACCTTTCTTGACCTGCAGGATATTGTTCAGGACCTCCGAGGGGTACACGGAATTGCCCGTCCAGGTGATGTTGCGGAAGTAGTACTTCCGGCCCTGTTCAAACTCCATGTCTATGCTCAGGTGCTTGCCGTCTTCCAGGAAATAGACGGAATCCCGCACCAGGCGGGCATCGCGGTAGCCGGCCTCGTTGAAGGCGTCCAGGACGGTCTTGCGGTCCGTCTGGTACTCTTTTTCCTTGAATTTCTTGGATTTGAAGAAGTTATACCACTTGTTGGAGTGGGTCTCCTTCATGTTCTTGGCCAGCTTGCGCTCCTTGACATCCGTGTTTCCGGAGAAGTTGATGTCCTTGATGCGTACCTTGCGGCCTTTGTTCACGTCAAAGTTTACGCGGATGGCGCTGCGGATCATGGTGTCCCGGGTCACCTGGGGAGTAACCTCCACTTTCAGGTATCCCTTCTCCTTGTAGTAGCGCTTGATGATGTCGATGGTGGTCTTTTCTACGTAGTCCGAGTATTCACGGCCCGGACGCAGGTTCACGCGCTCCTGGATGTCCTTGCGCTCTCCGGTCTTGACGCCGGAATAGCTCCAGCGGGAAACGCGGGGACGCTCCCGCACCTTGATCCTGAACCAGGCGGTATCCTGGCCGGTGCTCACCGAATCTATCAGAACGGCCACGTCCTCGAAATAACGCTGGGCAACCAGGCGCTTGACTACGCCCGTAATGTCCTCTCCGGGGACGGTTACCTCTATCCCCTCCCTAAGGCTGGTGAGCTGCCGAATCTGGTTGGCGTTCAGATACTGGTTTCCTTCCACCTCTACGCCGCCCACGATGTATTTACGGGGCTGGTTGTAATCTATCTCCACTCCGCTTTGCGCCCTAAGGGACCATCCCCCCAGGAGCAGCAAGGCAGCAAACAGTATCTTTCTAAAATTCATCCGAGTAAAAAAGTAATCTTGCAAAGGTACGTATTTTATTTGACTTTTCCATAGCGGCGGTCCCGGCGGGCATACTCGTCCAGGGCCTCCTGGAACTGCGGCTTGCGGAAATCCGGCCACAGGGTGTCAGTGAAATAAAACTCCGTGTAAGCGCCCTGCCAGAGCAGGAAGTTGGAAATGCGGAGTTCCCCGGAGGTGCGGATCAGCAGGTCCGGATCCGGGATATCGGCGGTTACAAGAAAACGTTCAAAATCCTGCGGTTCAAGGGAGAGAAGCTCCTGGGGGGTAAGCTGCGAGGCAGCCTTTTTCACTGCCTGCAGGATATCCCACTTGCCGCTGTAGCTGAGGAACACCACCAAAGTAGTACCGGTGTTGGCGGCTGTCTTCGCCATCACGGAATCCAACGCTGCGTTGACGGAATCTGACAGGCGGGAACGGTTTCCTAATGCTATGCAACGTATGTTATGCTTCATCATGAGGGGAAGCTCCTGCTCGATATAGCGCATCAGGAGTTCCATGAGGGCTTCCACCTCCTGCGTGGGACGGTTCCAGTTTTCCTCTGAAAAAGCATAAAGGGAGAGGTACTTGAGGCCCTTTTCCACGGCGTATTCCAGACAGGCGCGAACGCTTTCCGCGCCCTCTGCGTGCCCTGATACCCGTTCCAGGCCGCGGGCTTTTGCCCACCGGCCGTTACCATCCATAATGATGGATACGTGTTCGGGAAGTCTATCCATTATTTCTCATATCTTCACCCCAGAACAGCCGTGAGGTAAGCGCCTTCACGAAACCGGATTCTGCGAGCCGGATACGTTTAAGCGAAAACTGTGCCATCTCGATGTGGATGCTCCAGTCCGGCTGGATTTCCACCACGCGGTTGTCGTTGGTCATGGTGGCGCGGCCGTCGCGGGACTCGAAGGAGATGTCTATCTTGGCCGTTTCCGGCACTACGATGGGCCGCACGTTCAGGTTGTGCGGGGCGATTGGGGCAATAATCAGCACCTTGGTGTCCGGCATGCAGATGGGGCCGCCTACGCTGAGTGAATAAGCGGTGGAGCCGGAGGAAGTGGCAACCAGCAGGCCATCGGCCCAATAGGTGGGCAGGGGCTCTCCGTCTATGCTGACGTTGATGCCCAGAACGGCGGAACCGCTGCGGTGAAGCGCAACTTCGTTCACGCTGTAAGGCAGCATGCCGATGGTCCTGCGCGCCTCCGGCCCCTTGAGGGTGGCGTTGAGCACCGTCCGGTACTCGATGCGGAAGTCCCCTTCCATCAGCGCCTTGCGCACGGCGTCGGGCCTGTTCTCACAAAGGAAGCCGATGCGGCCGAAGTTCACGCCCAGGATGGGCAGGCCTATATCGGCCACTACATGGGCGGCTGAGAGGAAGGTGCCGTCACCTCCCATGGAAAGCACCAGGTCCGTCTCCGGGCGGACATCGGCCTTGTTTTGGATCTCATAAACCTCTGCCGAGGCTTGTTCCAGGTCATTGAAAAGCGCCTGCATGCGGGCGTCGGCCTTGAGCTCATCTCTGAGAATGAAATACCCTATTTTCATGATTGCCTATTAATCAACCTGCAAAAGTAACATTTTTCCGCAAAATATCTATACCCCACCCCCCCTTTTTACGCCAGAAACGTAAATTCCTGTACCAGAGCCCCTTACAGAAATCAATCGTTGCAAATTGCAACGATTGATTTCTGGATGTAGCTGTGAATCAATAGGTTAAGGTATGGGGCCGAAGGGGGTTCTCCCGGGGACAAGCGATGATTACCTTGATATTATATAGCTCACTGAGAATTTGCTTCGGCGCGGGCTAGGGCGCAGGTCGAATACGCTCGCTTCCCGGATCTGCCAGAACTCGTTCCCTCCTTCCGCGAACAGGCCGCCTTCCCTGGAGCCCGGATGACATGCTTCGAAGATGGATTTCACCACTATCCGGCAGGTCCACATGGCCATGGTGGACAAGGCGAAAACCAGGAAGGTTCCGCGCAGCGTATGGGCGCATACGCTCCCCCAGCCCATATAGGTAAACAAGCCGTAGAAGCACAGGGCCAGCGAGAGGGTGAGCAGGTTCGAATAGGCAAGCCTCATCAGGTCCTCGAAGCTGGTATAGCGCTGGATTCCGGAATAGGTTTTGAAACTACGCGCACCCACCCAGCTCAAAAGCGCATACACAAGGGATGTCAGCATCACGCTTTCCAGGTTCTGAAAGGCCATGGTTTTGCCGAAGAGCGAAAGGTAAGCCAGCACTGCGCAGGCAAAGACCATCAAAGTGTCGGCCAAAAGAATTGCCCAGTACGGAAGCACGTTTTTGCAGAAATACCAGGACCAAAGCTTTTTGAGTAAATTACGTTGCATCACTTGTCGGTTTTTGGAAGATGGAACAGCTCGGTTTCTGTTGGCAAAATTAGCGGACACGCACTCCTTTTCATAGAGTAGCACTACTCTTTTTGTAGAGTAATATTACTCTTTTTGGCAATTTGGGATTATTTGAGTAACTTTCGGCGTTTTATGCGCCAACTATTCTCACTTGCCTTGGGGGTACTGCTCCTGATGCCCGTTTCCTGCCAGCACATTGACAGGGAAACAGACTCTGCCGCCGTCCTGTCCACCCTGGATCGGGCCGGCCGCCTGGTGGAGCTGTACCAATACGATGATGCCGTCCGCCTGGGCTTCGAGGCCCTGCAGATGGCCGAATCCAGCCCCGCCCCCGAGCGAACCAACCTCCTCTGCATCTCCCACGAGCGCCTGAGCGCCATCTTCCTGCAAACCTACCGGGATTCACTGGCCTGGGAGCACGCAGACCGCGCAGAGCAGCTGGCACTGACTGGGCAAAACGATTCCCTCGTTGCCCGGGCCCTGATCTTAAAGGGGCGGGTGTGCATCTATGCCAACCAGTCCGCGGAGGACAACCGGGACGATGAAGCCCTGGCCGATCTACTGAGAGCCCTCCGGATTGCCCAGGACAAGGGGTATACCGCCATCGAGAAGCAAGCCTGCTACCACATCTCCGAGGTGTATGTGAACATGAACCGCTGGAACAACCCGCCCCACGAGGACCTGTACCAGCTGGCCGGCCAGTATCTGGAAAAGGGAGAACGCCTGGAGCCTGCGGGGGAAGCCCCCACCTTCAGCCACTACCGCATGCGCTACCTTCGCCAGGGAGGACGCACCGCAGAGGCCATCGCTTACTGTGAGGGGCTGCTGGAAGGCGTAGAAGCAGACAACTACCTGCTGCGCTGGCAGATCTATGACCACCTGACCAACCTTTACCTGCAGGATCAGCAGATTGACAAAGGAAAGGCAACTCACCAGGCCTCATCCGTCACCGTCCAGCAATACATGCAGCGTAAGGCAGACGTCATGGTCCAGGAAATCATGGGCAGCTATGAACTGGAGCTGCGCAACCGGCAGATCCGCCAGCGTGGCCAGCTGCTGGGCCTGCTGGCTATCCTGCTGCTCCTGTCCGTCGCCTTCATCCTCAACGTCATTCGCAAAAACCGGATCATCGCCCGACAGAACCAGGAAATCGCAGACACGGCCGCCGCCCGGGAGCATCTGTTTGCCCAGATCACCAGGGACCTGAGCGACGCCAGCGTTACGGACATCGACGACCACGGCGTCATCCAGTTCATCCGCCGATGGCCGGAGATGGAAGAAGAGGAAATCCTGCAGGAAAGCAAGAACCTCGCTATCGGCGAAAAAGCGCTGGACCCTGTCATTATCCGGCACATCGTGGACCTGATGATTTCCCGGAAAAAGCGCATGGAAGGCCTGGAGCTCACACCCCAGGAAATCAAGATTATCCGGCTCAGCCGCAAAGGCCTCTCCGACAAACAGATAGCAGAACAGCTGTGCCTGTCTCCGCGCACGATAAGCAACCACAAGTACCGCATCTACACCAAGCTCAACGTCTCCAGCAACACGGAAATGCTTAGCAAGGTGGCCGATTTAGGCTTCTGATATTCGCGGTGTAAAACTACTGATAATCAATGACAAGACTGAGTGTTAACATCAATAAGATTGCCACTCTCCGCAACGCGCGGGGCGGCAATCTTCCGGACGTGGCGCAGGCAGCCCTTCGCTGCGAAGCCTTCGGCGCACAGGGAATCACCGTGCACCCCCGCCCGGACGAGCGGCATATCCGTTATGCCGATGTAAGGCAGATCCGCCCGCTGGTAAAGACCGAATTCAACATTGAAGGCAATCCTACCGTCCGCTCATTCGTGGACCTGGTGCTGGAAGTGGTGCCGGACCAGGTGACGCTGGTGCCGGACGGGCACAACGCCCTCACCTCCAACGCCGGCTGGGACACCCTCCAGAACCGGGAACTGCTTACAGAGCTTTGCCGGACCTTCAAGGCCAAGGGTATCCGCACGTCCATCTTCATAGACCCGCTCCCGGAGATGGCCCAGGGCGCCGCCGCCTGCGGGGCAGACCGCGTAGAGCTGTACACCGCAGACTACGCAGAGCAGTATCCCCTGGGGCCGGAAAAAGCCATTGCCCGCTACCTGGAAACGGCCAGGGCGGCCCGCGCAACAGGCCTTGGCCTCAATGCCGGCCATGACCTTTCCCTGGAAAACCTGGCCTTCTTTGTACACACCATCCCCTGGACGGACGAGGTCTCCATCGGCCACGCCCTCATTTCCGACGCCCTTTACCTGGGCCTGGAGAAAACTATTGAGGCCTATCTTGGGGAATTGAGCAAAAAATGATTATCTTTGCAGGTTATATGAATTTTAATATTTAAAACTTCGATATGAAAAAGACCTTCATCGTATGGGGTGCGGCCGCCCTGCTGGCTGCAGTCGTTTCCTGCAAGCAAAACAGCGGCACCACGCCTGAGACCCAAGCCTCCACGGACAGCATTGCCGTTGCCGGCAGCATCGTGTACTTCAACATGGACCAGGTGATGGAAGGCTACGACATGGCCAACGACCTCACCTCCGTGTTCGAGACCAAGACCTCCGGCATCCAGGCAGAGATTGACCGCCGCGGCAAAAAGCTGGAAAAAGACATGGCCGAGTTCCAGAACAAGGTGGACAAAGGCCTCCTCACCACTTCCGTGGCCCAGGCCCAGTACCAGAAGATCCAGCAGCAGCAGCAGGACTACCAGCAGTACGTAGTGCGCAAGCAGCAGGAGATGGCAGAAGAGCAGCAGGTGATGATGAACCAGATTGCCAACGCCGTCGCAGAGTTCGTGCAGGAGTTCAACCAGGAGCATAAGTATGCCCTTATCCTGGCCACTGCCGGTAACATCCTCTCCACCCCCGTGGTAACCGGAGACCCCAAGCTGGATATCACCGAGCAGCTGCTCGCCGGCCTGAACGCCGCCTATATCAAGACCAAGGAAAACCCCGCCAAGTAGTTTGCAAGGGTGAGAATTTCCCTCCTGTCCAGTTTTTACCCGCTGCGCGGGGGCATTTCCCAGTTCAACTCCAGCATGCTGGAAGGACTGGGAAAATGCCATGATACCCGTGCCTTCTCCTTCTCCAGGCAGTACCCCAGCCTCCTTTTCCCGGGCAAGACGCAGTACGTCACCCCCGAGGACGAAGCCACGCCCGTGAAGGCGGAAGCCCTGCTGGACACGGTGAATCCCCTTACCTGGGCCCGCACCGCCCGCACCATCCGGGCATGGAAACCGGATCTTCTGGTGATGAAATACTGGATGTCCTGGTTTGCCCCCAGCCTGGGCTATGTAGCCCGCAAGGCCGGCTGCAAGAGCGTAGTGGTGCTGGACAACGTGATTCCCCACGAACCCCATTGGTTTGACAAGCCCCTCACCCGCTGGTTCCTGAAAGGATGCAGCGGCTTCGTGTGCATGTCCTCGCAAGTGCAGGCAGACCTTCTGCGCCTAAGGCCGGGTGCCCCGCACATCCTGCTTCCGCATCCGCTGTACACCCATTTCGGGGAGCGCCTGCCCCGCGAAGAGGCCGCCCGAAAGCTGGGCGTGGATCCCACGCTCAAAACGCTGCTGTTCTTTGGCCTTATCCGCGAGTACAAAGGCCTGGACATCCTGCTGGAAGCCTTCCGGGACCTTCCGGAAGATTACCAGCTGGTGATTGCCGGAGAGCCCTACGGCTCCTTCGACAAGTACCAGGACATCATTGACTCACTGCCAGGGAAAGAGCGCGTCCATGTGTTCCCGGACTATATCCGGGACTCGCAGGTAAAGCTCTTTTTCAGTGTCGCCGATGCAGCCGTCCTCCCCTACCGGAGCGCCACCCAGAGCGGTATCAGCGCTATCGCCTGCCACTTCGAGGTACCCATGATTGTCACGGATGTGGGCGGGCTCAAGGACACTATCGGCGCCCTTGGCACGGGAATTGTCGCTCCGGAAGCCACCCCCGTGGCCATCCGGAAGGAAATCCTCCGCTATTTCTCCGATCCGCAGCTCCGGGAGCAGTGCCGGAAGGCGATCGGCATGGAAAAGGACCGTCTGGGCTGGGACCGCTTTTGCTCCGCCCTCACGGACTTTGCCGCCACCTTATAATATGAAAGTGAAATGAAACGACTCCTCAGCATCCTTTTCGCTTCGCTCCTGGTTCTTTGCGGCCCCGCCGCCCTTGCCCAGGAATACGTTCCCACGCCTGTCACCATCTCCAAGGAGAAGGTGAAGCTGAACGGGAAGGTTTACCTCTCCCATGTGGTACTGGAGCGCCAGACGCTCTACAGCATCTGCAAGGCCTATGGCGTAAGCGAGGAAGAGCTCTACGAAGCCAATCCCACCCTCAAGGCCAACGGCCTCCAGAAAAACGCCATCCTCCTGGTCCCCTTCAAGGAGCAGGCCGCCGCAGTACAACCGGCAGCAGAGCAGCAGCAACAGCCTTCTGTATCGGCCCAAAAGGACGGCTCTTTCACGGAGCATACCGTCAAGTGGTACGAGGATATCGATGACATTGCCCGCCGCTACGACGTAACGGTAAAGGATATCATGGACCTGAACGGCCTCAAGAGCAAAAAGCTCTCTACCCGGCAGGTGCTCAAGATTCCCGTGAAGGGTGCGGCCGTGGAACCGGTTCAGCCCAAGGAGGATACGCCCGCAGAGGAGACCGTAGAAGAGACCACCCAGCAGCCTGTACAGGAGGAAGAGGAGCCTTCCCAGCCTTCGGCGGACAGCACCTTCATTCCCCTTCGCATCCGCGACAGGGTGGAGATGTCGCTGGTCCTCCCCCTGAAAGCCTCCGGCAAGGCCAGTGACGCCAACCTGGATTTCTACAGCGGCGCGCTTCTGGCCCTGAAGGACCTGGAAGCAGAGGGCATCAAGGTCAAAGCCAACGTTTACGACCTCTCCACCGGCATCCCGCCCATCGATGTCCTTACCCAGAGCGACTTTGTGCTGGGACCCATCGCCCCCCGGGAGCTGGAAGCCATCCTGCAAAGGGTAGAGGGCCGCGTACCCGTGATTTCCCCGCTGGACCAGAAAGCTTCTTCCCTCACCACCTACTACCGCAATTTCGTGCAGGTTCCTTCTGCCGTGGACAACCAGTACGATGACCTGGGCCAGTGGGTGAAGGACGAGGTAAGCGGCCGCGACAAAGTGATTCTGATTACCGAAAAGAGCGCCTCCAACGCCGCCTCCGCCATTGCCATCCGCAGCTCCATGGCCCGCAGGGAGCTTTCCTACGAGATTCTCAACTACTCTATTGTAGAGGGCCGCAGCATCCCCGGCACCCTGACCGGCCTCATGACCAAGGACGGCGTGAACCGCGTGGTGGTAGCCTCTGAAAGCGAGGCCTTCATGGGCGACGTAGTACGCAACCTGGGCATCATGCAGGGCAAGGGGTACGACGTAGTGATGTACGCCCCCTCCAGGGTTCGCACCTTCGACACCATCGAGGGCAGCGCCTACCACGATGTTTCGCTCCATATCTGCACCTCCTACCACGCAGACTATTCTTCTCCCAAGGTGGATGCCTTTGTGAAGGCCTACAGGGCGCTGTTCGGCACGGAGCCTTCGCAGTTTGCCTTCCAGGGCTACGACACCACCCACTACTTTGTGGCCCGCTGCGCCCGCTATGGAAACGCCTGGACCCAGTGGATAGGCATGGACAAGGAAACGGGGCTGCATACGGATTTCCGTTTCGGGACGGATGCCAACGGCAACTGGCAGAACAATGCTGTCAGGCGCGTCGTTTTCCAGAAAGACTTCACCACCACCATCAGCAGATAATCCTTATGGAAAAGATAAAGACACTGATCCTGGGCGGTGGCCCTGCCGGTTTTACGGCAGCCATCTATGCCGCCCGCGCCAACCTCTCCCCCGTCCTGTATGAGGGCCTCCAGCCCGGCGGACAGCTCACCACCACCACCGTCGTGGAGAACTTCCCCGGCTTCCCGGAAGGGGTGGATGCCAATACCCTCATGGACAACATGCGCGCCCAGGCCCGCCACTTCGGGGCCGATATCCGCCAGGGCGTAGCCACCGCCGTGGACCTTGGTGTACGGCCTTTCCGCATCACCATTGACAACGAGACCCAGCTGGAGGCCGATGCCCTGATTATCGCCACCGGCGCACAGGCCCGCTACCTGGGCCTTCCCTCGGAGGAGAAGTTCAAGGGGTCGGGCGTGTCGGCCTGCGCCACCTGCGACGGCTTTTTCTACCGGAAGCGCACCGTGGCCGTGGTGGGCGGCGGAGACACCGCCTGCGAAGAGGCCCTGTACCTGGCCAGCCTTGCCAAGAAAGTGTACATGATAGTGCGCCGGGACGTTTTCCGCGCCTCGCGCATCATGCAGGAAAAGGTGCTGTCGGCCCCCAATATCGAGGTCCTGTGGAACTGCAACACCCAGGAAGTGCTGGGAGACGCCATGGGCGTTACCGGCGCCCGGCTCCTGCGCAAGGACGGGACGGTTTTTGACATTGCCATCGACGGCTTTTTCCTGGCTATCGGCCATACGCCTTCGTCGGCCCTTTTCAAGCCCTGGCTCAAGCTGGACGAGAACGGCTATATCCTCACGGAAGGCAAGAGCGCCGAAACCTGCGTTCCCGGTGTCTTTGCCGCCGGCGACGTGCAGGATCCCCGCTACCGCCAGGCAGTGACGGCCGCCGCTTCCGGCTGCATGGCCGCCCGCGATGCGGAAAAGTACCTCCTGGAGCAAGTAAACGCGTAAACAATGAACAGAAGAATCAGTATAACCCTCTTTGCCGCAGTGCTTTTGCTCTTCGCCTCCTGCAAAAGCCAGTATGAGGTGCTGCTCTCCTCCAACGACGTAGATGCCAAGTACAAGGCGGCCATGGATTATTTCCATGCCAAGCGGTACATGAGGGCGGCCCAGCTCTTCGAGTCCATGGCCATCCTCACCAGCGGAACAGCCCGCGACGACACCGTCCAGTACTACTGGGGCCTGTCCAACTACAGGAACAAGGACTACTATACGGCCGAATCCAACTTTGTCCGCTTCCTGCAGAACTTCCCGCGCAGCCCCTTTGCGCCGGATGCGGCGTTCTACCGCCTGGACTGCCTGTACCGATCCACCTACCGCTGGGAACTGGATCAGCTCCCCACCCGCAGCTGCATGGAGTCCATCAACCAGTACCTGCGGGAGCGTCCCGCGGACGACATCCACGTCCCCGCCTGCCAGGCCATGCTGCATGACCTGCAGGACCGCCTGGACCGCAAGGACTTCGAGGCCGGCAAGCAGTACTACCGCATGGAGGACTACCCCGCCGCCCGCACCAAGCTGCGCAATGTCCTGAAAAACAACGCAGACAACTTCTACCGGGAAGACATCCTATACTACACGGCCATGGCGTCTTACCACTATGCCCGCCTGAGTATCTGGCAGAAGCAGCGGGAGCGCTACCTCACCTTCGTGGACGACTACCTGAACTTTGTGGGCGAATACCCCGAGTCCCACTACCGCAAGGAACTGGACGGACACTACCGCCAGGTGCAGAATTTCCTGGGCAAGGACGGCACCGCCCCGGAGACTCCGGAAGAGATTGAAAAATAATTGAAACTCCCTGTAAACCCCACGGGTATTTAATATAGAACAAGATTTTTTAGAAGAGATGGAAAACAAGAAGAAAGTACCTGTAAACACCGTTACCCGCGACATCAAGAACCTGGCCGCGCCCACCGGCAACATCTATGAATCCGTTGTGATCCTCTACAAGAGAGCCAACCAGATTGCCGTGGCGGAGAAGAAGGAACTCATGAAAAAACTGGACGAGTTCCGCGGCGACCGCGACACCATGGAAGAAGTTTTCGAGAACAAGGAGCAGATAGAAATCTCCAAGTACTATGAGCGCCAGCCCAAACCGGACCTGGTAGCCATCTCGGAATTCGAAAACGGTGACCTCTTTTACCGCAAGGCCCAGAACGAGAACCCCATAGACATCTCCAGCGGACAATAATCCATTATGCTGCAAAGCCTCACCATTTCCAATTATATATTGATTGGCTCTCTGGAAACCCGGTTTCCTGAGGGCCTTGTCATTATAAGCGGAGAAACCGGTGCAGGCAAATCCATCCTGCTGGGTGCCCTTTCCCTGGTGCTGGGTGCCAAGGCCGAATCCTCCATGGTGGGGCCCGCCGGAGACAACTGCGTGGTGGAAGCCACCTTCGGCATGGACGAGACCATCCGCAGCATCCTCCGGGAGGCAGACCTTCCCTACGAGGGAGAGAGCCTTACCCTTCGGCGCACCGTGGCCCGCAGCGGGCGCTCGCGCAGCTTTGCCAACGACGAGCCAGTCAGCGTAAGCGTCCTGCAGGAACTCTCCACCCGCCTGGTGGACATCCACTCGCAGCACCAGACACTGCTTCTGGCCGATGCCCGCTTCCGCCTCCAGGCCCTGGACCTTTGGGCCGGTGCCGGCGCAACCCGGCAGGAATGCGCGCTGGCCTGGAATGCCCTTCTGGAAGCAAAACGCCAGCTAAGCACCTTAGAAGAGCGTTTTTCCAACGCACAAAAGGAGCAGGAATACCATAGCGCGCGCTGGGAGAAGCTCTCCCAGGCGCAGCTTCTTCCCGGAGAACTGGACGCCCTGGAGGCAGAGCACAAGCAGCTCTCCCATGCCGGGGAAATCAAGCAGCTCCTTTGCGCCGCAGAGAACCTGCTGGCCCCGGAAGAGGAGCAGACGCCTTCCTCCCAATTGCACCAGGCCGCCAGGCTGCTGGAAAAGGCCGGCCGGTTCATCCCTTCCCTGGAACCCCTTGCCGGCCGTCTGGAAAGTGCCCGTGTGGAACTGGAAGACATTGCCCAAGAAGTGAGGAGCGCCGGGGAGCGCACGGAAGTGTCTCCGCAGCGCCTGCAGCAGGTGGAAGAGCGTATATCCCTGCTCTACGGCCTTTTGCAGAAACACGGCTGTACCAGCGTGGAAGAGCTCATCGCAGAGCGGGACCGCCTGGAAGGCCTTGTGCTGGACGCTACGCAGCTGGGCGGAGAACTACAGAAAGCCGGCGCCCGCGTGGAAGAGCTCCGGCAGCGCCATGCCGCCCTCTGTGAGAAGCTGCACCAGCTTCGCGGGAAAGCCGTCCCGGGCTTCTCGGAGGCTGTCCAGCAGCAGCTTCGGCAGCTGGAGTTAGAGCGTGCCCTCTTCTGCGTTTCGCTGGAACAGGGACCGGCCGGTCCCGACGGCAGCGACGCTGTCCGCTTCCTGTTCTCGGCCACAGGCGCAGAGCCCGCAGATGTGGGGAAAACCGCTTCCGGCGGCGAGCTCTCCCGTATCATGCTCAGCCTCAAATCAGTCATGGCCCGCTTCACGCAGATGCCCACCCTGGTTTTCGACGAGATTGACGCCGGCGTGTCCGGCAGCACCGCCGACAAAATGGGATCCCTCGTATGCGAGATGGGCACCCGGATGCAGGTCTTTGCCATAACACACCTTCCCCAGGTGGCGGCCAAAGGCAACGCCCACTACCTGGTCAGAAAAACCGACGGCTCCACGTCGGTACAGATCCTGGACCACGAAGGCCGCGTCCAGGAACTGGCCCGGATGCTCTCCGGCGCCACCATCACCCCGGCCGCCATTGCCAATGCCAAATCCTTATTAACCATATAGTTTTATGACCCAGGACGAATTCCGTACACAACTCCGCAGACACGACCTCAAAGCCACCCGGCAGCGTCTTGCCGTACACGAAGTCATGATGCAGCTTGGCCATGCATCGGCCGATATGGTGTGTGAAGAGCTCCGCCAGCGGGGTTCCGCCGTCACCGTGGCGTCCGTGTACAACATCCTGTCCCAACTGGCCGATTTCCGCATCTACAACCGCTTGCTGTCGGCCACCAACAAGATGTTCTTCGACGTGAACAATGCGCACCACGTGCATCTGTACGACCGTCACAACCACAGCTACAGGGACCTGTGGGACGAGGAACTGCAAGCCCTTGTGAACGCCCACCTGAAACGGCGCAAGTTCAAGGGCTATTCCGTAGAGGACATCAATATCCAGTTAATCGTACGTCCTACCGCACGTAAAGCAAAGAGCTGATGAAAAAGTGGCTTCTTGTGCTTGCCGCCTGCGCCCTGACGGCTGCTTCCTGCATGCGGGAAAGCACGTTCATCGTGAACAATTATGTAGATTTCGCGGTCTCTTCCGGCGGAAAACTCTTCACCGATACCGGTTACCAGCTCACCGTGTCCAACAATGCTTCCGGCAGCAGCGCTTACCAGGAAGACAACAAGCGCTTCTACCTGATCTGCGACATCCTTAACCGGGACCTGGACATCCTCCTCAAAACCCTGGAGCCCGTCACCATCAAGGACGCCCTGCCCTATGATCCCGAAGAAGAAGAGCCCGATGACCCCGTAAGCGTGTCCCACAGCTTCGGGGGCGGTTACATGAACCTGCTTGTGGATTATTCCTACCGTCCCGGCAGCCAGTATGAGCACAAGATCAACCTCTTTCAGGAAACCCGAAACGGCGAGCTGTGCCTGTACCTCCTGCACGACGGCAACCATGAGAACAGCGCCCACATGAGCGAAAGCGAGCTCAAGCGCGAGACCCTCTACTTAAGCTTCCCCATGCGGGATATCTTCTCTTCCCGCGAGTACGCCGCCGTCACCCTTACCCTCTACGAACTGAAAGACAAGAGCGTAAGCCGCAAGACCTATTACTTGCAAGGCTATTGATAAATCGGTGAAATACGAATAAGGGGCGACTCTGTTTGGAGCCGCCCCCTTCTGTGGGTGGATGATGGGACTCGAACCCACGACACTCGGAACCACAATCCGATGCTCTACCAGCTGAACTACATCCACCGTATTGGGACTGCAAATGTACGGATTTTTTCCTGCTTTCCAAAAATATTTTTATTATCTTTGTGGATATACCAATAAAACAGGATAGTTCTAAATAATATGGCTAAACGCGAAATCAAGTTCTCCCTTGTGTACAGGGATATGTGGCAGAGCTCCGGGAAATACGTCCCGCGGGTGGATCAACTGGTAGAGGTAGCTCCTCCCATCATCGAGATGGGCTGCTTCGACCGGGTAGAAACCAACGGCGGCGCTTTCGAGCAGGTGAACCTCCTCTTCGGCGAGAATCCCAACAAGGCGGTGCGCGCATGGACGGCCCCTTTCCACAAAGCAGGCATCCAGACCCACATGCTGGAGCGCGGCCTCAATGCCCTCCGGATGAACCCCGTGCCGCTGGATGTGAGGGAACTCATGTTCAAGGTGAAGAAAAAGCAGGGAACGGACATCGCCCGCTCCTTCTGCGGCCTCAACGACCACCGCAACCTGAAGGGCTCGGTGATCGGCGCCAAAAAAGGCGGCATGATTTCGCAGGTGGCCCTTTCCATCACCCACTCCCCCGTGCACACGGTGGCCTACTACATGGATATCGTGGACAAGGTAGTGGAATACGGCGCCGATGAAATCTGCCTCAAGGACATGGCGGGTATCGGCCGGCCCAATGTGCTGGGAGAGCTGGTGGCCAGCATCAAGAAAAAGTATCCGCACATTGTGGTCCAGTACCACGGACACACCGGCCCCGGCTTTGCCACGGCCTCCATGCTGGAAGTGGCCCGCGCCGGCGCGGATTACCTGGATGTAGCCGTAGAGCCCCTTTCCTGGGGCAAGGTGCATCCGGACGTAATCACCATCCGGGAAATGCTCCACTGTGACGGCTTCCTGGTCAAGGAAATCAACATGGACGCTTACATGGAAGTGCGCCGCCTTACCCAAAAGTTCATCGACGACTTCCTGGGCTATTGGATTAACCCTTCCAATGCCCGCATGACCTCCCTGCTGGTGGGCTGCGGCCTGCCCGGCGGCATGATGGGCTCCATGATGGCGGACCTCAAGGGCTTCCAGGGTGCCATCAACGCTTCCCAGCGCGCCCACGGCCGCCCGGAAATGAGCCTGGACACCCTGATGGTCAAGCTCTTCGAGGAAGTGGAATACGTATGGCCCCGCCTGGGTTACCCGCCCCTGGTTACGCCGTTCAGCCAGTACGTGAAGAACACCGCCCTGATGAACCTTTTCAACATGCTGGGAGACAAACCCCGCTGGAGTACCATAGACAAGGACACCTGGGGCATGATCCTGGGCAATATGGGCAAACTCCCCGGGCAGCTGGATCCGGAGGTGGTGGCCCTGGCCAAGGAAAAGGGCATGGAGTTCAGCACGGGCAATCCGCAGGACAACTATCCGGACGAGCTACCCCGCTTCCGCGCCATGATGGACGAGAAAGGCTGGGACTACGGCGAAGACGAGGAAGAACTCTTCGAGCTGGCCATGCACGAGCGCCAGTACCTGGATTACCGCAGCGGTGTGGCCAAGGAGCGCTTCAACAAGGAGTTGGAAGAGCTCAAGGCCAAGGCCGGCGCCCCCATCGTCGTGGAACGCCCTGTACTGGAGATGCCCAAGTTCTCCATTGAGGAATACACCGCCCGCTATCCCAAGGCAGTGCCGCTCCAGTGCCCCGTGAAGGGCCAGCTGCTGTGGGAAGTGGATGTGGACGCTGACTCCAAGGCCCCCATGGTGGGCAAGAAGGTAAAGGCCGGAGAAGTGGTGGGCCACGTCCAGACCTTCTACGGCCTGGAAGAGATTGTAGCCGCCAAAGACGGCCTGCTGGTCGCTATCCTTGGCCACCAGGGAGACCGCGTAGAAAAAGGCGAAATCATTGCTTTTGTTGAATAATCATCGTAAGAAACAGTAAATCGTCATAAGAAACAACGGAATCTTTTTTACGATTGCGTTGTTTCTCGTTTATAGGCATTACCTTTACCGGCGCTCTTCCGCCAGACGGGAGGGCGTGTACGGTTATGCGAATCAAAGACTTGTGCCCGGACGAGCGGCCCCGGGAGAAACTGCGCCGAAGGGGCGCCAAGGCCCTCTCCAACGCCGAGCTGCTGGCCATCCTGCTGGGCAGCGGAATCGGCGGAAAAAACGTCACGGAAGTGGCGCAGGAGCTGATGGTCAACGCCGGCGGGCGGCTCACGCTGCTGGGCGCCATGCCCCTGGAGCGGCTGATGGCACACAAGGGGCTGGGGGAGGTGCGCGCCATCACCATCGCCGCAGCGCTGGAACTGGGCCGAAGGACCTTCGAGGAGGAGGCCGTCATCGACCGGCGCTCCATCACTTCGCCCCAGCTGGTATACCGCCTCATGCTGCCCTGCCTCAAAAACCTGGACCACGAAGAGTGCTGGGCGCTCTTTCTGAACCGCTCCAACTTCTTGATAAGCAAGGAGATGATTACCTCCGGCTCGCTGGAAAGCACCCTGATTGACAGCGGGCGTATTCTCCGCAAAGCTATCGAAAAGCAGTGCTCCGGCGTCATCCTGGTACACAACCATCCGTCCGGCTCCCCCCAGCCCGGACAGGCCGACATACACCAGACAGAAGTCCTTCGCCGCGCACTCGAGGCCGTAGGAATCCGCCTCACGGACCACGTGGTCATTGCCAACAACGCCTACTACTCCTTCTCCGAAGACCGCGAAGGAAAATGATGCCCGAAAAAACAGGGCAGGCCTGCTGCACAGCTAAAAGAGGGAGAGGGTATTGCTTTTTTTGCTATCTTTGTGCTTGGACCACAAAGATTCTGCCGTATGAAAGTCATTAACCTGGGAGAGAACAACAGCGTTCTGAACACTTATATTGCGGAAATCCGCGATGCACGCATCCAGAAGGACAGCCTTCGTTTCCGTACCAACCTGGAAAGGGTGGGACGGGTGTTCGGCTATGAGATTTCCCGCACGCTGGCTTATTCAGAAAAGGATGTGACAACGCCCCTCGGGGTGGCCCGGATAGCCACCTTTGACACGCCGCTGGTGATTGGCGCCATCCTGCGGGCGGGTATGCCGCTGCAGGCGGGCCTGCTGTCCGTCTTCGACCACGCGGAAAGCGCCTTTGTCTCCACTTTCCGCAAACTGGGCAAGGGAGACTATTTCAAAGTCCACGCAGATTACTGCACCTGCCCCGCCCTGGAAGGCAAGACCCTGGTGGTGGCAGACCCTCTGCTGGCCACCGGCGCCTCCATGGAAAGCGCCCTGAACAAGCTGGAAGAGGAAGGCGGAGAGGCCGCCCACATCCACCTGGTGTGCCCTGTGGCCAGCCGCTATGCGGTGGACCAGCTGCTCCAGCGCCTGGACAGCCGTTACACCCTCTGGGTAGCTGCTATCGACGAGGAACTCACCAGCCACAACTACATTATCCCCGGCCTGGGAGACGCCGGAGACCTGGCCTATGGCGGAAAACGCTAAACCTGTTTATGAAGAAAGCTTATATAGAGACATACGGGTGTCAGATGAACGTGAACGACACCGAAGTAATCTTTTCCATCCTGGAGAAGGCGGGGTACTCGCGCACGGAGTCCATGGAGGAGGCTCAGCTTCTGATGGCCAACACCTGCTCCATCCGCGACAACGCAGAGCAGCGCATCTGGGGTCGCCTGGAGGTGTTCAACCAGCAGCGTAAGAGCCGTCCCGGCGTGCTGGTGGGCATCGTGGGCTGCATGGCCGAACGCCTGAAAGACCAATTGCTGGATACCGGCAAAGTGGACCTGGTTGTGGGACCGGACGCTTACCGTTCGCTTCCCCGGCTGCTGGAGGCCGTAACCCCGGACAGCCCCCAGATGGACGTCCTCCTCTCCCGCGAAGAGACCTACGCCGACATCACCCCCGTCCGCACGGACAAAAACGGGATATCGGCCTTTATCTCCATCATGCGCGGATGCAACAACGTCTGCTCCTACTGCGTGGTTCCCTACACCCGAGGGGCAGAGCGTTCCCGGGACGCCCGCTCCATCCTGCGGGAAGCCCGTGACGTCTATGACAAAGGCTATAAGGAAGTTACGCTGCTGGGACAGAACGTGGACAGCTACCTGTGGAAGAGCGAAAACCAGACCGTCAACTTTGCCCGCCTGCTGGGTGATGTGGCCGCCATTGCGCCGGATCTGCGGGTCCGGTTCGCCACCTCCCATCCCAAAGACATCAGCGACGAGGTGATTGATACCATGGCCGCCCATCCCAATATCTGCCGCCACATCCACCTGCCCGTCCAGTCCGGCAGCTCCCGCATGCTGGAAAAGATGCGCCGCAAATACAACCGTGAATGGTACCTGGAGCGCGTGGCCAGAATCCGCAGCGTGATGCCGGACTGCGGCCTCACCACGGACGTCATTGCCGGTTTCTGCTCGGAAACGGAGGAGGACCATCGGCAAACCCTGAGCCTCATGGAAGAGGTGGGCTTTGACTGGGCCTTCATGTTCGCCTACTCCGACCGCCCGGGAACCCTGGCCAACCGCACCATGCAGGACGATGTCCCCGCCCAGGTGAAAAACCGCCGCCTGAGCGAGATCATCGAGCTCCAGAACCGCAAGTCTCTGGAGCGCTACCGGGCCATGATAGGCAAGCAGGTAGAGGTGCTGGTGGAAGGGCCCTCCAAGCGCAATCCGGAGCAGCTTTGCGGCAGGGCATCCAACAATATGATGTGCGTTTTCCCAGCCCTGGACAGGCAGAAAGGCAGCCTGACAAGCGTAACGGTAGTAGATGCCACATCGGCCACGCTCATCTGCGAGTAGTGGGGATTTGTCAGAAAAAATCACTACCTTTGCCACTGTGAAAGCATTCAGGTATATAGGCATCTTTCTTGTAGCGGCGGCGCTTCTAAGCAGCTGCGGCTACTCCAAAGTGAAGGACATCTCCCTCACTTCGGTAGGGGTGGCCTATATAGTTCCCACCTCGTCCCGCTCGGTAGATGCCAAGCTGCTCCTTACCATCAACAACCCCGCCCCGGGCTTTGCCGTTCAGGAAGTGAGCGGGCTCATCCGCTACCAGGACAAGGTCATCGCCCATTTTGTCACTTCGGGGCCGCTGGAACTGCTGGGAAAGGCAGAAGCCGCCTATGAACTTCCCTGCACCGTCCGCCTGGACGAAGGCTCCTCCCTCCTGGAAGTGCTGGTCATCGCCTCCAAGGGAACGCTCAAAAACCTGAAGGCCGATGTCAGTGTCCAGGCCGCCATAGGCAAGAACGGCGTTCTGCGCGCCCCTTTCACCTTCAAGGACCTGGACATCTCCCAATTCAACAAATAGCCTATGAAACGCACGCTCGTCATACTGATTGCCCTCCTCACCCTGGGAGCCTCCCTTCACGCGCAGGACACCACCCGCGTGGCCCCCGTTGACTCCACCCTGGTGGGGCGGGATGTTTTTTCTGTCATCGGCTCCGGCGTACAGCTCCAGCAAAGCTCGGCGGTACGGCAGACTATGCAGCAGCACATCCGTGACAACGCCAATAAGCCCATCCACGGGTACCGTATCCGCGTTTTTTATGATAACGGTCCGTCGGCCCGCAGCAAGTCGGCCGGCATAGAAGAGAGCCTGCGCAGGCAGTACCCCGGCATCATGGTGTACCGCAGCTTCGAAAGCCCCAACTACAAGGTAAGCATCGGGGACTTCCGCTCCAAGGATGAGGCCCAGCGCATTTTCCAGGCGCTGAAGGGCAGCTATCCCACCGCTTTCATCATCAAGGAGAGTATCAACTATCCGCGCTAAGCCATGGCTGCCATAGAACAGGGACTACAGCAGAAACAGCAGCAGAAGCTGTCACCGCTTCAGATTCAGACCATCAAGCTGATAGAGATGCCGGTGCAGGCCCTGGAGCAGCATGTGCGGGAGGTTCTCAACGACAATCCCGTCATCGACGACACCCCCCAGAAAGGAGAGGACGAACCCCGTGACATCTCCATCTCGGAGGTGGAGGAAAAGGAGCAGAGCGGCGGCTCGCTGGAAGAAAACTACGGCTCCCAGGACGACGACATCCCCTCCTACAACCTCTACGTGAACAACTGGGGCAAGGACGAACGCCCGGAATACAACACCTTCTCCGTCAAGCAGAGTTTCACCCAGAGCCTTCAAGAGCAGCTGGGTTACCGCAACCTCACGGACCACCAGCGCACGGTGGCTTCGTTCATCATCGGCTCCCTGGACGACGACGGCTACCTTCGCCGCGACATAGAATCCCTGGTGGATGACCTTGCCTTCCGCGCAGGGGTGGAATCCAATGCCCAGGAGGTTGAGCAGATGCTCCGCGTGGTGCAGGAGTTCGAGCCCTCCGGTGTGGGCGCCCGGGACCTCAGGGAATGCCTCATCCTCCAGCTGGAGGACAAAAAGCGCACGCCGGCGGTGGCCAATGCCTTGCGGGTGCTTACGGAGCAGTTCGAGGCCTTCAAGAACCGCCATTTCCAGAAAGTGATGAGCCGCCTGCGTCTAAGCGAGGAGGAGATGAAGGGCGTCCTGGAGGAAATCCGCCGCCTGAACCCCTCTCCCGGCGGCCAGATAGACGACTCCTACAACGACCAGGCCCAGCAGGTGGTCCCTGACTTCCGCCTGGACTACGAGAACGGCCAGCTGATTCTGAGCATGCCCCGTTTCAGCATTCCTGAACTGAGGATCAACCACAAATACTCGGAAATCATGGAAAACGGCCGGCTCTCCCCTTCCCGCTCGGACAAGGAAGCCGCCACCTTCGTCAAGCAGAAGATAGACTCCGCCAAATGGTTTATCGAGGCACTTCGGCAGCGCCAGAACACCCTGGAAAGCACCATGCGCGCCATCATCGATTACCAGCGGGACTACTTCATAGACGGCGACGAGAGTTCCCTGCGCCCCATGGTCCTGAAGGATATCGCGGAAAAGACCGGCTTTGACATCTCCACCATCTCCCGCGTGGTGAACAGCAAGTGGATAGAAACCCACTTCGGGATTTTCCCGCTCAAGTACTTCTTCTCCGAAGGCCTGGAGAACACGGACGGAGAAGAGGTGAGCACCCGTGAAATCAAGAAAGCCCTGCGCGCAATGGTGGACGCCGAGGACAAGCACAACCCCCTCACCGACGACGAACTGGTGGACGGCCTGGCCGCCAAAGGCTACAAGGTGGCCCGCCGCACCATTGCCAAGTACCGCGCGCTGCTGGATATTCCCAAGGCCCGCCTAAGACGAGAGCTTTAACCCCCCCTCTTCAGCAAATCCCCCCTGCAAACGGCCCCCAAGGTCGTTTTTTTGTATGTTCAAAAGTTTGTGGAAAAATTTGGAAGAAAATGTAAGAAAATGGAAAACTTTGCGTATCTTTGCAAACAAGCGTGAAAGGTTTTTAGTTTTATGGTCAGGTTTTTTGGAACAGCCAGCGGAAAAGTAGATGACAAGGGGCGCATCGTGCTCCCTGCCATCTTCCGTGACGCCCTGGTAAGGGGCGGCTCCGAGAACATGGCCCTTGTTGTAAAAAAGAACGTCCAGCAGTGCTGCATAGACCTGTTCGCCCTGGAAGAATGGGAGCGCCGCAGCGAAAAAGTGCTGGAAGGAATAGACCCGGAACTAAGCACCGAAGACGCGGACTTTTGGACCAAGTACAACGACGGTGTCTTCACCCTGTTCCCGGATGAGAAACTGGGCCGCCTGAACATCCCGTCGTCGCTGCTTGAGCGTGCAGGTATTACCAAAGAGGTGATATTCGGCGGCGTGGGTTACAAGCTCCAGCTCTGGGCTCCCCTCACGCGTGAGAAAAACCTTCTCACGGACGAGGCGTTCAAGCAGGCCGCATCGAGACTATCCTCCAAAAACAAGTAAGGAGGTCTCGGTGAATGGCTGAATATCATATCCCTGTACTGTTGGCGGAAAGTGTTTCCGCCCTGGTCACAAATCCTGATGGAATATACGCAGACGCCACTTTCGGAGGCGGTGGTCACACCGCTGCCGTACTTTCACGCTTAAACGCCGGCGGGAAAGTCATCGCCTTCGATCGTGACGCTGATGCACTGGCCAACGCCCCGGAGGATCCCAGGCTCACCCTCATCCACAACAACTTCCGCTTCATCGAGAACTTCGCGGCGCAGCTTGCCCGTTCCTCCTCCTTAAACGAGGCCGGTGAACCCGCGGTATTTGACGGTATCCTGGCCGATTTAGGCGTAAGCTCGCACCAGTTTGACACCGCAGAGCGCGGCTTCAGCTTCCGTTTCGAGGACGCCCCCCTGGACATGCGCATGAACCGCGAGGCCACCCTCACGGCGGAGGAGGTGGTGAACAGCTACCCGGAAGAGGAGCTGGAGCGCATCCTCAGGCTGTACGGGGAAGTGGACGGCGCCAGGAACATGGCCCGCCTCATTGCCCAGGCAAGGGCCCAGAAGCCCATCCGCAGCAGCTCGGAGCTGGACCGCGCCATCGGCCGTATGCTCCCCGCCGGGGCAGAGCACAAGCTGCTGGCCAAAGTGTACCAGGCCCTCCGCATAGAGGTGAACCAGGAGCTCCATGCCCTGGAAAAGTTCCTGGACGGCGCCACCCGCAGCCTCAAACCCGGCGGCCGCCTGGTAGTGATTACCTACCACAGCCTGGAGGACCGCATGGTGAAAAACTTCATAAAGACCGGAAACGTGGAAGGAGTGCTTGTCAAGGACAGTTTCGGCCGAACGGATACCCCCCTGGAGGCCGTGGGCCGGAAGCCTGTGCTGCCGCAGGAAAGTGAAATTGCGGGGAATACGCGCGCCCGCAGCGCGAAGCTCCGAGTAGCGCAAAGGAGGACCGCCGTATGAGTTGGAGCGACTTCTGGAAATCTGTCCGCAACATCCTGCGCGCCCTCAGGAACGGGGAATTCCTCCTCCGCATCCGGGCCGACAAATACTACATGCACATCATGTACCTCTTCCTCCTGATGTGGGTGACCATCCTCCTGAGCCTCCAGGTGGACAAAACCCTTGCCAAGGCAGGAGACAACCAGGCCGCCATCGACCAGCTGCGCATCCACTACGCAGAACGGGAAGCCGCCCTGGTGAAACTGCACAGCGCTTCGGCCGCCGAAGCCCGCCTCAAACAGCTGGGAGTGGACCTTTCCCTCCCCCAGGAACCCGCCACAGTCATCAAGAGCAAATGAGCAGGAAAGAGAGTGAAATAAAAGACACCATCGTTGGCCGCGACAGAATCCACGTGGTCATGTTCTTCCTGTCCCTGGTCTTCCTGCTGCTGGGCGGCGCCATCCTGGTGCGCATAGTCCAAATCCAGGCCACCTACAGCGTGGACGAGCGCGTGATAAGCCTCTTCCGCCCCTCCGTCCAAAAGCACGTGGACCATCCGGTCAGGGGAAAAATCCTGGCAACGGACGGGCGGCCGCTGGCTATATCGGCCCCGCTCTATGACATCTACATGGACTGCACCGTGCGCAAGCAGGACTACATTGACCTGGGGAAAGACTCCCTGGAGGCCGCCTGGAGAGCCAAAGCCCGGGAACTGGCCGCCTGCCTGAGCGCCGAGTTCCGCGACAAGAGCGCCGATGCCTACGCCAAGGCCATCCTGGAAGGACGCGACAAAGGCGCCAAGTACCTCCGCATCCAGCGCAACATAGACCTCAGCACCCTCAATAAGGTCAAATCCTTCCCCCTCTTCCGCGAAGGGCCCTACACCGGCGGTTTCATTGTCCAGCAGCACGAGGAGCGCATCTACCCCTACGACTCCCTGGCCCGCCGCGTGATCGGCTATGTCAAGGAACAGAACCGGATAGGCCTGGAATCCAGTTTTGACAGCGAGCTCCACGGCCACGAAGGCTATGAGTGGCGCCGCGTCACGGACAATAAGCGCTGGGTACGGGACCTGGACTCGGCCCAGGTGAAGGTGCAGGACGGCAACGACATCCGCACCACCCTCAACGTGGACTTCCAGGATATCGCCGACAGAGCCCTCCGCACCCAGATCAACGAGGATGAAGGCATCCGCGCAGGCATCTGCATCATCATGGAAGCCAAAACCGGCGCCATCCGCGCCATGGTGAACCTCTCGCGCGGGGAAACCCCCGCCACCACCCTCTGGGAACGCGAGAACCTGTGCCTGAGGGAAGTGGGCGAACAAGGCTCCGTCATGAAAACCGTCACCCTGCTCTCCGTGGTGGAAGACGGCTATGTCAGGAGCCTGGAGCAGACCATCCCCACCAAAGACGGCAAAGTGAGCAATTACAAGCAGGATGTCCATATCCTGGACTACCAGCGGGAAACCGGTCGCCGGGACATCAGCGTCATGCACGGCTTCGAGATTTCTTCCAACTACGTATTCACTTACCTGGCAGAGAATTTCTACGGAAACCGGCCTCAGGAGCTGTTTGACCACATCTACTCCTACCGCCTGGGAGAAGCCTTCGACTTTGACATCAACGGTCTGGGAAAGCCTGTAGTGAACCGCCCGGACACCCCCGGCTGGTCCAAGACCACCCTGGGCACCACCGCTTACGGCTACGGCCTCAGCGTAACGCCCCTGCACGTGGCCACCTTTTACAACGGCATTGCCAACAAGGGCTGCATGATGAAGCCCTACCTGGTAGAGAGCGTGGAAAAGGACGGCAAGGTTCTGAAACGCTTCGAGCCGTCGGCCCTGAACAGCAGCATCTGCTCACCCGCGACGGCTGACACTGTCACCCGCGCCCTGCGCGCCGTGGTGCACAGCGGCACGGGTACCCGCCTCAAAAACGCCAAACTGCCCGTTGCAGGCAAGACCGGCACCGCCCAAGTGGTGCTCACCCCCGCAGAGCGCAAAGGCAGCGCAGACCCCTACCATGACCCCATGGGCCGCAAGAAGAACCAAGGTACCTTCGTGGGCTTCTTCCCCGCCGACAACCCCAAATACACCATCCTGGTCACCGTCTATTCCTATCTCTCGGGCCGAAACTTCTACGGCGGCACCCTGCCCGCCCTGGCAGTCCGCGAGATTGTGGACAAGCTCTACGCCCTGGACGGGGCCTGGGACCAGGAGCTGAAACCCAGCGCCAGCGTCCCGCACATGGCCGGGAAGGTAACGGTAGTTGACGGGCAGGTCCCGGACCTGAAAGGCCTGGGTCTCAAGGACGCCCTCTTTGCCCTGGAAGAGATGGGCCTTAGGTGCCAGTACAGCGGCACCGGCCATGTGGTCTCCCAATCCCCCGCCCCGGGAACCGCCTGCAAGAGCGGCCAAAGCGTAAAACTGACTTTGAAATGAAACTGAGCCAAATCATACAGTCTCTGGAGGTACTCTCCCTCCAAGGGAGCGCCGACATTGAGATATCGGCCCTTTGCAGCGACTCCAGGAAGGTGACGCCGGGAGCGCTCTTTATTGCCGTCAGGGGCTATGAGAGCGACGGGCATGCCTATATCCGGCAGGCCATCGAAAAGGGCGCTGCAGCGGTTCTCTGCGAAGAGATTCCCGGTCAAGCCGGGAATGACGTCTGCTTTGTGCAGGTGCCCTGCAGCCGGAAGGCGCTGGCCCTGGCGGCCGACGCTTACTTCGGCCACCCCTCCTCCGAGCTTACGCTGGTGGGCATTACCGGCACCAACGGAAAAACCACCACCGTCACCCTGCTATACCACCTTTTCCGCGGGCTGGGCTATTCCTGCGGCCTGCTGTCCACCATCGCCAATTACGTGGACGACGAGCGCCTGGAGACTGAAAACACCACCGTGGACCCCATCACCCTGAACAGCCTGCTGCGCCGGATGGTGGACCGCGGCTGCAGTTACTGCTTCATGGAGGTCAGTTCTATCGGCGTGGAACAGGACCGCGTAAGCGGCCTTAAGTTCGCGATGGGCATCTTCTCCAACCTCACCCACGACCACCTGGACTACCACAAGACCTTTGCGGAGTACCTGCGCTGCAAGAAGCTCTTCTTCGACCATTTGCCCAAGGGCGCCATCGCCCTTATCAACACCGACGACCGCCACGGCTCCGTGATGGTCCAGAATACCCGCGCCACCGTGCTCACCTACTCCGTGCAGGGCCTGGCAGACCACACCGCCCGCATCCTGGAGCAGAACTTTGACGGGATGCTCCTTAAAATAGACGGGATGGACACCTGGTGCCGCCTGATCGGCCGCCACAATGCCTACAACCTGCTGGCCATCTACAGCGCCGCCGTGGCCCTTGGCGCCGATGAAGCCGAGACCCTCCTGGCCCTTTCCCGCCTGCAAAGCGCCCCCGGGCGTCTGGAGAACCTGCGCGGCCCCAAAGGACTGTCCGTGATAGTGGACTACGCCCACACCCCCGACGCCCTGGACAACGTGCTGGCCACCCTCAGGGACATTGCCCCGGAGCGCCAGCTTATCTGCCTGTTCGGCTGCGGCGGGGACCGCGACAGCAGCAAACGCCCCGAAATGGCCGCCGTGGCCGGCAAGCGCGCCGACCGCCTGGTCATCACCTCCGACAACCCCCGCACGGAAGACCCGGAGGCCATCATCGCCGACATCAAAGCCGGCCTGGATGCCAAGGGGCTCTCCAAGGCCCTGGTCATCACCGACCGCAGGGAAGCCATCCGCACGGCCATCCTCACCGCCCCGCAGGGCGCCACCATCCTGCTGGCCGGCAAAGGGCACGAGACTTACCAGGTGATTGGCCACGAAAAGCGCCATTTTGACGAGAAAGAGATTGTGTACGAAACCTTCAAACTCCTTGCAGAATGATTTACCATCTGTTCCGCTATCTTAGCTCCATCGGAGTGGACTTCCCCGGTATGGGCCTGATGAACTTCCTCAGTTTCAGGGCCATGCTCTCGGGCGTGACAGCTGTTATAGTGTCTCTGCTCGCGGGCCGGCGTATCATCGCCATCCTGCAGCGGCTGCAGATTGGCGAGACTGTCCGCGACCTTGGCCTGGAAGGACAGATCCAGAAAAAAGGCACCCCCACCATGGGCGGTGTCATCATCATCGTCTCCATCCTCGCCGGCGTGCTGCTGTTCTGCGACCTTACCAGCGTTTACGTGATCCTGCTGCTGGTGAGCACCCTCTGGTGCGGCGCCCTGGGTTTCGCCGATGACTATATCAAGGTCTTCAAAAAGCGCAAGGAAGGCATGTCGGAGAAGGGAAAACTGCTGGGACAGGTGCTCCTGGGCCTGGTGGTGGGCCTCACCGTCTGGATGAGCCCGAATATCGTGGTGCGCGAAAAAATACCCGTGGAAACCACCACGGAACACAGCCTGGAGTCCGTGAACGGCGTTACTTCCGGCCGATACATCCATGAAGACGTGGTGAAGAGCACCAAGACCACCATCCCCTTTGTCAAAAGCCATGAGTTCGATTACCGCTGGCTCTCCCCCTTCAAGGGTAAATGGGGCTGGTACACCAAATGGGGCATCTACGTGCTCATGATTGTGGTGGTGATTACCGCCTGCTCCAACGGCACCAATCTCACCGACGGCCTGGACGGCCTGGCGGCGGGGACATCGGCCACCGTGGGGGTGGTACTGGGTCTGATGGCCTGGCTGGGCGGCAACCTGATAGACTCCAACTTCCTCAATATCATGTATATACCGGGCTCCGGAGAGATAGCCATCTTCATGAGCGCCTTTGTAGGGGCGCTGGTTGGCTTCCTCTGGTACAACTCCTTCCCCGCCCAGGTATTCATGGGGGATACGGGGAGCCTCACCATAGGCGGAATCATCGGCGTGTGCGCCGTGCTCATCCGCAAGGAACTGCTGATTCCCCTTCTTTGCGGCATCTTCTTCGCCGAGAGCCTCTCGGTCATCATCCAGCGCTTCTGGTTCAAATACACCCGCAAGCGCACGGGCACCGGTCACCGCATCTGGAGCATGACGCCGCTCCATCACCACTACCAGGACAAGAAAGCGCCGGACGGACCCGTCCTTTTCCCCAAGCCGGTTCCGCCCCAGCACGAAGCCAAGATCACCGTCCGCTTCTGGATCATAAGCGCCATCCTGGCAGTAAGCACCCTGGCCTTGCTGAAGATCCGGTAAAACAGACGCAGCGTAGGCCTGCGCGAAAAAAAACGCGAAAGAGTTGAAACGAAGGTATTAAAGTAATTATTAACGAGCGTATTTAAGCAGATTTTTATATGTCTAGAGTCGTAGTATTAGGTGGAGCAGAGAGCGGTGTTGGTGCCGCTGTGCTGGCAAAAGTGAAAGGATTCGATGTGTTCCTCAGTGACAAGGGACAGATCAAGGAGGAGTATGCTGCCCAGCTTCGCAAATGGGAGATTCCCTTCGAGGAGGGACAGCACACGGAGGAGCTCATCCTGAGCGCCGACGAAGTGGTCAAGAGCCCCGGCATTCCCGGCACCGTGCCGATGGTCCGGAAAATCCGCGAAAAAGGCATCCGCGTGGTGTCAGAGATAGAATTTGCCAGCCGCTATGACCAGGCAAAGAAGATCTGTATCACCGGTTCCAACGGCAAAACCACCACCACCTCGCTCATCTACTACCTGCTGCAGAACGCCGGACTGAATGTCGGGCTGGGCGGGAATATCGGCAAGAGCTACGCCTACCAGGTGGCTACCGAGCACTTTGACTACTACGTGCTGGAAATCAGCAGCTTCCAGCTGGACGACATCTACGACTTCCGGCCGGACATTGCCATCATCACCAACATCACCCCCGACCACCTGGACCGCTACGACCACAAGATGGAAAACTACGTGGCCGCCAAGTTCAACATTACCAAGAACTTGCGTCCAGCAGACTGCTTCATCTTCGACTCCGACGACGCCATCACCGTAGGGCACCTTTCAAAGATTGTCCTGCGCTGCAAGATGCTGCCTTTCTCCCAGGAGAAGGAAGTGGCGGAAGGCGCTTTCCTGCGCGAGGACAAGATTGTCCTGCGCTACGACAAGGAAGAGACGGACCTCTTCCTGCAGGAGCTGGCCCTTGGCGGACGGCACAATGTGTACAATTCCATGGCCGCCGCCCTGGCTGCCAAGGCCAGCGGCATAACGAACGATGTCATCCGCCGTTCGCTGGCCACTTTCCAGCCCATCGAGCACCGCCTGGAGCCCGTCCTGAGCATCAAGGACGTCCTCTACATCAACGACTCCAAGGCCACCAACGTGGACAGCGCCTGGTACGCGCTGGAGTGCCAGAAGCGGCCTGTAGTGTGGATTGTGGGCGGAACGGACAAGGGGAACGACTACAGCATCCTGAATGACCTTGTGCGCGAAAAGGTGAAAGCCATCGTGTGCCTGGGCATAGACAACAGCAAGATTCACGCAGCTTTCGGGGACATGGTTTCCCGGATAGAGGATGCCGGATCCGCCCAGGAGGCCGTGCAGAAGGCAGCCCGCCTCTCCGCCCCCGGCGACGTGGTGCTCCTGAGCCCCTGCTGCGCCAGCTTTGACCTTTTCAAGAACTATGAAGACCGCGGCGAGCAGTTCAAGGCTGCCGTCCGAAGCTTATAAACACTATGGAGCAGGAAAAGACCAACGGCAGTTTTCTGGGACACCTGACCAGTTTCATGGACCGGTTCAGCGGGGATAAGGTTATTCTCCTTATCGCCCTGTTCCTCATGCTCATCTCCGTGATATCGGTCTTTTCCAGTACACCGCGCCTTGCCAACGACACAGGCAGCGACCGCATCTCCATCATGATAGACCAACTCAAGGTAGTGGCGCTGGGCTTTGTCATCATCTTCAGCTTTTACTACTTCGGGAGGGTGGAATGGTATCGCAGGCTGTCCATGTTCGGCTTTGGGCTCAGTTTCGGCATCCTGGTTATCCTGGTCCTGAAACTGAACCTGGGCGTAGTCAAGGCCGGTTCCATCAACGGCGCCTGGCGCATCCTCATTGTGGCCGGCAAACAGTTCCACGTGTACGAGTTTGTGAAACTGTTCATGATCATGTACCTGGGCTGGGCGCTGGACACGTTCAAAAACGGCCAGTTCCGCTGGGCGCCCTTCGTCGCCCGGCACAGCAGCCGCCTCTCCTTCCTGCAAAAGGATATCTGGCTCAAGATAGTCTATATCTACCTGCCCCTTGTCTTGATTACCGTGATGGTGAGCGTGGGCTCCAACTCATCGGCCCTGTTCATGGGAGGCATCATGGTGCTGATGGTGCTGGTGGGCGGCCTGGACTTCCGCGACGTAGCATGGGTGGGTGTCGTCCTGGCGGTGGCCTTCGGCTGCATGTTCGGGGCCTACAAGATGGGCATCCTCAAGGATACCCGCCTGGGAACCCTTGTGAGCCGCATCACCAACGACGACGACAAAACCATGGAAAAGCTCATTGCCAGCAAACGCGAATCGCTGGAATGGCGGCAGGCCCGTGGAAAACTGGACCAGCCTGTAGGCGCCCTCCTGGCCATCAAGGAAGGCGGCGTGATGGGTAAGGGTATCGGCAACAGCACCCAGAAATACCAGGTCCCCGTCATATTCGGGGACTACATGTTCAGCTTCATAGTGGAAGAGACTGGCCTTTGGGGCGCTCTCATCCTCATCCTTCTCTACTTCAGCCTCCTGGCCCGCGGGACCATGGTGGCCAAGGAATGTAACCGCTATTTCGACAAGGTGATCATCACCGGGCTCATCATCCTGGTCACCGGACAGGCGTTCATGCACATGGCTGTGAACGTACACCTGCCCCTGGTACCCCAGACGGGACAGACCCTGCCTCTGGTGAGCCATGGCACCAACGCCTTCCTGGTATTCAGCGTCGTGTTCGGCATCCTGCTGTCCATATCCAAGGACGCCCGCGAGAACATGGCACGCCGTGAGGAGGAGGCTGCCCCCATCTTCGAGCACCATCACGCAGACACGCAGGACTGGACCCAAGACAGCACAGTATAAATGGAATACAAGGCATTAAGAGTCATTATCAGCGGAGGCGGTACGGGAGGGCACATCTTCCCGGCCGTATCCATCGCGAACAAGCTCAAGGAGCTGTGCCCCGCCACGGAAATCCTCTTTGTGGGGGCCGAGGGAAAAATGGAAATGGAAAAGGTTCCGGCCGAAGGTTACCGCATCGTGGGCCTTCCCATGCTGGGCATGCAGCGGCACTTTTCCTTCCGCAACCTGGTCAACAACCTCTCCCTACCCTTCCGGATATGGGACAGCGTGCGCCGCGCCAAAAGCATAGTCCGGGAATTCAAGCCGGACGTGGCCGTGGGCGTGGGCGGCTTTGCCAGCGCTCCCCTGCTGTGGGCAGCTACCGGCATGAAGATTCCCGCCGTAATCCAGGAGCAGAACGGCTTTGCCGGCCTTACCAACAAACTGCTGGGTAACCGCGTGCAGTCCATCTGCGTGGCCTACGAAGGCATGGAGAAGTTCTTCCCGGCCCAGAAGATTGTCCTTTCCGGGAATCCCATCCGCGCCGCCGTTTCGCAGCCCGCAACTGAGCAGGTGAAGGCCGAAGCCATGGAGTTCTACGGGCTGGACCCTGCCAAAAAGCACCTGTTTGTGGTGGGCGGAAGCCTTGGCAGCGGCACGCTGAACCGCGCCATGAAGCACTGGATCCAGGACGGCTGTCCGGACGGGGAAGAGACCGAAGTGATCTGGCAGTGCGGCAAATACTATAAGAAGGAGATTGACACCTTCATGGAGAAGCACCCCGAGGTGCAGGGCATCCGCCACTACGACTTCATTGCCCGGATGGACCTAGCCTACGCCGCGGCCGATGTAGTGATTTCCCGCAGCGGCGCCAGTACCGTCAGCGAGCTCTGCGCCATGGGAAAGGCCAGCGTCTTCGTCCCCTCCCCCAACGTGGCCGAAGACCACCAGACCCACAACGCCATGGCCCTGGTGCGCAAGGACGCCGCCATGCTGGTCAAGGACGCCGAAGCCCTGGACGAGCTCCTGCCCACGGCCCTTGGCCTGGCGCGTAATCCGGAGCGCATAGCCACCCTGGAGCGCAACGCCCGGGGAATGGCCCTCACAAACGCCGCACAGGTCATCTGCGACGAAATATATAAAGTGGTTGAATCAAAGGCAAGAGTATGAAATACGTCTATTTGATTGGTATCGGGGGCATCGGGATGAGTGCCCTGGCCCGTTATTATAAGTTCAGGGGCTATCAGGTAGCCGGTTATGACCGTACACCGTCAGACCTTACTTTCGAGTTGGAAAGGGAGGGCATAGACGTTCACTACCAGGACCTCCCGGAAATGCTTCCCGCCGACAAGAACGAGACGCTGGTCATCTACACCCCCGCCGTCCCGGAAGACCTGGCAGAGCTTGTGAAAGCCCGCGAGGAAGGCTACCTTCTCCTCAAGCGCTCCCGCACACTGGGCGAGATAGCCAAGATGCATCGCTGCCTGGCCGTTGCCGGCACCCACGGGAAAACCACCACCTCCACCCTCATCGCCCACATCCTCACCCATAGCGGAGAGGGTTGCAACGCTTTCCTGGGGGGTATTTCCCGCAACTACGGCACCAACCTCCTCACCAGCGAGAACAACACCCTGGTGGCCGAGGCCGACGAGTTTGACCGCTCCTTCCTGCAGCTCTTCCCGGAGATTGCCGTCATCACCGCAGTGGACGCAGACCACCTGGACATCTACGGCGACTACGCCCATGTGGTGGAAGCCTTCAAGGCCTTCGCATCGCAGGTGAGCGGCACCCTCATCACCAAGAAAGGCATCCCCGTGGGGCCGGAAGACACCAAGGCCCGCGTGCTTACCTACCACTATACGGATACATCGGCCCACTTCCATGCCATCAATCCCCATCCGGACGAGTGCGGTTACTTCCACTACGACCTGCACACCCCGGACGGCGTGCTGGAGGACTTCCGCGTGGGCACCCCCGGCTGGGTGAACGCAGAGAACAGCGTGGCGGCCGCTGCCGTTGCCCTCTGCTACGGAATTGATCCGGAGGCCGTGAAGGCTGCCATCGCCTGCTTCGAAGGCGTGAAAAGGCGCCTGGAAGTGCACGTGAATACGCCCGGTCTCTCCTACATAGACGACTATGCCCACCATCCGGCCGAGCTATCCTCCGCCATCTCCTCCATGCGCGACATCTTCCCCGGACGCAAGATTACGGCCGTTTTCCAGCCGCACCTCTACACGCGTACGCGGGATTTCGCGCCGGAGTTTGCCGCCGCGCTCTCGAAGGTGGACAAGCTGATCCTGCTGGATATCTACCCTGCGCGCGAAGAGCCCATCCCCGGTGTCACCTCCGAGATGATTTTCAAGGATGTGACCGCTCCGGAAAAAGTACTCCTCAAAAAAGAAGAACTTATGGACTACCTCTCCGGGGAGAAGCTGGACGTGGTGGCCACTTTCGGAGCAGGCAACATAGACCGCTACATTGAACCTATCACTGGGCTGGCCAAAAGCCGCCTGCAAGTCTCTCCTCCGAGGGAAGGGGGTAACGTATAACATTAATTGTTTCATGGAATGAAACCTATTTTCCGGCGGGGGCTTGGCCTCCTGACAATCCTGCTTTGCGGCTTTATCTGGCTGCTTTCGACCGGTATGGCCGGGCGGCAGCGCCGTGCCAGGACCTGCCAGGGAAAAGGCAGCCTGGACGTCATCATCACCGACAGCCTGGAACGTCACTTTGTCACCCGCGAGGAAGTGGAGCTCTGGCTGGACCAGGAGTACCGCGCCTACGCCGGCCTGCCGCTGGACAGCGTGAACCTGGACCTGATTGAGAAGATGATCTGCAGCCACAGCGCCGTGCGTGACTGCGAGAGCTGGCTCACCGACGACGGAATCCTCCACATTGCCCTTAGCCAGCGCCAGCCGGTCATGCGCTTCCAGGACGGCCAGAACGGCTATTACGCCGACTCCGAAGGCTTCCTGTTCCCGCTCCAGTCGCGCGGCAGCGTGCAGGTGCCCGTGGTGGACGGGGCCCTTCCCATCAGCGTCCCCAAGGGATTCAAGGGAGAACTGGCAGACTCTACGCAGCGCCTGTGGCTCTCCCGCATGCTCTCGCTCGCACACGCCATGGAAGGGACCCTCTGGCAGGAAAACATCAGCCAGATTCACGTGGAAAAGGACGGGGACCTGGTGCTTATCCCCCGCGAAGGCCGGGAAAGGTTCCTGTTTGGCGCGCCCACGCGGGTTCCGGAAAAGTTCCGCCTCATGGCCGCCTATTATGAAAGCGTAGCCCCCGCCAAGGAGCCCGGCTGGTATTCCCTGGTGGACGTACGCCACCGTAAGCAATTGGTTTGCCGAAAATAAAAACACAGCTATATGGAAGAGAAGTACATTGCCTCGATTGACCTGGGAAGTTCAAAATTCGGACTTTGCGTCGCCCGCGTGAACGGCGAAGACATCCAGATTGTGTATTACAAGGAAACGCCCTCCGAGGGTATCCGCACCAGCCTCATTGCCAATCCCATGAAGGCGGCCAGCCGCCTCAAGGAAGCCATCCAGGAGGCCGAGAAAGAGCTTATGATCCAGATCCTGCAGGTGGTGGTGGGCATGCCCCGCAGTGAGGTGGCGCAGGTGACTGCATCGGCCCGCATAGAGCGCACCAACGCCGATGACTATATCACCACCGAGGAGGTGCAGAACCTCAAGTCCATCGCGCTGGAGACCTATCCCCTCTCCAACCCCGACAAGCAGATCATGTACGGCGCCGTGGCCCAGTCCTTCTCCATCGACGACGAGATCCAGCTGGTGGAGAGCGAGGTGGTGGGAACGCTCAGCTCCTCGCTGGAAGGCAATTTCAAGGTGTTTGTGGGCAACCGCAGCGCCACCACGGCCCTGGACAAGATCTTCAACCAGCTGGACATTGCCATCGCGAAGAAATACTTCCTGCCGGAAGTGGTGGCCAGGGCCGTCCTCACCGACGACGAGATGGCCAGCGGCGTGGCCCTGGTGGACGTTGGTGCCGGCGTAACATCCGTTGCCATCTACCACGGCGGCATCATGCGCTACTATGCTTCCATCCCCTTCGGCGGGAAAGTCATTACCAATGACATCCGCACGGAATGCTCCGTTTCCGAAGACCTGGCGGAAAAGATCAAACGCCGCTTTGGCGCCTGCCTGCCCGGCAAGCTGGCCACGCTCAGCGAAAAAGTGCTGCAGATACGTCTGGAACCGCCCTTCAAGGAAGTTCCGGTCCGCTACATCTCCGAGATTATCGACTGCCGCTGCCATGAAATCATCGAGGCGGTGCTCTACTATATCCAGGAAAGCGGCCTGCAGAATTCCCTGCGCAGCGGCCTGGTGGTCACCGGCGGCGGGGCCGAGCTGGCCAACTTCGTTCCGCTGGTGAAGGAAATGTCCGGGTACGAGGTGCGCAAGGGCTATCCCCGCTATATGTTCTCCGCCTCCGTGGGAAGCGGAGTGTACTCTACCGGCGCCACATCGGCCATAGGAATGGTGCTCTGCGCCAAGGAAGACCACCTGCCGGACTGCGTAACCCGTCCCATCATCCCCGAAGAGCCCGTAGAGGTGGAGATGGTGGAAGTAGAGGTGGAGGTCCAGGAGGAAACTCCCGTTACCCCGGAACTGCTCTTTGCCCCCGAGGAGTTCGGAGACCCCGTCCCCAAGGTGGAAACGACGCCCAAACCCAAGACCCAGAAGGTGAAAGTGCCCAAAAAGGAAGGAACCGGCATCCTGTCCATCTTCTGGAGCAAGGTGGAGAAAACCGCACTGAAAGTTTACGACAAAGCCAACGAGGAGGAATAAGCCATGACTTACGACATCGACAACAACATCGTCCCCAGCGACTGGAACGCAGAGAACGCCCTGATCAAGGTGGTGGGCGTGGGTGGCGGCGGCTGCAACGCCGTCAACTACATGTATCGGCAGAATATCCAGGGGTGCAGTTTCATCGTGTGCAATACGGACGCACAGGCCCTTCAGATCAGTGAAGTGCCGGTCAAGATCCAGATGGGCTCCAACGGCCTGGGCGCGGGCACGGACCCCACCGCCGGCCGCAATGCCGCCCTGGAATCCCAGGACGAGATTGCCCGCAAGGTGCTGGACTGCGGCACGCAGATGCTCTTTATCACCGCCGGCATGGGCGGTGGCACGGGAACAGGCGCCTCGCCGGTCATTGCCAAGATGGCCAAGGACCGCGGCATCCTCACCGTGGCCGTTGTCACCATCCCCTTCAAGAACGAGGGCAACGAGTCCCAGTCCAAGGCCGTGGACGGCATCCACGAGCTGGAGAAGAACGTGGACTCGCTCCTGATTATCAACAACCAGAAGCTGTACCAGTTCTTCGGCGATACACTCATCCAGGAAGCCTTCCCCAAGGCCGATGAAGTGCTGGCCACGGCAGTCCGCGGCATCATCGAGGTCATCAGCTGCCCCGGCTACATCAACGTGGACTTCCAGGATGTGTGCAAGATGATGCGGAACTCCGGCATGGCGCTGATGGGAAGCGGTGAGGGAAGCGGCCCCACCAGGCTGGAACAGGCCGTCAAGGGCGCTTTCGAGAGCCCGCTGCTCAATGACTTCGACCTCAAGACCGCCAAGAACGTCCTCATCAACATCACCACCGGCAACAACGAGCAGGGTGCCAAAATGAGCGACCTGGAGAAAATAGACGACATGATTGCCGAATATACCGGCGACGCCAACCGCTTCAAGAAAGGCATCATCTGGGACAATGACCCCGCCTTCGGAGACAAGGTGCGCATCACTGCCATCGTGACCGGTTTCGAGATGAACCTGGAAGGCCTGGGGCTCAACAAGGACCTCGGGAACCTGATCATCATCGACGAAGGCTTCCAGTGGGACGTACCCCTCCACGGCGAGGAAGTCACCCTCCCTTCAGGTGCCGACACCATCAAAATCGGCTACAACAACTCGGAGAACGCCAAGTACTTCAACTTTGCCAGTGAGAAAAAGCCCGTCCTGTGCATCTCCCCCGGCGAGCGCAAGGCCGACCTCGAAAACATCCCTGCCATCCGCCGCAAGCACTAGAGAGCTTCCGGACGGCATAAAAGGGATAGCCTCACGAAGCCCTCAAAAAGAGGCGTAGAAAGCGCCAGATACGGCCTTTACTTACGGCCAAGGGTTTGGGCGGCATAGCCCATGCGGCGGGCAAATTCCTTGCGGCCGATGAAGGAGAGGATATCGGCGATACCGAGGCCGCTGGCGGCGCCGGTGAGGGCCAGGCGAAGGCTGTTCATGACCTTGCCCATGGGGTACTCCTGCTGCTTGATATAGTTCACGATGGCCGCTTCCAGGGCTTCGCGCGTCATGGGACCGCGGTAGCTGTCCAGGTCGTCGAAGCCGAAGGCTGCGCCGGTGATGTACTGGCATACCTCGAAGCAGTACTCGTAGTGGTCTTCCTTCCAGAACTTCTCTACGTCCTTCTGCACAAACTCCTTAGGGGCTTTGAAAAGCGGGAGGGCGATGTCCCAAAGATCGGCCACGAAGGTGGCGCGCTCCTGAGTAAGGGCAACTACGGCCTCCACGTACTCACGGGTAAAGATAGCGTTTCCAAAGTCCGCGCCCATACCCTCGAAGCTGGCACCGGCCGTCAAGGCGTTGCAGGGGCAGGCCACCACCTGGCAGCCATGCTCTTCCAGGACGGGAAGAAGCAGGCCCGCGAGCTCCTGCGGGCTTTTCATGCGCAGGTACTCCTTGTTGAACCACTTGGCCTTTTCCAGGTTGAAACGGGCGCCGGAACGGATGACGCGGTCCAGCGAGAAGACAGGGACCAACTCCTCAATGGTGTACAGCTCCCTTTCCCCACCGGGGTTCCAGCCCAGGAAAGCCAGCAGGTTCACGAAGGCCTCCGGGAAGTAGCCGTCCTCCCTGTAGCCGCGGGAAACCTCCCCTGTCTCGGGGTTTTCCCAGCGAAGGGGGAATACCGGGAAGCCCAGACGGTCTCCGTCCCGTTTTGAAAGCTTACCCTTTCCGTCCGGCTTGAGCAGCAGGGACAGGTGGGCAAAGCGCGGCATGGTATCCAGCCAGCCAAACGCCTCATACAGAAGGTAGTGTAGCGGCAGCGAAGGCAGCCACTCCTCCCCGCGGATTACCTCGGTCACTTCCATCAGGTGGTCGTCCACTATGTTGGCCAGGTGGTAGGTGGGAAGTTCATCGGCGCGCTTCCAGAGAACTTTGTCGTCCAGGGTGTCGGTGCTCACTTCCACGTGGCCGCGGATGAGGTCTTCCATCTGGACGGTACGCCCCTGGGGCATCTTGAAGCGGATGGTCCAGTCCGTGGTGCTTTCCAGCAGGCGAGCGGTCTCCTCCTTGGGCAGGGTGAGGGAATTGCGCAGGCTGCCGCGGGTGGCGGCGTTGTACATGAAGGTTTCCTTGCGGGACTCAGCTTCCTGCCGGCGGTCATTCAGCTCCTGCGCCGAGTCAAAGGCATAGTAAGCCCAGCCGCTTTCCACCAGCTGCTCTGCGTACTGCCGATAGATAGGGCGCCGCTGGCTTTGCCGATAAGGGGCGTGGGGATGCTTCTCGCTGGGCGTCTCCACTACCTTTCCGCTGGCGTCCACGCCTTCATCCGGGATGATGCCACACCACGTAAGTGCCTCAATGATATACTGTTCTGCGCCGGGGACAAAACGATTGGAATCCGTATCCTCGATGCGGATGATAAAGTCTCCTCCCTTCTGTTTGGCATACAGGTAATTGTACAAGGCAGTACGTACGCCGCCCATGTGGAGCGGGCCAGTGGGAGACGGGGCAAATCTTACGCGGGTTTTTCTTTCCATTATTCTCTGCGATTAAACTGCAAACTTACATAAAATTTTTGTAAGTTTGTATAATCTCCCCCGCTACTTTAAAACAGTTCCGTCCGGGAGGATTCTCAGGCGTGCCTCCATCTCTGTGAAACGTTTCTCGCAGTCCAGCTCGTAGTATTCCACGGGCTTCTCGCTGCTGAGGAAGTGGTCTGCGTCGTCAATGTACCAGCCGCTTCCCAGCAGGGACATGGCGGCATCGGAAACCACGGCAGGCACCATACGGACAGGAAGGTCCGTCTTTGTACGCAGCCAAGTGCCGTCCTGGCTGAACCAGGCTTCTTTTTCATAACCGTCCTGGTAAAACTCCGCCTTCAGGAGGCCGCCGTATTCCTGTTCCCATTCCACAAAACGGGCATTGGGAAACATTTCGGAGAAGGTCTTCTGGGGCTCCGACGGGAGGTGAGGAAAGAAATTTGATTTCTGGCAGGCCACCAGTGTCAAGGCCGCGGCCGCAAAAGCAAGAAGCATCAATTTTTTCATAGCAGTCCAGTCTTAAAAAACGTTTATTCGTGCAAATGTAATAAAAAAACGTTATTCTTCCTGAGGAGTGTGGCAGGATAATTTGGCATTTTGCGCTGAAATTCGTACTTTTACGAAATTATAAGACCCTAAACCTGATATGGCACCTGACGTTATCCAGTCCATCGACAGCATCCAGGTTCAACTGAATGCGGGTGGCATGAATACCATCAATATCATTCTCGCCTTCGTGATGTACGGCGTGGCGCTGGGCATCAAGCCCGCCATCTTTGTGGAAGTGTTCAAAAAGCCCAAGTCAGTGCTGCTGGGTATCCTGTGCCAGCTGGTACTGCTCCCCGCCCTCACCTGCCTGCTGGCAGTCCTTCTCACCGGCTGGATTTCCCCCATGATGGGCCTGGGAATGATACTGGTAGCCTCTTGCCCGGGTGGCAATATCTCCAACTTCATGAGCTCCCTGGGAAAAGCCAATATAGAGCTCTCGGTAAGCCTCACGGCCATCTCCACCGCCCTGGCTGTCTTCCTCACGCCCTTCAACTTCTGGGCCTGGGGCACGCTCTATCTGCACTCGGCAGGGGTAGCCGGCAGCATTCCCACCCTGGTGATTCCCCTCTGGGACGTCTTCAAGACCATCTTCATCCTCCTGGGCATTCCGCTGGTCCTGGGCATCCTTACCAGCCAGTACCTCCCCAAGGTGGCCGCCGCCCTGAAAAAGCCCCTGCAGTGGCTCTCCATCATCATTTTCATCGCCATGGTGGTGCTTTCCTTCGGCAGCAACCTGGACGCCTTCCTCAAGTGCGTCAAGTATATCTTCCTGGTAGTACTGGTGCATAACTTCCTGGCCCTGAGTATCGGCTTTGGCGTGGGAACCCTCTTCAAAGTACCCTACCGGGACCGCCGCACCCTCACCATAGAAACCGGCATCCAGAACAGCGGCCTGGGCCTGGCGCTCATGCTGGGAACCAGCCTTTTTGCCGGCTTCCCGCCCCACGGCGGCATGCTGGTCATTACGGCCTGGTGGGGCATCTGGCACATCATCTCCGGCCTCACCGTAGCCACCATCTTCAACCGTACCCGCCGCGATGCCTGAAATCTGGAAAAGCAACATCAGGTACAGGCTTCTTAGAAGCTACGCGGATTTCTGTACCAGAACCAGTTACTCTTCCCTGAAAGTGGAAGGTACGCCTCCCGCAGAAGGGGGCGCCGTTATCCTTGCGCCCAACCACTGCAATACCCTTATGGATGCGCTGGTGGTGTTGCAAAGCCGGAAGGCTCCCACCGTTTTCGGCGCCCGGGCAGACATCTTCCGCAAAGCCGGCCGCGCCCTCCGCTTCCTGAAGATTCTTCCCCTGGCCCGCGAACGGGACGGAGCAGAGACCATCAAAGAGTGCCTGGGTGCCTTTGAAGAAATTGACGCCACCCTGGCCGCCGGTGTACCCTTCTGCCTCTTTCCGGAGGGACGGCACCGCCCGGAGCGTACGCTCCTTCCCATCCAGAAAGGCATCGCACGCATGGCCTTCCGCAGTGCAAGGCTGCGCCCCACCACGGTGGTCCCCATCGGCATCAACTACAGCCACTTTTTCCGTTTCCGGGGCTCCTGTCTCCTGCGCTACGGAGAACCCATGGACGTGAACGCCTTCCTGGAGGCCCATAGCCAAGAGAACGAAGCTGCCCAGTACCAAGCCTTCCGGGAAGAGTTAGGGCACCGCATCCAGGCCCTGGTGCCACCGGAAGGCCCTGCCTTCCCCCGCCGCTGGTGGATCCTTCCCCTCTGGCCCCTTGCCGCCCTCCTCTCCCTCCCCCTCTGGGCCACGGCCGAGTGGCTGTGCCAGCGCAAAATCAAGGACAGAGCTTTTCACAACACCGCCCGCTTTGGTGTCAAGCTGTTGGGAACGCCCCTTTTCGCCCTCCTCTGGGGGATCCTTCTTTTCTGCCTGTTCCCCTGGCCCTGGGCCCTGGTCCTGCTGCTGCTCTACTTCTTCTCCTTCAGCATCTTCTACGAAGGCCTGCTGCTTTTGAACAAGCGCTAAAAAAAACCCGCTCATCGCTGAACGGGGAATCATCTACTGATTTAAGGAACTTTACAGCACGGGGCCGGCCTTGACCAGGGCCTTGCCTGCGCGGTTGCTCTCGTACTTGTGGAAGTTCTTGATGAAGCGGCCTGCCAGGTCTTTGGCTTTCTCTTCCCATTCTGCGGCGTTCTTGTAGGTGTCGCGGGGATCCAGGATGCCGGTGTCAACGCCAGCCAGCTTGGTGGGAACCTCGAAGTTGAAGTAAGGGATGAGCTTGGTAGGGGCCTTGTCGATGCTGCCATTGAGGATGGCGTCAATGATGCCGCGGGTATCCTTGATGGAGATGCGCTTGCCGGTACCGTTCCAGCCTGTGTTCACCAGGTAAGCCTTGGCGCCGCTCTTTTTCATCTTCTTCACCAGTTCCTCTGCGTACTTGGTGGGATGCAGCTCCAGGAAAGCCTGGCCGAAGCAGGCGCTGAAGGTGGGTGTGGGCTCGGTGATGCCGCGCTCCGTGCCGGCGAGCTTGGCGGTGAAACCGCTGAGGAAGTAGTATTTGGTCTGTTCCGGGGTGAGGATGGAAACCGGAGGCAGCACGCCGAAGGCATCTGCGCTGAGGAAGATGACCTGCTTGGCGGCGGGGCCGTGGCTTTCCGGACGGACAATTTTCTCGATGTGGTAGATGGGATAGCTTACGCGGGTGTTCTCCGTGACGGACTTGTCGTTGAAGTCAATCTTTCCGTCCTTGTCCACGGTGACATTCTCCAGGAGGGCATCCCGGCGGATGGCGTTGTAGATGTCCGGTTCGCTTTCCTTGTCCAGTTTGATGACCTTGGCATAGCAGCCGCCTTCGAAGTTGAAGACACCCTTGTTGTCCCAGCCGTGCTCGTCGTCGCCGATGAGGAGGCGCTTGGGATCCGTGCTGAGGGTGGTTTTGCCGGTACCGGAGAGGCCGAAGAAGATGGCGGTGTTCTCACCGTTGAGGTCCGTATTGGCGCTGCAGTGCATGGAGGCGATACCCTTCAGGGGCAGGTAATAGTTCATCATGGAGAACATACCTTTCTTCATCTCGCCGCCATACCAGGTGTTCAGGATAACCTGCTCACGGGAGGTGACGTTGAAGGCGATGCAGGTGTCGCTGCGAAGGCCCAGTTCCTTGTAGTTGTCCACTTTGGCCTTGGCGGCGCAATAGACCACGAAATCCGGCTCCTGGTCAAATTCCTTCTGGTTTTTGGGGCGGATGAACATATTGGTCACGAAGTGGGCCTGCCAGGCAACTTCCATGATGAAGCGGATTTTCATGCGGGTATCCGCGTGGGTGCCGCAGAAACCGTCCACCACAAAGAGGCGCTTGCCGCTGAGCTGCTTCTGGGCCAGTTTCTTGACTACCTTCCAGGTGCCCACGCTCATTTTGTGGTTGTCGTTGGGATAGCCTTCGGTGGTCCACCAGATTTCGCCGGGTTTGCCTTCCTTGGTGGTGTTGTCATAGACAATGTACTTGTCTTTGGGTGAACGGCCGGTATATACGCCCGTCATTACATTGATGGCACCCAGTTCCGTTACCTGTCCCTTGTCAAAACCTTCCAGTTCGGGTTTGGTTTCTTCGTTGTAGAGAACCTCGTACGTGGGGTTGTAAAGGACTTCCTTCACTCCGGAGATGCCGTACTTCTTGAGATCGATGTTAGCCATAAAAAAAACATATCTTAATGAATCAACTAATTTCGCAAATATAATAAAAACCTCTTACTTTTCCAAGCGCGCGGCTATCCTTTTCCGAAGGCCGGAAGCCAGCGGGACGTCTTCCAGCTTGTCGGCCTGGTCCAGCCAGCGCTCCGCAAGGGTATAATCCTCCAAAAGGAAGAAAGCCATGGCTATGTTGTAGCAGGCACAGGCGCGGCTGAGGGCACTTCCGCTTTTAAGGAGCGGAGCCCAGTTGTCCACGGCGGCAGCCGGATGGCCGGTGGCCACATTGGCCAGGCCGCTTATCCACTGCTCCGAGCCAAAACCGTCATAGTAGTAGAAACTGAAACTCTCCGTATTCCAGACAGAGAGGAAAGGCTTGGAGATGCGTCCGCCCACGTTTTCCGCTTCTCCTTCCAGGCTGCGCAGGGCCAGCGTCTTGAGGCCTTCCTGGGTGAGCATGCCGCTGTTGAAAACCCGCGGACGCATGGAGGCCGATCCCCGGAACTTGTGCACTTTGTCCTGCCCCATGCTGTCATAGACATAGAGCTGGGTCTTGACCGGAATGACGGCAGGACATACATAGGCAGAATCGGCCGATTTGGCATTGTGTACCTGCATGTTGGTCTCCATCTGAGGTTCGCCCAGTTCGCTGGAAAGGACAAACACCACGTCCCCTTCCGTTTCCATCACCAGCGAATGCATCAACTCCAGCGACACGGAATCCGCGCGGGCAGTGCGGAAAATCCCGATTTCCTCCCGTCCGTCCAGGTAATCTTCCTCCAGGGAACGGGCCAGGGCCGATGCTGCCTGCCGGTCAAAGAGGGAATCGGCCGGAGAGGCCCCGTCCATGTAAACTATGGAGATATTCTTGCCAGCAAGCTTGAGACCCGAGGTGGAAGGCTGGCGCACATCCATGTAAAGCGGATACACCTGCGGAGAGCATGCTGCAGCCAAAAGGGCTACAGCCAAAATCCAAGACTTTTTCATATCACTTCTGCACTAAGGTCGTATTCATCGGCCGCGGTGATGCGCACCTGCAGGAACTGCCCCACGAGGGAGCTTGCCGGAACGCCGTCAAAGGCCGCCGCCGTATATTTTACCAGGATTTCACCATCCACTTCCGGGCTTTCGAATTCACTTCGGCACACGAGGATGCCGTCTGAGAAGTCGTCCACCAGGACCCGGACCTGGGTGCCAATCCGGCTTTGGTTATATGCAAGGGATATGCCACGCTGCACTTCCATTAGGGAATCCAGCCTGCGCCGCTTGGTAAGGGCCGACACACTGTCCTTGAAATGCGTTGCCCCGTAGGTCCCTTCCTCCTCCGAATAGGTGAAGGCGCCCATGCGCTGGAAGCGGGCTTCGCGGACAAAGTCCACCAGCTCCTCGAAGTCTGCCTTGCGCTCTCCGGGATGGCCCACGATCAGAGTGGTGCGCAGGGCAACGCCGGGCACTTTTTCCCGCATGCGGCGAATCAGCTCGCGCGTCCAGGCGCCGTCCACATGCCGGTGCATGGCATCCAGCACCCGGTCGCTCACATGCTGGAGCGGAATGTCCATGTAGCGGCATACCTTGGGGTTGGAGGCCATTTCTTCCAGGACATCCTCGGGGAAATCGGCGGGATAAGAATAGTGGATGCGCAGCCATTCGATGCCTTCCACCGCAGAGAGTTTGCGCAGCAGCTGGGCCAGTGCGCGGTGCCCATACAGGTCCAGCCCATAATAAGTGGTATCCTGGGCGATGATCACCAGCTCCCGGATGCCGCGGGCAGCCAACTGCTCCGCTTCCCTGACCAGCGTTTCCATGGGGACGGAACGGTGCGCCCCGCGGATAAAGGGGATGGCGCAGTAGGAGCAGCGGCGGTTGCAGCCCTCCGAAATCTTGAAAAAGGCATAGGGACGCTTTCCGGAAGTGAGTACCCGGCTGTGCTCCCGCTCCGGGGAGTATTTGCAGCCCAGGGCCTCTACCAGCGGGGCCAGGTCCCTGGCGCCGAACCAGCCGTCCACCTCCGGAATCAGCTCCGGAAGCTCGCTGGCATAACGCTGGGACAGGCAACCAAAAACAAGCAGACGGCCTGCGCCGCCCGCTTTCTTCCTTTCGCAGGCTGCCAGAATGGTCTGGACAGACTGCTCCTTGGCGTCCCCTATGAAACCGCAGGTATTGACCAGCAGGACATCCACGGGAGAGGTCTGCTCCTCAGGCACCAGCTCATAGGCATCCTGTACCTGGGCAAGCAGATGCTCCGTGTCCACGGTGTTTTTGGAGCACCCGAGGGTAATGACCTGCAGGGTGGGCATTTAAGCCTCCTGGGCGGCCTGGGCTTCCCTTTCCTCGTCGGTGAGGAAATCCAGGGAGGCGTACTGTTTGAGGGTATTGTACCAGTCCACCACCTTCTTCATGTGGGAGACGTAGAAGCGATTTTCGTCGTAGGAAGGGATGGCCTTGGCAAAAAGGGCCTTGAGCTCTGCTTCCGGAGCCTTGGAACCGGGAGCGTTCTCTTCGCCCAGCACCTCATGCATCTTGCCGAACACCTCATGGAGCTTCATCTCCCCTTCTTCGGTGTAAATGGCGATGTCTGCCAGGGTGGTGATGCCGGCGCTGGCGCTGAAATTACTGCGCTTGTGGTCTTCCAGGGACTCTACGATGGCACCGCTGCGCGATGCGGCGATATAGTTGAACAGTCCGTGCTGACCACGGATGGAGAGGATTTTTGCTAAATCGGTTTTCATCTTTTTTCGGATTTCAATAACTTGCAAATATAGCCATTTTTCTCGAAAAACACACGCTCCACGGCGGCCGAAAGCTCCTCGGGCGTTCCTTCATTGGGAAGCAGCACCTGTGCCCGGTCCTGCGGAATATCCTGTGCTGCCATACGGGCCAGGACGGCCTCCTTGGAGGCACCGTCACGGGCCATCACGCGCTCAAGGCGCAGTTCCCGGGGTGCCGTCACCAGCACCACCGCATCCCAAAGGCCCTCAAACAGCGGTTTGGAGAGGATGACGGCCGACTCCAGCACCACAAAAGGCGCCCCGGCCTGCCGCTCCCGCCAGCGGGAAAAATCCTGCAAAAGCGCCGGATACACCAGCGCTTCCACCTTTTCACGCGCCATCGCATCGGAGAAAATGGCAGCCGCCAGCAGCTTTTTATCCAGCTTCCCTTCCGCCGTGCGGATGGGAACGCCCAGCGCCTCTTCCATGCGCCGGACAAGGGATTTCCGGCGGGCATAGAGCTGCTTGGTCCTGGCGTCAGAGTCATAGACGGGAACGCCCCTTTCGCGAAGGAGCGCCGCCACGGCAGACTTTCCGCTGCCGATAAGACCGGTAAGGACGATGGTTTTCATCTAGCGAAGGTCCACACAGTCGAATACTTCCGGCTCTACCCGGTAATCCAGCACGCCTGGAGGGAGCCGCATGGCGCGGGCGGCGCAGCGGCCGTTAAGGGAGGCGGAAAAGTCATTCCAGTCCACATACAGGCGGAAAGCCGGGAGCGGATCCTTGGCAAGGGGGAAAACGCAGCGCAGAACCACCTGGGCCTGAGGCGGATACACCTGCAACTGGGACCCGGAAGGCATGTTAACCACCTCTACGGGTACCGTGGCGCGAAGCTCTACGTAGCGGGAAACGGGAAGTTCATAGCTCACTTCCTCTGCCGACATCCGCACCCCCTTGATGGGCGTAAGGCGCAGCACGCCGTGCTTGCTTTCATGCACGTCCGAGAGCACGATGCGGGCGGCGCTCACCTTCTCCACGGCGGCAAGGCTGGACTCATCCCCATAGACCACCACCGAGTCCGGCGACACGGTAAACGGCCCGGAGAGCATGTACTGCGAGCGGCACTGCACCGACTTGTGCACCTGCACGGGCACTTTCTTGTGGTTCTCTGCGGGGAAGATGAAGGTGAGGGTGTCCGAGATGAAGGCTTCCACCACGGCACCGTCCCCGAAAAACTGGTTCACGTAGGAGTTTTTGGCCCCGCCCACCACGCTATAAGTATGCGGGGCTGTGGCGCGAAGGTCTGTCCGGTCAAAGCGCACTTTCACTACGCTGCGCTCCCGGCGGCTGCGCTCCCTCAGGAGCCGGAAGCCGTCCGTGCGGCAACGGGCGCTCACCACCACGGTGTTGGTGGATTCCATGCCGTGGCCCTCAATGTTGCACTGGGCCACCACCGGCACGCTGACGGTACCGGAATACTCTTTCGAGAGATTGGTCAGAAACCACACCACAACGGCCATCAGCAAGGACGGAATCACAATGATCCATTCCCTGCCCCAACTGCTGACAATGTCCCTGATGCGGTCTTTCAGGGCCATGGGAGGCTACTTTTGGACGCTCTCGGTGTAATCCTTGACCAGACCCTGCTTGTCCACGCGAAGCTTGACGTCCCCATCTACCTTGATAAGGGCGGTTTTCTCGTTCACTTCCACAATTTCTCCGTAGATACCGCCGACGGTCACTACTTTGTCACCCTTCTTGAGGGAGTTGCGGAATTCCTGCATTTCCTTCTGCTGCTTGCGCTGCGGACGGATCATGAACAGCCACATCACGCCAATGATGGCGCCGAACATCAGGATGGTGGGCCACATGCTGGCCTGGGGGGCACCCTCTCCGGCGGGAGCGGCGGCAGGGCCCATCAGAAGGAGGTAAGAAAGGAGTTTCATACGCTTTTGTTGATTATGCCCTGCTGCATGCGGTCCTTGATCAGGCGGTCCAGCAGACCGTTCACAAAGCTGCGGCTCTTGGGCGTTGAGTAATACTTGGAAATTTCTACATATTCGTTGATGGTCACCTTCACGGGGATTTCCGGGAATGTTTCCGCCTCTGTCACACCCATGGCGATGAGGATGATGTCCGTGGTGAAAAGGCGCTCCCTGTCCCACTGGGGAACAGAGGCGGCCACCAGGGTGTACAGCTCCGAGAAACGGCCATAGGACGCAGACAAAAGGGCACGGACAAAGTCCCTTGAGTCACTCTGGTAGAGCTCCGGGTACTTCCAGCGGCCGCTGCGGCCCAGCTCCTCCAGGCTGCGGATGCAGGTGCCCAGGGCGTAAGCGAGGTCATCGGCCCAGTGGATGGAGAGGTCCTCCAGGATGGCGGCGAGGGACTCATCGTCTTCGAATTCCTCTGCGAAAATGCGCTTCCAAAGGGCGGCATCTTCCTGCAGGGAGCGCCCCTCACGGGCCATGTATTCCTGGTAATAGGGACGGGTTTTCAGGTTCTCATACAGGGTATGGAGGAAGGCGTCGTTTTGCGACCAGGAGAACTTCTTTTTCTGGATAAGCCTCTCAAAATCAGGGTCATTGGAAAGGAGGGCCGATATGCCGTTTTCCACAAACTTGCAGTTGGGATGCAGGTCTTCCTCCGTAGGGTTGAACTTCCCGCGGGCGGCCTCGATGCGGCGGGCGGCTTCCCCGGTTAGGGCGGGGATGATGGCGAGCATGTAAAGGTAGAGGTCCCGCGTGGCTTCGCACGAAGCCTCAAGGCTTGAGAGCGCCTCTTTCAACGTAAGGTCCGGGTTCTCCTGGCAGGAGTACAGGACCTTGAAGGCCTTGATTCTTAAAATGCGGCGGTTGAGCATAATGTCAAATAATTTGGACAAAGTTAGCGTTTTTTAAATAATTTCCCTAAATTTGTAGACAGAAAACACAAAAACGGCACAGGTATGTACAGTGAAGATTACGAGCGTCCTTACGCTCAGGAGAGGAATTCGGACGATGTTTATTCCAAACCGGTTCGCGCCGGTAAGCGCACCTATTTCTTTGACGTAAAGTCCACCAAGGGCAACAACGATTTTTATCTTACCATCACGGAAAGCAAGCGCCGCCTGGAGCGGGACGGCTCTTTCACCTACGACAAACACAAGATCTTCCTCTACAAGGAGGACTTCGAGAAATTCCAGGAAGGCCTTCAGGAAGCCATCCGCTACATCATGCATGACCTCTTGCATGACCAGCCCATCCGACAATATTCCCCCAGGGAGGAGCAGGAAGGCAGCGAAGAAGCTTTTTAAACCCTACAACCGGCACGCTCTGCCGGTTTTTTCAAACCTTGGCGCAAGAGCCCTATGATACTTCTTAAAAACATCCTGAACGGAAACGCCCGAACGGACATCCTCGTCAAGGACGGCCGCATCGCCGCCATCGGCCCCCAGCTGGAACCTGTTCCCGGAGCAGAAGTCCTGGACGGCAGCCGCAAGGCGGTGATACCGGCTTTTCTGAACATGCACACCCACGCCGGCATGATTCTCCTCCGCGGCATCCACGAGGACCTCAAGCTCCAGGAATGGCTGAATCGCATCTGGAAAATCGAAGCCGTCCTGGACCGGGACTTCATGTATTGGAGCACCAAGGCCGCCTGCCTGGAAATGATCCGCTGCGGCACCTCCACCTTCAATGACCAATACTGGTTCTGCACCGCGGCCCGGGAAGCCGCCCTGGAGATGGGCCTGCGCCCCGTACTCTCCTTCGTTTTCCTGGATTCCATGAACGCGGAAACCGCCGCCGCACAGCGGGAAGCTTTCCTGAGTCTGTATGAGCGCTCGCGCGAGTGGGGGGATGAGTCCATGTTCGCCGTCTCCATCCATTCCGTCTATACCGTCAGCGAGGAAAACATCCGCTGGGCCAGTAACTTTGCCAAGGAGCACGGCTTAAGGGTACACGTACACCTGTCGGAAACCCTCAAGGAGAACCAGGACTGTCTCCAAGCGCATGGAGTGTCCCCCACCGCCTATCTGGACAGCCTGGACATCTGGGGGCCCCATGTCATTGCCGCCCACTGCCTCCACTTGTCGGAGGAGGATATCCGTATCCTGGGGCAGCACCGCGTCAACTGCGTCCACAATATCCACTCCAACCTCAAGCTCGCTTCCGGTTACCGCTTCCCCTACCAGGAACTGCGGGACGCCGGCGCCAACGTATGCCTGGGTACGGACGGTGCATCCTCCGGCAACGACATGGACATGCTCTCCCACATGAAGACGGTCGCCCTTATGCAGAAGGCCTGGCGGGAGGACCCCAGCGCCATGCATCTGCAGGAGCTGCTGGACTGCGCCACGGTAAACGGCGCCCGGGCACTGGGCCTTGACAGCGGCGTCATCCGCGAAGGTGCTTGGGCAGACCTCTCCATCATAGACATGGACAACAGCTATTTCCTCTCTCCCGGCTCGCTGGCCGCCAACCTGGTGTACGCCGCACCCAGCCAAGTCATCTCTTCCCTGATGGTACGCGGAAAATGGGTGATGCAAAACCGCCGGATCCCCGAAGAGGAAACCATCCTGGAAGGCGCCCGCAGCGTCCTTTCCCAAATTTAAACAATCCTTATGGACCCTAGAATTGAAATCATCAACGGCCTTACGGCCAGCTTACAGGAACGCCTCCAGGGCTTCCGGCCGGAACTGGGCATCGTCCTGGGCAGCGGCCTGGGCCGCCTGGCAGATTCCATCGAAAACCCCATCACCGTCCCCTACCGTGAGCTTCCCGGTTTCCCCGTATCCACGGCAACCGGCCACAAGGGTAATTTTATCGCCGGCCGCCTGGGCGGGAAAAACGTCATCGCCATGCAGGGGCGCATCCATTACTACGAAGGCTACGGCATGGACAAAGTGGTGCTTCCCATCCGCGTCATGATTGGCGCCGGCATCCGCACCCTGATAGTCTCCAACGCCGCCGGCGGCATCAATTACAACCTCCACATCGGAGACCTTATGCTCATCCGGGACCATATCAACCTGCTGCCCAATCCGCTCATCGGCCCCAATTTTGACAGCTACGGGCCACGCTTCCCGGACATGACCCGTCCCTATGACCCCGCCCTGATGAAACTGGCCCTGCAACTGGCTCAGGAAGAGGGTATTGCCCTCCAGCAAGGCGTCTATGTGGGCGGCACCGGGCCGTCCTATGAAACCCCGGCAGAGTACAAGTTCTTCCGTACCATCGGCGGGGATGCAGTGGGTATGTCCACCATTCCGGAAGTGATTGTGGCCCGCCATGCAGGCATCCCCGTACTGGGCATTTCCGTCATCACCAACGAAGCCCACGACGACTACGCCGAAGACTACCAGAACGACGGCGAAGATGTTGTGGTGGCCGCAGATGCAGCCGCCGGAAAGATGACAAGGCTCATCACCAGACTCATTGAGCACATGTAAATTATGACCCAGCTGGAAACCATACACCTTGCCGCCGATTACCTCTGTAAGCAGCTGCACGGCCAATGCCCGGAGGTGGGCATCGTGCTGGGCAGCGGCCTGGGAAGACTGGCAGACCATATCCAGGACGCCAAGGTCTTTCCCTACAAGGACATACCGGGGTTTTCCGCATCCACGGCCATCGGCCACAAGGGGAATCTCATTGTGGGAAAACTGGGCGGCAAAACCGTGGCGGCCCTGCAGGGGCGTTTCCACTACTACGAGGGCTACGGCATGGACAAAGTGGTGTTCCCCATCCGCGTCCTCAAGCTCCTGGGCATGCGCTGGCTCTTTGTCTCCAACGCTGCCGGCGGCACCCATCCGGATTTCAAGGTGGGGGATATCATGATCATCCGGGACCATATCAACCTGCTGCCCAATCCGCTTATAGGCCCCAACCTGGAGGAGTTTGGCCCGCGTTTCCCGGACATGACCCGTCCCTATGACCCGGAACTCATCCGCCGGGCAGAAGCCATCGCCGAGCAGGAGGGTATCCCGCTTCAAAAGGGCGTTTACCTCTCCTGCACCGGTCCTTGCTATGAAACCCCGGCAGAGTACGGCTATTTCCGCCATATCGGGGCCGATGCAGTGGGCATGAGCACCACTTCGGAGGTGATTGTAGCCCGCCACAGCGACATTCCGGTCTTCGGGGTCTCCGTCATCACGGACGTGGCGCCAACAGGCGACGAGGAGGATTACGTAACGGACGGAGAAGCCATTGTCCAGGCCGCAGACGCCTGCGCAGAGAAGATGACCCGCCTCTTTACCCGCATGATCGCCGGGCTGTAATCAGCGCCCCTTTCACTTGATAAAAAAGTCCAATCTGCTTGCAAGAGATTGGATTTTTTTGTAATTTTGTGGCATATGGACTAAAACCGGCCATGCTGCAAGATATCCGGAAAGAAATTGAACAGCTGATTGCACGTTTTGAGGCTGAGAAGGCAGAGAATGAGCGTCTCCGCCAGGAGCTACAGGCGTGCGAGCAAACCGGCGAAAACCTTAGGAAACAAATCCATGAACTGGAATCCGAGATAGAAACCAGGAAACTGGCCGAAGCTTTCTCCGGCGTCCACTACAACGCAGAAGCAAAAGCCAAGGTCGATACATTAATCCGGGAGATCGATAAATGCATCTCCTACTTGGAGCAGGCGTGATGGACCAGAAAATCAGCATCAAGATTGCCGGCCGCTTATTCAACCTGACGGCCTCCTCCCCGGAAGCGGAGGAGCTGTACCGTCTGGCCGCGGAAACCATCAACAACCGCTTCGCCAGCTACACCCGGTCCCACCCCGGCAAAAACGTCTCAGACCTGCTGTCCATGATAGCCCTCAATGAGACCGTCATCCGCCTGGGGCTGCAAAAGGAAGTGGACACTTACAAGGAGGATGTGAAAGGGCTGGCCAGGGACCTGGAGCGCTATCTGCAGGAGAACGCAAAATAAGCCGTCAACCATCGAACGCTGAAATCAACAGTTTCTTCGAGCCGGGTTGACTCAGACCGGGGATGAAAGGCCCCTAGTTACCTTCGTGGAATTCTGCGGCCCCGCCGCAGGACGCGGGATGTCAGAAACCGGTCGGCACCCAAATCTTATTCATTTAAGATTTTCTGACTAGATGCTGGCGGCTTTTTTCATAGAGACAGTTTCCTTCGGCAAAAGGGAACTGTTTTTTTATGTGTAACTTTTTAAACACTATATATTTATGAACATCATCAGTTTACTTGTGGGTATCGTCCTGGGCGCCGTTCTTGCCCTGGGCGCTTACATACTTATCCGGCGCTCCATCCTGAAGGGAAAGCGCGAAGAAATCCTGGAAAAGGCAGAGGTTGAAGCAGAGAAAATCAAGAACGAACGCATCCTCCAGGCCAAGGAGAAATACCTCTCTCTCAAGAGCGAACATGAGAAGATGGTGAATGACAAAAACGCCCAGATCCGGGAAGCGGAGAACCGCGTCAAGCAAAAGGAAAACACCCTGAACCAGAAGCTGGGAGAAGCGGAGCGCAAGAACAAGGAGCTGGAGGCCCAGAAGGCCGGCACCAAAGCCCGGGAGGAGCAGCTGAAAGAGAAAGAGGCAGAATTCGAGCAGCTCCGCGGGCAGGTAATCCGCCAGATAGAGACCGTGGCCGGCATGAGTGCCCAGGAAGCCAAGAAAGAGCTCATGGACAGCATGAAGGCCCAGGCCCGCTCAGAAGCCCAGGCTTACATCAACGATTGCCTGGACGATGCACGCCTGAACGCCGCCAAAGAGGCCAAGCGCATTGTCATCAATACCATCCAGCGCACCGCCACGGAAACCGCCATCGAGAATGCCGTCACCACCTTCCCCATTGACAACGATGAGGTAAAGGGCCGCATCATCGGCCGCGAAGGCCGCAACATCCGCGCGCTGGAGGCCGCTACGGGCGTGGAGATTGTGGTGGACGACACCCCGGACGCCATCCTTCTCAGCGCTTTCGACCCTGTGCGCCGCGAAGTAGCCCGCCTTGCCCTGCACCAGCTGGTGGTGGACGGCCGCATCCATCCTGCCCGCATCGAGGAAGTGGTTTCCAAGGTGTCCAAGCAGCTGGAAGAAGAAATCCTGGAAACCGGCAAGCGCACGTGCATAGACCTGGGCATCCACGGCCTCAGCATGGAACTGGTGCGCCTGATCGGCCGCATGAAATACCGTTCCTCCTATGGGCAGAACCTGCTGCAGCACTCGCGGGAGGTGGCCAACATCTGCGCCATCCTGGCCAGCGAACTGGGCCTCAACCCCAAGATTGCCAAACGCGCCGGTCTGTTGCATGACATTGGCAAAGTCTCGGAGGAAGACCCGGATCTGCCGCACGCCCTCCTGGGTATGAAACTGGCAGAGCAGCACAAGGAAAAGCCGGAAATCTGCAACGCTATCGGCGCCCACCACGAAGAGACGGAAATGACCTCGCTTTACGCACCGCTGGTGCTGGTAGGAGATGCCATTTCCGGCGCTCGCCCTGGTGCACGCCGTGAGGTTATCGAAAGCTATATCAAGCGCTTACGCGGCATGGAAAACCTGGCTGGCAGCTATCCCGGTGTTACCAAAGCCTACGCCATCCAGGCTGGCCGTGAGCTCCGCGTCATTGTGGGCGCAGAGCAAGTCAGCGACCAGCAGGCAGAGCTCCTCTCCGGAGACATCGCCCAAAGAATCCAGGACGAAATGACCTATCCCGGACAGGTAAAAATCACCGTTATCCGTGAAACCCGTTCCGTCGCTTATGCCAAGTAAACCATGAACGAACTTGCCCCGCTTATCGCAGACCTGGCGCTCATTCTCATCTGCGCCGGCGTCATGACGCTTGTTTTCAAAAAGCTTAAGCAGCCTCTGGTGCTGGGCTATATTGTGGCCGGCTTTATTGCCGGTCCTCATTTTGCCCTCACCCCTTCCGTGGTGGATAGTGCCAGCGTGCACGTGTGGTCGGAGATCGGCGTAATCTTCCTGCTCTTTGCGCTGGGCCTGGAATTCAGCTTCAAGAAAATCATGAAGGCGGGCGGTCCCGCCATCATTACCACCCTGGTTATCATCTTCGGGATGATTGTACTGGGTTACCTGGTGGGCTCGGCCTTTGGCTGGAGCAAGATGGACGCCCTGTTCCTGGGCGGCATGATCTGCATGAGTTCCACCACCATCATCTACAAGGCCTTCGAAGACCTGGGACTGTCCAAAAAGCGCTTTACGGGCCTGGTCATGAGCGTCCTCATCCTGGAAGACATCCTGGCGGTGGTGCTCATGGTGGTGCTTTCCACCGTAGCCGTCTCCTCCAACTTCGAGGGCGGTGAACTGGTCCGGAGTATCGGCAAACTGGCGTTTTTCCTGGTCCTTTGGCTGGTGGTGGGCATTTATCTGGTTCCCCTGTTCCTTCGCAAGGCCCGGGACCTGATGAACGATGAAACCCTCCTGGTGGTGTCGCTGGGGCTGTGCTTCCTGATGGTGGTTGTGGCCGCCAAGACGGGCTTCTCCGCCGCTTTCGGCGCCTTTATCATGGGCTCCATCCTGGCGGAAACCCTGGAGGCAGAACATATCGAGAAACTGGTAAAACCCGTAAAGGACCTTTTCGGGGCCATCTTTTTCGTTTCCGTGGGCATGATGGTGGACCCTGCCATGATTGCCCAGTACTGGCTGCCCATCCTCATCATTACGCTTACCGTCATTATCGGCCAGCCGCTTTTTGCGATGGGAGGTGTGCTCCTTTCCGGACAGCCGCTCAAAACGGCCGTACAGAGCGGTTTTTCACTTTCGCAGATAGGTGAGTTTTCCTTTATCATCGCCACACTGGGCGTGTCCCTGGGCGTTACCAGTGACTTCCTCTACCCTATTGTGGTGGCGGTTTCGGTGGTCACCATCTTCCTTACGCCTTACATGATCAGGCTGGCCGAACCAGCTTATGCCGCCATCAACAAGGCGCTTCCCCAGAAGGTCAGTGCGTTCCTGGAGGACTATTCCCAGGCTTCGGCGCCGTCGGCCACCAAGGACAGCGCCTGGAAAATGTACCTGGGAGAGATTGCCCGCATGACCATCATCAACGGCATTATCGCCCTGGCCATCTGTATCATCGGCTTCGGGGTCCTGCATCCGCTGGCCGTAGAATGGATACCGGGCATTTGGGCCAATGTAGTCACCGCCGTGGTGCTGCTGGCCGTAATGTCGCCTTTCCTGAGAGCCGTCGCCGTCAAGAAAAGCCGCGGCTCCAAGGTGTTTGACGCCCTGTGGGAAAGCGACCGCGCTAACCATGCGCCCCTGTTTGCCAGCATGGTCATCCGCTATGCCATCGCTATCGGGTTCACCTTCTACGTGCTGGCCCGGCTGTTCCACTTCTCCGTAATACTGATCCTGCTGCTGGCTATGGTGCTGGGCGTATTCATGTTCTTTAACAAGTGGACCAAACGCTCCTACAAACGGCTGGAACAGACCTTCATCACCAACCTCACCTCCCGCGAAAAACGCGCCGAGTACCTTGGGGAGAAGAAGCCGGAATACGCTTCCCGCCTGCTGGACAAGGATTTGCACCTGGTCAGCTATGACATTCCGCCGGAGGTGGAGTGGAGCGGCAAAGAGCTGCGGGAACTGAACTTCGGCAAGCGTTTCGGCGTACACGTGGTCTCCATCCTGCGGGGCAAGCGGCGCATCAACATTCCCAAGGCCACGGACCGTCTTTTCCCGCACGACCAAATCCAAGTGATAGGCACGGACAAGGACCTGGAAGCTTTTGGTTCGGCCCTGCAGAAGTGCCAGGGTGAGCTGCCGGAGGACTTCTCTGCCAGCGAGATGGTGCTCAGGCGCATGAACATAGGAGAAGGCTCCCCCTTCCTGGGCAGGACGCTGCCGGAATCCGGCATCCGCAACCACTACCATTGCCTGGTGGCCGGCATAGAAAAGCCGGACGGCACATTATTAGTTCCCAGCGCCAGTCTCCCCTTCGAGCAAGGAGACGTTCTGTGGGTGGTGGGAGAACACGCAGACTTAGATACCCTTTTAGCATTGTAAACTCATGAAAATCCGTCACATCCTTCTTCTTTGCAGCCTTTTGGTCCTTGGCACCGCCTGCGGCACTCTCCGCGAAACCCGGGAGGAACGCGCAGCCCGCCTGCAGCGCCAGGCCACCCAAGTGGCAGAGGCTGTCCGCGAGGGTAACTTCCTCGTTTCCATCGACCGCATGATTCCCCATACAGGAGCCGTCCGGCAGGTAAGCCAGTACAGCGTGAAGGTGGAAGACAACGTCATCACCTCCTATCTCCCCTACTTCGGGCAGGCGCGAAAGGCCTCCTTCAACGGCGGCAACGCGCTGGATTTCAAGACCGAGATGAACGCCTACGTAGTCAATCCCATCAAGGACGGCCACCGCATCCAGATTCAGGCCAATACCAAGGAAGACCGCTTCCTCTACACCTTCCAGATCTACGACGACGGCTCCGTCACCCTGGACGTCCTCTCCGACAACCGCGACCCCATCACCTACATGGGCCAGCTGGAGTTCGAACGGGAATAAAAGCCCATCCCTGACCACCCCCTTTTGCGCACGGCCGTCCTATTTTAACCGGCGGTGAACGCAAAGGGGGTGTTTTTGTACACCAAACTGCCAAAATCGCCTTCCCGTGTACAAATTGGGGCATTTTTGCGCACCAAACATATCAAACTGTCAGCGACGTGAACGAAGCGACGAGGGGGTTAAAGGAAGGCGCGAAGCGCCTATCCCGGAGCCGAAGCGAAAAAAGCTGGCTGAATGCCAGTTTTTGAGCGGAGGCGGAGGGATTCCGCTGCGCCGGCAAGGCCGGCTTGCGGCATCCCTTGGAGGAAGCTATAAACCAAGAAAGCAGGGCATCAGCCACTTCGTGTCCGTCTGGGCTTTTCCTGCACAAACCTTATGCAAGCGAGCTTGCAACGGCCTGTGCAAAAAAAGCACCGCAGCTGACGCTGCGATGCCCTGCTTTCTTCGGTTTGCGGAGGCGGAGGGATTCGAACCCCCGGAACGTTGCCGTTCAACAGTTTTCAAGACTGCCGCCATCGACCACTCGGCCACACCTCCTTTGAGAGGGCAAAGATAGTGATTTTTTTTCACTGCGGATATTGACCTTTCTGCAAAGATTACTTATTTTTGCCTTTGTTATGCGTAAGATTCTCACTTTCATACTGCTTTTGCTCTGGTCGCTGCCTGTCTGGAGCCAGGGAGACAGCCTCCGGCTGGGTTATTCGGTAAGCGGAACTGTGCTCGATGCCCTCACCGGGCGCCCGCTGGAGTCCGTTCATGTATCCATCCCCGGGCGGCACCAGGCCACCGTTACCAATGCAGAAGGCTTTTTTACCCTCAAAAGCGACAAAACCATCCGGGAAATCGAATGTTCCTACCTGGGTTTCAAAACATTGCGGGAAAAGGCCGGGGACAAGATGACCCTTCGTCTCCAGCGGGAAAACCTGCAGCTGCTGGAGTCTTCCATCGTGAGCGGAGACCCCAGGTCCATCGTGGAAGCCGCATTGCAGAATGTTCGGGACAATTACTGCACGGAACCCCAGTTGCTGGAGTGTTTTTACCGGGAAACCGTGCGCAAGCGTAACCGCTATACCTATGTGGCGGAAGCTGTGGCCAAACTCTACAAGTACACCTACGACGGCTCCATTTACCGCGATGCCAGCGCCCTGGAAAAAAGCCGCATCCTGGTTAGCCAGCGCCGCTCGGACACCCTGAGCGTCAAAACCATGGGCGGGCCCACCCAGGCCATTACGCATGACTTTGTCAAACGCCCGGAAATTCTCTTTGCCAAGGAGGACATGGACCGCTACGTCTATCGGATGGAGGCACCCGCTTACATCGGCGACCGCCTGCAATTTGTCATCAGCATGGAACCTTCCGGCAGCGCGGAGTATGCCCTGAACCGCAGCAAGCTGTACATAGACCGGGAACTGCTTAGTTTTACCCGCATAGAGGCCTCGCTGGATATGAGCGACAGGGCCAAGGCCATCCGCATGATGCTGGTCAGCAAGCCCATCAGTCTCCGCTTCATCCCCGAAGAAGCCAGTATCGTAATCAATTACAGGCTACAGGACGGCAAAAGCCGAATGGAATACTTCCGCTCTACCATGCGCTTTGCCTGCGACTGGCGCAAACGGCTCTTCCGCACCCGTTACACCACCGTCAACGAACTGGTTATCACGGATGTAATGCCGGAAGCCACAGCTATTGACCGGAAAGAGCGCTTCCGTCAGCGGGATATCCTTAGTGACAAAGCACCGGAATTCCTGGACCCGGACTTCTGGAAGGACTACAACATCATTGAGCCCACCGAAAGCCTGGAACACGCAATTGACCGCCTTAGAAAAAACAGGTAGTCCTTACTCCTTGGAAAAGAATTTCCAGTGGAAAAGAAGTAAATAGATAGCGCCGCAGGTTACGCAACTGTCGGCGAAGTTGAACACGGGTTCAAAGAAAATGTGGCCGCCCACAAAGGGCATCCAATCCGGCCAGCGGAAAAGCGGGAAAAAGAACATATCCACCACCTTCCCCTGCATAAAAGGCGCGTAAGAGCCCAGCGTAGCCACTGCACTATAAGTGGATTCGCTGAAAATCTGGCCGTACAGCAGGCAATCGATGATATTGCCGAAAGCCCCTGCAGTGATCAGCGTAAGGCCCACCAGCACGCCCATGGGGACGGGGGCCGGCTGTGCCCCGGCCGTAGCGGAAGAGCCCGCAGCGGCCAAAGTCGCGTTTCTTTTCAAAAGGCGGGAAATCCACCAGACCAGGGCGCCGAAAAGCAGCAGACGGAAAACAGTGAGCAGGTACTTGCCCAGGACGCCGCCGAAACTCATTCCGAAGGCCATGCCCTTGTTCTCCACAAAGAGCAGCTGGAACCAGTTTCCGAGAACGGGGATGCTCTCCCCCAGCGTCATGCTGGTCTTGACCAGGACTTTGATAAGCTGGTCAATGACTACAAGCGCCACGCCCAAAAGCAGCAGCCGGGCCCCTTTGGAAAGGCGGGGCATTATTTGCGCCCCGTCTTTTCCAGGATAGCCTTACCCTCCACCGTAGTGGTGGCATGAGGGACCAGGCGCAGGCGCTCCTTGGGGATGAGCTTGCCAGTAACGCGGCAGATGCCGTAGGTTTTGTTTTCGATTCTGACCAAGGCAGCTTCCAGGTTCTGGATAAACTTGAATTGCCGATGAGCCAGGGCACCCGCCTCTTCCTTGGAAAGCTGGAAGGCGCCGTCGTCCTCCACGGTCTTGAAAGTAGGGGCTGTATCCAGGATATCGTTGCCGCCGGCGTGGGTCATGGCCTCTCTGAGGGTATTGTATTCTGCCCGGGCCTTCTCCAACATCTCGTTGATAATGGCGCGGAACTCGTCCAGTTCCTCGTCCGAATAGCGGGTTTTGCTGATTTCGTCCATAGGTATTGATTATCGTTTAATGTTCAAAAGGATGCTGCCTTCCGTCCACTCTACTTCCGTTGCGTCGGAAGGAGCCTCCGAGCGCGGATGCAGGCCCACGGAAAGGGACAGGGTTTGTGCTTTCACGTAATCGCCAAATGCCGAAAGGGCATCGGCGAGCGCAGGATCATCTGCGTAAACGTCCGTGACGATGCGGTCCGTCACTTCGAAGCCTGAACTCTTGCGCAGGTTCTGGATGCGGTTCACCAGCTCACGGGCCAGGCCTTCGCGGCGAAGCTGGGGCGTGACCTCAATGTCCAGCGCCACGGTAAGGGAGCCTTCCGAGGCCACCAGCCAGCCGGGCATGTCTTCCGACGAGATGGCATAGTCCCCGGGGTTAAGCAGGACCTCACCGCCCGGAAGGGCCAGTGTGTAGGCTTCCCCGGAAGTTTCGGCCTTCTGGATCTGGGCGATAATGCCTTGCTCCAGCGTGCCGAAAGCGGCTGCAATCTCTTTCATACGGGGACCGTAGCTCTTGCCCAGCACCTTGAAGTTGGGCTTGATGCGGAGGGTCATGATGCCGGTGGTGTCCGCGATGAAGGACATTTCCTTCACGTTCACCTCCGAGAGGATGATCTGTGCCACGGAATCCAGGCGTTCACGCACCTTTTCCGAGATAACCGGGATCATCACCTTCTGCAGCGGCTGTCGCACCGGAATATTCACTTTCTTACGAAGGGCCAGCACCAGCGAAGTGGCCTGCTGGGCCAGGGTCATGCGCTCTTCCAGCTCTGTGTCTATGAGCGAGGCATCGGCCTCCGGGAACAGCGTGAAGTGGACGGATTCCGCCCCGGGAAGAAGATCCCCGTACAGCTGGTCCATGAAGAACGGCGCAATGGGAGCGCCCATGACGGCTACCTCTACCAGCACCTTGTGGAGGGTTTGGTAGGCGGCCTGCTTGTCCGGTGTCATGTCCCCGGCCCAGAAGCGGGCGCGGCTGAGGCGCACGTACCAGTTGGAGACATCGTCGCAGACAAAGGTTTCCAGGATGCGGCCGGCCGACTTGATGTCATAGTCCTCATAAGCCGCCTTCACCTGGGCCGTCACTGTATTCAGGCGGGAAAGCACCCAGCGGTCCAGTTCCGTCAGGGCTGCCTGGGCGGAGGCCTGCATCTCCCAGCCATCGATATTGGCGTAGCGGGCGAAGAAGGCATAGGTGTTATACAGCGTGCCGAAGAACTTGCGGCGGACATCGGCCACGCCACCCTCGTCGAATTTTAAGTTGTCCCAGGGCTCTGCGTTGGTGAGCATGTACCAGCGAAGGGCGTCTGCCCCATAAGTATCCAGGGCCCAGAAGGGATCTACCGCGTTGCCCAGGCGCTTGGACATCTTGTTGCCGCTACGGTCCAGCACCAGGCCGTTGGAAATGACGCTCTTGAAGGCGGGCGTTCCCGACACCATGGTGTGGATGGCGTGCAGCGTATAGAACCAGCCGCGCGTCTGGTCCACGCCTTCTGCGATAAAGTCTGCGGTGGCGCCGAAGGCCGGGCTGTCCAGGGCCCGGAGGCCTTCCTGGGCATAGGGCATGGCGCCGGAGTCGAACCAGACATCGATAAGGTCCGTTTCCCGCGTCATCTTGCGCCCGCTGGCCGATACCAGGTAAATGCTGTCCACCCAAGGGCGGTGAAGGTCTATGCGCTCATAGTTTTCCAGCGACATGTCTGAAGGGTCGAAGCCCTTCTCCTTCAGGGGGTTGGAAGGCATGATGCCGGCGGCAACCGCCTTCTCTATCTCTTCGTAAAGCTCCTTGGCTGAACCTATGCAAATCTCTTCCTTGCCGTCTTCCGTGCGCCAGATGGGCAGGGGCGTACCCCAATAGCGGCTGCGGGAAAGGTTCCAGTCCTGGATATTCTCCAGCCAGACGCCAAAGCGGCCCGTTCCGGTAGAGGCAGGCTTCCAGCGGATCTGCTTGTTCAGCTCCACCATTTCCTCCTTTACGGCCGATGCCTTGATAAACCAGCTGTCCAGCGGGTAATAGAGCACCGGAAGGTCCGTGCGCCAGCTGTGCGGATAGCTGTGCACATGCTTCTGGACCTTGAAAGCGCGGCCATCGGCCTTCATCATTACGCAAAGGTCGATGTCCAGGGTGCCTTCTTCTGGTTCGTGCTCAAAATATTGCTTGTAACCGGCCTTTACGTAGCGGCCGGAGTATTCCTTGTACGATGCATCCACGGTGGCGGCATAGGCGGGATCCATGTCTTCCAGGCGCATGAAGCGGCCCTGGCGGTCCACCTGGGCCTGGGGGTTGCCGTCCCGGTCCACGGGCATGATGGCGCCAATGCCTGCGGCCGCAGCCACGCGTTTGTCATCTGCGCCGAAGGTGGGGGCGATGTGCACGATACCCGTACCGTCCGAGGTGGTGACATAGTCTCCGGTGATGACGCGGAAACCGTCCCCGTCCGGCTTGAACCAGGGGATGAGCTGGTGGTAGCGGATACCGGCCAGCTGAGAGCCCTTCCAGCTGCCTTCCAGCACCCTGTAGGGCACTTTAGGGCCGAACCAGGTCTCTACCAAGTCCTTGGCCAGCACATAAATGCCGGGAGCGCCGGTGTAGGGGTTCTGCGACAGCACGCGCACATACTCCACGTCCGGGCCGACGCAAAGCGCCGTATTGGACGGGAGCGTCCAGGGCGTGGTGGTCCAGGCCAACATGAACACCGGCAGGGTTTCTGTCCCGAAGAGGGGCTGCGAGGCGCCGTCCTTGATAAGCTCGAACTGGACGGTGGCCGTGGTGTCACTCACGTCCTTGTAGCAGCCGGGCTGGTTGAGCTCATGGGAGCTGAGACCGGTGCCGTCCGTGGGCGAGTAAGGCTGGATGGTGTAACCCTTGTACAGAAGGCCCTTCAGGTAGATTTTCTTGAGGAGATACCAGAGCGTCTCTATGTAACGGTTGTCGTAGGTGATGTAAGGGTCCTGCATATCTACCCAGTAGCCTACGCGCTCTGTCATGTTCTCCCATTCCTTGGTGTATTTCATCACCTCCGTGCGGCAGGTGGCGTTGTATTCCGCTACGCTTACCTTGGTGCCGATATCCGCCTTGGTGATGCCCAGCTTTTTCTCCACGCCCAGTTCCACGGGGAGGCCGTGGGTGTCCCAGCCGGCGCGGCGGCTCACTTTGTAGCCGGTCTGCGTCTTGTAGCGGCAGATGGCATCCTTGATGGAACGGGCCATCACGTGGTGGATGCCCGGCATGCCGTTGGCGCTGGGCGGACCTTCGAAGAAGATGAAGGCAGGGGCTCCCTCACGGATTTCCAGCGATTTTTCAAACGCATGAGTCCGTTTCCACCTTTCCAGAACCGCACGTGCGCTTTCTGTCAGGTCCAGCCCCTTGTATTCTTTGAATGTCATATTTTTTGTCTATTTTTGTACCGCTATATAAAGTGTGCAAAGATAAATAAATTAAGTGGGATTCACAACATGAACAGTCTGGATATCGTCTTTCTCCTGCTCTTTATCCCCGGCGTCATCCGAGGGCTCACAAAAGGCTTTCTGGAGCAGGTTATTTCCCTGGGAGGCGTGGTGCTAAGCGCCTTCCTGGCTTACCGTTTCAGCGGTTTCGCCTGCGACATCCTCAAAGAGTACATCACCGTCTCGGAAACGGTGCTGCACGTGATTGGTTTCGCCGCCGTGCTGGTGCTTTCGCTGGTGCTGGTGATCCTACTGGCCAAACTGGTCACCAAAGTGGCCGAGATGGCCTCCCTTGGCTGGCTGAACAAAGTGCTGGGCATTGTGTTTTCCCTCTTTACCACCGCCCTTATCCTCTCCATCCTCATTATCCTCTTTGACACCGTGAACGTCAAGTTCGAACTGGTAACAAGCCCCATCCTCCAGGAGTCCGTCCTCTACGGCCACCTGAAGGATTTCGGGTACTACGTCTTCCCCTATCTGAAGCAATTGCTGATGCTGGGGTCCTAAAAGGAGCCTACCACAACTGTTTTTTAGAGACGGTGGCCACAAAGTCTTTCAGGTAGAAAGGCTCGAAGTAGGCCAGGTCTTCGAAGCGCCCGGTCTCCCATGCGTCCTGGGCCAGCGGCACCATGTGCCGGGCCAGCGGAAAGGCTTCCCGGAAAAGGGCATGGGGGTGCCGGAGAACCTGCGCGCATTTGAGCGCCCCGTCCCCCACAAAAAGCACCTGACCCTGAGCAAGTTCACTGGCGAAGGACGCTTCTGTCACCACCTGTGCCTCAACGGGAGTGAGCCGCTCCCCTTCCCCGGAATACACAGCCGTGTACACCTCCATCCGGCGGGCATCGATCATCGGGACGATAAAGGATGCTCTGCATCCTTTATCATCCATATTGTCTTCGACAAACTGGGGGACTAATCCCCCAGACCCCCTGTGTCGCTTCGCTCCGGCGCTATAGCAACCAGCAACAAGGATATCCAGCGTTCCCACCGAAAGCAGGGGAATATCGACCCCGAAGCACAGGCCCTTGGCGGTGGAAACGCCCACCCTGAGGCCTGTATAGGACCCCGGGCCGGCGCTTACGCAGACGGCATCGCACTGGGCCATGTCCACGCCGGCCTCCGAGAGCACCTCCTTCACCAGCGGGGCGGTAAGGGCCGCCTGCTGCCGGGGCTCCGTGCACACGCGTTCAGCGACAACAGCCCTGTCCCGGGCCAAAGCCACGGACAGGACTGCCGTAGAAGTTTCTATGCAAAGGATGAGCGCCATCAGAGTTTGCGGCGAAGATAGTCCCGCAGGGAAACTGCATCCCGCACACGGGCTTCCGAATCCAGGGTGCCATCCACGATGAACCAGGCCATGGGCAGGCTGCCGATTCCGTAAGAGCCCACATAGGGCGACTGGACACCGCGGGTGTCACAGACATTCACCCAGGGCAGTTCCTGGTTGCGGACCGCAGCGGCCCAGGAAGACTTGTTGTCGTCCAGGCACACGGCATAAATCTCGAAGCCTCTCCCGTGGAAAGTCTCATACAGCGGCAGCAGGGAGTCCAGATTGAACATCTTCTGCTGCGCGGTGGAAGACCAGAAATACACCATGGTCACCTTGCCTTCCACGCTGCTCAGTTTGATATCTTTCCCGTCCAAGCCGGGCAGGTTGATGTCAATGTAACCCACCTCACGGGCATCCCGCATACGGTTGTCCACGTCCAGGGCGGCCAGGCGGCGGGCAGCCTCCTTCTCCAGGGCCTTCACATAGCGGGATTCAGGATAGACGGTTTTGAGGGAGTCACAGATACTGCGCATGAGGATACCGTCCGTGGCCTGGCTGAATACCGGCAGCGAGGGATTCACCTGCTGGAACAGCACCGGAACCGTGGTGAGGGAATGGGCGTTGCCCACTACGTAAGCCACTCTGTCGCGGTAATAGGCGACATAACGGCGCGACAGGGCCGGGTCAATGTGGCCGTTTCTGGCAAGAATCTGGTTCATGTCCCGCATGAAGGCGTTGTAGTCGCTTTCTATCTGCTGCAGGCGGGCCGACTCCTGCGAGCCTTCCACCGTATAAACGCCCAGGGTATCCGTCATCACCTTCACCTTGTCCCCTTTCTCCAGGAGCAGGGAGGCGATCTGGCGGTCTCCGTAAAACAGATAGATGAATTCCGGTTTACCTTCATCCAGGTGCAGGGCATAGCTGAAGTTTCCGGAGGCACCCACCTTCACGGTATCCAACACCTGGAAACGATTCACATCCAGGAGCTTGACAATAACTTCGCGGCCTTCTCCCTCATGGAGATTACCCTCTATCCGGGTATTTTTCCCGCAGGAGGCCAGCAGCGCCAAAAAGGCGGCGGCCAGGATCAAACGCTTAAAGCTTATCATAGGCGGCAAGAATATTTTGGGCGATGGAGCGCATCTGCTCCGGCTCCAGCTGGAGTTTGGCCTTGCGGAAATCCATGTCTCCTTCCGTCTGGAGGGGCACCAGGTGAATGTGTGTATGGGGCACTTCCATGCCCAGGACGGCCACCCCCACCCTTTTGCAGGGAACGGCCTCTTTCAGGGCTACGGCCACTTTGCGGGCAAAAGCCCACAGGCCTTCATAGGTTTGCTCATCCAGGTGGAAAAGATAATCGTCCTCCACGTGCTTGGGGATGACCAGCGTATGGCCGGCCGAAAGCGGGGAAATATCCAGGAAAGCGTAGAAATCCTCGCTTTCCGCGCACTTGTAAGAGGGAATCTCCCCTTGGGCGATTTTGGTAAAAATGGTTGCCATGACTTTAGACCGTGATTTCCAGAATTTCAAATTTCATAAGGCCGCTGGGCACTTTGGCTTCTACGGTTTCGCCGGCGCCATGCCCCATCAGGGCCTTGGCAATGGGCGTTGTGGCGGCCAGAAGGCCCTTGGAGAAGTCTGCCTCGCTTTCCGGAACAATCTGGAAGTTCATGGTCATTTTGTTGGCAAGGTTTTTCACCTTCACCTTGGAAAGAAGCTGCACGGAGTCCGCCGAGAGCTTGCTCTCGTCGATTACGCGGGCATTGGCCAGCTTCTCCTTGAGGCGGGCAATCTTCACTTCCAAAAGGCCCTGCGCATCGCGCGCAGCGTCATATTCCGCATTTTCCGAGAGGTCTCCCTTCTCGCGGGCTTCCGCAATGGCAGCGGAAATCACCGGCCGCTGGGCCAGTGCATCGGCGAGGTCCTTTTTCAGTTTGTCAAGGCCTGCCTGTGTCATCATTTCAATGGCCATAATTATGCAGTATTTTCGTTGTCAAAAAAGGAGCCGACGACCGATTCCCGGCCGTCGAGCATGCATTGTTCTGCAAAGGTAGCAATTAAAATGAGAAAAAGAAATTTCTGGGGCCGAAAAACACTACTATCGCCCTTCGAATTCCTTCAGTGCCTTGATGGCCTTGGGACAGAGGATGAGGATGGAAACTACGGTCCCCCAGGCCATCAGGCCTACGCCGATGTCGCCCAGAGTCCACACCAGGTCTGCCTCCCGTACGGCACCGAACACTACCGCGCCAATCATCAGGGCCTGGAAAAGACGTACAACCAGCTTCTCCCGCCTGTTGTTCTTGCCGTGGAAAAGGTAAAGAATGCCCGTCTCTGCATAAAAGTAGTAGGCCATGATGGTGCTGAAGGCGAAAAAGACCATGGCAATGGAAATGAAACGGCTACCGAAGCCCGCAAAAACCGTATCTACCGCACTCTGGGTAAAAGCGGCGTAATTGTTTCCCAGCTCCGGCGCATTGGCAAGCAGCATCTCTCCGGTGGCCGAATCAATGATATTGTACGTGCCGGAAGTCAGGATCATCAGGGCCGTGGCGGTACATACCAGCAGGGTGTCCACATAGACGGAAAACGCCTGTGCAAGACCCTGCTGTGCAGGATGCTCTACGTCGGCCGCTGCCGATACGATGGCTCCCGTTCCCTGCCCGGCCTCATTGGAAAAGATGCCCCGTTTGACGCCCATCGCGATGGTGGAGCCGTGGACGCAAAAACAGCCGGAATATCATGGATATGGTAGCCCACTACCACCAGTGACAGCAGGATATAGCCAAAGGCCATGAAAGGCGTGACGATGGACGCCACCTTGGCAATCCGCTGCACACCGCCGATAATCACAAATCCCATCAGGACAGCCAGGCCGATACCCGTTGCCAGCGGCGGCACAGGAAAGGCATTCTGCATGGCCATCGAGGCGCCGTTGGACTGTACCGTCACCAGGAAAAAGCCACAGCATACAAGCGTTATGACAGCGAACAGAACGCCCAGCCAGCGCTTCCCAAGGCCATGCTCGATAAAACTGAAGGGGCCGCCGCGGTAGCCTGACTCATGCGGGAATTTGTAAATCTGCGCCAAGGTGGATTCCACAAAAGCGGTGGATGCGCCAAAAAACGCCACCACCCACATCCAGAACACCGCTCCCGGTCCGCCAAACGCTATAGCCGTTGCCACGCCCACGATATTGCCTGTTCCCACGCGCCCGGACAGCGCTATGCAAAACGCCTCGAAGGAACTGATGCCATCTCCCAGCTTCTTTTTCTTCCCAAAGAGCGAGCGAAGCATCAGTTTGAAGCGACGCACCTGCACTAAGCGCGTACGCACTGAGAAATACAAACCCGCCACCAGCAGCAAAACCACCAGCCCCGGGTTCCAGACAATCTCATTAAGGGTAGACACAAACTTTTCCATAAGCGGCTCTATCAATATTATCGGCACTGTTCACGGTCCTGCACCAGCTGTTCCTTGAGGGCTTCCAGCGAGGAGAACTTGCGCTCGTCGCGAACGCGGCGAAGTAAACGAAGCCGCAGCGGGAGCCCGTATATGTCCTCGTCAAAGTCCAGAATGTGCGTTTCGATAGTGCGGGCAGTGCCGCCCACTGTGGGCCTGGTACCAATGTTGCACATCCCCCGGAACACCTTCCCCAGCACTTCTGCCTCTACGGCATAGACCCCGTTGAAAGGCACCAGCTTGAGCGGTTCGTACAACTGCATATTGGCCGTAGGGAAGCCGATGGTGCGGCCCAGCCTGTTTCCGGCCACCACCACACCATACAGCGCATACACATACCCCAGCATAGCATTCGCCCGCTCAACCTCCCCCGCCTCCAACGCCCGCCGAATCTGTGTGGAAGAGATGGCCTCCCCTCCACGCCCTGAATCACATTCATCAACAACCTGGATAGAGAGAGCCGGAGAATAAATCTCCGTAGCCGTCTTCCTGTCGCTGCCTATCCTGTTGTCATAGCCCATCACTACCAGGGAGGCGCCATAGCGCTCCTGCAGGAGTTGGAGGTATTCCTCCGCCTTGAGGGCAGAAAACTCCCGGGTGAAGGGCAGCACCTCCACGCGGTCTATGCCGCAGGAGAGCAGCAGCGCCTTCTTCTCTTCCAGGGAAGTCAGGAGCCTGAACTCCCGGGCATCTTGCTGCAAAACCGTCCTGGGATGCGGCCAGAACGAAACCACAATGGCCTCCTCCCCCCTTTGACGGGCCGAGGAGACCACTGTCTCCAGTACATGACGGTGCCCCAGGTGGACCCCGTCAAAAAAACCGGTGGTTACTACAGCCACTTCACGCACTCAAAAGCCTGACGGTGGGGAAGCAGCGGATGCTTGGCAAAGACGCGGCCGCCGATCAGGTAGGCACCGGTCTTCTCCGGCAGAACGTTCACCTGGTAGGTGGCTACGCCTTCCTTGCACTCCACAAACTCGAATTCCTTCACGGCCACGATATGCAGCTTGCCGTGGGCATCCGTCTGGGCAAAAACTATCTCTACGCCCACATCCTCCGGCTTCAGGGCGCCCAGCTGCAGCTTCACGGAAGTGTGGTAAGGCTGCGACTGGGTAATGTCGTAGGAGGTTTCCAGCGGCTGGCGCCACACCTCCTGCACATTCTCCCACTCCCGGCGCACCATGCTCTTCCAGGCGGCCAGGGTACGGGCCTGGGCGAAGTCATCGGCCTTGATCTGCGTGGCGCGGACAGCCTGCGGGACGTAGTACTGGTCCATGTAGTCCGTGAGCATGCGGTTGGTGGTGAAGTTGCACGCCACCTGAGCTATGGTATTCTTGATGTAGCCCACCCACTCGCTGCTGCGGCCGGTGGTACGGTCCACGTTGTAATAGGCGGGAACTATATCGTTCTCCAGGATCTGGTAGATGGTGGCGGCATCCAGTTCGTTCTGGAAGTTGTCGTCTTCGTAGGCCTGCTCGATGGGAAGGGCCCAGCCGGCGCCTTCCTTATAGCCTTCCACCCACCAGCCGTCCAGCACGGAGAAGTGCATGGTGCCGTTCATGGCGGCCTTTTCACCGGACGTGCCGGAAGCCTCCTGCGGGCGCGTGGGATTGTTCATCCACACGTCCACGCCCTGCACCATGCGTTTGGCCAACGTAATGTCATAGCCGGGCACAAAGACAATCTTGCCGATGAAACGCGGATCCTTCGAGATATCTACAATTTGCTTGATGAGGTCCTGGCCGGCTTTATCGGCGGGATGAGCCTTGCCGGCAAAGAGGAACTGCACGGGCTGGGCAGGGTTGTTGACAATCTTGTCCAGGCGGTCCAGGTCGCGGAAAAGGAGCGTAGCACGCTTGTAAGTGGCAAAGCGGCGCGCAAAGCCGATGGTGAGGACATCGTCCCGCAAGTTGTCGAGGATGCTTACCAGCTGGGAAGGGCTGTAGTGGTTGCTGATGCTCTTGTCCTGCAGACGCTCCCGCAGGAAGGCCATCAGCTTGACCTTGAGCTGTTTCTTGACATTCCACACATCCTTGTCCGAGACGCTGTAAATGCCCTCGAAGCAGGATTTGTCATAGTGGTGGGTGGCAAAGTCCGGGCCGAACACCTTTGCGTGCACGGGCTTCCACTCCGGAGCGCACCAGGTGGGATAATGCACACCGTTGGTGACATAGCTCACGAAGAGTTCCTCCGGCAGGTAACCCGGGTACATGTGCGCAAAAATGTCCTGCGACACCTTGCCGTGCAGCATGGAAACACCGTTCACGTTCTGCGAGATATTGGCCGCGAGGTTGCTCATGGAGAACTTCTCGTTGGGATCCAGCGGATTGTCCTTGCCCAGCGACATCAGGGTTTCCCAATCCACCTTCAGGCGTCCGGGATAGTGGCCGATATACTTGCGCAGCATGCCCTCCTCGAAGGCATCGTGACCGGCAGGAACCGGCGTATGGGTGGTGAAGAGCGAGCTGGCCCGCACCACTTCCAGGGCCTCCGAGAAGTCCAGGTTGTCCTTTTCAATGTACTCACGAAGACGCTCCAGGCCGATAAAAGCGGCATGGCCCTCGTTGCAGTGGTACACCTGGGTGTCCAGGCCCAGCTTGCGCAGGGCGCGGATACCGCCCACACCCAGCAGCAGTTCCTGCTTGAGACGGTTCTCCCAGTTGCCGCCGTACAGGTGGTAGGTCACCTCCCTGTCTTCGGGGATGTTGGCCTCATAGTCCGTATCCATCAGGTACAGGTCCGTGCGGCCCACCTCCACCTTCCACAGGCGGGCGGTGATGTTGCGGCCCGGGAAGGCCACGGAGGTGGTGACCCAGTTACCCTCTGCGTCAAACACGGGGACGGCGGGTATCTTGGTGAAGTCCTGGGCGTCGTAGCCGGCCACCTGATAACCCTGTGCGGAAAGCACCTGGTTGAAGTAGCCGAAACGGTAGAGGAAGCCCACGGCCACCAGGTTCACGTTCATGTCCGAGGTTTCCTTTAGGTAGTCGCCGGCCAGGATGCCCAGGCCGCCGGAATAAATCTTGAGGGAGGTGTCCAGGCCGTACTCCATGCAGAAATAGGCGATGGAAGGATCCTTGCGGGCAGCCTTGGCGGCCATGTAGGTGTCAAACTCGTCCAGGACGACCTTCATCCTGGAAAGGAATTCCTGGTCTTCTGAGAGCTGCTGGAAGCGCTTGATGCTCACGCTGTCCAGCAGGGTAAGCGGGTTGTGGCCACCGCGGTGCCATACCTCCGGGTCAATGGAGCGGAACAGGTCCTTGGCGCTGTCGTTCCAGCACCACCAGAGGTTCTTGGAGAGTTTTTCCAGCCGGGAAAGCTTTTCCGGGAGGTGACGCGTCACCATGACGCTTTTCCAGCTGGGATGGTTTATATCTGCTTTGAAATACTGCATAGTCTTCTTCTTGGATTGGTAGGAGTCCATCTGCTCCTGCACCTTGGCAAGAGCCTTGTGGTAGGCCTCCCGGTAATACACTATCTGATTGCTCCAGAGAGCTATCTGGGCAACTTCCCGGGCATTTTCCCGGTAAATCTTTCCGTCTTCGGCAGAGAGCCCCGCAATCTCTCGGATGCGGGCGGCCACCCCGTCCACCACCTGGGCGTAGTTGTCGTCGTCGCGGTCCAGGACGGTGATGCCGGGATGCTCCCCTTTGTAATGGGTTCTCACCCACAGGCCGAAACCTGCCAGGGTGGTTGTGAGCGTAGGAATGCGGAAGGCAAGGGCCTCCAGCGGGGTATAGCCCCAAGGCTCATAGTAGGAAGGGAACAGGGCCAAGTTCATGCCGCACAGGAGGTGGTAGTAGGGCATGTTGAAGATGCCGTCGTCGCCGTTCAGGTACGAGGGGATGAAATACACCTTCACCTTGTCTCCGGGGGCGTTTGCCAGTCCCAGTTCCCGCATGCGGGCGGTGATGATGTCGTGTTCCGGGTACTGGAGTACATGCGAGACCTGAGTGCGGTAGGCGGCATTTCCCCCGCCGGAGAGCTTGGCGGCCACTTCCTTGTCCGGGCCGTGGTGTCCGGAAGGAATCATGATGAAGGCATGGATGCCGTGCCCATCGAAGCCGGTGCGCCGCACAGCGTCCAGCGCATCCAGGAACACGTCAATGCCCTTGTTGCGGTACTCGTAGCGGCCGCCGATGCAAAGGAAGACATCGTCTGCGGGAACCTGCTCCCCGCTCATGGCCGACGCCACCTGGACAAGCCGTGCCCGCGCCGCCTGGTGCAGGGCTTCATACTCCTTGTCCGAGGCCGGCGTGAAGCTGTTCTCGAAGCCGTTGGGCGTCACTACGTCCACGGGGCGAAGGAACTGCGCGCATTCCTTGGCCGTGGTATCGCTCACGGTGGTGAAAATGTCTGCGTTGAGGGCACTGGTGCGCTCCAGGGAATAGATGGCCGTCACGTTGAAGCGCCGGGCCATTTCCTCCCCGTTATAACTGCCGAGGGCATTGTACAGCGGCAGGTTGTTGCCCGCCAGGCAGCGGCCCATCATGGTGGCGTGCGTGGTGAACACCGTGGCGATGGGAAGGGCCGAGCGCCTGAGCTCCAGCACGCCGGCGCCCGTCTGCCACTCGTGGAACTGGGCCACCACCTTTTCCCCGCCTTTGAGGTTGAAATTCCAGAAACTGCTGATCACCTTTCCGGCGATGACGCCAAAGACGGCCGACTCCTTGTAATCCCAGTTGCCGGAAAGGGAATCCACGCCGAAGTCCTTCCAGAGGTCTGTCAGGATTTCATCGGCTTTGGGAATGAACTGCTTGTAATCTACCAGGATGGCTACAGGTTTGCCGGGGATGTTCCAGCGGCCCACGCGGAAACGGAGGCCTTCGGACTGGGCCTGGGCCTTCCAGGAACGGTAGAGCATGGGGTCTTCCAGGAAATCCGGGTTGCCGGCGCGGTGCATCCAGACATCGGGGCCCACGAAAATGTGCCGGCGGCCCAGTTCTTCACTCAGGTGGAGGGCTTTGGTGGCCACCACCGTATAGATGCCGCCCACCTTGTTGCAAACCTCCCAGCTAACCTCGAAGAGGTAATCGGCCTGCAAAAAATCTTTCTTTTTCATCCTCTTTTATTTCCTCTTCCGCTTCAGTGAACCCAACTCCTCCACGGCCGCGGCCTTTACATCCAGGGCGGCGTGTGCTTCGTCCAGGCGGATCTGGAAGTCTGAAATTACGTTCATGTAGTTGATAAACGCCTCATACGGCGTGTCATAGGGATTGAAATACTTGTGCACTTCCCCGTCCGAGAAGAACTTGGTGCACATGTAGTAGAAGTGGTCGCTTTCCTGCAGGTGGCCAAAGTCTTCCCAGAGCTCTGCGTCGTTGACGATGGAGAGTTTCTCCGTCATGGCGTACACCTTCTTGTAGGCTTCGCTCTGGAGCTCGTTGCCCAGCCAGGCGGTGAGGTCGCGCTCTTCGTCGGCCCAGGAGATGGGGTCTTCCACGGAGATGTCCGAGATGGGTTTGTGCTTCTTGACAGCCTCCGAGGGGGTGACAAAGCCGAAGGTGCCGTCTGCGAGGACGGCGGCGGGCAGGGCCCTCATGAACTCGAAGATGCCGCTGTCTGCGCTCTGGTGCTCCCCGAAGGTTTCATAGTCCATGAAAAGGTTCACGATATCCCCTTCCCCGGCGCTTTTGCCCAGCCAGTCCACGTATTTCTCTGCGGTGAGGGGCCACATGTCCCAGCCCTGGTTGGAGAAGCGGAAGGCAATGTCGTCGGAGAGGCTGTAGTTGCGCAGCAGGAGTTTCAGCTTGGACTGCGTATGCCCCGTGTACACGTAATTGGGGCTTCTCCAGCCCATGATGTGGCGGGCGCCTTCCGTTAGCATGGTCTTGTAACCCAGGTCATAGACCATCTCCCCGATTCCATCCGAGTAGATGAGCTCCGTATTGCGGAAAGCGGTGGGCTTGACGCCAAAGAGTTCCTCGATGAGGGCGGCGTGCTTGAGGACCTGGTGACGGAACTCCGACTCGCTGGCGAGGGAGGCCAGGGAGTGGTAGTAGGTCTCGCACAGGAATTCCACCTTGCCGGTGGCGGCGAGGGCCTTGAAGGACTCAATCACCTCCGGGGCAAAGCGCCGGAACTGCTCCAGGGCGCTGCCGGAGATGGAATAGGCAATCTTGAACTTGCCCTTGTGCTTGGCAATCAGCTCCAGCATGAGCTGGTTCATGGGAAGGTAGCACTTGGTGGCCACGCGGCGCAGGATGGTGCGGTTGGCAAAGTCATCGTAGTAGTGGGAGTCCTTGCCGATATCGAAGAATCTGTACAGGCGGAGCCGGGTGGGTTGGTGAACCTGAAAATACAGGCAGATGCTCTTTGAAGTTGCCATATATCGATTATTTTACAACTGATTCGTAAACTTGTTTGAGTTTGGCGGTGGCGCCGTTCCACTTGAGGGCGTTCACTTCCTCGTAGCCCATGCGGTTGCTGAAGCTGGCCAGGGCGGGATAACTGAGGAGGGCGTAGATGTCATCGGCGATGGCGTCCACGTCCCAGAAGTCCACCTTGAAGGCGTATTTGAGCACCTCTGCGGCGCCGGACTGCTTGGAGATGATGGACGGCACCCCGGTGCGCATGGCTTCCAGCGGGGAAATGCCGAAAGGCTCCGAGATGGAGGGCATGATGTACACGTCCGAGAGGGCGAACATCTTCTGGACATCGGCGCCGCGAAGGAAGCCGGTGAAGTGGAAGCGGTCGCTGATTCCCAGACGGGCGGCATGGCGGATAGCGCGGTTCATCATGTCACCGCTGCCGGCCATCACAAAACGCACGTTTCCGGTGCGCTTGAGCACCTTGGCGGCGGCTTCGATGAAGTATTCCGGTCCCTTCTGGTAGGTGATGCGACCCAGAAAAGTGACTACGGGCTCCTTGACGCCGCGCTCTACCTGAAGGTTTTCCCGGCCGCTGAAATCCACCGCGTTGTGTACGGTGACAACCTTGGCGGGGTCTATGCCGTAGCGGGTAATGACCGTATTGCGGGTGAGGTTGCTCACGGTGACCACGCGGTCCGCCATTTCCATGCCCTTGCGCTCGATGGCAAAGACGCGGGTATCTATGTTGTCCACGCTGCCGCGGTCGAAGGAGGTGGCGTGCACGTGGATTACCAGGGGTTTTCCGGTCAGTTCCTTGGCGGCGATGCCGGCGTAATAGGTGAGCCAGTCGTGGGCGTGGATCACGTCAAACTGGTCCTTGCGCTGCAGGGCGATGGTGCCGCCCACCATGGCGTAGCGGGCCACTTCCTCCATGAGGGAAGCGCCGTACTTGCCGGAGAACTTGTATTTCTGGCCGTAGCTGATGGAAAAGTCCTTCACCTGGCGCTTCTTTTCTTCCTCTACCAGGCGGGAGAATTCCTCCGGATTGGCGTAGGGAATCATGTTGCTGCCGATGTGGATGAACTTCACCTTTTCCAGGTATTCCTCCACGGACTCCGAGACTGTATCTACGGGAACGTCCGAGGCGTTGATGATGGTGGTGGCGCTCTGGTCTTCGTCGCCGGAGGCCGAAGGCATCACGAAGAGGGTTTCCACGCCGTTGGCGGCCAAACCCTTCACGATACCCTCACAGGCAGTACCCAGGCCGCCTGCAATGTGGGGAGGAAACTCCCAGCCGAACATTAGTACTCTCATTGCTTAGTCCTCCCTGTATTTTTCTATGAGCCAGTTGATATTCAGAAGGGCCGCTGTGGTCATGGCCGACGAGATGGCCCCGTGCGGTTCATGCGGCGGGTCTCCGTCATAGAGTTCGCTGAAGCAGCCCACCCCGTGCTTGGAAAGGTCCTCGTAGAAACCTTCGGTGAGCCATTCGGCCCGCTTGATGAAGTTCCGGCCCATCATGTTGAAGCTGGCATAGCAGAACAGGACCAGCAGGAAAGGCCAGGCGCTGCCGTTCTGGTAGGCTTCGTCGCGCTGGATCTGGGAACCTTCGTACACGCCCTTGTAGCGTGAGTCGCGGGGGCTCAGGGTGCGGATGCCGCGGTGGGTGAGAAGTTCTGCGTTCACCACCCGCATGACCTGGCTCACTATCTCGTCGTCCACGCAGCGGTAATCCAGGGAAACGGCCCAGAGCTGGTTGGGACGCAGTTCCAGGTGCTGTCCCCCGTTGTTCACGTAGTCTGCCAGGAAACCGGCTTCTGCGTTCCAGAACGTGGGCTGGAAGTTCTTCTCTATGAGTTCCTTGACGGGCGTCCACTTGCGGGCGAAGGCGCTGCCTTTGCGCTCATTCTCCAGGGCAAAGCAGATGGCGTTGTACCACAGGGCGTTGGTCTCTACCTGGTAGCCAGCGCGCTCCGTTACTGCGCGGCCGTGGATATAGGCGTTCATCCAGCTCAGGGCCACGCCGTCTTTCTGGGCCCACAGAAGGCCGTCGGGCTGCATGGCCACCTCTTCCCGGACACCGGGAAGGTAGCTTTCCAGGATGGCCTTGAGCACCGGCCCGTACTTTTCCCAGACGGCCTTTTTGGAAGCGCCGTAAGCGATATACTGCTGCAGGCTGTACGTCAGCAGCAGGGGGGCCTCCACCTGCGTGGTGCGGCGGGTAAGGCGCCCTTGGTTCTGGCTTATCAGGTTGTCCAGGATCTCCTCAAAATCCGAGGGGCTGTTGTTGCCGTAGAGCGCAAGGCCCGCGACAGAAAGCAGGGTTTCCCGCAACAGGCCCGTCAGGAGCCAGCTGTAACCGGCCACGATGCGCTTGACGCCGTCATCTTCCCGGATAAGGGCATTGCACTGGCGCACCAGCTGGTCATGGAAGGAAGTGATGGGACCTACCTTCTGCACGGTGGAGGCGAACTTCCGTTTGAGGCCGGAGGCCTTCACGGCTTCCCCGGCGGTGGCACTGAAAACCAGGGTGTCGCCGGCCTTCATCTCTGCTTCCAGGATACCGGGGACCCAGAGGTCTTCGCGGCAGTCGAAGCCGCGGCGCATCTCGTCCGAGTAGGTGATTCCCTTGTACCAGGCAGGGTTATATTTGAAGGCCGAGGCGCTGGTGCTCAGCTGCAGGTTCAGGTCCGGGAAGCCCTCATACATGTTGAAGGCCACGCCGTTCTGCACGGGGGTGAAGGCCGTGCGGGCGTTGCCGTTCTCCTGGGTGAGGGCGTGGTAGTTGCGGAAGGCCAGGAAGGGTTTCAGCTCCAGCTTTACCTTGGCGGGGGCGCTCAGGAGCTCATACTGGATGAGCAGCTGGTTCTGCTCCGGGCTCAGGACAATCTGCTTGCGGAACACTATTTCCCCTATCTTGTAGGTGATGGTGGGGACAGGGTCCGCGTCAAAGTCCACGATGTACTTGTGGCCGCGGGGTTCGTAGATGTCCCCGTAGCAGTGGATGCCCAGGTTGAAACGCTTGCCCCGCAGGATAAGGGTTTCGTCCAGGGAACTGAGGAGGATATGCCTAAAGCTGTCGAAGGTTTTTACCGGAACGGCCAGCAGGGCATGGTAGCGGCGCGTATTGCAGGTGACGATGGACGTGTTGCAATAGGCGCCCGTTTTGTTGGCCAGCATGATTTCCCGCTTGAGGGAATACTCCAGGTTGACTAGCTCGGACTTGTTGAATTTCAAAAAAGCCATAATATCTGTCTATCCTTTTTTCAAAACTACGGCTGTGCGGGCCGGGAGATACAGCTTGAGTGTATGGTCCCAGGCCTGGTTGCCGTTAGGGCATCTCTCGGGTATGGCAATGTGATGCTCCCCTTCCTGCAGGCGGGCAAAGCCGTCAAAGCGGGCTGCGTCACTGTCGAGAACATGCACATAGTCTCCTGCCGGGGCCGAGAAGCCGTAGTCTGCGTAAGAGCCGGCAGGCGAGAAATTCAGTGCAAAGATACAGTTTTTCCGTAGGAAAACCAAGATTTTCTTCTGCTCGTCGGCTACCAGGAGCTCCGGCCTGTACCTGAGCAGGCCTTCCCGGCGGATAAGGCGGACCATCTCCTCGTCAAACTGCCGGAGCGGGGCGTAGCGAAGCTCCGGATTATCGGCCAGGGACCACTGCCGACGGGCATATTTGAAAGACCAGCCGTTCCCCTCACGCGGGAAGTCTATCCATTCCGGATGGCCGAATTCATTGCCCATGAAGGTGAGATAGCCGTCCCCGGCGGTGGCGGCGGTGACCAGGCGAATCAGTTTGTGAAGGGCCACTCCGCGGTCCACCACGGTGTTTTGCGAGGCCTTGTTCATGGCAAAGTACATCTCCTTGTCCATGAGGCGGAAGATGATAGTCTTGTCCCCCACCAGGGCTTGGTCGTGGCATTCGGCGTAGGAGATGGTCTTTTCGTCAGCGCGCTTGTTGGTGAGTTCCCACCAGACCTCGCCCATGGACCACTGCTCGTCGCTGCGCTCCTTGATCCACTTGATCCAGTGGTCTGCCACGCCCATGCTCATGCGGAAATCGAAGCCCACGCCGCCGGCCTTGAAGGGAGCCGCCAGCCCGGCCATGCCGGAAACGTCCTCTGCGATGGTAAAACCGTTGGGATTCATTTCCTTGACCAGCATGGTGGCCAGGGATAGGTAGATGACGGCGTCTTCGTCCACACCGCCGTCGAAGTACAGGCTGTAGTTCCCGAAATCCTTGCCCAGGCCGTGGTCCCAGTACAGCATGGAGGTAACGCCGTCAAATCGGAAACCGTCTATCCGGTACTCTTCCATCCAGTATTTTACGTTGGACAGGAGGAAGTAGCGGGTCTGGTCCTTGCCGTAGTCGAAGCAGCGGGAGCCCCAGGCGGGATGGTGCCCGGCCTGCCCGTGGTGGAAGTAAAGGTCCTCCCGGCCGTCAAACTCCGAGAGGCCTTCCAAGGTATTCTCCACGCTGTGGCTGTGTACGATGTCCATGATGACGGCCAGGCCCTTTCCGTGGGCGTCGTCCACCAGGGCCTTGAACTCCTCCGGCGTGCCGAAACGGGAGCTGAGCGCAAAGAAATTGCTTACCTGGTAGCCGAAGGAGCCGTAATAGGGGTGCTCCTGCAGGGCCATGATCTGGATGGTGTCGTAGCCCAGTTTCTTGACGCGGGGCAGGACGTCCCGGCGGAATTCCTCGAAGCTGCCCACCTTTTCCTTCTCCGAGGCCATGCCTATATGGCACTCGTAGATGAGCGGATGGGGGCGTTTCCCGGCATGAGGGTGCTTCCAGGCATAAGGCTGCGCAGGGCTCCAGACCTGGGCGCTGAAGACTTTGGTCACATCGTCCTGCACTACGCGGGTAACGTAGGAGGGCAGGCGCTCTCCCGCGCCGCCGGGCCACTCGATGAAGAGCTTGTACAGCTGGCCGTGATGGAGGAAGAGCTCCGGCAGGCAGAGCTCCCAGTTGCCGTTTCCTATGGCTTTCAGGGCATAGCCTTCCGTGCGTTTCCAATTGTTGAAATCCCCTATCAGGTAGATGCGGCTGGCATTGGGGGCATACTCCCGGAAGACCCAGCTGCCATCCGCGCAGCGGTGAAGGCCGTAGTAGAGGTGATTGTTCACGGCATCCTTCAGAAGCCCCTTTCCGGCTATGTGGGAGAAAGTCTCCCCTATGCGCCTGTGCCTGGCTTCAATAGCCTCTTTATAAGGCAAAAGCCAAGGATCTGTTTCGTATATTTTTTTCATACTTATTCCTCCTCTAAGGAATCAATTTTGTCCTTTACGCTGCGCAGGTACTCGCGGCACTGCTTGAGGAGCTCCTTGCTGCGGCCCACCAGGGCGTCGATATCGTCCAGCTTGGTTTCCGGATTCTCCACCTTTGCGGCAATCTCTTCCAGCTCCGCAATGGCCTTTGCGTAATCAAAAACTTCGCTCATGCTATGTGTACTTTATTGTTGTCCAACTTTTCGCTGTAAATCTCCTCCACTTTGGCGCTGAGGGAGCCGTCGTTGAAACGCACGCCTATGCAGTCCCCTACGGCCACTTTATCCACGGTTTTGAGCACCTGGTGGTCTTTTCCGGTAACCAGCACATAGCCCAGCGACAGGATATTGCGCGGGTCCGTGGCCTTGATGCGGGCTTCCCTGAGGGCCAGGGCGGAATACTCCTGGCTAAGGCGGGCCGATGCAGCAAACTGCAGCCTGTGCGCAGCACTGTCTTTCAGGCGCGCCACCTCGCTGAATTTGTGCAGCAGCCCCCTTGAAATGCGCCCCTGCGAGCGCACAAGGGCATTTTCCCGGGCCGACAACTTCCTGCCAAGTCCCAGGCGGATGCGTCCCTGAAGCTGCGAAAGCACCCGCTCCAAGCCGGCAAAACGCTGCTGTACGGCATCCCCTACGCGGCGCTGCAGGCGGTCCAGCCGGCTGTCCTGCAAGCGGTAGGCTTCCAAGAATAAATCCGCCAGGGCGGTGGGCGTTTTGACGGAGGTGTTGGCCACCATATCGGCGATATGAACGTCCCGCTCATGGCCGATAGCCGTGATTACCGGCACCGGGCACGTTGCGATGCTTACTGCAAGGGGATAGTCGTCGAAACAGGAGAGGTCCAGTTCGCTGCCGCCGCCGCGGAGGATGAGGATGGCGTCACACGCACTCCCCGCCGCCGCTTCCAGGGCCTCCATGATGGAGGCGGGCGCCTGTTCCCCCTGCATGAGGGCCTCATACAGCTGCACGTGGAAAGCATAGCCTTCCGGATTCTCCAGCAGGTGTTTGCAGAAATCCCCGTAGCCGGCCGCCGTGGGGGAACTGATTACCGCCAGGCGGTAAGGGATATCCGGCAGGGCCAGTTCCTTCTGCAGCTCCATATAGCCGCCGCTGGTGAGCCGCTCGATGGAGCGCTTCCGCTCCAGCGCTTTTTCCCCCAGCGTGAAGGCAGGGTCTATCTGGTCTATGAAAAGACTTACGCCGTAGAGTTCACTGTAACTCACCTGTACCCGCACCAGCACCGTGATGCCGGCCTTGAGGACCTGCCCGGTAGCTTGCTCGAAAAAGCCCTTGAGCTGCGGGAAATGCCATTTCCAGATCATGGCGCGGGATTCGGCCACCTGCTTGCCGGCTTTGCTCTGGCTAAGGCTAAGATAGCAATGACCGCTGGCGCGGGGGCTCCAGGAGCTGATTTCCGCCTTAACCCAGTAGCGCCCCGGGAAAGCTTCCGCCAGGCTTTCCTTGATGCTTTCCTGCAAGTCCAACAGGTCCATGTAATCCCTATCCTTCATACCTCTACAAAAATAATAAAAAATCCGCGGAACTCCGCGGAATGGACTATAAATCAGGGGTGAAATGCGGAATGGGCCGCAGCTTGAAAAGGTTTAGCTCATGCTTTCTGTCTATGAGCGCCTTGGTATCAGGGTCTTCGCAGACGCCCGTGCGTATGTAGCGGTCCAGCACGGCATAGGTGAAGCCCAGGTTGTCCTCGTCTGTTTTGCCGCAGAGGCCGTCGGAGGGCACTTTTCCCACCAGGTCCAGCGGGAGGCCCAGTTCCTTGCCCACGGCAATCACTTCCGCCACCGTAAGGCCGCCAAGGGGCGAGAAGTCCCCCGCAGCGTCTCCCCAGCGGGTGCTGTAGCCCACCCAGTCCTCGGAGAGGTTGCAGGTGTTCACCACGCGGCCGTTGTTGCTCTGGGAGATGGCATACACGGCCGTCATCCGCAGGCGCGGGGCCATGTTGATGCGCGTCTGGTCGCTGGCGGGCTGCCCCAGGGCCTCCTCCACCTCACTCATCAGCGCATCGAAGGAGTGGCCGATATTGACGTTATAGTGCCTGATACCCAGGTGGGCAATCAGGCGCATGGAGTCATCGATATCCGGCTGTACGCCGTTGGGCATGGTAACGCCTATCACACGCTCTACGCCCAGTGCCTCCACGCACAGGGCCGCGCACACGCTGCTGTCCTTGCCGCCGGAAATGCCCAGCACCGCATTGCAGCCTTTCCCGTTTTCTTCGAACCAGTCCCGGATCCATCGGACGCAGGCGTCCTTTACTGTCTTTGCATCGAACATAATTACTTGGCTCTGGTATAGACCTGGATGGGGCAGCCCTCGAAGTCAAAGTGCTGCCGGAGCTTGTTTTCCAGGAAACGCTTGTAAGGTTCCTTTACCCACTGGGGCAGGTTGCAGAAGAAGGCAAACTGCGGGGTGCGGGTAGGAAGCTGCGTTACATACTTGATTTTGATATACTTACCCTTCCATGCCGGCGGCGGATAGTTCTCTATTTCCGGCAGCATGGCGTCGTTGAGCTGGGAGGTGGATATCTTGCGGCTCATGTTCTGTGCCACGCGGGCGGCGGCATCCAGCACGTCCAGGATGCGCTGCTTGTTAAGGACGGAGGTAAAGATGATGGGAAGGTCGTTGAAGGGGGCCAGGCGGGCTCTCAGGCCCTCCGTGTATTCCTTCATGGTGTTCACGCCTTTCTCGAAAAGGTCCCATTTGTTCACCACCAGCACGCAGCCCTTGCGGTTTTTCTGGATGATGTTGAAGATGTTCATATCCTGCGCCTCCAGGCCCAGGTTGGCATCGATCATGAGGATGCAGACGTCGCTGTGCTCTATAGTGCGCATGGCCCGCAGGACGGAGTAGAACTCCAGGTCCTCGGTCACTTTGCCCCGCTTGCGCATGCCGGCGGTATCCACCAGCATGAACTCATGGCCAAACTTATTGTAATAGGTGGAGATGGAGTCCCGCGTGGTGCCGGCAACCGGCGTCACGATATTGCGCTCCTCTCCCAGGAGGGCGTTGGTAAGGGAGCTCTTGCCCACGTTCGGGCGCCCTACGATGGCAATGTGCGGCAGGTCCGCGTGGTCTTCATCGGCGGTGCACTCTTCCGGAAGCACACGCAAAATCTCGTCCAGGAGGTCTCCGGTGCCGGAACCGTTGGCGGCCGATATGCTCCAGACCTCTCCCAGCCCCAGGCCGTAGAAGTCGAAGGCGTCGTACATCTTCTCGCCGCTGTCCACCTTGTTCACGCAAAGGACCACCGGCTTGCGGCTGCGGCGCAGGATGTCTGCAATCTCTGCATCGTAGTCCGTGATACCCGTGGCGGCCTCCACCATGAAGAGCACGGCTTCGGCCTCCTCTATAGCGATGGCTACCTGGCGGCGGATGGCGTCTTCGAAGACGTCATCGCTGCCCGACGTATAACCGCCCGTATCCACTACGGAAAATTCCCGGCCATTCCATTCGCACTTGCCGTAATGCCGGTCACGGGTTACGCCGGCTGTCTCATCCACAATTGCCTGACGCATGCCAACCAGGCGGTTGAACAGCGTTGACTTTCCAACGTTCGGTCTCCCGACTATCGCAACTAAAGCCATAACAGAAAAATTTTCTGCAAAGATACAATATTTTTGCCGATACTTAACGCCAGATGCGAACTGCGAGCCACAGGACAAGGGCGAAAAGGGCGGCCAGCAGCAGGTTGTAAAGGAGGGTGAGGGGATAATGAAAGGGCTGCGGAGCGTTCTCAAAGGGCGATTCCTTTTGGGAAGCATCGTAGCGGGCAAAGGGGTTGGTGTAGATAACCGCCCCATCCGGAAAAAAGGCCGTGAAACGGGCATAAGGCTCTTCCGGCAGCAGGCGGTAACTCACGCTCAGCGTGTCCTGCACCAGCAGCAGCGTGCGGTGGTCCTGCCCCGTAACTCGGATACTGTCGGCCGGTTCAGAGAGGGTCATATACAGGTTCTCCCCGTCCACGCCGATATCGGCAATAAAAGGAAGGTCTTGGTTCTCAGCTATTTTTACCGCCCAGTCCCCTTCCCCGTAATCCGGCACGCGCATGGCGTAGAAGCAGCCGCTCCGCAGTGCCGCCAACAGGTCCTCATAACGGGCCGAGGGGGTGCGCACAAAGTTGCAGCGGATGGCGATGCGCTCCGGGTGCTCCGGGTGATGGAGGTCGTCGTTGGCCAGGCCAAAGCTGTAGTGCCCGGCGCTGAGCGCCCAGTCCCAGTACGTGTTTTCCGTGCTCACGTGGGTGTCCAGCTCCATGAGCGAATAGCCGGAAAGGCGCTCCAGACGCCCTTTTGAAAGGCCCAGCGTGCGGTAGGGGTGGTTGATCTGGAGAAGGTCTGCATCGGCCCCCAGGCGGTCCAGCTCGAACTGAAGCTGGGAGGCCATCAGGGGCAGCAGCGGATTCCAGTGCTTGACCCCGGGACTGCCGAAGACCAGTTTATGGAACTTGAAGGGGCTGTAGCCTTGCTCGTACACGTTCACCTGGAGGGTGGAGTCGAAGGGGTGAGGCGTTAGCTCGTTGTGATTGGAGAAGGTGACTATCTCGTAGCCCAGGCTGCGGTACACGCTGTCTGTGTAGGCGGCATCGTGCGGACACTCGTTGGGGGGCCAGGGGCCGCTCACCCGCGTGTGGGTGTGGAAATTGGCCCGTTTCCAGCTGCCGGCCGAGTCCAGCGCCTGATAGGGATTGAATACGTCTTTCCCGCTGAAGGGCTTCGGGGCCCGGAAACGATAAACGGGACTGACACTGCTGAGCAAAACAGCCAGCAGTGCCAGTAGCGTCAGTGTCCCGAGGACTTTTACAAGCCCCTTCATTCCTTGGTGAATAAGCCGCAGGAGGCGCAGGCATCGGAATAATTCCCGTCGCAGAGCTTCCTGCCTTTCTTTTTGGAGGAGAGCATTTCCAGCTCTTCCTGCTTGGCACATTTGATGCCCCGCTTGCGCATTTCAGGGTTCGTGGAGATTTCTCCGTCCGGGAAGGGCTTTTTGAAAAAGAAGATGTTCACGCCCAGCAGCAGCACGGCGAGTCCCACGAAGATGATTGCAGCCAGAAGGGTTTTTGCCACTTAAAGCGGGAATTCAGAGGAAATGGGTTCGTAGTTATACACGCGGAGGATCATCCGGGCAAAGGTTTCCGACAGGCTTACCACGCGGAATTTGCTCTGGAAGGCCTTCTTGGAGGGATCCAGCGGAATGGTATCCGTCACGTACACCTCACTGAGGGCGCTCTTGTCAATGCGCTCATAGGCGGGGCCGGAGAGCACGGCATGGGTGGCGAAGGCGCGCACGCTGTTGGCGCCGCGGCGGAGGAGCTCGTTGGCGGCTTCCGTGAGGGTGCCGGCGGTGTCGATGATATCGTCGATGATCACGATGTCACGGCCTTCCACCTCTCCGATGGGGACAATCTTTTCAATGACATTGGCCTTGGCGCGCGTCTTGTGGCAGATGACCACCGGCGTGTGCAGTCGCTTGGCGTAGGCGTTCACGCGCTTGGCACCGCCCATGTCCGGGGCTGCCAGGGTAAGGGTGTCCTTGAACTGTTCGTGCAGCTTTTTCAGGATGGTGAGGAAGTCATAGCTGGCGTAGAGGTGGTTCACCGGAAGGTCGAAGAAGCCTTGGATCTGGTCTGCGTGAAGGTCGCAGGTCATGACTGCATCGGCGCCGGCCACTTTGAGCATGTTGGCCACCAGTTTTGCGCCGATGGAAGTGCGGGGTTTGTCCTTGCGGTCCTGTCGGGCCCAGCCGTAATAGGGAATGACGGCAATCACCTTGTTGGCCGATGCACGCTTGGCGGCATCGATGGCCAGCAGGAGTTCCATCAGGTTGTCCGCCGAGGGGAAGGTGGACTGGATAATGAAGCAGGTGGCACCTCTTATGCTCTCTGCGTAATAAGGTTGGAACTCACCATCGCTGAAGCGGGCCACATCCAGGGGGCCCAGGACAACGTCCGGGTCCGTCTCCGGCTTCATGTGGTTCATGGCAGTCACTACCTTCTCCGCGAAATAGCGGGAAGCGTCACAGGTAAACAGCGCCATCCGGTGCTTATGGACATCGTTGATCATAAAGTTTGTAGTATTGAGCCTATGTAGTTAAGGATTTCTTCTTTGCCGGTGCCCTTTACGGAAGAGGACACAAAGACGGGCGGCAGTTCCTCCCAGTCCTCCAGGAGACGGCCTTTGTTCTTAAGAATCTGCTGCTCGAGGGCTTCCTGGCCCTGTTTGTCCGCTTTGGTAAAGATAATGCCGAAGGGGATGCCCTTTTCTCCCAGCTCTGCGATAAAGCGAAGGTCCACCTCCTGCATATCGTGGCGGGAATCTGCCAGGACCATGAGCATCACCAGCTCCGGGGAATGGTTGATATAGTCCCAGATCATGTGCCTTAGGCGGGCGCGGTCTTTGTCCGGCAGTTTGGCATAGCCGTAACCGGGAAGATCCACCAGGTACCATTTGTCGTTGATGAGGAAGTGGTTCACCAGCTGGGTTTTGCCGGGAGTCTGGGAAGTTTTGGCCAGCTTGGAGTTGGCGGTGAGCATGTTGATGAGGGAGCTCTTCCCCACATTGGAGCGGCCGATAAAAGCGAATTCCGGCAACCTGGGCTGGGGTCTTTGCCCCACCCTGGTGCTGCTGCCCTTGAATTCCGCCTTGGTGATTTTCATGATACTCCCTTTTGGCCTTTTGGCCCCTTTTGCCTTACCCCGCCGGCTTCGGCCGTGCAAAGATACAAAGAATAATTGGCGAAAAAAAGCTATCTTTGCACGCAGATGGAGCAAGATGAAAAGTTTATGCGGGAAGCCCTGCGGGAAGCGCAGGCAGCCCAGGCCGAGGGAGAAATCCCTATCGGCGCAGTAGTGGTGTGGAAAGGGCGTATCATCGGCCGGGGACACAACCTGACAGAGCGCCTGCGGGACTCTACCGCCCACGCGGAGATGATAGCCATCACCTCCGCCACAGAAACCATGGGCGGCAAGTACCTGAGCGACTGCACCCTCTATGTCACGGTAGAGCCCTGTCCCATGTGCGCCGGCGCCCTGGCCTGGTCCCAGATGGGGCGCATCGTTTACGGCGCCCCGGATCCCCGCCGCGGCTACTCCCTCTTCTCCCCCTCCCTGCTCCACCCCCGCACCCAAGTCACCGGCGGCATCCTCCTGGAAGACTGCTCCGCCCTCATGCTCTCCTTCTTCCGCGACAAGCGCTAACCCCCTCCTCCTCCGTGATCGGCAAATAGCTGTGTATGAGGCGATTATAAAAATCAATCGTTGCAAATTGCAACGATAAATTTCTGGAAGCGGCTGTGAATCAGGGGGTTGGGTTACAGGGGTATTAGCGGATTACCAGGCGGTGGATGCGGCGGGGGACGGAGACGAGAATCTCATAGGGGATGGTGCCCAGGAGATTGGCGAGTTCCGTGACGGTAGGGTCTTCCCCGAAAATGGTGACGGTGTCTCCGGCGGCGCAGGGAATGCCGGTCACGTCCAGCATGCACATGTCCATACAGATATTGCCGATAGTAGGCGCCCGGTGCCCGTTCACGCAGAAGGAGGCGCGGCCGCGGCCAAGGTGCCGGTCTATGCCGTCCGCATACCCCACAGGAATAGTGGCGATGACAGTGCCTTCCCTGGCCTGCCCCCATCGGCCGTAGCCGATGGTTTCATCGGGGCCCAAGGTCTTTACCTGCAGCACCTTACACTTCAGGGAAGCCACCGGGGAAAGTTCCTTCCCGGGCAGGGCGCTGATTCCGTAGATGCCAATGCCCAGGCGCACCATGTCAAACTGGAACTGGGGGAAGCGCTCGATGCCTGCAGAATTGAGGATATGGCGCATGGGCATATAGCCGATACCATCCGCGATATAGTTCACATTGTCCCGGAAAAGGTGGATCTGCTCCAGCGTAAAGGCATCTTGCTCAGGGTCTTCCGCTACGCAAAGGTGGGAGAAAACAGCCTTGACCTTCACCTCCGGGGTAACCTTGAGGTATTCCACCAATTCCGGCAATTCCTCCGTGACAAAGCCCAGCCGATGCATGCCGGTGTCCAGCTTGATATGGACGGGATAGTCCGTGAGGCCTTTTTCCCGCAGGACTTCCACCAGTTTCTGGAGGGAATAGAGGCTGGGGATGGAGGGTTCCATGCGGGTTTGGACAATTTCCGGGTAGAAGTCCGTTCCGGCGGTGAGCACCAGGATGGGGAGGGAAATACCGTTTTTACGCAGCTCCAGGCCTTCTACGGGGTATGCTACGGCCAGATAGTCCGCCCCGGCGCGCTGCATCATGGAGGCAAACTCCACCGCTCCGTGGCCGTATGCGTTGGCCTTTACCAGGACCAGCAGTTTGGTCTTGGGGTCCAGCAGGGAGCGGAAGTAGCGGTAGTTCTCGGTGGCGCCTCTAAGGTCCAGTTCCAGCCGGGAAAAATCTTCTTGGAGTTCGCGCATGGGATGGCTTTATACTGCAAAAATAACATTTCCCGCTGACTTTTTGCCATAAAAATTGTATTTTTGCAGATAGGGCCCGTTTTTTGAGGCAGTTTTGGACCGGATAAAAACTTATATTGCCATGTCTAATTCTCTTATCTGGATACTCATGATTGCGGTGATGGTGCTTAGCATGATCATCCAGTCCCTTCTGAAAAGCCGTTTTGCCAAGTACTCGGAGGTGCCTGTGGGCATCACCGGGGCAGAGGTTGCCAACCGCATGCTTCTCTCCCACGGTATCCGGGACGTAAAGATTGTCTCCATCCAGGGCAAGCTCACAGACCACTATGACCCCACCACCAAAACCGTGAACCTGAGTGAGGAAGTGTACTACGGCAAGTCCGTAGCCGCCGCTGCCGTGGCGGCGCACGAGTGCGGGCACGTGGTGCAGCATGCAACGGGCTATGCCTGGCTGCGCATGAGAAGCGCCATGGTTCCGGTGGTGTCGTTTGCCAGCAATATCGTCTCCTGGGTGCTGCTGGCGGGGGTGGTCCTGATCAATATCTTCCCGCAGCTTATCTGGATTGGAATCGGCCTGTTTGCCCTTTCCACCCTTTTCAGCTTCATCACCCTGCCCGTAGAAATCAATGCCAGCGCCCGGGCCGTGAAATGGCTGGAAGGCGCCGGCATCGTCGGTTATGAGACCCGTCCCATGGCGGTGGACGCCCTTCGCTGGGCGGCCTATACCTATGTGATAGGGGCTATCGGCTCGCTGGCCACGCTGCTCTATTACATTTCCATGGCCAACCGCCGCAGCTAAAGCATCAGGCTTTTGCGCACATTTTCCGCGGCCTGGTCCCCCTTCAGATAACGGAGGATGGCCAGGCCGAAGTCTATGGCATAGCCGGCAGCCCGTCCGGTGATAAGCCTTCCGTCGGAGACCGTCCCTTCCGGCGTATAGATGGCTCCCTTGCCGATAAGCGCCTCCTGAAAGCCCTCGAAGCAGGTGAAACGCTTGCCTTCCAGGCCGGGCAGCTGGGATACCACCAGGCCGGGTGCGGCGCAGATGGCCGCCACGGCACCGCCGCGCTCCCAGTGATCCTGCAGGATTTCCATCAGTTCCGTATGACCCGCCAGATGCTGGCTGCCGGGCATGCCGCCCGGGAAAATCATCATGTCCATGGCGTCCGTATCAGGTTCCACCACTTCTACGTCTTCCCAGCAGGTATCGGCCATCATATCCAGGCCGTGGGAACTTTGCACAATGTATTCGTCCGTGATGGAAACAGTAATGACCGGAACGCCTCCCCTTACCAGCACATCCCGCGTTGCCAGCGCTTCCATATCCTCGAAGCCCTGAGCCATAAAAATGTGTACGCCTTTCATCTTGTTTTGCTATTCATGTGTATCATACAAAGATAGACATTTTTGCCAATTTGAAGAAATATACTATCTTTGCAGCCTGGAATTGAACTGTGGTGTAATGGTAGCACTAGGGATTTTGGTTCCCTCAGTCAGCGTTCGAATCGCTGCAGTTCAACCACCTGACACACAGTATGTTACAGAAATCAATCGTTGCAAATTGCAACGATTGATTTTTATAATCGCCTCAGGAACAGGCGTTTGCGTATCAGGCCGAGATAGCCGGTCGGAGCCGGCGATGACGCAAGGGTCAGAAGAGGGTGGGATGGTTTTCTTCCAGGGCGGAGAGGACTTTGGACATGATGGCCTCGCGGAAGAGGGCGCTGCGGGACTGCACGCCAAAACGGGAACAGTACTCGTCAATGGCGGCCATTTCGCTGTCGTTGAAAAGCAGTACGTGCCTGTTGTGCCTCAGGAGCATCTCCCGTTGCTTCTGAAGGTAGGCCGGATCTACGCCGGCTATTTTTTTCTTACGAGCCATCATCAAAGCTTTACATAGCGCCTCCGGACCACTCCGCTGCGGTCCAGTTCCACCACCATGGGAAGGCCGGAAAGGTCAAAGCTGTCCAGCAGCTGCGCCCCCTCTTCCGGGCAATCCGTCATGAGGGCGTCCATGTCCACCAGCAGCACGCGGGCACGCCGATTCCCGGAAACCACCCGCTCCACCGCCTGGAGAGTTTCCTCGCAGGAAGAGCAGCCCCCCGTATGGAACACCAGGTAGCCGGGCTCCCCTTTCAAATCCCGCAGGGAAAACACCCCGCTGCGGCTGCCTCTGGCAAAAAGGCAGGGGCGCCTGCGCAAAGTCCCGTGCAGGCGGATATCCGGCACCAGGGAACCTACCGGCGTACGGGAAGAAAGCTCTGAAAGCATCTCTCCCAGCGACACCACCTGGGCCTTGTCCTCCGGAGAGGACCATACCTCAGGAAGTCCCGTGATATAGCGCTCCACAAAAGTTGGAGCGGCATCCCGGTAAACCTCCTCCTTGCGGGAAGACAAGAAGTAGAGAAAATCTCCCGCCACCTGCTTGAAAGCTTCCACATCCCCTTCCCCGCGGGTGCGGGCGGCCAGATAGTCCGCCACCTCCAGTACATCCGATACCTTGAGCGTATCCGCGTAATCGGCGAAAAGCTGCCCGTAGCGCTGCATCACGGCGGGCTCCCCATAGACAGGACTCCCGGCCCGGAGTTCCTTCTCCAGCAGCAGGCGCAGCGCCGGAGTATCCAGGCCCCGGCCCACTATCTTGCCGGAAGGGGCCACCAGGAACATGCGCGGGGTTTGCAACACCCCGTACAGCCGCTGCCAGTCCGACTCTATCTCCGGGTCCCACACATGCACCACGCCCGGGAAAGCGGCACGGTAGGCTTCCCATTCCTCTTCCCCCATCCCCACATAGATGGCAAAAACCTGCACAGGATACTCCCCAGCCGCCACAAAAGCCTTGAGCCGGGCTGTCTCCACCTTGCAAGTTGCGCAGGAAGTATCGTAGAAATACAGCACTGAATAGCCCTCAGTGGCGGGCACCCGCACCGGCGCACCGGAAGGCGAAAAGAGCGAGAGCACCGGCGCCTCCAGGCCTATCAGCGAAGATTTGTTGAACTCCGTAAACAGCCGGGCATTGAAATAGTCTGTCTCTGAGTGCATGGGGATTTCCCCGGAGAGGAACCACTTCTGCGCCACATGGACAGCCACTGCATCATCCCCCATGATCTTGGACTGGAGGTAGTGGTCATAAATCTTTAGGGCCACATACTGCCGCACCAGGGAATCCTGGCTGGAGGAGATAAGGTAATCGCACTCTGCGGCTATCACGGAAGGCTTCTCCCCTGCCAGCGCTGCCAGGTACTCCTCCAGCCTGGCGCCCAGCTCCCCGTAGGGTTCCTGCGCCCGGACCGTCAAGGCAAAAACGGCCACAAGAAGGCATAAGAGCCACTTTCTCATAGGGTTACGCCCTCCGGAATGAAGGCGGAATAATCCCCGCCATGTCGCAGGATGTCCCGCACGGCGGAAGAGCTGATGTGCGCAAATTCCTGCGCCGTGGGGATGATGATGGTCTCGATTTCCGGGGCCAGGCGGCGGTTGGCATCGGCGATGGAACGCTCTGTCTCGAAGTCTATCATATTGCGCACGCCGCGGACAATGTGCCTCACCCCCAGCGAGCGGCAGGCCTCTATGGTGAGGCTGTCATAGGAGATGACGGACACGCCCGAAAGGCCCTGCGTAGCCTCCCGGATAATGGAAAGCTTCTTCTCCATGTCAAAAAAGCCCCGTTTGTCCTGGTTGATACCCACGGCCACCACTACCTCGTCGAACATGGTAAGGGCCCGCCGAAGGATATTCAGGTGACCGGCGGTGAAAGGATCGAAGGATCCGGGAAAAAGTGCTTTGGTTTTCATATTTGCCAGTTGATGGGGGTTTTGCCCTCCCTGAGGAGGATTTCATTGGCCCGGGAAAAGTGCCGACAGCCGAAAAAAGCACCGCCCGCCAGCGGCGAAGGATGGGCCGCCAGCAGCACATGGTGCCTGGAAGTGTCTATGAGCGAGGCCTTTGCCTTCGCAAAATTGCCCCACAGAAGGAAAACAATCCCCTCACAGTGGGCCGATAAATAGCTGATTACCGCGTCCGTGAAAGTTTCCCAGCCCATGCCGCGGTGTGAGGCGGCCCTTCCCGCCTCTACGGTGAGGATGCTGTTCAGGAGCAGCACCCCTTCCCGGGCCCAGGCCTCCAGGTTGGGACAGCCGCTCATGCGGATGCCCAGGTCCGTCTCCACCTCCTTGAAGATATTGCGCAGCGAGGGCGGCGTACGCACGCCCTCCGGCACGGAGAAGGACAAGCCCATGGCCTCTCCGGGATTGTGGTAAGGGTCCTGCCCCAGGATCACCACCTTCACGGCCTGCACAGGCGTGAGCTCGAAAGCGCGGAAGATGGCCCCGCCGGGCGGGTAAATCACCTTCCCCTCCGCCTTCTGCGCATGCAGAAAGCGCACCAGCTGCTCAAAGTACGGTTTCCCGAACTCCGCCGCCAGTGCGCTTTTCCATGAGGGTTCTATCCTTACGTCCATTGCTCTTCTTTTCCTCCCCGCAATTTAAGGTCTGAGGGGGCTCTGCCCCCTATTATCCCCCGCGGCCTCCGGCCGGCCGCCCTGCAGGGCGGCTATGTCTGTATTGAAAGATAAAGTCAATGACATCGGAGATATTTTTTACATAGACAAAGATAAGACCTTTTGTGTAAATTTCCTTGATATCCTCTACATCTTTTCGGTTTTCCTCGCACAAGAGGATGGTGTGCACCCCGGCGCGCTTGGCTGCCAGGATCTTCTCCTTGATGCCGCCAACCGGCAGTACACGGCCCCTCAGGGTCATTTCGCCGGTCATGGCCACCTGGCTGCGGGGTGCCACTCCCCGGAAAGCGCTGACCATGGAGCTGACCATGGTAATGCCCGCCGAAGGCCCGTCCTTGGGCACGGCCCCTTCCGGCACGTGAAGGTGGATGTCCCGTTTCATGAACTCCTCTGCGCTGAGGCCTGTCAGCTGCGGATGGGCTTTGAGGTACTGCCAGGCTATCTGGGCGCTCTCCTTCATCACGTCGCCCAGGTTGCCGGTCATGGTCAGGTTGCCCTTGCCTTCACTTACCTGACTTTCTACAAAGAGCACTTCCCCGCCCATTTCCGTCCAGGCCAGGCCGGTCACTACGCCGGGGCCCTCGTTGCCCTTCACGTCGTCGTGGTAGGAGGTGGGAAGACCCAGGTACTCTTTCAGGTGCTCCGGGGCAATCTCCTTGGGGAATTCCTGCTCCAGCGCTATCTTTTTGGCGGTTACGCGGGCAATCTTGGCAATCTGCTTCTCCAGGCCGCGGACGCCGCTCTCGTGGGTGTACTTGTCCACTATCTGCTGGAGGGTTTCCTCGCCGATAGAGAGTTCATCGGCCCGCAGGCCATGTTCTGTCAACTGCTTGGGGATAAGGTATTTGCGGGCTATTTCCAGCTTCTCTTCCGCCAGGTAGCCACTTACGTTGATCATCTCCATGCGGTCCCGCAGCGCCGGCTGGATGGTGCCGGTGCCATTGGCGGTGGTGATGAAAAGGACATTCGAGAGGTCGTAGTCCACGTCCAGGTAGTTGTCGTGGAAGGTGCTGTTCTGCTCCGGGTCCAGGGCTTCCAGCAGAGCGCTGGAAGGGTCTCCCTTGAAGTCGCTGGAGAGTTTGTCAATCTCGTCCAGGACTATGACGGGATTGGACGTACCGGCCCGCTGCAAACCGTTCAGGATACGGCCCGGAAGGGCGCCCACGTAGGTTTTGCGGTGGCCGCGTATCTCTGCTTCGTCGTGCATGCCACCCAGGGAGATACGGATATACTTTCTCCCCAGCGCACGTGCGACGCTCTTGCCCAGGGAGGTCTTTCCCACCCCGGGAGGGCCCCAGAGGCAGAGGATGGGTGAACGCATGTTCCCCTTGAGCTTGAGCACGGCCAGGTACTCGATGATGCGGTCCTTGACGGTGTCCAGGCCAAAATGGTCCTGGTCCAGGACTTCCTGCGCATGGCCCAGGTCCAGGTTGTCGTCCGACATCTCTCCCCAGGGAAGGTCCAGCATAAAGTGCAGGTAGGTGAGCTGGATGCTGTAATCCGGCGAGGTAGGGTTGAACTTCTCCAGCCGATTCATCTCCTTGTCAAAGATGGCACGCACTTCCTTGGACCACTTCTTTTCATCGGCCCGGCGGCGCATCTTTTCCATTTCTTCGCCTTCGTCCATGCCCAGCTCTTCCTGGATGGTGCGCAGCTGGTTGTTCAGGTAGTACTCACGCTGCTGCTGGTCAATGTCCGTTTTTACCTTCTGGTTGATTTCCTGCTTGATCTGCAGCAGCTGGGTCTGCGTATCCAGCACCTTCAGGAGGGCCATGCCACGCTCGTGGATGTCCGTCAGGGGCAGTAGGGCCGTCCGCTCCTGGAAGTTCTCCACCTCGATGGTGGTGGCGATAAAGTTTACCAGGAAATGGAAGTTCTCGATGCTGCGAAGCGCGCCAACGGCTTCCTTGGGGGCGAAAGACGAGGACTTGACAATGAGCGCGGCCTTTTCTTTCAGGGTTTCTGCCAGGACGCGGATTTCGCGTTCATCGGCATCGGCGGGAAGGTTCTCCTCCAAATAGCGCACGCGTGCGCGCAGGTAGGGTTCCGTGGTCACTACCTCCTGCAGCTGGGCCAGCGAGGCGCCCTGCAGGATGGCCGTCACCGTGCCGTCCGGCATTTCCAGGGTTTTGATAAGCTTACAGGCCGTGCCGAAAGGGCAGAGATCCGCCTCTCCGGGGTCTTCCACGGAAACGTCCGTCTGCGGGAAGGCTGCCAAAAAACCGCCCGCCTGCTCTACATCGGCCACCAGTTTCACTGATTTTTCGCGGCCTACCGTCACGGGGAACACGGTTCCCGGGAAAATGACGGCGTTGCGAAGGGCCAGCACAGGAATCACCGGCGGAAGCTCCGAGGGCTCCACTTTCATGGCCGAAGCCTCTCCTACTACCGGCATTATATTGACTTCAACGCCCGCAGGCTGAAGGAATTCACTAAAAGATTTCATAAAATCGACTTACAGCATTTCAATTCAACTTTTTTTCGCACAAGCCTGCCCTGCGACCATCCTACGTTACCCCCTCCCGAACCCTCCCCTCGGGGGAGGGACTTTTCCTTTTCCTTCGATTCAGCGAAGGAGTCACTTAAACTGACAATTTGTCATATAAAAGGGGATACAATTATCCAGGGAGGTATATGGTCAATCTCCGTGCCACGGGAAGATTCTGCCATATTTTTCCGACAAGATTTTGAATTCTAAAATAATAAAGCTAACTTTGCGAAGTTTTCCAAATAGCAGAAAACCAAACATATAAAACTATAAAAACATGACTAAGGCAGAGATCGTAAACGAAGTAGCAAAGGCTACCGGTATTGAAAAAACGCAGGTTTTGGCTGTTGTAGAAGAATTCACCAATGTTGTGAAGGGTTCCCTGGTTGCCGGTAATCCGGTGTACCTCCGTGGCTTCGGCAGCTTCATCATCAAGCACCGCGCCCAGAAGGCCGCCCGCAATATCACCCGCAAAACCACCATGACCATCCCCGCGCACGACATCCCCGCTTTCAAGCCGGCCAAGAGTTTCGTCGCTGCCGTAAAAGAGAAATAATCATTTAACATTCCATTATTATGCCCAGCGGTAAAAAGAGAAAGAGACATAAGATGGCGACGCACAAGCGTAAAAAGCGCTTGCGCAAGAACCGCCACAAGAAGAAGTAAGACTTCTTCCAATGTATAGGGCTTGCGGAGGGATCTGCAAGCCCTTGTCTTGTTAAAAACACCTAATTTCCACATGGAGTCTGACAAACCGGACAAGGATCTAGTCGTTGACGTCAGTTCAACGGAAGTACATATCGCCCTGATGGAGAATCACCGGCTGATAGAGTACAACACGGAGTCCAGCACTGGGAAAAATTTCAGCGTGGGAGACGTTCACCTGGGAAAGGTGAAAAAGATCCTCCCCAATCTCAATGCTGCCTTTGTGGATATCGGCGACAAAAAAGAAGCCTTCATCCATTATCTGGACCTGGGACTCTACTTCACCGCCTTCGACACTTTTGTGCGGGAGTCCAACGCCAATACAAACCTCAAAGACCTGTATTCGCGCATTCCTATCGGCACTCCCCTCCCCAAGGAAGGACGGATAGAAGAGTTCCTCAAACCCGGACAAATGATTGTGGCCCAAATTGTCAAGGAGCCCATTTCCACCAAGGGATCGCGACTGACTGCGGAAATTTCATTAGCAGGACGCAACATAGTACTTCTCCCCTTCGCAGAGAAAGTGTCCATCTCCCAGAAGATTGGCTCGAAGGAAGAGAAACGTAGACTCGAGACACTGGTCAGGAGCATCCTCCCCAAGAACTACGGGGCCATCATCCGCACCGCAGCAGAAGGCAAAAACGCCGCCACGCTGGTGGGAGAGACCGAAAGCCTCATCGAAAAATGGGAAAGCTCCTGGAAAAAGATTGCCAGAAACAAAAACGTCCAGCTGCTCTTTACGGAGTACAGTAAAACCACTACTGTCCTGAGGGACCTCCTCAATGAGTCGTTCTCCAACATCTGGATCAACGACCCTCATGTGGCCGATGAAGCCCGGAAGTATGTTTCGCTCATTTCTCCGGAACAAGAGAAGATAGTCCACCTGTATGAGGGGAAGCAGCCCATCTTCGACCACTTCGAAGTTACGCGGCAGATCAAAGGTTCCTTCGGCAAGGTGGTTCCCATGCGGCAGGGCGCATACCTGGTCATCGAAACCACGGAAGCTCTCCATGTAATTGACGTGAACAGCGGTATCCGCACCAAAACCTCGGACCAGGAGGAAAACTCCTTCGAAGTCAACAAGATTGCGGCAGAGGAAATTGCCCGCCAGCTGCGGCTGCGGGACATGGGCGGAATAGTGATTGTGGATTTCATAGACATGGAATCCAGCGAGCACAGGAACGCGCTGCACAAATACATGCAGGAGCTGATGGAAGCAGACAGGGCCAAGCACAACGTGCTCCCGCTCACCAAATTCGGGCTTATGCAGATAACCCGGCAGCGGATGCGCCCTGTGACGGAGATCAACACTTCGGAGCAATGTCCCATGTGCCACGGCACCGGGAAAATCCACTCCAGTGCAGTGATCGACGAAGAGATAGAAAGGAAGCTCTCCTTCTATGTCATAGAAAAAGGTGTCCGCAGCTTTACGTTAAAGACCAGCCCCATCCTGGGGGCATACCTTAAACGGGGTCTCTTCAGTTCCTTTATCCAGAAATGGAAAAAGCGTTACAAAGCGAAGATAGAACTGGTAGAAGTAACAGACTTTGCAGTCTTGCAACATGAAATGTATAATGAAAAGGGAGAGAAGCTGGAGTAGCTTCTCTCCTTTTTCTTATACATGAATTCCCTACGTTACCCCCTCCCGAAACAACACCCTGCGTTATCCCTTGGGGGTTCTGCCTCGGAAGAGGGCGGCGGCTAGGAGGAGGGCCCAGAGGAAGACGGCGGCGCGGCCGGTCATGTCTCCGTAGCGGACAAAGAAGCTTTCTCCTTGCAGCAGCTGGACTTCTCCTTGCAGGAGGGCGCTTTCCCACCAGGGGGTTTGCGCCAGCAGGCGGCCCCGGGGGTCGATGATGGCGCTGATGCCGGTATTGGCGCATCGGGCTACCCATCGGCGGGTTTCTATGGCCCTTAAACGGCTGTAATTGAGGTGCTGGCGGTAGCCGGGGGTATTGCCCCACCAAGCGTCGTTGGTGATAACGGCCAGCAGCCTGGCACCCTTGCGCACATAGCCTGCGCAAAAATCACCGTACACGGACTCATAGCAGATGGCGGTTCCTACTGCCCCAGCTGTAAAAGGCAGGCAGGCTATCTCTTTCTGGCCCACGTTCTTGGCCATCAGGCCGCCCTGGACACCCATCATCCGGGCCACCAGCCGCTCCAGCGGGATAAAAAAGCCGGGATAGGGCGTGAGTTCCGTTCCTACCACCAGTTTGGACTTGTGATAGAGGGAATAGCGGCCGCTGCTGTCCGTAAGAACGGCCGTATTGTGCGTAAGTATCCATTCATGGACCCCGCCTGGCTGTTCACCCATGTCATAGGCACAGCGGTGGGGGGGCGTGCGGGAAAGCTGCCGCTCAAAGCTGCTGGCTCCGTAAATGAAGGAAGCCTGCGGATGGCGCTGAAGGAAATCCTGCAGGCGCAGGAAAGTCTCGTGACCCTCTACGGCATCCGTGAACATGCGGGAGGTGAAAGTTTCCGGAGCAAGGACAAGGACAGACTCCTGGGAAGACCAGTCCGCCCCTTCCAGGAGGTTCAGGTAGCGGGCGTCCTGCTGCTGCTGGGTAAGGGATTCAAATTTTTCGTAGGGGTCATAGTTGGGCTGGCCGATAATTACCTCCACCGGCTTTCCTTCCTCTTTAAAGTCCAGGCAGGCGGACCACAGCATAGGGCCGGCAAGGGCCAGGACAGTGCCTCCGAATGCCGCCACGCGGGCTTTGGCGTTCCAGCTGGCCATGCGCCCGTCAGAAAGGGCTACCATCAGGCCAAAGAGGGAGAGATTGGAAGCCCAAACCCAGAGGGAACCTCCCAGGGTTCCCAGTACGCTGTACCACTGGACAAGGCCGGTAGAATCGGCAAAGGCATTTCCCAGCACCAGCCAGGGCCAGGAAATCTGCGCAATGGTAAGGTAATAGCGCTCCCAGGCTATCCAGGCGGCGGCCAGATAAAGGTAAGGAAGCGCCCCGGAAATGCGGCGTTTTACCCAGCGGAAAGAGCCAAAAGCCAGGCTCATCTGCAGTGCATTGGCCAGGATGGCAAACACTGCGCCTCCTACAGTAGCTTCCCCCACCCACCAGGTGGTAAGGGCGTTCCAAAGCACAAAAGTGCCGTAATGCCACCACCAGAAGTGCTTAGTCTTATGTGCTGTAGAGAGGCGCTCCATCAGCAGCAGCGGCAACAACCCCACAAGGGCAGTCCAGCCCATGTGCGGTACCAGCCATGGCAGGCTCATCAGCGCCGTAAAGCACAGCGCCAACACTGCAAAGAGGAAGTCAGGCCTTTTCATCAGGCACAAAAATAAGAAAAAATTGCCACCCTTCCAATCCGGGTCTATTCAGCGCAGGAAGAGCAGGGCTTTTCCGTGGCAGTGCCTTTGATGCCTATCCGGACAATCTCCAGTTCTTGGCTACCTTCCACAGTATAGGTAATGGTTACTGCATTGGAGAAGGGGCCGGGATGCGAAGGCTTATAGCGCAGGGTAAAGGTGGCGCTGTCCCCGGGGCTCAGAAGCTTACGGGAATAATCCGGGACCAGGCACGTGCATCCAGGATGTACCTTCAGGATGGTAAGGGGCTGCTTTCCCTCATTCCTGTAATGGAACAACACCGTGGTACTGTCACTGAAGGGAATGGAACCCAGCTGCTTCACACGTTCCCTGAAAACCAGCTTCTGAGGTTTCTGTGCCAAAGCAGCCAAACAGAGGAATAGTACGGCTGAAACTGTCAGTATCCGATTAAGCATAATTTGAAATTAAAAAAGGGGCAGGGCCCTAAGGCTCTGCCCCAATTCAGTTTATCTTATCGAATTAGTCTTCGATTGTGGCGGCTACAGGAACGGTGATCGGCTTCTCAGGAGTAATGACACCCCATCCGTAGGATACCTTGACATCCTTGAGGAAGATGTTGAAGGCGGAGACACCGGTACCATTGTTCTTGTAGGTGATGTAACCGTACTTGGAATTCAGCGTAGTATCACCGGAGATGGTCTGCATGTCGGCAGTGGTGACCTGCTTGAGTTCAACGGTTACAGGCAGCGGCTGACGTACACCGTTCAGGTCGCATTCTACCTTCGTCAGATCAACAGTGATGTTGAACGGACCGTAGAAGTCCCAGTAGGTGATGTACTCGCCGACGAAGTTACGGCCACGCCAGTCATTCGGAGCAATGAGGTCTTCGATGCTGATGTAGGAGCCCTTCTCACCGTAGTCAACGGCGTCGACGAACTTGCCCTTAGAAACATCGGTGATGTCAACAGGACGTACATAGTCAGCGCGGAAGTGATCCTTACCGTCGAAGGTGATGGTTACCTCCTTAGTAGTATCGCCGCAGACAATACCCTTGGCACCGAGGTAGACATAGAGGTAGCTCTTGCCCACGTTCAGCAGGGCCTTGGCAAGATCGCTGGCCTTGTTGAGCTCGATGGAGTTCGGGATAGGAGCGGTCTCGTCGTTGACGATGGTGGCGATCAGTTCTTCAGCACCAGTGGTCTTACCCCACAGCTCAAGGCCGTTGTTCTTGATGGAGAAGGTCACAGCCTTGCCATCCACCTTCAGATCGGTAATCTTGTGCGTGTTGCAGAAGTAGTACTGGATCTTGGTGACACTCTTGTCAAGCTTCAGCACACCAGGTACACCCTCGATGCTGCCGGCAGGCCAGGTCACGAAGGAGGCGTTGATGTCATTGAAGAAGATACAGTTGTTAGGATCGGTATCACCCACGGTGAGAGGAACGGCCACGTTGTAACGGGTAGCGGTCTTGTCAACATCCCAGTAGTTGGAGATGTAGTCAGCCTTGGTGATGTTGTAGGCCTTCTTGATTTCGTCGATATCAGCAACGAGTTTCACAACGGCGAAGAGGTTCGGGTTGCCGGAGTTGTAGTACTTGACATAGTGCACAACCTGCTTGCCGCCCTTGGCCCAGATCTCATCCTTGGAGATCTTCCACTTCAGGGTATGGGTGCCTTCAACCTCAGGGTTGGTGTTCTCGGTGACGGTACCGTCGTTGACGAAGCTGGCGCCTTCGGCGGCGGGCTTGAAGTCAACATCAATCGCGTCGTAGAGAGCGTGGAATGCATCCTTGCTCATGCCGAGCTCGTTGTAGATCTTCACGTTCATGTACTCAACGGTGGTGTTGAGTTCCTTGTCGTTGCAGTCGTACTTGACCTTACCGTCGAACTTGTACTCAGCGTCGAACGGCTTCTCAGGATCCTTCTCCTTATCGGAGATGAAGACCTTGATGTAGGCGTACTGGATAACATCTGCACCGTGCTTGAGAGCTACGCGGATGATAGGAGTACGGCCGATAGCGGCCTCACCGGTAACTTCGTAAACGCGAGGAGTGAACACGCTGCCCTCCAGTTTGACGAACTTATCCTGAGGAGTGACAGGGGTACCGATATTATAGTTCATCACAACGGCATACTCCCAGCTGAGACCAAGGGCCTCGAAAGCGGAAGCGCTGAGCTCGGGAGCAGCAACGTCTGCGCCGGTGTCATCCACCTTGTGAACAGCCACGTAGTTGGCGAGATCAATGGAGGAGTTGAACTTGACGGAGAGGTCGCAGGACTTCTCTACATTGTCGATAACGGTGTCACCGTCGGTCCAGGCGGGATAAGCGGTAACCCAAGCCTTGGCGTCCACGTTGGAGATGCCTTCGGAAGCGCGACGATAGTGAGCGTCGGTGGCCAGAGGATCGAGATTCAGCACGCTGGGATCCTTGATCTTGGCATTCGGGAGAGCGATTGCAAGGTTGTCCAGATCCTCCTTCATGGTGGTGGCATAGTCGGAGGTGACGGTGGAACCGTCTTCTCTTTCAATCTCGAGGGCGAGGATGGAAATAGCCTCGGCGGTAGCAGGGGTGCCGGTGATGGTCACCTTTACCTTCAGGACGCCTTCCTTTAACTCGACGAACTCAGCCTTTGCACCGAAATCCTTGGAAGCGGCGGCACGAGTCTTCTTGTACTCTTTCTCGTCCACAACGAAGCGGAGGGGAGTGTCCTTGTCAATCTTGGCATTGGCAGGATTCACGTGATAGTACACATAGGTGGCGGGGTTCACGTTCACAACGTTGGCACCTACCTTGTTGCCCTGCTTCTCGGCTTTCTTATCCTTGTTGGTCAGGGACTGAGGCATGAACTGGAAGTTCTTGAAGGTGAAGCCTTCAACGCCGTCGATGTAAAGTTCGGGGATGAACACCAGGCTCTTAACCTCTGCGGGGCCACCGAGGACATAACCCTTATCCAGGCCTTCTACGCCAAAGAGGGTAACCTGGCCGGTAGCGGGGTCAAACACAGCGGTGATCGTGCCGGGAGCGAGGAAAGAAATGGTGGTAGAAGTCTTCACATACGCCTTCTTGGTAGCATCCCAGCTGTACTTGTCAAAGCAGCCGGTTTGTGCGTTAGGAACATAGTAGTCCGGGTTAAGGCCGTCCTTACCGTTGGTGCCGTTGGTGCCGTCCGCGCCTTTATCGCCTTTCTGGCCGGCGGCAGCAAGACCGGTGTCCTTACCATCGATGAACCAGTTACCGTTCGCGCCGATAGTAACGACGGAACCAGGAGTACCGGCGGCGCCAGCGGCACCGGTGTCACCCTTGTCACCTTTGTCACCTTTGTCACCTTTGTCACCCTTGGCACCGTCTTTACCGTTGGTGCCATTGGTTCCGTTGGTTCCGTTGGTGATGTCGTGCTTGGTACCATCGCTCAGGACCACCTGGATACCGTTGGCGGTCTTGTTCACGGCCGTGATTACAGCACCTGCAGAGATCTTGCCTTCAAGTGCGGTGACCTTGCTCTCAAGGCTGCTCACCTTGTTGGACAGGTCCTCCACATCCTTGCTGAGATCCTTACAGGAGACAGCGCTTGCGAGGCCGGCTACGATAGCCACGCCTGCAATGATGAATTTGAGTTTTTTGTACATAATTGTTTGGAATAAATGAATAAATAGGATTTTGTTTGCTTAATTCTCTTTTCTTGTTCTTTGCAAGGTTAAGTGTTACACTACTCTATTTTACCACCTGGGACACCACCACGCGGTTCTGCTCGTTTACATCGAACGGCTGCACGGTGTCTCCCTTGTAGTCCGTACCAATGCGGCTTGCATCGATGCCCTTGTCCGTGAGATACTTCTTCACGGCGATGACGCGGCGCTGGGACAGGCCCATGTTGTAGGAAGGGTTGCCGGTCTGGACGTCTGCGTAGCCGGTGATGGCAATCTTCACGTCCTTGTGCTTGGTGAGCCACTGGGCATATTTGTCCAGCTTTGCGGCTTCCTCGGGGAGGATTTCGCTGGAATCCAGCTCAAAGAAGGTGCAGATCTCCTGCATTTCCTTGCAAGCGTTGCATTCCTTCTTCTCAGGAACAATCTGCTTGGGCTCGGGTTTAACTTCTTCTACAGCAGGTTTCTCCGGGGCGGGTTCGGGCTTGGGAGCCTCGTACACTACCGGTTCCGGTGCGGGTTTGCGGGTGTAGGGCTTGCCCAGGTTGAACTTCAGGCCGGCCAGGGCGTTGAACTGGAAGTCCGGATTGCCTGCCTTCTTGGAGTTGAAGCGGTCGCTGGTAACCTCTGCGTTGGCCTCCAGGGTGAGGGCCACGATGTCACTGAGACGGATGTCCGTTCCCAGACCTGCACGGCCGACGGGGAGGATCTTCTTGCCGGACCACAGGTATTCGAAGTACTGGGAAGGCGTGGTGTTCTTGACGCTATTGGCTCCGTTGCGGAAACCCATGAGCGCGCCGCCGCCGATGAAAGCATAGGGGCTGAAGACGCGGTCATGCTTGTAACCGGCAAAGAGGTTGGCGAGGTTCAGGGTAAGGTCTGCGCCGCCAAGGATGTAGTTGAAGGCATAAACCTCCGTTCCGGCAGCAACAGCTGCGCCCTTGCCCTGCCAGCCACCAGCCGCGAGGCGTGCGCCCAGAACCGGGCTGAACTGATAACCCAGTTCTCCAGCGGCAGCGGGGGAGACAAGCCGGTTGAAGGTGGTCTCACCCACAGTGTAGGCCGCGCCACCCTGCAGGCCGATGTACGCGTGCGGGCGGAACTCCACGTTGGAGTCCGACTTGCTCACGGACTGCGCCCGGGCAACTCCTGCGGAGAGCGCCAGAACAGCCAAAACGATACCTAAAGTTCTTTTCATCATACGAAATCCACGTTTTACCTTAATACAAAGCGGTTTAATGATGCCAAACCAGACCGCAATTTCTCAACTCCCTGAGACCTGCGGAACCTGCCTGTACAGCACGGAAAACACGTTTCCATGTGCTCTAAACATCCATAATCGCCTTGTGTGCACTTATAAGGGTCGTTATAGTTACTCGCAAAGATGGCTATTTTTTTTGAAATAACAAACATAATTGTGAAAATTTTTTTTGATTATTTCTTAAATGCAACCATTTCTACCGCGTTTTTGAGCGTCCCCGCCCCTACCTTGAACCTCCTCCTTTCTCCCGCCCTCCTCCAAACACCTCCCAATTCTCCCGCCGGCGTTCCACTAAACAGCAAGCAAATCGTTCCACAACACCCCCCTGAACCACACCTTATAAATAATATAACCCCGTCAAATCCCCACACAGATTCCTCTCCTCAGCCCCATCGGCCCGTACCCAGCCCTGCCTGTTCCCCATCCCCCGGCACCCCTTCTTCACCCCAACCCCAACCGGGAGGCACCCATCGGCCCAAAAAGCTAATCCGCTGATTCACAGCTACTTCCAGAAATCAATCGTTGCATTTTGCAACGATTGATTTCTATAAACGACTGAGAATCGGGCGGTTATGTATCACGAAAGAACGGGCGAAGGAGGGAGGAAAGGGCAAAAAAGGCGTGTTTTTGCGTAATTGCGCAGAAATTGATAAATTTGTGGCGAAGGAAATATCCCTATGGCAGAGAAAACAGAGAAAAAAGACCGCTGGATTGCAAGGAACCTGCTCCTTGCCGCCGCACTGATATTGGGCCTGGTCATTTTGGCCAGCCTGGGGCTCAGGCTCATCACCCATCATGGAAAGAACGTTACGGCGCCGGACCTGACCAACCTGACTGTCCAGCAGGCCAGGGAGGCGGCCGAGAAGAATCACGTCCACATAAAAGTGGTGGATTCCGTCTTTGTGCGCAGGCTGGCCGGCGGCGTAGTATACCGCCAGCAGCCCAAAGCCGGCGCCACGGTGAAAAAGGGCCGAAGCATCTTCGTAACCATCAACTCCGTCGTTCCGCGCAAGGTGGTAATGCCCAATCTTTACGGCTACTCCGTCACGGAAGCCCGCACGGAGCTCCAGAACCGCGGCCTCAGCGTGGGCAAGCTCAACTATGTGCGGGATATCGCCACCCATACGGTGCTGGGACAGTACTGTGAGGGCAAGGAAGCCAAGGCCGGCTCGCTGGTAGTCAGCGGCTCCACCATCGACCTGCAGGTGGGATTCAGCGGACCGGAGTCTTCCACGCGCGTTCCCCGGTTGATAGGCATGAAGTATGTCGCGGCCGTGGATGCCCTGCATGACCGCTATCTCAACGTCGGGCAAATCCGCTTTGACAAGGACGTCCGCACTTACGCAGACTCCGTGAATGCCGTTGTGTACAAGCAGGATGCCGCCGGAGAGGCCCGGAAACTGGGCTCGTCCGTGAACCTTTTCCTCACCCTGGACAAGAGCAAGCTTCCCGCCGAATGATTCAGGAGCAGTGGCAAGAGATTCCCGATCAAACAGGGAACGACGCGGCCGTCGGAAATGACGAGATGTTCGAGCATTTCCGGCTGCTGGTGGATAAGGGACAGGAGCCGCTCCGGGTAGATAAATTCATCACTTCCCACCAGGAAGACACTTCCCGTCACCGGGTGCAGCAGGCCATCAAGCTGGGTTACGTTCTTGTGAACGACAAACCCGTGAAAGCCAATTACATAGTGCGCCCCTGCGACGTAGTGAAATTTGTCATGCCCTATGAGCGCCGGGGGCTGGAAATCCTGCCGGAGAACATTCCCCTGGATATAGTCTATGAGGACGATGACCTGCTGGTGGTGAACAAGCCCGCCGGCATGGTGGTGCATCCCGGACATGGCAATTACAGCGGTACGCTGGTGAACGCCCTGGCCTGGTACCTGCACCTGAGCCCCGAAGACCAGGACGAGCGCATGGGCGTCCTGGTGCACCGCATAGACAAGGACACCAGCGGCCTGCTGGTGGTGGCCAAGAATCCCGCCGCCCAGCTGAACCTGGCCCAGCAGTTCTTCGAGCACTCGATAGACCGCGTTTACACAGCCGTTGTCTGGGGAAATATCACCGAAGACGAAGGGACCATCGAAGGGACCATCGGCCGGGACCCCAACGACCGCCTGCGTTTCCGCGTGTATGAGGAGCCGGAAAAAGGGAAATGGGCCGTGACGCACTGGAAGGTGCTGGAGCGCATGGGTTTCATCACCGTGGTGGAATGCCGCCTGGAAACAGGGCGCACGCACCAGATCCGCGTACACATGGCCTCCACTGGCCATCCCCTCTTTAACGACGAGCGCTACGGCGGCGCAGAAATCCGCCAGGGCACCATCTACGCCAAGTATCGGCAGTTTATCCAGAACTGCTTTGCTCTTTGCCCGCGGCAGGCCCTGCACGCCCGTACGCTGGGTTTCACCCATCCGGTAAGCGGGAAGCGGCTCCATTTCGAAGCTCCGCTCCCCGCAGACCTTTCCGCCCTCATCGAGAAATGGCGGAATTATGTTTCCAGCCTTTAGAAAGGACGCCTGCCGCCCATCGGAGGACCGCCGGGACCGCCGCCCATGCGGCCGCGCATCTGCTCACGCGCCTTGCCAAAATTGCCGAAGCGCCAGGTCAGGGAGAGCATGATGTATCGGCCCAGGGTATTGTTGCGGGTTTCCTGGTAGTAGTTGTCCGTGACGGCAACGCGCAGGTTCCTGGCCTGGTCCAGGATGTCGTAGGCTTTGAGGGAAATGGTGGCCTGCCGCTTGAAAAGGGGCATGGAGACGGAGGCGTTCCACACCAGCTGGGGATCCTGGGGCGTTGTATAGCCGTTGTACCAGTTGTAGTTCAGGTCCGTGGAAATCTCGAAGCCGCTGGTGCCGGGGGTCCATTTGACAGAACCGGAGGCCTGGTTGTTCCAGGTGGCGGCCACCTGCTCCTGCACGGTGTACCAGGGCTTGCTCACGCGCGTACGGGCACTGCCGATAATCTCTATATTGTCGTCCCGGTAAGTGAGGCGTATGCGCTCCATGAGACTCAGGTTGCGGGTGCTGTTGTCCAGGAAGTCGGACTCCCAGGCGCTGCTGCTGCCTTCAAAGTAGTGCTTGTGGAAGGCCTCGTACTGGAACTCGCCGCTTTCATTGAAATAACCGCTCATGTCCAGTTTGGACCCGCCCACGAAGCTGCCGCTCTTGGAGTAGGAGGCGTTGGTCATGTTGGAGATGGAGAAGTTGCTCTTGGCGATGGGCGCATTGATCATGATGCGGAGGTTGCCGTTGTAGGTATTGTGACCGTTCACGGGGAAGGAGTACTGGCGGCCGTTTTGGTCGTACCAGGTGGCGTTGGTGATGGGATTCTGGACCATGCCGCCCTGCATGTTCACGCGGGCGGTGAAGAAGGTCTGCTTGTTGGAATACTCCCATTCCGCACGCATGTTGTGGTTGAAGTAAGGCTCCAGATAAGGGTTACCCAGACTCATGGACAGCGGGTTGGAGTTGTCCATCACGGGCATCAGCTGGCTGGTGGAAGGCTGGGCGCTGCGGCCAAAATAGAACAGGCGGATATTGGCGTTGTCGCTGAAGTCGTAGAACAGCATGGCACGCGGCGCAAAGTTCCAGACATTGTTCTCATAGCCCTTCCCGTTGGTGATATTGGTAGTGCTGGTAGGGATGGCCGATACACCTATCTGCGCACGGGCAGCCTCCCGCTGGTACATGAACGCCAGGCCCAGGTTGTGGTTGCGGTTGATATTGAGGATGCTGTTGGAGTAGGTGTCGTTCTTGATGCCTGCGTTGTAGTTGGACATATCGAAGGGAAGCACGTCCATGGGGTTGCCGGCTGCGTCCACAATGCGGTGGAGGTCCTTGTCATAGGAAAGGCCCGCCCACTCATAATAACCGCTGTCATAGGTGTCCTTGAGCGTGGTGCTCTGGGAGAAGCGGAAGTTGTAGCTGCCCTCCAGATAGAAGTAATTGCCCAGGGGCTCGGTATAGACAATGCGGGTACCGGCGCTTTCGCTGCGGGAATTCTGGTCCACCAGCTGGTTCACCAGGCTAGCCCCGTTCACGGCATTGGTGAGGGACTGGTTGTGCCCCAGCATCTGGTTGCGGGAGATGTTCCAGTCCAGGTTGGCCGATAAAGTGCGGCCCGGCATGCCCAGGCGCTGGCGGAAGAGGAAGAAGCCCCGGGAACTCCAGTTGGAGTTGTTTCCGCTGCTGTGGGTGAAACCGTCGTTGGTAGAGGAAAGGGAGCCGTCTGCCCCGCGGGTATCCGTATCAAAGCCGCTCTGTTGCAGGTAGTTGCCGCCGCCGAAGTTGAACTGCGGCTGGAAAAGGATGGAGGTGTTCTCACTGAACTTGTGCTCCAGGCGCACGCCAAAGCGGTGGCCGTTGGTGAAGCGGTGGCTCATGCCGTCGGTGTCTGAGATGAGCGTAGAGCCGTCGTCGCGGTAGGTTTCCTTGTAAGAGGACTCCAGCACGTCCGTGATGGTGCCGTTGTAAAGGGCGCCCAGGTCCATCTTGTCCCCCATCAGGTCCCAGTTGCCGTTGAGACCGCCCATCCAGGAGGTGGTGATGCCGTTGGAGCCGCCCCAGCCGCCCCAACCGCCGCCGCCACCACGTCCCATCATGCCGCCGCCGCCCATCATGTTACCCATCATGTTGCCGCTGAGGTCGTTGAAACCGCGGTTGTTGGTGTTGTTGGCGTTGACGATCACACTGATCTGGCTGGTCTCTGCAAAGCGGCCGCCCATAGCTGCCGTCTGCCAGCGCCAGTCGTTCATGCTGCCCTGGGTGGAGGGAAGGTCGTGGCCGCCGCCGGCCATCACGTTCCCGAAAAGGCCGTTCATCATGCCCCGCTGGACGGTGAGGTCGATAACGGTCTCTTCCTCGCCGTCGTCGATGCCGGTAAACTCGGCCTGCTCACTCTTTTTCTTCACCACCTTCACCTTCTCCACCAGCTTGGCGGGAATGTTCTGGGAAGCCAGCTGAGGATCGTCCAGGAAGAAAGTTTTGCCGGCGATGGTAATCTTCGAGATGGTTTCGCCGTTGGAGGTGATGGAGCCGTCTTCGGCGACTTCAATGCCGGGGAGCTTTTTCAGGAGGTCCACCAGCATGTTGTCGTCGCTGATCTTGAAGGAGGAGGCGTTGTACTCCACCGTGTCTTTCTTGATGATGATGGGATTGCCCACGGCGCTTACGGAGGCAGCGTCCAGTACCTGGGTGTCCGGCTCCAGCTTCACGATGCCCAGGTCCATGTTCCCCTTCACTTCCAGGGCCTGCTGGTGGGTGATGTAACCCATGATCTCTGCCTTGAGGGTGTATTTGCCGTTGCGGATTTTTTCCAGGGTGGCCTGGCCTTCACCGTCGCTGAGGGTGTAACGGGTCTGTCCTTTCTCCGGGACCAGGGACACCGTGGCAAATCCCACTTTTTCTCCGGTAGATGCATCCTGGAGCCTGAGTGTAAGCTTGTGGCTCTGGGCACTGAGCGTAAGGCCGATAAAAAGGCCCGCAAGGGCCAGCAGTATTCTTTTTACCATAAAAGTATTTGTTTGCTTTTCCTGCCTCCCCCAGGGAGGAACGATTCTTTGACACCGCCCGGGCGCCAAGGTTTAACTAGCCTTTGGAAATTCTTTCCGGGTGGTCCTTGAGGAACTGTTCCCAGCCGCCTTTCCCCTTGGCGGCGGAGAGCGGAGAGGACATCTCATAATGGTGGCACAGGGCGATGGCCAGGGCGTCCGTGGCGTCCAGGTGTCGGCTTTCCAGCTGCACGCCCAGCGTTTTTTCCAGCATCAGCTGTACCTGCTCCTTGGAGGCGGCGCCGTTGCCCACAATGGCCTCCTTGGCCTTGCGGGGGGCATATTCGGCGACGTTTTGCACCCCGAACTCCTTGGCAGCCAGGATGGCCGCCCCTTGCGCGCGCCCTAATTTGAGGACCACCTGCGCGTTCTTGCCGTAAAAAGGGCTTTCGATGGCCAGGTCCGTGGGCCCGTAATTCCTGCACACCTGGCTGATGCACCGGTAAATGGCCTGCAGTTTGCTGTAGGCGTCCCCTTCCTTGCGAAGGTCCAGTACGCCCATATCCACGTACTCCACCTTTTTCCCCTGCGTGCGCACTATCCCGAAACCCAGCAGCTGCGTGCCGGGGTCTATGCCCAGTATGATGCGTCCGTTTTCCATAAGGAGCCACAAAGATACAAAACTTTGATTCATTTGCAGTAAAAAAAGTTGCCTGGAAACATCTGTTGCAACAAATGAAACATTCCGCGTGAGGGATTGCACGGATTACACATTATATTTGCGACGGGCAGTAACCACGACGGCCCCGCCGGACACGGAACTATCAACCATTATCATATGTTCAAACTAAAATCACTTATCGTAACGGCCCTCCTGCTGACAGGCCTCACCGCCTTTGCCCAGCAGATTACGGTTACCGGCGTGGTAACCTCATCGGCCGACGGCTACGGCGTCATTGGCGCCGCGGTCATGGAAAAAGGCACGTCGAACGGTACTACGACGGACTTTGACGGCAACTTCACCCTCTCAGTAAAAGAAGGGGCAGTTTTGGTCTTCTCATCTATCGGTTACACCACCCTGGAACTCCCCGCCCAGGCACAGATGTCTGTAGTGATGCATGAAGACGCTCAGCTTCTGAATGAAGTGGTAGTCACCGGTTACACCGTCCAGCGCAAGGCCGACCTCACCGGCGCCATCTCCACCGTGAATACGGAAGACCTGGCCAAGCAGAACGAGAACAACCCCGTGAAAGCCCTTCAGGGACGTGTCCCGGGCATGAACATCACGGCCGACGGTTCCCCTTCCGGTGCAGCCACCGTGCGCATCCGCGGTATTGGTACCCTGAACAACAACGACCCGCTGTACATCATCGACGGTGTACCTACCAAGGCCGGCATGCATGAGCTCAACGGTAACGATATCGAGTCCATCCAGGTGCTCAAGGACGCCGCTTCCGCTTCCATCTACGGCAGCCGCGCTGCCAACGGTGTCATCATCATCACCACAAAGGCCGGGAAGGAAGGCAAGGTGAAAGTGGACTTTGATGCCTCCGTGGCCGCCCAGTCCTACGTGAACCGTATGCAGGTCCTCAATGCCGAGGAATTTGGCAAGGTGATGTGGCAGGGCTACGTGAACGACGGACTGAATCCCAATATGAACGCCCTGGGGTACCAGTACAACTGGGGCTACGACACCAGCGGCAATCCCGTCCTGAACAAAGTGGGAATGACCAAGTACCTGGATGCCGCCGGCATCACCCCCGCCAGCGATACTGACTGGTTCCGCGAGACCACCCGCACCGGTATCATCCAGCAGTATAACCTCGCGCTGAGTAACGGTACCGAGCACGGCAACTCATTTTTCTCCCTGGGTTACTACAAGAACGACGGTATCCTCAAATACTCCGACTTCTCCCGACTGAGCGCTCGTATCAACACGGACTTCAAGCTTCTGAAAATCGGAGACCGCAACATCATCACCGTTGGTGAGCACTTCACCGTGAACCGCACCTCCGAGGTGCAGGCCCCCGGCGGATTCCTGGAGAATGTGCTCCAGTTCAACCCCTCCATCCCGGTATACACCACCACTGGTGAGTTTGCCGGTCCCGTGGGCGGCTATGCCGACCGCGAGAACCCCCTGGCCCGCCTCACCCGCAACGCTGACAACCGCTACTCCTACTGGAGAATCTTCGGCGACGCCTTCCTGAACATCAACCCCTTCAAGGGTTTCAATATCAAGACCACCTTCGGTATAGACTATGCCCAGAAGGAGCAGCGCATCTTCACCTATCCCGTTACGGAAGGTACGGTTGCCAATCCCACCAACGCGGTGGAAGGCAAGCAGGAGCACTGGCTCAAGTGGATGTGGAATGCCATCGCCACTTACAACTTCGAGGTGGGCAAACACCGCGGAGACGTGCTGGTAGGTACGGAAATCAACCGCGAAAAGGACACCTGGTTCAGCGGCAAGGCCTATGACTTCGCCGTTCTGAACCCCGATTATATGTGGCCCAGCGCCGCAGTGGGAGAGGCCGAAGCCTATGGCGGCGGCGGTGGATTCACTCTGGTCTCCTTCTTCGGCAAGGCCAACTACAACTTCGCAGACCGCTATCTGGCCAGCGTCACCGTCCGTTACGACGGTTCCAGCCGCTTCGGCCGCAACAACCGCTTCGGTCTGTTCCCTTCCGTCTCCCTGGGTTGGAGAATTGACAAGGAACCCTTCATGGAGGATGCCACCTGGCTGGAGAACCTAAAAATCCGCGCCAGCTGGGGTCAGACCGGTAACCAGGAAATCGCCAACGTAGCCCGCTATACGCTGTACGAGAGTAACTACGGCGAGGCCGGTTTCGGCGGCCAGAGCTATGGTACCAGTTATGACATCGAAGGCACCAACGGAGGCAAGACGCTGCCCAGCGGTTTCAAGCGCAACCAGCTTGGCAATGACAACCTGAAGTGGGAGACCACTACCCAGACCAACGTCGGTTTGGACTTCGCCATGTTCAAGAGCGCCCTCTACGGTTCCTTCGAAGCCTACTACAAGAAGACCACCGACATTCTGGTGTACATGCCCGGTATCGGTGTGATGGGTGAAGGCTCTTCCCAGTGGATCAACGCCGGCGCCATGGACAACAAGGGTCTGGAATTCAACGTGGGTTATCGCGGAGAAGTGGGAGACTTCCAGTACGACCTGGC